>NZ_LZJC01000071.1 GCF_001666755.1 Mycobacterium sp. E1214 | reverse complement strand
GCTCAAGATCAGCCGAACCGCTTGCACTCACACCGCCAAACTAGCCATCACCACCGACAAAAACCGCCGCGTTGGGGTTAAGGAAACACAAGTGACACAAGTTTTCTGGCGCAGTTTAGCCACCGCTGAAACGGGAGCAATAAGCGTTGTCAATATACGGCGACGCTGACCAGAGTTCATCGAAATACCCTGTCGTGCATCGGCATTCCTACCGGACGGGACGCTGACGCACGCAACGCGCGCGCTCCCCAACGAATCATGATGCGCCCCAACGCAGCATTGCTCAACGTCGCCGGTTTGCCACGACGCCCCCACACCGCACCGCGCGGTGTGACGTTGGCCTTCCGATGTCCTTCCGATTTTCCCGCGACGACCTATCCGGCTACGCTGCCCAATAATTCACGAGGCCGACGTCGTGACCTCACGAAACGCTTATTGTGCGAACCTTGATCCCACCGTGTCGTAAACGTGACCGCGATGGCTCAGAGTTCTCAACGAGATCGAGTGCCTCGCGCACTCCGGGCCCAGGGGGAGGCTGCATGAAGGCACTGGTTCGCACGCACAGGTGGATCTGGGATTTCCGTCATCAGCCCCTCACCATCCGACTGCTCGCCGTGGCCGCCGGGTTGCTCACCGCCGCGGCGACGCTGGCGGCACCGGCCGGGGCCGACGCGGGCACCGACGACAGCTTCATCGACTCGCTCAACCACGCGGGCGTCGACTTCGGCGAACCCGGGAACGCCATGTCCGTCGGCCAGTCGATCTGCCCGATGCTCGCTCAGCCGGGCGGCAATTTCGCCGCGGTCGCGTCCAGCGTCTCCGGCCGGGGCATGTCCCCCACGATGGCCCGCATGTTCACGACCATCGCCATCCAGACCTACTGCCCGGAGGAAATGGCGAACCTGGCGGGCGGCAACCTGTCGGGCGCCATGCCGGGGCAAATCCCGGGCATGGCCGGTCAGATCCCCGGCATGCCGGGACAGCTGCCGGCGGCGGGGCAAATCCCCGGCATGACGGGCGGCCAGCTGCCGGCCATGGCCGGTCAACTCCCGGCGATGGCGGGCCAGCTCCCCGGCATGACGAGCGGCCAGCTGCCGGCGATGGCGGGCCAACTCCCGGCGATGGCCGGTCAGCTCCCGGCCATGGCGGGGCAACTGCCGCGGGCCTAACCGGTTCCCAGCGGATCGATGGTGAACGCGATATAGACCATCGACGCCCCGACGGCCGCAGTGGTGAGGAAGTCGATTCCCTTGCTGCGCACCACCAACAGGCCGGCGCGGTCGTCGGGCAACGCCAACCGCAGCAGCGCCGCGACACCGACACCGATCCCGATCAGCAGCGCGCCGCGGCGCCAGAAGTTCGCGCCCACCAAGACCAGCGCCGTCACGAAGATCAGGCCCACCATCAGGATCGGCCATTGGCTCCGCAGGACGGTCCGCGCGCTCATCCCCGCTCGGCCAGCTCCACGACGTTCGTGAGCAGAAAGGCGCGGGTCAACGGGCCCACCCCGCCGGGATTCGGCGACACGTGGCCCGCCACGTCCCACACGCCGGGATGGACGTCGCCGACCAGGCCGTCGTCGGTCCGGCTCACCCCCACGTCCACGACCGCCGCCCCGGGCCGCACCATGTCGGCGGTCAGCATGTGCGGGACCCCGACGGCGGCCACGATGATGTCGGCCTGCCGGGTCAGCGACGCCAGGTCGCGGGTGCCGGTGTGGCACAGGGTCGCCGTGGCGTTCTCGGAGCGGCGGGTCAACAGCAGCCCCAGGGGGCGCCCGACGGTGACGCCCCGGCCGATGATGACCACGTGCGCCCCAGCGATCTCGACGTCGTAGCGGCGCAGCAGGTGCACGATGCCGCGCGCGGTGCATGGCAGCGGGGCCGCGACGCTGAGCACCAGGCGGCCCAGGTTGGTCGGGTGCAGGCCGTCGGCGTCCTTGTTCGGGTCGACGCGCTCCAGCGCCGCGTTCTCGTCCAGGTGCTTGGGCAGCGGCAGCTGCACGATGTAGCCGGTGCAGTCGGGGTTGGCGTTGAGCTCGTCGATGGTCTCGTTCAGCGTGGCGGCGCTGATGTCGGCGGGCAGGTCCCGCCGGATGGAGGTGATGCCGACCTTGGCGCAGTCGGCGTGCTTGCCGCGGACGTAGGCCTGCGAACCGGGGTCGTCGCCGACCAGGATGGTGCCCAGCCCGGGGGTGCGGCCGGCCGCGGTCAGCGCGGCCACCCGTTCCTTCAGGTCGACGAAGATCTCGTCGCGGGTCGCCTTGCCGTCCAGCGTGATTGCGCTCACGGGCTCAGTCTTTCATGGCCGCCCGGCGCGCCCGGGATCGGCGACCCCCACCACCCCGGGTTGTGATCCCCGTTACGCTCCTGGCATGCCCTCTGACCAGCCCACTGTGCCCGACGTCTTCTCACCGGCAAAGCTGGGGCCCATCACCCTGCGCAACCGCACCATCAAATCGGCCACCTTCGAGGCGCGCACCCCGCACGCGCTGGTGACCGATGACCTGATCGAGTACCACCGGCTACCCGCCGCCGGTGGTGTCGGCATGACGACCGTCGCCTACTGCGCCGTCTCCCCCGGCGGCCGCACCGAAGGCAACGGCATCTGGATGCGGCCCGAGGCCGTGCCCGGCTTCCGGCGGCTCACCGACGCCATCCACGCCGAGGGCGCGGCCGTCAGCGCACAGATCGGCCACGCCGGGCCGGTCGCCAACGCCAAGTCGAACAAGGCGAAGGCGCTGGCGCCGGTGCGGTTCTTCAACCCGATCGGAATGCGGTTCGCGCGCAAGGCGACCCGCGACGACATCAACGACGTCATCGAGGGCCACGCCAACGCCGCGCGGCTGGCCATCGAGGCCGGCTTCGACGCCGTCGAGATCCATCTGGGCCACAACTACCTGGCCAGCGCGTTCCTGTCGCCACTGATCAACCGGCGCAACGACGAGTTCGGCGGGTCTTTGGAGAACCGCGCCAAGCTGGCCCGCGGCATGGTGATGGCGGTGCGCCGCGCGGTGGAGAAAGAGGGCACGCCCATCGCGGTCACCGCCAAGCTCAACATGACCGACGGCGTGCGCGGCGGCATCAGCACCGAGGAGTCGCTGATCACCGCGAAATGGCTGCAGGACGACGGCGGGCTGGACGCGATCGAGCTGACCGCGGGCAGTTCGCTGGTCAACCCCATGTACCTGTTCCGCGGCGACGCGCCGCTCAAGGAGTTCTCCGGGGCGTTCAAACCGCCGCTGCGCTGGGGCATGCGCATGACGGGCAAAAAGTTCCTGCGCGAATACCCCTACCGCGAGGCGTACCTGCTGCGCGACGCCAAGCTGTTCCGCGCCGAACTGTCGATGCCGCTGATCCTGCTCGGCGGCATCAGCAACCGGGAGACCATGGACCTGGCGATGGCCGAGGGCTTCGACTTCGTCGCGATGGCCCGTGCGCTGCTGGCCGAGCCGGACCTGATCAACCGGATCGCCGCCGACAGCGCCCGCACCGGGGTGCTGTCCGCGTGCACCCACTGCAACCGGTGCATGCCGACGATCTACACCCGCACCCGCTGCGTCGTCACGGGCGCACCCGACACCGTCGCCGCCGCCCGGTAGACCACAGGGTCGCAAGCTACAGTTGTGGCGATGTCCGCCCCAGTCCCACCGACGTTGACCGTCCATCACGAAGGATCGGAACGCACCTTCGCAGCGGGCCATGACGTGGTCGTCGGCCGCGACCTGCGGGCCGACATGCGCATCACCCACCCCCTGATCTCGCGCGCACACCTGCTGCTGCGCTTCGACCAGGGCCGCTGGCTGGCCATCGACAACGGCTCGCTCAACGGCACTTTCGTCAACGGCCGGCGCGTGCCGGTCGTCGAGATCCACGACGGGCAGTCGATCAACATCGGCAACCCCGACGGCCCGCAGCTGACCTTCGACGTCGGCCGCCACCAAGGCATGGCCGGGCGCCCGCCGCAGACCGAGTCGATGAACATCCCGGTGGCCGCGCAACCGGCCGGCGTCGCCTGGTCCGCGACCGCCGCGCCGCCGGGGCCGCCCCCCGGCCCCCCCGTCGCCTCTCCTC
>NZ_LZJC01000070.1 GCF_001666755.1 Mycobacterium sp. E1214 | reverse complement strand
GCGGTTATTCGCCGAGGTGTGTCCCCGGCGTGACCTGCACGCGACCGGCGGGCGGACGGCGGCATCCGATCGACGTTTTGGGACAATGTCGGGCATGGCGCGCTCCTTCGATGTCGTTGCGGAATCGCCCGCCAGCGTCGAGCAGATCCATGCGGCGTTCGCGCGTGAGGCGTATTGGCGAGCCCGCATCGCCGCCGGCGGCGCCGAGGCGGTGACCACGCTGGACGCCCTGGACATCGACGCCAGCGGCGCGGTGTCGGTCCGCGTCGTCCAGCACCTGGGGCGCCAGCTGCTGCCGGGGCTGATCGCCAAGGTGGTCCCAGGCGAGGTGAGGCTGGTGCACAGCGAGACGTGGCGGCCCGACGGCGAGCGGCAGGTGCGCGGCCAGATCAACGTCTCGGCCTCCGCGGGCCTGGGATCGGGCCGTGCGGACATGTGGCTGGCACCGTCGGGTCAGGGTTCGCAACTGCGTTCGGAGGTGCGCGTGGAGGTCAAGATCCCGCTCGTGGGCGGCAAGTTGGAAAAGTCGATCGGGTCGGATCTGGCCAAGAGCGTGCCGGAGATCGTGCGGTTCACCACCGAGTGGATCAGCGAAAACCCTTGACATGCAACGCATCAGCGGGCACGAACCGAGGCACCCGCATCCGCTATGATTCGCCCTGCGCGGGCACGTGCTGGGCGAGAAACGCGAGTTGGTCGGCGACGACCGTCGAGAATAGCGGTTCCACGTAGGGATCGAAGTGGCCGCAATCGTAGGTGTGCACCGTCGCCGCCGTCATCTTGCCCGCGGCTCGTAGGGCGACGCGCGCCGGAGTCACGGCGTCGTGCTCGGCGATTTGGACGAGGGCGGGGCACGTGATGGAACCGGCATGCCGCCCCGGTGAGTAGGCGACGATACGCAGCACGATGCGGGCGGCGACGGTCGTCGGGTAGGCGTCGGCAGCGAGCGCCGAGTCGGTGATCAGCTGCTCCATGCCGGGCAAGGCGTCCGGCGACGTCATCACCGCCGGCTCCCCGACCGCGCCAGCGGAATTCACGTACACCGGTGGTCGACGTAACCACGCCCGAAGCTGGTCTCGTAGGCCGTACGGCGCGAGCCGAAGACCGGCGCGGACGCCGGTGGCGCGGACGGCGGCGGGACCGCTGATGTGCGGCACCTGAGCGATGATCGCGGCCAACGGTTCGCCCGCGCCGGCAAGAGTGATGACATGGCCTCCGGCGAACGACGTCCCCCAAGCGATCACGCGGTCCGGGTCCGACCCCGCGACTGCACGCGCGAATTTCAGGGCCGCTCTCCAGTCGGCATGCTGCGCCTTGATGCTGAGAAGCTGACGCGGCCACCCCTCGCTGTCACCGAAGCCCCGGTAGTCGAAGAC
The DNA here is from genome assembly GCF_001666755.1 of Mycobacterium sp. E1214. Classification (GTDB taxonomy): domain Bacteria; phylum Actinomycetota; class Actinomycetes; order Mycobacteriales; family Mycobacteriaceae; genus Mycobacterium. The sequence goes on along the minus strand of NZ_LZJC01000070.1, from coordinate 51,740 downwards.
GACAACGATGTAGCCGGCGGCGGCGAATCGTTCGGCGTAGGCGTAGAGGCGCAAGGCGCGCACGCCTCCGAAGCCATGCGCCATCACAATGACTGCTCGGTGCCCCGCCCCCGGTCCCGCGGGCCGATAGACCCGCGCGGCGCAGCGCACACCGCTGGAAATAAAAGACTCCTCGCTGTGGGAGAAGCGCAATTCTGGTGTCGCTGTCACCTTCACTCCGTCACTGCTCGTCGGGTCGGCGGTCGGCCCGCCGCATATCCCGCCGACGCTTTCTTGTATGCAATTCAAGAAAGCTAACAGCTTCTTGTATGGCGGTCAAGATAGGCTGATCCTGTGCCGCGCAACAGACGACCGCAAGCCCCGGAGGAGAAGCGCGCCGAGATCCTCGCCGTCGCCGAGCGACTGTTCACCGACGTCGGCTACGACCACACCTCGATGGCGCAGCTCGCTGCAGCCGCCGGGGTCACCCCGACGACCATCTACTGGTACTTCGAGGACAAAGACGCGCTGCTGGTCGGCGTTCTGGAACGCATCGTGACCGACGCCGCGATGCAAATCGGCGAGCTCGCCGAGACCGAACTCAGCGAACGGGTGCTGTGGGTCGTCGCGCGCCTGGAGCGTTACCACCGACTGGTGACGGCCGTCCATGCGAGAACCGTCGTGTCTCAACGAATCGATCTGTGGCACACAGGGTTTCACACACTTGTCGAGGGCATGCTGGCGCACGGCCTGCGCGAGGCCGGTTTTCCCGAATCGGAGGTCGCTCCGAGGACTGCGCTCGGCGTATTCGCCGTGGAGGGGTTGCTGACTCACCACCTCGACGGAGTGGCGAGAGAGGCTCTCGTCAAAGTCGTCACGGACAACCCCGCGAAGCCGGGCCCGGGCCGTTGACCGCAGGCCCTAAACGTCGTAATACAGCGCGAACTCGTAGGGCGTCGGCCGCAGGTTGTAGGGCGCGATCTCGTAATTGCGCTTGAAATTGATCCAGGTTTCGATCAGGTCGGGGGTGAATACGCTGCCCTCGGTGAGGTATTCGCTGTCCTCTTCCAGTCGGTCGATCACCGCCGATAGCTGGGTGGGCGCCTGTGAGATCTCGGCGGCTTCCTCCGGCGGGAGCTCGTAGAGGTCCTTATCGATCGGGGGCGGCGGCTCGATCTTGTTCTTGATGCCGTCGAGGCCGGCCATCAGCATGGCCGAGAACGCCAAATACGGGTTGCCCGAGGAGTCCGGGCAACGGAACTCGAGCCGCTTGGCCTTGGGATTGTTGCCGGTGATCGGGATCCGCACGCACGCCGAGCGATTGCGCTGGCTGTACACCAGGTTGATCGGCGCCTCGTAACCCGGAACTAGCCGCTTGTAGGAATTGACGGTCGGGTTGGTGAAGGCCAACAGCGACGGCGCGTGATAGAGCAGGCCGCCGATGTAATGGCGGGCAGTATCGGAGAGCCCCGCGTACCCCATGTCGTCATACATCAACGGCACGCCGTCCTTCCACAGCGACTGGTGGCAGTGCATGCCCGAGCCGTTGTCACCGAACAGCGGCTTGGGCATGAAGGTCACGGTCTTGCCGGCCTGCCACGCGGTCTGCTTGACGATGTACTTGAACATCTGGTGGTCGTCGGCCGCGTGCAGCAGCGTATTGAACTTGTAGTTGATCTCGGCCTGGCCGCCGCTGCCCACCTCGTGGTGCCCCTTCTCCAACGAGAAGCCGGCGTTGGTGAGGTGGGTGAGCATGACGTCGCGCAGGTCGACGTAGTGGTCGGTGGGCGCCACCGGGAAGTAGCCGCCCTTGGGCCGGACTTTGTAGCCGAGGTTCGGGCTGCCGTCGGGTTCGGCCTCCGCCCCGGTATTCCACCAACCCGAGGTGGCGTCCACCTTGTAGAACGAGGTGTCGGTGCGCGAGTCGAAGCTGACCGAGTCGAAGATGTAGAACTCGGCTTCCGGACCGAAGTAGGCGGTGTCGGCGATGCCCGAGCTGATCAGGTAGTTCTCCGCCTTGCGGGCGACGTTGCGTGGATCGCGCGAATACAGCTCCAGCGTGAAGGGGTCGTGCACGAAGAAGTTCACGATCAGCGTCTTGGCCGAGCGGAACGGATCGATGGTCGCCGTTTCGGGATCGGGAAGCAGCAACATGTCGGACTCGTGGATCGATTGGAAGCCGCGGATGGACGAGCCGTCGAACGCCAACCCCTCCTCGAACACGTTCTCGTCGAAGACGTAGCTGGGAATCGTGAAGTGCTGCATGGTCCCCGGCAGGTCGCAGAAGCGGACGTCGACGTATTCGATCTTCTCGTCCCGCGCGAGCCTGAAGATATCGTCGGGGGTCGTCTCGGACACTCGCTGCTCCTTGCTCGGTGCGCGGGCTGCTGGTGAACGCGGCGTTCCCCCGCTCGTGCCTGCCGCAGGCCGGCGTCGAGCGCCAACTCTTCTCCCGCGGAACGCACTTCAAGCGCGGAGCTTGTTCTACGCCTCGACTATTTCCTGGACATGACAAGCTGGGGTCGAACCTGTTGCGGCGCGGCGTGAGGAAAGTTGGCGCTGTCGCGCCCGGCCGTTCCGGTGGCAGTTTCGCGCACCGTGCCCGATAGTCATAGGCACCAGTGAACTTTGGGAGTGTCGATGCCGCGCTACAACAAGCCCCGCCCAGACGGCGAGCAACCTCTCCCGGTGCGGCAGTCCGTCCTCGCGCAGCGGTAACCGCGGCAGCGATCGAGGACCGAGCGGGGCCGGCCACATGGGTGAGGTCTTCCAGTTCCACCGAGAGATCATCGTCAGCGGCGACGACCCGCTGTCCCGGACGATCGCGGAGGAGTTGCGGGGTGCTGGCGCGCGGATCATCAAGATCAACACCGCCGCCGACCTTCTCGGAGCCGGGGTGCATCGGGCGCGCGCCGTGGTCTGCGCCGGGCCCGACGACGCGGTCAATCTCGAAATCGCCTTGCTGGCACGCCAATACAGCCCCAATGTGCGTGTGGTCGCGCGCCTGGCGGACAACGTGTTGCGCGCCAAGGTGTCTGTCGTCAACGGCCCGGGCGCCATCTTGGACGTCGCCGAATTGGCCGCCCCTTCCGTCGTGGAGGCCGTCCTGTCGCGCAACACCCACGAATTCGACACCGACGGCATCGACTTCGTCGTTTGGGGATCCGAGGCGCGGCAGCAGGGCACCCTGCGGGAGATCTACGGCGACCTCGCGCCGGTGGCGGTCGTGCACGGGAAGAACTCGCCCGTGCCCGGGGAGGTGGTGCCCTGCCCGGGGCGCGACCTGGCGGTCTACGCCGGCGACTGGACCTCGATGATCGGGGTCCGCGACGAGATGGCGGCCCGTGGCATTCGGGTGGCTCCTCCCACGGCGTCGCGTTCCAGCAATTCCCGGGTCCGGCGCGCGGTGGACGCCGCGCGCGCCATCCGCGACGACGTCAGCCCGATGCTCCTGCCGTCGCTTGTGCTGACGCTTCTGCTCATGATGGGTTCGGCCGCCGTCGTGCGCTACACCTATCAGCACCCGAGGATGTCGTGGCTCGACGCGGTGTACTTCACCTCGGAGACGATCACCAGTGTCGGCTTCGGCGACTTCAGCTTCGCCCAGCAGTCGACCTTCCTGCGGCTGTTCGCCATCGCGCTCATGTTCGGCGGCGTGATCGTGACCGCCGTGGTGGTCGCGTCGCTGGCCGACGTGTTGCTGTCCCGACGCCTCGGCCAGAACGCCGGAGTACGACGGGCGCGGCACATGCGCGGGCACATCGTGGTGGTGGGGCTGGGGTCGATCGGCATCCGCGTCGTCACCGACCTGCACACCGCCGGGTACGACGTGGTGGTGATCGAACAGGACGAGACCAACCGCTTCTTGAAGATCGCGGCGGACCTCGACGTGCCGGTCATCTTCGGCGACTCGACCATGCATCAGACGCTCGAGTCGGCGCGGGTTGACCGCGCCCGCGGGGTGGCTGTGGTCACCCAGGACGACATGGCGAACATCCGCACCGGCATCGTGCTGTTGGAAATTCTGGGCTCCGACACGCAGGTCCCGATCGTGATGCGGGTGCAGGGCCGCGCGCTGGGCACCGCGGTGAACCGGCAGTTCGGGTTCGAGAACGTGCGCTCGCTCGTCGATCTGGCGGCGCCGTGGTTCATCGGCGCGGCGATGGGGCTGCAGGTGCTGGGCACGTTCTGGGTGGGACAGCGCTCGTTCATGGTCGGCGGCATGCTGGTGGCGGCCGGCAGCGAACTCGACGGGTTGCGCATGGTGGACCTGTCCACTCAGACGCGCGTCATCGCGATCACCCGGCCGGACGGGCCGGTGAGCCTGCGCCCGCGACGCAACGCTCGACTGCAAGCCGGTGACACCGTCTACCTCATCGGGCCCTATCGGGAGCTGATCGCCACGCTGCGCAAGGGGCAGCCGCCGCCGCTGACCGCGATCAACGGGGAGCGCGCGGTGACGCTGGCGGCGGCGCGATCGACACACCGCGCCGAGGCGCGACTCCCGAAGTGGGCACCCGAGACGCAGGTGTGAGCACCGCGGGCGCTCGCACTCCCACGCTCGCGCGTGCGACAGTTCAGCGGTGGCAGCAACCGTCGCGGTGATCGGAGCGGGACCCGGCGGGCTGGTCGCGGCGCGTTGGCTGCTCGCGCAGCACCTGCAACCGACACTGTTCGAGCAGAGCACGACGCTGGGTGGGCAGTGGGCGGGCATGGTCGGCCGAAGCGGCGTCTGGCCCACGATGTACACCAACACCAGTCGGATCATGACCGCGTTCAGCGACCTCGAGCACCGCAGCAAGGCCGTCTTTCTGCCCAATCGAGAGATCCTGGACTACCTGCACCGCTACGCCGACACGTTCGGGGTGACACCGCGCATCCGGTTCGGCAGAAGGATCGACCGGATCGCGCCCGACGGTGACGGATGGCTCGTCGAACACACCGGTGGTACCGAAAGGTTCGACCGAGTGGTGGTGTCAACCGGAAGGTTCCACTCCCCCGCCATCCCCTCGATCCCAGGCCTCGACACGTTCAGCGGTTCGGCCGCCGCGATCTCCACCTACGCCTATCGTGGGCCGTCCCCCTACCTCGGCAAGAAAGTGCTGGTGGCGGGCTGCGCGATCAGCGCACTCGAGATCGCCTCGGAGCTAGCGCAATTGGGCGCGGCGCGTGTCGTCGTCACTCAGCGCCGGCAGCGGTACATCCTGCCGAAATTCGCCGGGGGAATCCCGTCCGATCACAAGATGTTCACCCGCTACGGCGCGCTGGCGAATGAGCGCCTGCCGTCCCCCGAGGTGGACCGGCAACTGAAGGAGATGGTCCTCGAGGCGGGGGGCAGCCCGCAGCAGTACGGCCCACCGGCCCCGGAGCCGTCATTGTTCGCCGCGGGTGTCACGCTGTGCCAGCACTACCTGCCATTGGTGGCCGAGGGTCGGATCGCGGTGCGGCGTGGATCACCAGCATCGCGGGCACCACCGTGACGTTCGGCGACGGCCGCTCCGAGGATTTCGACGGTCTCGTGTTCGGCACCGGATTCAATCTGCACCTGCCGTTCCTGAGTGACGACATCCGGGCCGCCGTCGACCTCGACACGGTGCACCTCGATACGGACCGCTACACCTTCCATCCCGACCTGCCCGGACTGGCATTCGTCGGCATGTGGGACCAGTCCGGCGGATACTTTGTGCCGCTTGAACTTCAGGCGCGGTGGATCGCCTACACCTGGGGCGGCGCGATAGCACCGCCTTCGGACGCCGAGCAGCGCTCCGCCATCCAGGCCTACCGGGCCCGGCGTGCCGCTCCGCAGAAAACCCGCATGAATCTGGTCGCCCTCGCCTTCGCCCGAGCCGCCGGGGTCGAGCCGCACCTGGGCAACTGGCCGCAGTTGCGGCGTGCCTTGCTGTTCGGTCCGCTCGCGCCCAGTTGCTTCCGGCTCGAGGGTCCCGATGCGCTGCCCGACGCGGCGGCGCGGCTCGAGCGCGACGCCGCGGCCTTCGACGCGATTACCAGCAACGAGCTGACCGAGCGCGAACGCCGGTATTGGGCACTCGTCGCCGACGGGCGCGACGGATGCGGCTGATCCGGGCCGACGTCGGTCACTGCTCGCGCGCTACCGAGTGTTCAACCGACTCGGATGACGAGTTTGCCGATGTGCTTGCCGTCGCGTAGCCGCTCGAAAGCGGTTTTAGCGTCCGCGAATTCGATGACGTCGTCGATCACGGGCGTGAGGCCGGTGACGGCGGCAGCGCGAATGAGCTCGTGCAATTGGGTGCGGTCACCGACCGTGATGGACCGTGTGATGGCGCCAGCTCCCCGAAGCGCGAAGTAGTCGATGCCCGGGTTGTCCTCACTGAGGAACCCGATGAGAGTGACCTCCCCTCCCGTGGCGATCGCCCGCAGCGACTGGTTGATGGTGGCCGGTCCTCCCACTTCGATCACGCGGTCCACCCCACGGCCGCCGGTCAGCTCGCGTACCTGCGTCCCCCACTCGGGATGGCTGCGGTAGTTGACGACGTCGTCAGCGCCCAATTCCCGCAGCCGCGCGGCCTTTTCAGCGCTGGAGGTCGTCGCGACGACACGACCACCGAGGATTTTCGCGAGTTGCAGGGCGAAGATCGAGACGCCACCGGTGCCGAGCGTCAGCACGGTTTGTCCGGCCCGGACTGGCGTCGGGCCATTGAGCGCATTCCAGGCCGTGACGCCGGCGCAGGGCAGCGTGGCGGCGTGTTCGTCCGGCATCTCCTGGGGAATAGGAAGGACGGCCTCGCGCGAAACCACCTTGTACTCGGTGAGCCAGCCATCCTGTCCGCTGCCATAGCTATCGGAATTCGCCGTGGCTGGTAGCGGACCGCCGAACCAGCGAGAGTGGAACGCGCTCACGACGCGGTCGCCCGGCCGGTAATCGGTCACGCCCGGACCCACCGCGACGACTTCGGCGGCAGCGTCGCTGCACGGAATCAGCCCCGGCTTGCTGTCGCGGACGTAGCGGCCCAGCGGGATCGCTACGTCGCGGTAGTTCAGCGATACAGCCGTCACGCGCAGCAGAAGTTCCCCACGCTGCGGCGACGGGACGGGTTCGTCATGCAATTCCAAGCCGTCCAGTCCGGCGCTGCCCCGGAAACGGTATGCGCGCATGGCACTCCCCTCAGTTCGGTCGTTCTGCACCTTCGTGCTAACGGAACCGACCCCGGTCCGTATGCCCGGGTGGCGACGCCATATCGCCGACAAACGCGAACGCTCGTTCTCGAACGCGGCGAATTCGACATCGCCGCCGTGGGGCGCGCCGCCCTGGCCAATCCTGATTTCGTCGCCAAGATCCGCGCCGGGCGCGCCCGCGAACTCGTCCCCTACGATGAACGCGTCCACAAACTCACGCTGCAGTGACGGCCGCGGAGATCTGGCTCACGCTGGTCGAACCACGCTGAGCGGAGCCCTACCTGCATATCCCGCCGGCGCTTGGACCGCGGCGCTCCCCCGCCGGTTCCGCAACGGTGGGCGGAGACGTGAAGATCTATGATCCGAAGCGCCCGCGCCCGAGCGCCACGGCGTGTGCCGAAGCGAAGGAGAACGCAAGATGAGAGCCCTGGTCGCGGGCGCCGCCGGGTTCCTGGGGTCCCATCTGTGCGATCGTCTCCGCCGCGAGGGCGTCGAGGTGCTCGGCGTGGACAATTTCTGCACCGGCAGGCGCGAGAACATCGCACATCTGGATTCGGACCCGGGCTTCGGCTTCCTCGAGCACGACATCACCCAACCGTTGACCGCGGCGCTGACGGGCCCGGTCGACACCGTCTTCAACCTGGCGTGCCCCGCGTCGCCGCGCGCCTACCAACGGGACCCGCTGTTCACCCTCGAGACCAACTACGTCGGGACGAAGAACCTGTTGGAACTGGCGCGAGAGAGCGGCGCAACCATGCTGCAGGCGTCGACCAGCGAGGTCTACGGTGACCCGGCCGTCCACCCGCAGTCCGAAAGCTACTGGGGAAATGTCAACTGCTTCGGCACTCGGGGCTGCTACGAGGAAGGCAAGCGCGTCGCCGAGACGCTGATGCTCGAGTATGCCCGCCTGTACGGCGTTGCGATCAAGGTCGTCCGGATTTTCAACACCTACGGCCCGAGAATGGACATCGAAGACGGAAGGATCATCTCCTCCTTCATCGTCCAAGCGCTGCAAGGCAATCCAATCACGGTATTCGGTGACGGTAGCCAGACGCGATCGTTTTGCTACGTCGACGATCTGGTGCGGGGCCTCATGATCATGGCGAGGAGCGAGCCCTCGTTCACAGGACCGGTCAACCTCGGCAGCCCGACGGAATTGACGGTTCTGGAGACCGCAAGGATCATCACGGAGATGACCCGGTCGCCTTCGGTCACCGTCTTCGAGCCACTTCCCCCCGACGACCCGCGCAAGCGCAAGCCTGACATCAGTCTCGCCGAGTCCCGCCTCGGCTGGCGCCCCCAGGTGTCGTTCGACCAGGGCGCCGAGCGGACCATCGCTTACTTTCGAGAGGCTCTGAAATGTCAGACCTAGGCGGCGCTGTCGCCACCGGCACATCCCCGAGAGTGAGGCTGTGGCCATGAAGTTCGCCCTGGCAACCTTGGGAACTCGCGGCGACGTCGAGCCGTGCGCCACCGTCGCGCGGGAGTTGCACCGCCGCGGCCACGAGGTGCGAATGGCGGCCCCGCCGAACTATCTCGACTTCGTCGCTTCCGCGGGCCTCACCGCCGTTCCGCACGGCCGCGACCAGACGGAGCAGAACGCCAATATTGCTCGTAAATGGGGTGATACGCCCAACCCCGTGCTCATGGCATGGGAGATACTGCGGGACTTCAATGAACTCTGGCCGTCGCTAGGTGCGGCGCTCGTGTCGCTGTCCGAGGGCGCCGACCTGATCCTTACGGACGCGAGCGAGCAGGGCCTGGCCGCCAACGTCGCCGAGTACCATGGCATCGCGCAGGCGGCGCTGCACATCTATCCGCTTCCGCCGAACGATCCGGGCTCGCAGATCACCAAGGAGGCCGAGGTGGCCCAACGCCGCACCCTCGGTCTGCCGGAACGCCCGGGAGCCGGTGCACAGATACCGCTGGAACTGCAGGCCTACGACGAACTGTTCTTTCCCGGCCTGGGTGCCGAATGGGCGAAGTTCGACGTCCGGCGGCCTTTCGTCGGGGGTCTGACGCTCGAGTTGTCGACGGAGCTGGATGCGGAGGTCGCTTCGTGGATCGACGCGGGGACCCCGCCGATTTACTTCGGGTTCGGCAGCAGCGCACGCGTCGCCTTCCCCGAGGACCTGCTCACCACGATCAGCGATGCGTGCGCGCAGCTCGGTGAGCGGGCGTTGATCTCCAGCGGCATCAGCGATTTCACGCATCTGGCCGCCGCCGACCACGTGAAGATCGTGGGATCGTCGAACCACGCGGCGGTGTTCCCCGCCTGCCGCGCGGTCGTTCATCACGCGGGACCGGGCACCACGTTCGCCGGTATCAGGGCCGGCGTTCCGACCCTGGCCCTCGCGGTGTCGGTCGACCAACCGATGTGGGCGGCTGCGGTCAATCAGCTCGGCGTCGGCATCGGGCGCCACTTCTCCGAGATGACGCCGGACACCCTGGTTTCGGACCTGCGGTCCATCCTCACACCACAGTGTGTCGCTCGAACCCGCGAGGTGGCCGCGCACCTGAGTCCTCCTGCGCAGAGCGCCGCGGCCGCCGCCGACCTGCTGGAAGAGGCTGTCCGGCAAGGAACTTCAGCCTCGCCGCGGCTGCCGACCGAGGACGGGTCGGTGCCGTCCGAGCGGCCGCCGGGTTAAGTCAGGATTCGGCCACGTCGTGCCCGGTCGAGCTGTCGAGCTGGGCGGCCGAAACTTCCTGATAGGTGGGCAGATCGAAGTCCGGCAGCACGCAGATATCGCCGCGATCCCGCACCCGCTTCGCCCAATAGCTCTGATCGGCGGCGGACGCGCAGGCATAAAGCTTCATGTACGTGGCGGCGAAGGGGAAGAGGACGCCGTTGCCGACCGCTTGCCAGATGGCCGCGGCCACGCCGGGCGTCTCGACGCCGCGATAGTCATCGAGCGCGATCACGCCCCGTGAGGCCATGTGCGAGAGCGCGAGGCGGATGTCGCTGGCGACGCACCGGTAACTGTGGCATCCGTCGATGTGCGCGAAGCGCAGCGCCCGATCCCCCAGATCCAGCTGCGTCGACTCACACACCGCGAGTGTGGGTCGACGCGTGTGAAAGCGATCCCAATTGGCCAGGAATTGTTGTTGCTCTAGACCCGCGTACTGCTGGCGCGGCCTCGCCGAGATGTCAGCGTGGTGCATCACGTCGCTGAAGAGGTCGCAGATGACCAGCTCTTCGTCATCGCGGAGGCTGTAGCCCATGAGGATGGCGGACTTGCCCTGATACGCACCAATCTCCAGGATGTCGCCCGTGACGCCCTCCGCCGTTTGGCTGGCGAGCAGCTTGCTGAACATCTCGACGTCCGCCTCGAAGAACCAGCCGTCGACCTTATCCATCTGCTCGGTATAGAGAACCCAAGCGGCATCGGTCATGACGCGCACCTGCGCATGAAATCCTCCAAGGCGGTCGGTGGGCCGGTCACCCGTTCACGGCCGGCGTTGGCTTGTCCAGAAGCGCAAGGCCCGGCCTCACGCCTGACCACCGGGCCACGTCGAAGCGTATCAACTCCGCGCTCCGGCGCAATCGAGCCTCGGGGCGCCGGGCCGATCCGGCTGGCCGCCAGAGTCGTTTTCGCGAGGCTGAGGGCCGGCCGAAGCCGTTGTGAAGCAGCACCTTTGGAACGTGTTGGGATCGAACGAGCACCGAACTGGATGCCGTGACGCTCGCTACGCATGCACGCGATCACCATCCGCGTGACGGGGGCGGAGCGACGGGGCGCGAGGCGAGGCGAACCCCGGCGGGCACACTGGAGGCCATGTGTTCGCCAGCGCCTGAGGCCGCCGCACTGATCCGCCACCAAGCACTGACTCTGCTCGCCGTCGCGCAGAACGGTCTGAGCTTCACCGAGGATCCTTTCGACCGCAAACGCTACGAACAGGTACGTCGGTGCGGCGAGGAACTGCTGGGGCTGATCAGCGAGGGCGGGCCCGAGCGGTTACGAGCCGCGGTCGCCATGGACAGCGGGTACATGACTCCCAAGGTGTCGGTGCGTGGTGCGATCTTCGACTCGAGCGAGCGGGTCTTGCTGGTGCAAGAGCGCGCCGACGGCTGTTGGACCCTGCCGGGGGGCTGGTGCGACGTACTGGAAAGCCCGGCGGAGGCGGTCGCCAAAGAGGTGCGCGAAGAGGCCGGTTTGGTCGTCGATGTCGACAAGCTCGTCGCCGTAGTCGACCAGGACAAGCAGGGCCGAGGGTCTGGGCGGCTGCCCCTCTTCCACGTCTACAAGCTGTTCTTCCTGTGCCGCGAGCGGGGTCGTGTGGCACCCGAGGACACCGAAACGTCGGCGATCGACTGGTTCGACGTCGACGCGTTGCCCCCGTTGTCGGCATCGGTCGTCGAGGACCAGCTGCAGCTCATGCGGACCCATTGGCGGAATCCAGATCTGGCAACGGTTTTCGATTGAGCATGGGCGCCCACTTGCTCACAGATGCAGCGCGCGCGCCGCTACCGTCGCGACCTCACCGCGTAATCTCGACATCGGCGGGCTGCCGCGCACCTGGATCGAGTTCGAGAGCAGAACGATGTACGTGTCCGAGCCCGGGTCCATCCACAGTGAGGTTCCGGTGAAGCCCGTGTGGCCGAAGCTGCCTATCGGAAAGACGGCTCCCCGCGCCAGCGAGTCGGCGGTGTCGATGTCCCAGCCGAGCCCGCGCACATCCGCACCCGCGATCGCGGGGTAGTGCGGAGCGAGCAACGGGTCCTTCGCGTCCGGGCCGCCGCTGACGGCCGCTCGACTGGCCGCATTGGCGGCGTCGAGTTGGTGGGCGTTGTGTCCCGGCTGCTGCGGACTGGTCATCAGCTCCAGAGTTGCTTGTGTCAACGGAAACTCGCTGGGGCGGCCCGCGAGCCGGTCGAGCAGCGCTTGCGCGAAAAGGCTGACGTCGTGAGCCGTCGAGAACACGCCGGCGTGACCGGCGACTCCTCCCATGCGCCGGGCGGTGGTGTCCTGCACGGTGCCCCGCAGCAGGCGGTCCAGGTCGGGATTCGCGCCCGGGTCGCCCCTGCTCTCTTCGTCGCGCGCGGTCGGTGCGACCCGCGGCAGGATGCCGACGTCGAAAGTGCCGGCAGGGCATGGCCGCCCGTCGCCGGGCGCGGACGTCCAGGCGATGGCCGAACCGATCGTGCTGTGCGGCCCGCACGCCTTGGCCAGCGGAAGGTAGCGGGTGTCCGTCATGCGGAGGGGGTCGAAGACGTGTTGTTGCGCGTAGCCGTCTAACGCCGTCTCACTGAGCTTTTCGACCAAGGCGCCGAGCACGATGAAGTTGATATCGGAGTAGCTGTAGCCGCCGCCGGGGCCCGACTCCAGCGGGGTCGTGAGCGCTCGACGGATACCTTCCGCCTTGTCCGGCCCGTCCAGCCCCCACGGGTCCCCGAGGTTCACGTCGCCCGGCAACCCCGAGGTGTGCGTCAGCAACATGCGGACGGTGACCTGCGCACGGCGAGGATCGCCCGCGGTATTGAAGCCGGGCAGGTAGCGCTGCACGGGCTCGTCGATCGAGACTGAGCCGCGCTCGGCGAGCTGCATGACGGCCGTCGCCGTGGCGAGGCTCTTGGTCAGCGACGCCAGGTCGAAGATGGTGTCCTCGGTCATCGGCTCGGCGGGCGCGGGTATTCCCTCTAATCCGGGTTCGCCCGCAAGCTTGCGCGAGCCGTAAGCCCGATGGAAGACCACCTCCCCGCCGTGCCCGATCACCACCACCGCGCCGGGCAGTTTGTTCGCCGCGATCGCGTCGGTGATCAGTGCGGAGACGTTCGCGAAATCGGGCGCGGCGACGGCAACGGACGGCTGCGTTGCCTGTGCTGTACCGCTGGACGGGTGGTGTGCTGCGCCCCCGCGGGAGCAGGCGGCAACGACCGTCAGCAGGGCAGTCCCGACGGCGATGCCCTTGCGGAGCGCGACGCCCTCACTGCGCATTCGCCGGAGCTGCCGGGGTCGGAAGGCTCGTGGTGGTGGCAGGACTGGTCGGGGTCGGGGAGCTCGGGCTCGTGGAGCTCGTGGAGCTTGTGGGGCGGGTGGGGCTGGTCGGCGTCGTGGGAGTTGTCGGAGTCGTGGGTGTCGTGGGCGTCGTCGGAGTCGTGGGCGTCGTGGGCGTCGTGCTCGCCAGGCCGGGCCCGTCACCGCACCATTCCGCGACATCTTTGGAGTACTGCTCCAGCGGCGGAGGGCACCGCTGCCCCGGCGGAAAGTTCGCACCCGCGTTGAGCAGGTCGCAGGGCACGTAGACCTGCTTGCCCTTGGGGGTGTTGGTGAGACACTTCGTCGGCGGCTCGCCGTGGGCTTGGACTGGGACGACGGCCGCGGCCACCGCCACGCCGAGCGCCCAAGCAAGACGGCGATAGGTCATGAGAGCTCCTCTTCAGCGTCTCGTGTGCAGTATCAGGGCGCGTACGACGTGCTACCCGTGACCATTGAAGCCGCTAACCGCACGCAAAATCCAACCCGTGGGTCGCTGGTGGGGTCCCGCCCGTCCCCATTCCCCCGTCGACCGGCGCCTCGTCAGCGGAGCTGGGGCAAGCTGTCAGGCACCTGAACCGCGCGCTTCGTTAGCCCGGATTCGCCCGAATCACCGAGCCGGAGGATCAGACGACGACTTCATAGACCATCTCCCCCGAATCGGCTGCGCCGCTGTCCTGGTCCGCGGAAGCCTCATCGGATTCGAACGCGCCAATCAGGTATCGCGCCAACGCGGTTGGCGTCGGATGATCGAAGACCGCGGTGCTCGGCAGCTTGAGGCCGGTGACTGATTTGAGGCGGTTCCGGAATTCGACGGCCCCCAGGGAATCGAAGCCCAAATCCTTGAACTCCTGGTCGGCGCCGACCGCGTCCGCGGAGTTGTGTCCCAGCACCGCGGCCGCGTGCGAACGCACGATGTCGAGCAGTTCGCTTTCCTTCTCGGGGGCGCTCATCGACGCGAGCCGCTGCCGCAGATGAGACCCGGATTCGACGGGGGCGGCAGTGCGGCGTGCCGTGCGGATCAGACCCCGGAACATCGACGGCAGTCCCGTGCCCGACGGGTCGAACCGGATGGCGGTGCGGCTGATCTGTGCCGGCATCGCGAACGAGCGCGCCTGCCAGAGCGCCGCATCGAACAGCGCGAGGCCGTCCTCGGTGGTCATCGGGATGAATCCCATGCGGGACAGCCGGGCGTGATCACGCTCGTAGAGGTGCCCTGTCATGCCGCTGGCTTGTGCCCACCACCCCCAGGCCAGCGACAAACCGGGCAAGCCGCGGTGTCGACGATGCTGCGCGAGCCCATCGAGGAAGGCGTTCGCGGCGGCGTAGTTGGCTTGGCCGAGTGAACCGAACAGACTTGCAACCGACGAGAACAAGATGAAGGCCGACAGGTCCGCGTCGGCGGTGAGTTCGTGTAGGTTCCACGCGGCATCGACCTTCGGCCGCAGCACCTCGTCCAGGTGGCGTGACGTCTGAGCCGCGAACACCGCGTCATTGAGCACCCCGGCGGCGTGAATCACCGCGGTCAACGGGTGTTCCGTGGGCACCTCGGCCAGGAGCGTCTGCAACGCGCCCCGGTCCGCCGCGTCGCACGCCGCGATCCGCACCGACGCGCCGAGTTCGGTCAGCTCGGATTCGATGGTGGCGGCACCGTCGGCCGCGCGGCCCCTCCGGCTGATGAGCAACAGGTTGCGCACACCGTGGTGAGTCACCAAATGCCGCGCCAGCAGCGCCCCAAGCAAACCTGTACCGCCGGTAATCAGCACGGTGCCTTCGGGTTTCATCGGCGTGGGCACACTGAGAACCAGCTTGCCGACGTGCCGCGCCCGACTCAGGAATCGATACGCGTCCAACGCGTGTCTGATGTCCCAGGAACGCGCCGGAAGCGGGTGCAGCTCACCGTTTTCGAAAAGCTCGACGAGCTCGCCGAAGATCTCCTGGGCGCGGTCGGGGCCGGCCTCGAAGACATCGAAGGCCCGATACTGAACACCGGGATGCCGTTCCGCGATCTCACCGGATGCCCGGAGGTCGGCCTTGCCCATTTCGATGAATCGACCGCCGCGCTGCAGCAGGCGCAGCCCCGCGTCGATGAAATCCCCTGTCAGCGAGTTGAGTACGATGTCAAAGCCCGCGCCGCCGGTCGCCTCAGAGAACTTCCGCTCGAAGTCGAGCGTGCGCGAGTTGGCGATGTGGTCCTCGTCGAAACCCATGTCGCGCAGGGTGTCCCACTTGCCCGGGCTTGCCGTCGCATACACCTCAAGACCCCAAAGCCGGGCAAGTTGCACGGCCGCCATGCCAACGCCGCCAGTCGCGGCGTGCACCAACACTCGCTCGCCCGCCCTGGCATGCGCGAGGTCCGCCAACCCGTAGAAGGCGGTGAGGAACACCGCGGGCACCGCCGCAGCCTGTGCGTAGGACCACCCCGACGGGATCGGCGCGAGCATCCGATGATCTGCGACGACAACGGATCCGGCGCCGAAGAACATCCCCATCACCCGGTCACCCGGGGCGAAGCGGACGACATCCTCGGCGACCTCGAGCACGACGCCGGAACCTTCACCGCCCACATCGGCGTCGGGGTCCGGGTACATACCCAGCGCAGTCAGGACGTCGCGGAAGTTGATTCCGGCGCACCGCAGGCCGATGCGCACTTCGCCGGACTCCAAACGCCGGTCGGACTCAGGCCACGGCCGAAGGAAGACGTTGCGGGAGTCCAGCGTTCCGTTGCCCAGGGTACTCAGCCGCCAACTAGCTTCCGCCTCCACGAGTTGCGGGCTCCCGACGCGCTCGCCGGTGGCCCGCGACAGTCGCGGCGCGTAGAACACGCCATCGCGGAGCGCGAGTTGCGACTCATCCCGCCGAACGGCTTCGGCGACCGCGAAATCGGCGCGGGACCAGTCGTCGATATCGACCAACGATATCTGCCCGGGATTCTCGGCCTGCGCCGTACGCAGCAGTCCCCACACGGCGGCCTGGCCGAGATCGGCCACATCCTCGGAGGAGTCGATCGCGATCGCGCCGCAGGTGAGCGCCACCAATCGCGCGTCGTCGCTGCGGCTTGCGCTCAACAGCCAATTCTTCACCCGGTGCAGCGCATGCGTCAGCGTCTGTCGCGCCCCATCGGCAAGCGCGGCACCGGTGGACGCCGTTGTGAGGAACCGCAAGACGGTCACGTGATCGGTCGCGACCTCGTCCCTGCCGCCCGCGGGCGCCGCGAGCTCGAGCCAGTCAAGTGCATACACCTCGTCATCGGCGGCGGTGCTCACCCGCAGCTGACTCGGGGAAACGCTTTGCAGGGCCAGCGAATCGATCCGGCCGATCGCGGCCCCGCGGTCGTCCATCACAAACACGGAAATCCGGTCGTTGTAGTCGAACGCAATCCGTGCCCGCACCTGCGTTGCTCCGACCACGTCGAGCGAGACGCCCTGCCATTCGAAGGGCAGCCGGGTGACGTCCGATGTCGTGACGACGCCGCCGAACGCCGCCCCCTGCAGGACCGAATCCAGCAGCACCGGATGCAAACCGAACCGGCTCGGGTCGGCTTTCTGGTGCGCCTGCTCCGGCAATGTGGCCTCGACGAATACCTCGCCGCCATGACGCCATGCCGCCCGCAAGCCGCGGAATGTCGGGCCGTATTCGTACCCACGGGCGGCCAGCGCTTGATATAGCTCGGTGACGTCGATGGGCTCCGCGCCCGCGGGCGGCCATTGTTCGATCTCGGCCTGGTCGGTGGCCGCGACGTCCGGACCGAGCACACCCTCTGCATGGCGTGTCCACCGCCGGTCCACACCATCGTCGATTCGCGAGTAGAGCCGAACCGGACGCTCGCCCGACTCGGTCCATTGACCGACGACTAATTGCACTGCTACACCGCGGTGTTCGTCGATGATCAACGGAGCCAGCAAAATCAGCTCGTCCACCCGCGGGGTGCCCGCGCATTCGCCCGCGCGCAGAGCCATCTCCACCATGGCCGCACCCGGCACGATCACCGTCCCGAACACCTTGTGGTCGTCGAGCCACGGGTGGGACGCGAGCGATAGCCGACCGGTGAGGATGACCTCGTCCGAATCCGCTTGCGGCACAATCGCGCCGAGCAGCGGATGCTCCGCGGCGCTGATCCCGAGACCACTCGCGTCAATGGCTCCCGTCCCGGCGTCCATCCAGTAACGCTTGTGTTCGAACGCGTAAGTCGGCAAGTCGACGTGACGCGCACCGGTGCCTCGGAAGAATTCCGTCCAATCGGGTGATTTCCCGTTGACGTGCGCGTCGGCGGCGGCAAGCATAACCCCCCTCAAACCTCCGTCACCGCGCCGAAGGGTCCCGACGACGGCGTAGTCGTCCCCGACGTTCTCCAATGATTCCTGGAGCCCGATGGTCAGCACGGGATGCGGACTGGACTCGATGAAGGTGTCGAATCCGTTCTCGTGTGCCCATTGGACCGCCTGGTGGAACAACACCGGCTGCCGCAGATTCGTGAACCAGTACTCGCCATCGAGGTTCGCCGTGTCCATTTCGGTACCGGTGACGGCGGAGATGAATACGACGTCGCCGGTTCGCGGCCGCAGCCCGGAAAGCGCCGCGCTCAGCGTTTCCCGCAGCTGATCGACGTGAGCGCAATGCGAGGCGTAATCGACGGGGATTCGCTTGGCTTGCACGTCTTCTCGCTCGCAGGCGACAAGGAGTTCGTCGCAGGCGGCGGCATCGCCGGTGACGACCGTCGACGACGAGCCATTGTGCGCGGCGACGGACAGCGATCCCGCCCAGGGTTCGATGAGTGTGCGGACCCGTCCGATCGGTCGAGCGATCGATACCATGCCGCCGGTTCCCGCGATTGCGGTGAGCGCCTTGCTTCTTAAGGTGACTACCCGCGCCGCGTCTCGCAACGAGAGGGCGCCCGCGACGTAGGCCGCCGCGATCTCGCCCTGGGAGTGGCCGAGCACGGCGTCGGGCTCGATGCCCTGCGCCCGCCATTGGGCGGCCAACGACACCATCACGGCAAACAAGACCGGCTGCACCACGTCGACCCGGTTCAGGTCGGGCGCGCCGGCGCCGTTGCGCACGACGTCGAGCAGTGACCAGTCAACGAATTCGGCGAAAGCCTTGTCGCAGAGCCGCATTTGGTCACCGAAAGCCGGCGCGGAGTCCAGCAGTTCGACCGCCATCCCCGTCCATTGCGATCCCTGGCCGGGGAAGACGAAGACGGTCCGTCCCGCCGCAGTAGCTTGTCCGACTACCACGTTGGGTGCGGGCTCACTGCCGGCGATCGCCTCCAACCCGCTCAGCATCTCGTCACGGTCAGCTCCGAATGCGACCGCGCGGTGGTCGAATAGCGCCCGGGTGGTGCTCAGCGAGTACGCCACATCGACCGGATCGAGGTCGGGGTGCTGGTCGAGGAAAGACCGTAACCGAGCTGCTTGGCCAGCCAACGCGGGCGCCGACTTTGCGGACAGTATCCACGGGACGATGAGCGGCCGCTCGTCAGCCGGCTCCTCGGCGGCAGACTCGGCCGGCGCCTGCTCGAGGATCACGTGAGCATTGGTTCCGCTGATGCCGTAGGACGACACGCCTGCGCGCCGGGGCTGATGCGGCTGGTCGGGCCAGGCGCGGGTACTCCCGACCACCTCCATCGTTCCGGACGACCAATCCACGTGCGGCGTAGGAGCGTCCAGATTCAGCGTCGCGGGCAGCACCCCGTGCCGAATCGACTGGATGGTCTTGATCATCCCGGCGATCCCCGATGCCTGCTGTGAATGGCCGATGTTCGATTTGATCGAGCCGATCAGCAGTGGCGACGCCGTCGAGTGCGCCTCGCCGTATGTCGCTTGCAGCGCCCTGGCTTCGATGGGGTCGCCCACCATGGTCCCGGTGCCATGCGCCTCGACGACGGCCACGTCTTCGGCGCTCAGGCCCGCGTTTGCCAGCGCGCGCCGGATCACCTTTTCCTGCGCCGCACCGCTCGGGGCCGACAGCCCGTCGGAGGCGCCGTCCTGCCCGACTGCGCTGCCCCGGATGAGCGCCAGCACTGGATAACCGAGGCTGCGCGCACGCGACAGCGTGGCCAACACCAGCACTCCAGCACCCTCGGCGACGCCGAAGCCGTCCGCCGCCGCGGCGAATGGCTTGCACCGACCATCTTGGCTCAGCGCGCCAAGCCGGCCGAGCCCGACGAAGATGCTCGGCGAGCACACCACGGTCGCGCCACCCGCGACTGCCAAGCCACATTCACCCGAACGCAACGACTGGATCGCGAGGTGCACCGCCACCAGAGACGACGAGCAGGAGGTGTCGACCGTCAGCGCCGGGCCCTCGAGTCCAAGCGTGTAGGACACCCGGCCCGATGCCACGCCCGTCGTGGTGCCTGTCGATAGATGGCCGGCGAATCCCTCGGTTTCGTCACAGATCCGCGGGCCGTACTCCTGTGCGCCCACACCGAAGAAAACCCCAGTGTCGCTGCCGTGCAGTGAATTCGGGTCGATTCTCGACCGCTCGAGCGCCTCCCAGGCCGCCTCGAGCAGTAGCCGCTGCTGGGGATCGGTGGCTTCGGCTTCGCGGGGACTGATGCCGAAAAACGCCGGGTCGAAATCAGCGGCATGTGTCACGAAGGAGGCCGCGCGGACATAGGTGGCCCGTGGCGCCTCGGGGTCCGGCCCGAACAGCGCGTTGAGATCCCATCCGCGATCGACCGGGAACTCCGAGTTGGCGTCGCGCTCCTCGATGAGAAGCTGCCACAGATCGTCGGGCGAGGTGATGCCGCCCGGGAACCGACAGCCCATCCCGAGAATCGCGATCGGTTCGGCGCCGCGCTCGCGCGCATCGTTGAGGCGGTGGTCTGACATGTGGCTCCGTTCGACTTGTGACCCCCCGCGCCGCGGTGGTCCCAATATTTGGCAGCAGTTCACCGGCGCACGGCGCCTCATCGCCGTTCGGAATAGAGACTTCACCCGATCAGGGTGGGAGAAGCCCGGCATTTTTCGATTAGGTCAGTGGGATGCCGCCATGCGTACACCCCCGGGCGGCACCACTGACGCAATGGGCTTCGAACTCAGTTCCCGCAGTGCGAGACCGATCGTGAATTCACAGGGGGACGCGAGTCGAGACCATCCACTCGAACAGTAACCGCCCTTATTGACGCGGAGGCCAACTTTCGCCAAAGTCGCCGATATCAACAGCACTTCATGGGTGGAGCTGCCGGGAATCGAACCCGGGTCCTACGGCATTCCCTCAAGACTTCTCCGTGCGCAGTTCGCTATGCCTCTACTCGGATCTCCTGGTCACGCGAACAAGCCAGGATGACGATCCCAGTCGCTGTTGGTGTCCCGTTGAGTCCCGCGACCGGACTCAACGGTTGATCCCTCTAGCTGACGCCAGGCTCCGGGTCGAGGGCGTTCCCGGTCTGACGGACTAGCTGTCGCTTAGGCAGCGAGAGCGTAGTCGCGCTGATGTGAATCGGCGCTTATATGGTTGCAACGACGCTTACGGTGGTCAGTTGCCTGCACCGGCACGCTTCCCTTGATTCGATGCGCGAAGTCGAAACCGTTCAGCCCCTCGCACCCCGCCGACTTTCGGCAGGACAATCAATAGTACCTATAGAGGAACCAGCGGCAACGGAAATATCTTCCCGGGCTCGGCGACGGTCAGATCACGAAGTTGAGCCGCTCGACCACCTGGGCGGCGACGCCCTCGTCACCGCCGAGTTCGACGTCGCGGCTGCGCGCCGGGCACAGCGGGCGGCCGCCGGCGAGCCTGGTGAACTGAAGCGCGTCCAGCCGGATCGTCGCCGTCGGTGCCTGCGCGCCGAAGTCGTCGACCACCTGCGCGCGGCCGTCGACGTTGACGCGGATCGCTCGGGCGAGCGGCCCGGTCAGGTCTACCTCGACGCGGGAACCGTCGGGCGCCTTGGCCAGTTTGCCGACCACAAACCCCATGGTGGCCGCGATCTCGTCGAGCGAGAGCCGTGCCGCGGGGCCATCCAATTCGTCGTCGGATGAGGGCCGGTTGAGCGCGATGCGGATGTCCTGCTCGTGCATCCAGCAGTCGAACACCCGAATCCTCATGAAGCGCCCGTAGCTGTCCGGCCCCGACGGCGTCGTCGTCACGGCGTTCCATTCATCCTCCGGCAGCTCCCTCAGGGCCCTGCGCCGTTCGCCGGTGATCGCCCGGAAGTGCTCCAGCACCGCGGTGCCCGGCTGCGGGGCGAAGTGGCGGACCCAGCGCTCGTTGAGCGCGCCGACGTCATTGCGGACGTGCGCGAGCGCCGACACGTCGGCGTGGGGCTCGGGCGCCGCGACACCGGCCAGCGACGATTCGGTGCCGATCATGTGCGACACGAGGGCCTTGACGTCCCAACCCGGCAGTGGGCTCGCCGCCTGCCATTGCGCCTCGGGAAGGCCGTCCAGGAGCGCGTCGACGTCGTCCCACACCCCGAACAGGGCGGCGAGGACGAGGGGCTTGTCGAGCGTGGTGACGAGACGTTGGGCCATCCTCGGATGGTAGGCCGGTCACTTTCCGATGAAGAAGCCGACGCGGACGATCACCAGGGCGAGCAAGGTCAGCATCCCGCCGACGGCGATGAAGCCGACCGGCCACGGGATTGCGGTGACCCACGCCCCCGCCACCACGGCGGCCAGGGCATGGCCGATACGCAACGCGGTGAAGGGTTGTTCCTTGAGCACCGAGACCATGATGTTCCGCGGTATCTGCCGGAACAACCAGCCCAACACGACGATCAAGGCGACGGTCAGCAGCCCCGTGAATACGCGTAGCGTCGCGGTCGGATGGCCTTCCGAGTGGAGTCCGGCCGCGCAAGCGAGCAGCCCGCTGAGCACGCCGGCGCCGATGGTCACGAACATCAGCACCCTTTGCAGAGCCACGCCGATGTTCCAGCGGCTGAGGTTGCCGTACTCGGGATCGCTGCCCGCGGCACCCAGGAACCCTCGCAGGGCCGGCCCGAGCTTGAAGCGCCGCAAGCGGTGAACGGCAAGATCGTTGAGAGCTTGCGCATTGGCCGGATCGAGCGCCAGCGCCGCCTGATATGCCGCGTCGGATTCATCGCTGCGGCCCATGTCGTGCAGGATGGCGCCACGCCGGATGAGGGCGTCCACGTCGTGCGGGTCGAGGTAGAGCGCGTTGTCGATGACGATGAGCGCCGAGGGCAACTGCCACGTGCCGTGCAACAACTGCGCGTAAAGCCGAAGCGGTGCAGCCTGATTCGGGTGCGACGTGACCGCCCGCCAGGCCATCAACAGCCCGTCGTGCTGGCGGCCCAGGTTGTACAGCGCCAAGGCGTAGATCCGCATCGCGAACTCGTAGTTGGGCGCGCCGGCCAGGGACGCGTAAGCGCTGTGCGCCGCTTGCCAGTTGTTGCCGAGCACGATCTCCACGCGCGCGTACGAGGCCAGCAAGGAAGGGTCGTTCGGGTTTTGCGACAGGGACCGGCGAAGGATGTCGCGTGCGTGTTCGTAGTTATTGGCGTCGACGTAGGCGTCGGCGACCCGGATGGCCTCGTCGATCCCCTCGATGCGAGGCTGCGACGTCATCGGGGTTTACCGAAACTTCTTGCGCCGCATGTACTTCGCCAGTTCGTCGTAGGTGCCGTCGCCGTTGGCGAATTCGACGACGTTGCGCGCGGTGTCGAACCACGGCCCCGTGCTCGGCCGGATCTGGCCCGCGGCGGCGTCGATGTCGGCCATGGTGACCGGGCGGACCTGACCGCTGCGCAGCGAGTCCGCCATGGCCAGCTGAGTCGCGGTCTCGCAGACGTAGGCCAGGTCGGCACCCGAGAAGCCGTCGGTGCGGCTGGCGATGGACTTGAGGTCGATGCCGGCGACGGGCCGGTCCTGCAAGTGCGAGCGCACGATGCCCGCCCGGGCCCCGGTGTCGGGCAGCCCGACGAAGATCATCCGGTCGAACCGCCCGGGCCGCCGCAGTGCGACATCGACGTCCCACGGCGCGTTGGTGGCGCCCAGCACGTAGACACCGTCGTTCACGGAGGTGGCCGTGTCCATCTCCTCCAGCAAGGTGTTGACCACGGACCGCAGCCCGGAGTTGCCGCTCAACGCCGAGCGCCGGTGACCCAACGCGTCCACCTCGTCGAAGAACAACACGCAGGGCGCGTTGCGCCGGGCGGTGTCGAAGATGGAACGGATGCTGCGCTCGCTGTCGCCGAGATAGTGGTGCAGCACGTCGGCGATCCCGACTTGATAGAAGTTGGCGCCCAGCTCACCGGCAACCGCTTTGGCGATGAAGGTCTTGCCGCAGCCCGGGGGCCCGTACAGCAGCAGGCCGCCGCGCGCGGACACCTTGAACGCCTTCATCAGCTCGGGGTTGCGGATGGGCCCGAGCAACGACAACTCCAGTTGGCGCTTGACCTCCTCCATCCCCGCGACGTCGTCGAGCCGGACGCGCACGCGCTGGACGGCGTCGAAGTCGTCCTCGTTCACGGCGTCGGGAGGCTGTTCGACGAACGCCGGCTCGATGATGTCGGCGACCTCCTTTTCGGCGCTCGACCAGTCGAAGCCGTCCCGCGGGGCGGACTGCGGCTCGGCCGGCGCCGACGGCGCGCCGGCCAGCGCCGCGCTGCACCGCTGCAACAGGCTCAGCGCCTGCTGATTGCCCGGATCCTGGGTCAACGCGGTGCTGCAGTGGGTCAGCGCCTCGGCGTGGCGGCCTCTGTCCGCCAGCAGACCGGCCAGATGCAGGCGCAGTTCGAGGACGTCAGGGCTGCGTTCCACCGCTCCGCTCAGCTCGCGGATGACGGGGTCTTCGGTATCGAACGCGCCCAACTGCTACTCCCGGTGATTCGTGCCGACGGCCCAATAGTAGGCCGCGCCACCGGGTCAGCTTCCGGCGATCATCACCACGGAACCCATGGCCAGCGCCATGCCGACGCCCTGCCAGCGGGTCACGCGCTCGCGCAAGACCACCATCGCCAGCACGACCGTCGCGGCCGGATACAGCGAGATCAGGATGCTGGCCAACGACAGCAGCCAGGTGTGCAACGCCGCCAGCATGGTGATGTTGGCGAAGATGTCCAGCAGCGCGACGGCCACCGCCAACCGCAACGGCTTGCCCGCGGGCAGCTTGAGGTTGTTGCTGGAGCCGGCCATCGCGAAGACCACCGCACTGGCGGCCACCCGCGCGAACACCAGCGGCCACAGCTTGCAGACGTGCGGGGCCTGGTGCAGGAAGACGATGTTGAGGCCCATGGCGGCGCCGGCGACGATGGTGAGCCACGCCACTTTTGGGGTGAATCGGTACGGCGTCGGGCCCTCGACGGGCGCCTCACGGCTGACCAGCATCACCGCGACCAGGGCCAGCACCACGCCCACCAGGGCCGCGGGACCGGGCCGCTCCCCCAACGTCATCCCCACCGCCACGGGCACGGCCGCGTTGAGCACCGCCGCCAACGGCGACACCACCGAAATCGGCCCCGAGCCCAGCGCCGCGAAGAACGCCCACATGCCGAACGCCATCCCGACGCCGTACAAGGAGCCCCAGACGATCGCACCGGCGTGGATGGGTCCGCCGACGAAGAGCGCCATCACGCCCAGCAGGACGGTCTCGATGGGGTATGCGACCAGCATCACGCGCAGCGCGGCAACCCGCCGCGCTGCGACCCCGCCCACGAAGTCGCTGACGCCGTACGTCACGGCCGACAGCTGGGCGTAAGCGGCCCCGATCAGGACATGCCCTTGGCTTGGCGCCCAAGGACACGGACCACCTCACGCTGGGCGTCGCGGCGGGCCATGTCCTGGCGTTTGTCGTAAGCGCGCTTGCCGCGGGCCAGGGCGAGCTCGACCTTCACCTTGCCCTCCGAGAAATACAATGACAGCGGCATCAAGGTGAGGTTACCATCACGTATCTTGCCGACCAGCCTGTCAATTTGTTGCCTATGTAACAACAACTTTCGGTTTCGACGCGGATCATGGTTGGTCCAGCTACCGTGCTGATACTCGCCGATGTACAGGTTGCGCAGCCACACTTCGCCGTCGTCGATGGTTGCGAACGCATCGGCCAACGAAGCTTGGCCCGCCCGTAGGCTTTTCACCTCGGTGCCCTGCAAAGCGACTCCGGCCTCGATGGTCTCGAGCACCGAATAGTCGTGCCGTGCCTTGCGATTGGTGGCGACAATCTGTTTGCCGCCACCCTTGCCACTCGCCGCCTTGGACCGGCCGGGTGATTTCGCCATAGCTACCGCCTGATGTAGAGGCGCAGCGTCGCGTACGCCGTCAATCCCGCCATGCTCACGCCGAGCAGAATCAGCCACGGCGAGATGTAGAGGATGTCGGCGTAGTCGACCTTCGCGATCAGATGGGCTTGGTAGAACTGGCTCAGCGCGTTGTCCAGGAACAGCGCCCGCACCAGGATCAACCCGACGATCGCGATCGCCACACCGATCCCCGCGGCCAGCGTCGCCTCCACCAAGAACGGCAGCTGGGTGTACCAGCGGCTGGCGCCGACCAGCCGCATGATCTGGATCTCGGTGCGGCGGGTGTACGCCGCCACCTGCACCATGTTGGCGATCAGCAGCACGGCGCCGACCGCCTGCACCAACGCGACGGCGAACGCGGCGTCGCGCAGGCCGTCGAGGACGGCGAACAGCCGATCGATCAGGTCCTTCTCGTTGAGGATGCTGCGCACGCCGGGCTGGCCCTGCATCGCGGCGTCGAACTCCGCATGCTGCTCGGGATTGTTGAGCTTGACGATGAACGACGCCGGGAACGACTCCTTGCCGGCGACGTCTTTGAACTCGGGGAACTTCTTGATGGCGTCGGTGTAGGCGTCCTGCCGGTTGACGAACCGCACGGACTTGACGTCCTGGCGCGCGTCGATCTTCTCGCGCAGCGCCTTGCACGGATCCGTGGTGCAGGTCGCGTCGTTGGCCGAGATGTCGTCGGTGAGGAACAGCTGCGTCTCGACCCGGTCGAGGTAGATCTCGCGGGAGTTGTCGGCCAGCCGGACCACCAGCAGACCGCCGCCGAACAGGGCGATCGAGATGGCGGTCGTCAGGATCATCGCGGCCGTCATGGTGACGTTGCGACGGAACCCGGTCAGAACCTCATTGAGGAGGAAACCAAAGCGCACTTAGCGGTCCATCCCGTAGATGCCGCGCTGCTCGTCGCGCACGAGCCGGCCCAGGGACAGCTCGACGACGCGCTGACGCATCGAGTCGACGATGTGGTGGTCGTGCGTCGCCATCAATACCGTCGTCCCGGTGCGGTTGATCCGCTCCAACAAATCCATGATGTCCTTACTGGTGTCTGGGTCGAGGTTGCCAGTCGGCTCGTCCGCCAGGAGCACCAGGGGCCGGTTGACGAACGCGCGGGCGATCGCCACCCGCTGCTGCTCGCCACCGGACAACTCGTGCGGCAACCGGTTCGCCTTGCCGGACAGGCCGACGGTCTCGAGCACCTCGGGCACGGTTCGGTTGATGGCGTCGGTGCGCCGCCCGATCACCTCCAGCGCGAACGCGACGTTCTCATACACCGTCTTCTGCTGCAGCAACCGGAAGTCCTGGAACACGCAGCCGATCACCTGCCGCAACCGTGGGATGTGGCGTCCGCGCAGCTTGTTCACGTGGAACTTCGAGACCCGGATATCGCCGGTGTTCGGCGACTCCTCGCCGAGCAGCAGCCGCATGAACGTCGACTTGCCGGACCCCGACGGGCCGATCAGGAAGACGAATTCACCCTTGTCGATCTTGACGCTGACGTCTTCCAACGCCGGGCGGGCCGACGTCTTGTACTTCTTGCTGACATTGTCGAGGGTGATCATCACGGCACGCCAGTGTAGCGGTGAATTTCGCTGGCGAAGGAAGTCAACTGGCCGGTAGCCGCGAACTCGGCACCGGGCCGGGACCCGGCTGCGGCGCCTGCGGCGGGGGTGCCGAGGGCGACGGACTGGGCGGGCAGAACGGCGCCGGCAGCAGGCACGGCAGCTGCGGGAGCTGGAACGGCGCCGTGGTGGTCGTCGTCGGTGTCGGCGCCGGAACGCTCGAGGTCGGCGGTGGCGGCGGCACGGTGCTGGTGGGCGTCGGCCTGGGTGTGTAAGTCACGCTGGGCTGCGGTGGCTGCACCCTGGTGCGCGGCACCCAGGTGTAGTTGGGGTCGGGGACGAAGCCCGGGGGCACCACCTGCGGGGCCGGCGGCTTGGGTTCCACTTCCGGTCGGTAGTGGTCGTAGGTCCACCACACGGCCAGGAACGCGATGACCAAGACCAGGGTCGACGTGCGGATGCGGCCGCCCAGCATGTAGGCGGGCCAGCTCTTCTCCGACCCCTCCGGGTGTTTCTCGAGGACACTCAGCGTGAATTTCACTGCTGCACCGACTCGTGAGTCGCCGGGTTCGACGCCCGCGCGGACTCGGCGAGCTCGGCCGTCTGGGCGATCTGGGACGCGGGAACGGCCGCGTCGTCGACGAGGCCCACCCTCGCGTCGGCCGCCGTGACGATCCCCGCCCGCGCCAGCGCCCGGATGACCAGCACGCGCAGCTGGCGACCGGCCTCGAACTGCTTGCCGGGCAGCGTGCGGGCCACCATCCGCAGGGTCACGGTGTCCACCTCGATGCTTTCGACGCCCATCACCGTGGGCGCGTCGAGCAGCAGCTCGCCGAGCAGCGGGTTGTCCAGCGCCCGCTCGCACTCCTGGTGCAACACCTCGTTGACCCGGTTCAGGTCGGCGCTGGTGGACACGGGAATGTCCACGACGGCGCGGGCCCAGTCCTTCGACTGGTTGACGGCCTTGATGATCTGGCCATTGGGGATGGTCAGCACCTCGCCGTTCGGGGAGCGCAGCCGGGTCACCCGCAACGTCACGTTCTCGACGGTGCCGCTGGCCTCGGCCGTCGAGACGATGGTCAGCGTCACCAGGTCACCGAAGCCGTATTGCTTTTCGGCGATGATGAAAAAGCCCGACAGCAGGTCCCTGACCACCTGCTGCGCGCCGAAGCCGAGCGCGGCGCCGACCACGGTCGCCGGCGCGACCAGGCCGCTCACCGAGAACTGCAGCACCTCGGCGATCTGCACGACACCCCAGATGCCGATCAGCACGATCGACACCCATTGGATGACGGACGCCACGGCCTGGCGGTGCTTGGTCGACTCCGAGCGCACCAGGGCGTCGCTCTCCGCGAACTTTTCGTCGAGTTGACGGGCGACCTGGTCGGCCACCCAGGTGACGAACCGGACGGCCAGTATCGCCGCGATCACCACCATGGCGACCCGCAGGCCGCGCGTGATGATCCATTCGCCGATCTCGCCCCGCCAGAAGTCGTGCCAGCGTTGCATCACGGATGCGGCAAGAATAGTTGTGTTATTCGTCATCTTTTCGGTTGCGCCACCGGATTCCCGCTTCCAGGAACCCGTCGATGTCTCCGTCCAGGACGGCCGCCGGGTTGCCGACTTCGTAGTCGGTTCGCAGATCTTTGACCATCTGATAGGGCTGCAGGACGTAGGAGCGCATCTGGTTGCCCCACGAACTTCCGCCCTCGCCCTTCAACGCGTCCAACTCGGCGCGCTCTTCGGAACGCTTGCGCTCCAACAGCTTTGCCTGAAGCACCCGCATGGCCGAGATCTTGTTCTGCAGTTGAGATTTTTCGTTCTGGCAAGTCACGACGATACCCGTCGGGATGTGCGTCAAACGGACCGCCGAGTCGGTGGTGTTCACCGATTGGCCGCCGGGGCCACTTGAGCGGTAAACGTCCACGCGCACATCGCCTTCCGGGATGTCGATGTGGTCGGTGGTCTCCACGACAGGGAGAACCTCAACTTCTGCAAACGATGTCTGACGCCGGCTCTGATTGTCAAACGGGCTGATGCGGACCAACCGGTGCGTGCCCTGCTCGACCGAGAGCGTCCCGTAGGCGAACGGGGCGTGCACGGCGAAGGTCGCGCTCTTGATGCCGGCCTCTTCGGCGTAGGAGGTGTCGAACACCTCGACGGGGTACTTGTGCTGCTCGGCCCATCGGATGTACATGCGCATCAGCATCTCGGCCCAGTCGGCCGCGTCCACCCCGCCGGCACCGGAGCGGATGGTGACCAGCGCCTCGCGTTCGTCGTACTCCCCCGACAGCAAGGTCCGCACCTCGGTGGCCTCGATGTCGGCGCGCAGCGCCTTGAGTTCGGCGTCGGCCTCGGCGAGCGCGTCCGCGGCGCCCTCGCCCTCCTCGGCCGCCAGCTCGTAGAGCACCGGCAGGTCGTCGAGCCGGCTGCGCAGCTCTTCGACCCGGCGCAGCTCGCCCTGCGCGTGCGACAGCTCGCTGGTCACCTTCTGGGCGCGGGTCTGGTCGTCCCAGAGCTGCGGGTCCGAGGCCTCCCGCTCCAACGTCTCGATCCGGGCCCGCAGACCGTCGACATCGAGCACCCGCTCCACCGTGGTCAGGGTCGAGTCAAGGGCGGCGATGTCGGCTTGCCGGTCGGGTTCCACAGGCGACCACGTTACCGGGGCGCCGATCTGCGGCCGCCGACGGCGAGTGTTCGCGTCACCGCCGGCGGTCCAGCGTTTAGCATCGAATCACGATCAAGTGCAGCCCCGCTGCGTGCGCCAGCCCTTGCGCGCAGTGCACGAACAGAAGGTCGAGCATGCGCCCCTATCACGTTGCCATCGTCGGCTCCGGGCCGTCGGGTTTCTTCGCCGCCGCATCTTTGTTGAAGGCGGCCGACGCCTCCGACGACATCGACGTGACCGTCGACATGTTGGAGATGCTGCCGACACCGTGGGGCCTGGTGCGCTCGGGCGTCGCGCCGGACCACCCCAAGATCAAGTCGATCAGCAAGCAATTCGAGAAGACGGCGCAGGACCCGCGGTTCCGCTTCTTCGGCAACGTGGTCGTCGGGGAGCACCTGCACGCCCACGAGCTCGCCGAGCGCTACGACGCCGTCATCTACGCCGTGGGGGCGCAGTCCGACCGCGCGCTCGGCATCCCCGGCGAGGACCTGCCCGGCAGCATCGCCGCCGTCGACTTCGTCGGCTGGTACAACGCGCACCCGAGTTTCGAGGCGTCGACGCCCGACCTCTCCGGCGCGCGGGCGGTGGTCGTCGGCAACGGCAACGTCGCGCTGGACGTCGCGCGCATCCTGGTCACCGACCCCGAGGTGCTCGGACAGACCGACATCGCCGACCATGCCCTGGAGTCGCTGCGGCCGTGCGGGGTGGCCGAAGTGGTGGTGATCGGCCGGCGCGGACCGTTGCAGACCGCGTTTACCACGCTTGAGCTGCGGGAGCTTGGCGACTTGGAGAACGTCGACGTGATCGTCGACCCCGCCCAGCTGGCCGGCATCACCGACGAGGACGCGGCGGCGGCCGGGAAGACGGCCAAGCAGAACATCGCCGCGCTGCGCGACTACGCGGCCCGCGCGCCCCGCCCCGGGCACCGGCGGATCGTGCTGCGCTTCATGACGTCGCCGATAGAGATCAAGGGCGACGGCAAAGTGGAGGCCATTGTGCTCGGCCGCAACGAGCTCCGCACCACCCCGGACGGGCGGGTGACGGCCCGCGACACCGGCGAGCGCGAGGAACTGCCGGTGCAGTTGGTGGTGCGGTCGGTCGGTTACCGCGGGGTGCCGACGCCCGGCCTGCCGTTCGACGACGCATCCGCGACGATCCCCAACGCCGCCGGGCGGGTGGAGGGCAGCCGCAACGAGTACGTCGTCGGCTGGATCAAGCGCGGCCCGACCGGTGTCATCGGCACCAATAAGAAGGACTCGCAAGACACCGTCGACACCCTGTTGGCCGACTTGGCCCGCGCCGGCGACGCCGGACGGCCGGAGTTTGCCGACGACCACGCCGACGCGTTGGCCAAATGGCTCGCCGAGCGCCAGCCGAAGCTGGTCACCTCCGAGCACTGGGACGTCATCGACCGCCACGAGCGGGCGGCCGGCGAGCCGCACGGACGTCCCCGCGTCAAGCTGCCGAGCCTGGCCAAGTTGCTGCACGTCAGCCACGGCTGACCGCGGGTCACAGGTTGCGGGGCCGCACCGCCAACACCGAGCGGCCGGCGTGGTGGGCGCCGCACACGTCGAAGCGCACCTGGGTGTCGGTGACGAACAGCTGTTCGGCCTCGTCGTCGTCCAAGTACCGGTCGACGTCGCCGTCGACGACGGCCGGCTCGACGGTCACGTCGGGGTACACCCGCGCCCACTGCTCGAGGCGACGGGTCAATTGCGCGTGCGCCGACCGGGTCGCGCCGTCACCGCTGGAGGCCCCGGAAGTGGTCGTCGCGAAGGCCCGCAGCGGAAGGTGGCGAAGCCGCGCCTCCTGGAAGGCGTGGTGCATCGCCACGCCGTTCTCCGCGCGCACCACCACGCGGCGGGTGGCCGGGGCGTCTGGGCGGCCCGCCGGTCGCCCGATCACGGCCACCGGACACAGCGCGGCCTCCGCCAGCGCGGCCGCGGTGGAGCCGATGCCGTCGCGGGCGTGCCGCACTCCGACCGATCCCACGCAGATCATCGCCGCGGACCGCGACTGTTCGATCAGCCTGGTGAGCGGCCTGCCGCGCAGGACTTCCGTCTCGATCTTCACCGGCTTACCGCTCCCCTCGACGGCGCGACGGGCGACGTACAGCGCGGCCTGCGCGGCGGCGACGCGGGCACCGCGCGACGCCGGCCGCGCGGCGGGCCCCTCTTCGATCACGTAGACCAGTCGCAGCGGCACGTCGCGGCTCACCGCTTCGTCGACGGCCCAGCACGCCGCGGCGGTGGCCGCGTGCGACCCGTCGACTCCGACGACCACAGTCTGGGTTGATTCCGGCATCGCGGTCTCCTGCGTCGATGAAAGTGCCTGCACATTCGACGCTACGCGCGGTCGCCGGGCGGCCCTAGGGGCCTTGGGGCACCGGCCGCGGGTCTTTGGTCATCGCGGCGGCGGGCCCGGCGGCTGCGGCGGCACGGGCGGCACGGGCGGTTCCGTCGGCGCCGGCGGCTCGGTGGGCGCGAACCGCCAATTGTCGGGATTCTTCGACGAGTACAGCACCGGGAACAGCTGGCCGATCGTCGGCCATTGGTCCGCCCCGGGATCGGCGTTGAGCACCATCCGCTGATAGACCGCATGCTCGGCCACGGTGGGGCCGTTGATCACCCCGGCGATGGTGGCGTATTGCTCACCGGTGGCGTCCGGTCGCGGGCTGACGCCGGTGACCAACAACGTCCCGCTCAACAGCTCGCCGCGGGGCCCGCGTGGGATGAACCGTTGGGCCAGGAACCCGCCCAGGACGGCCACCAGCAGCAGCAATAGACCGAATTCCCACACCCGGCCCATGGTAGGGCCGTGATAGGACTGCTGGCATGAGTCAGGACGATCTGGCGTTGGCGCTGCTGCTGGCCGACCGCGCCGACGCGCTCACCACCGCGCGGTTCGGCGCGCTCGACCTGCGGGTGGACACCAAACCCGACCTGACACCGGTGACGGACGCCGACCGCACGGTCGAAAGCGAGCTACGCGAGGCGTTGGGGCGCCAACGCCCCGCGGACAGCGTTGTCGGCGAGGAGTTCGGCGGCGACACCTCATTCACGGGACGTCAGTGGATCATCGATCCGATCGATGGCACCAAGAACTTTGTGCGCGGTGTGCCCGTGTGGGCGAGCCTGATCGCGCTGCTCGACGACGGGGTTCCCATAGTCGGGGTGGTCAGCGCACCGGCGCTGCAACGCCGGTGGTGGGCGTCGCACGGCCGCGGCGCGTTCGTCGCCGTCGCCGACTCCGACCCGCGCCCCCTCTCCGTTTCTGCTGTGCCACAACTGGATTCGGCGTCGCTGTCGTTTTCCAGCCTGTCCGGATGGGCGGAACTCGGGATTCGCGATCGCTTTCTCGCGCTCACCGACGCCGTCTGGCGGGTGCGGGCGTTCGGCGACTTCTTCTCCTACTGCCTGCTCGCGGAGGGCGCCGTCGACATCGCCGCCGAACCCGAGGTGTCGGTATGGGATTTGGCGGCTCTCGACATCTTGGTGCGGGAAGCCGGCGGCACCTTCACGAACCTCGATGGCGCGCCGGGGCCGCATGGCGGCAGCGCGGTCGCGACCAACGGCCTGCTGCACCGACCCGTCCTCGATGCGCTGGGAGTTGTGAATTAGTTAACAGCCTGGTCCTTCTATCTTACTCGGCAGTAAGATAGCCTTGTTCCGCATTGCCCCAACGATCGAGGCTGCCGACATGACCGACACTGTTTCCGGTTCACCCAAGACGTCCACATCGCCCCGACGCCGCCGCAGGCCCGGCCCCGAGAACGGCGTAGGGCTTCGGCCCCACAAGCGCACCGGCATCGACGTCGCCATCGCGCTGATCACGCCGCTCGTCGGCCAGGAATTCCTGGACCGCTATCACCTGCGCGACCCCCTCAACGACGGCCTGCGCTACGGCACCAAGGCCATCTTCTCCACGACGGCCGCGGCGGCCCGACAGTGGAAGCGGGTGCAAAGCGTGGGCCGCGGCCCGACCCGGCTGAAGTCCAGCGGCAAGGATTATTTCGACCTGACGCCCGACGACGACCAGAAGATGATCGTCGAGACCGTCGACGAGTTCGCCGCGGAGATCCTGCGCCCCGCCGCGCCCGACGCCGACGACGCGGCCACCTATCCGGCCGACCTGATCGCCAAGGCCGCCGAGCTCGGCATCACCGCCGTCAACATTCCCGAGGAGTTCGACGGCATCGCCGAACACCGCTCCAGCGTGACCAA
Organism: Mycobacterium sp. E1214; assembly: GCF_001666755.1. Classification (GTDB taxonomy): domain Bacteria; phylum Actinomycetota; class Actinomycetes; order Mycobacteriales; family Mycobacteriaceae; genus Mycobacterium. Next base: position 17,967 of record NZ_LZJC01000070.1, on the reverse strand, counting down.
CGTCCTGGTCGCCGAGGCGCTGGCCTACGGCGACATGGGTCTGGCCCTGCCAATCCTGGCCCCGGGCGGTGTCGCGTCGGCGCTGACCCATTGGGGCAGCGCCGATCAGCAGGCCACCTATCTGCCGGAGTTCGCCGGCGACAACGTGCCGCAGGCCTGCGTCGCGATCGCCGAGCCGCAACCGCTGTTCGACCCGACGCGACTCAAGACCACCGCCGTGCGGACGCCGAGCGGTTACCGCCTCGACGGCGTCAAGTCGCTCGTCCCCGCCGCGGCCGACGCCGAGCTGTTCATCGTCGGCGCGCAGCTCAACGGCAAGCCGGCGCTGTTCATCGTCGAGGCGGCGACGAAAGGTGTTGCCGTCAAGCCTAATCCGAGCATGGGTCTGCGCGCGGCGGCCCTCGGCCAGATTGAACTGTCCGGCGTGACGGTCCCGCTGAGCGCCCGGGTGGGCGAGGACGACGCGACCGACGGTGACTATTCCGAGGCGCTCGCGCTGTCCCGCTTGGGCTGGGCGGCGCTGGCCGTCGGCACCTCGCACGCCGTGCTCGATTACGTCGTGCCCTACGTCAAGGAGCGCGAAGCTTTCGGTGAGCCCATCGCGCACCGGCAGGCCGTCGCCTTCATGTGCGCCAACATCGCCATCGAGTTGGACGGACTGCGCCTGATCACCTGGCGCGGCGCCGCCCGCGCCGAACAGGGTCTCAGCTTCATCCGCGAAGCGGCGCTGGCCAAGCGCCTCGGCGCCGACAAGGGCATGCAGATCGGCCTGGACGGCGTTCAGCTGCTGGGCGGTCACGGCTTCACGAAGGAACACCCGGTCGAACGCTGGTACCGCGATCTGCGGGCCATCGGCGTCGCCGAGGGCGTCGTCGTCATCTAGCACCTCCTCAACTTCGATCCGAAAGTCCAATCATGGCAATCAATTTGGAGCTCCCTCGCAAGTTGCAGACGGTGGCCGTCACCACCCATCAGGGTGCCGCCGAGCTGATGCGGCCGATCGGCCGCAAATACGACCTGGCCGAGCACGCCTACCCGGTCGAACTCGACACCCTGTTCAAGATGTTCGAAGGGGCGTCCGCGTCGACCGACATGGCGGGGGCCAACTCCCTGCGCGCGGAAGGCCAGGCCGGCGACCAGAACCGCAACGGCGCCAACATGGCCGCGCTGCTGCAGACGCTGGAGGCGAGCTGGGGGGACGTCGCGATGATGCTGTCGGTGCCCTATCAGGGCCTCGGCAACGCGGCCATCTCCGCCGTGGCGACCGACGAGCAGCTCGAGCGGTTGGGCAAGGTGTGGGCGGCGATGGCCATCACCGAACCCGACTTCGGCTCGGACTCGGCGGCGGTCTCGACGACGGCCAAGCTGGACGGCGACGAATACGTCATCAACGGTGAAAAGATCTACGTGACAGCGGGTTCGCGCGCCACGCACATCGTGGTGTGGGCCACCCTGGACAAGTCCAAGGGCCGCGCCGCGATCAAGTCGTTCATCGTCCCACGCGAGCACCCCGGCGTCACCGTCGAGCGCCTCGAACGCAAGCTCGGCATCAAGGGCTCCGACACGGCGGCGATCCGGTTCGACAACGTCCGCATTCCCAAGGAGAACCTGCTGGGCAACCCCGAGATTGAGGTCGGCAAGGGCTTCTCCGGGGTAATGGAGACCTTCGACAACACCCGGCCGATCGTGGCCGCCATGGCCATCGGCGTCGGACGCGCCGCGTTGGAGGAGATCCGCAAGATCCTCACCGACGCCGGCGTGGAAATCTCCTATGACCAGCCGTCGCACGTGCAGAGCGCCGCGGCGTCGGAATTCCTGCGGATGGAGGCCGATTGGGAATCGGCCTACCTGCTTGCGCTGCGCGCCGCGTGGCAGGCGGACAACAAGATCCCGAACTCCAAAGAGGCCTCGATGAGCAAGGCCAAGGCGGGGCGGATGGCCAGTGACGTCACCCTCAAGTCCGTCGAATTGGCCGGCACGGCAGGCTATTCCGAACAGTCGCTGCTGGAGAAGTGGGCACGCGACTCGAAGATCCTCGACATCTTCGAGGGCACCCAGCAGATTCAGCAGCTAGTGGTCGCCCGCCGCCTGCTGGGCCTGTCGTCGGCCGAGCTCAAATAGCGTCAGCCGGCGGCGTTCATCCGTTGGCGCACCGCGTCGTCGAGTTCGGTCCGCGAGACAGAGCACCGACCGAGTGGGAACGAATTCGTCGGACGAGGCTAGCGTCGAGGCATGGACACGTTTCAAGCGCTCGTTGCGCGCCAAGATGGTGACCGGATAACAACCTCGATCGAGACGCTGGGCAACTCCGACCTGCCGCCCGGTGACGTGACAATCCGGGTGCTGTACTCGAGCGTCAACTACAAAGACGCGTTGGCGCTGACGCCCGGCGGCGGGGTGGTGCGCAATTATCCGGTGGTGCCGGGCATCGACCTGACCGGCGAAGTCGTCGACTCCGCATCGCCCGACTTCGCCGTCGGCGACCAGGTATTGGCTCACGGGTACTCGATCGGCACCGGCCACCACGGCGGCTACGCCGAGTACGCGCGGTTGCCCGCCGACCAGGTGGTGCCGCTGGGCCCCCTCAGCCCGCACGAGGGCGCCGCGATCGGCACCGCCGGGTTCACCGCGGGGATGAGCGTGCAGGCACTCCTGGAATGGGGCATCGCGCCCGACGCCGGCCCCATCGTGGTCACGGGCGCCACCGGCGGCGTGGGCTCGGTCAGCGTGGACCTGCTGGCGGCTGCCGGTTATCAGGTGGTGGCGTCGACCGTTAAGGCCGACGCGGCCGACCGCTTGAAAAGCCTTGGTGCCGCGGAGGTTATCGGTCGGCTACCCGCCGACCCCGACGCCAAGCCGCGACCGTTGGGCAAGGCGCGCTGGGCGGGCGCCGTGGACTGCGTGGGCGGCGCGACCCTCGCCGACGTGCTCAGCACCGTCGACTACGGCGGCGCGGTCGCGGCCAGCGGGCTCACCGGCGGCCCGGCGCTGAACACCACGGTGATGCCGTTCATCCTGCGCGGCGTCGCGCTGCTGGGCATGGATTCGGTCCTGATGCCGATCGGGCGGCGCCGCGAGCTGTGGGCCCGCCTGGGCGATACGTTGCGGCCCCGTCACCTGGACTCGCTGGTGACCGACGTCGACGTCAAGGACGTGGTGGGCGTGATCGACCGGGTGCGTGCCGGTGAGTTCTCCGGGCGCGCGGTGGTGCGGGTCGCCGGTGGTTTTTGAGTCGGCATACGCTGGGCGGGCGCTGATCGGCTGACGACGGAGGTGGCATGCGCGCGATACGGGTGACCCGGCTGGACGGTCCTGACGCGGTCGAGTTGGCCGACATCGACGAGCCGGCCGGCGAGGGCGTGGTGGTCGACGTGCACGCGGCCGGCGTAGCGTTTCCCGACGCGCTGCTCACCCGCGGCCTCTACCAGTACCGCCCCGATCCGCCGTTCGTGCTGGGCGCCGAGATCGCCGGGGTGGTCCGCTCCGCGCCCGACGACGCCCACGTGCGGCCCGGGGACCGGGTGGTCGGCCTGACGATGCTCGCGGGCGGCATGGCCGAGGTCGCCGTGCTGTCGCCCGACCGCGTGTTCAAGCTGCCCGACAACGTCAGCTTCGAGGCGGGCGCCGGGTTGTTGTTCAACGACCTGACCGTGTATTTCGCGCTGACGACGCGCGGGCGGCTGCAGCGGGGCGAGACGGTGCTGGTGCACGGAGCGGCCGGAGGCATCGGCACCTCCGGGCTGCGGCTGGCGCCGGCGCTGGGGGCTTTGCGCAGCATCGCGGTGGTCAGCACGCCGGAGAAGGCCGACATCGCCACCGCCGCCGGTGCCACGGACGTGGTCCTGGCCGACGGGTTCAAGGACGCGGTCAAGGAACTGACCGACGGCCGCGGGGTCGACATCGTCCTCGACCCCGTCGGCGGCGATCGGTTCACCGATTCGTTGCGTTCCCTGGCCCCCGGTGGGCGGCTCCTGGTGGTCGGCTTCACCGGCGGCGAGATTCCGACCGTCAAGGTAAACCGGTTGCTGCTCAACAACATTGACGTGGTCGGCGTGGGTTGGGGCGCGTGGACGGGACGACACCCCGGCGCGCTGGCCGAGCAGTGGGCCGGCCTCGAACGGCTGCTCACGTCTGGCGAGCTCGCCGCCCCCGAGCCCGCGGTCTACTCGCTGGACGAGGCGGGCGCCGCCATCGCGTCGCTGGAGAACCGCACCGCGAAGGGCAAGGTCGTTCTGCGGGTGCGCGGCTAGGGGCGGCGCGCTTCCGGCGGCCGCTCTCCGCCGCGCTTCCGGCGGCCGCTCTCCGCGGTAATAGGCGAAGTGCCCGCCTCACAGCGACAACGCGGGGTGGGCGAAGGCCGGCTGGTGCGCGGCCGAGGGCGGCGCGCTTCCGGTGCGCTTGCGGCGGCCGCTCTCCGCGGTAATAGGCGAAGTGCCCGCCTCACAGCGACACCGCGGCCAGCGAGCGGCACGCTACGCGACGCGTTCCTCAGTTGTCGCTATGAGGTGGGCACAAAACCAGTCGACTCCGGACTGGGACTGCTGGGGCTCCTGAGCCCACGCGCGCGCCCGTCGGCCCCTTGTGCGGTGCAGTAGCGAAAACTAACGTCACTTTCCAGTTTTGCGCTCGTCGCCCCCGCCGTCAGGAGAGTTTGGTTCGTCGTGCACGGCACCTTGGCAGACCCCAACACGCCGCGGGGTTGGCTGTCGCGCCGCAACGGCGACGACGCCCGTGGTGACCGGCTGGCCTGTAGTCCCCCGACATTCCGGCGCCATCGATGAGTAATGTTGCCGACGAGCCAAGCCACAACCGCTGGCCACTCGACGGGCACCAGGACGAGGATATGCACGACATTCGCTGCGCCACAGGACATTACGCGGGCCAAGGCCACCGCGACAGGCGGGGCGCCGTCGTCACCGATTGCCAAGCCGGGCACCGCTTCGCGGGTGCGCGATGACGTCACCCGGCGCGGCGGGACCCCTCGACGGCATCCGGGCCCTCGAACTGGGCACCCTGATCGCCGGCCCCTTCACCGGCCGGCTGCTGGGCGACATGGGCGCCGACGTCATCAAGGTGGAGCTGCCGGGGGCCCCGGACCCGCTGCGAACCTGGGGCCAGGCGGAACTCGACGGCCACCACGTGTTCTGGACGGTGCACGCCCGCAACAAGCGCGCCGTCACCCTGGACCTGCGCCATCCGCGGGGCCGCGAGCTATTTCTCGACCTCGTCGCCGAGTCGGACATCGTGGTCGAGAACTTCCGCCCCGGCACGCTGGAGAAATGGGACCTCGGCTACGAGGTGCTGCGCGACCGCAACCCCGGCGTCATCCTGGTCCGCGTCTCCGGTTACGGCCAGACCGGCCCGGACGCGCGCAAGGCCGGGTACGCCTCGGTCGCCGAGGCCGCTAGCGGATTGCGGCACCTCAACGGCTTCCCCGGCGGCCCGCCGCCGCGGCTGGCGCTCTCGCTCGGCGACAGCCTCGCCGGCATGTTCGGCGCCCAGGGCGCGCTGGCCGCGCTGTACCGCCGCAGCGTCACCGGTCGCGGCCAGGTGGTGGACGTCGCGCTGACCGAATCGTGTTTGGCTGTACAGGAATCCACGATCCCCGACTACGACCTCGGCGGCGTGGTGCGCGGACCGTCGGGCACCCGACTCGAGGGCATCGCGCCGTCGAACATCTACCGCACCGCCGACGGCTCCTGGGTGGTGATCGCCGCAAACCAGGACACGGTATTCGCACGCCTGTGCAAGGTGATGGGGCGCCCGGAGCTGGCCACCGACGACCGGTTCGACACCCACGTCGCCCGCGGCCGCAACCAAGACGAGCTCGACGAGATCATCGGCGAATGGGCGGCAGCGCGGCAACCCGCCGACATCATCGACACGCTGAGCGCTGCCGGTGTGATCGCCGGACCCATCAACACGGTGGCCGAGGTGGTCGCGGACCCGCAGCTGCGCGCCCGCGGCATGCTGGTCGAGCACTACGACGAGCGCGTCGGGCGCACCGTGCTGGGGCCGGGCGTGGTGCCGGTCCTCTCCGAGTCGCCGGGCGCCGTGCGCAGCGCCGGCCCCGCTCGACCGGGGCAGCACAACGACGAGGTCTACCTGGGGCTGCTGGGCCTGACACGAAAAGAACTCGACGAGCTGCGGACCGAGGGGGTGCTGTGACCAAGGTCGACATTCGTGAGGTGGCGCTGCGCGACGGGTTGCAGATCGAGAAGCCGATCCCGTTGTCGGCCAAGCTCGAACTGCTGGCCGCCGTGGCGGCGACCGGTGTGCGCGAGGTCGAGGCCACCGCATTCGTGTCCCCGTCCAAGGTTCCGTCGATGGCCGACGCCGCCGAGCTCGCCGCCCACTTGCGGGACTATCCCGATATCGAATTCTCGGCGCTGGTCGCGAGCGCGGGCGGCGCCAAGCGGGCCGTCGCGGCCGGGTTGCGTTCGATCGAGTACGTCGTCGCCGCCGACGACACCTTCAGCAACGCCAACGTGGGACGCACCAGCGCCGAGGCCACCGAGCAGATCGGCGAGATCGTCGGCATCGCGCACGACTCCGGCGCCACGGTCGAAGTCGTCGTCGCGACGGCCTGGGACTCCCCCTTCGAGGGCGCGACCCCGCCGCAGCGGGTGCTGGAGATCGCCACCGCCGCCCGCGGCGCGGGGGCCGACCGGTTCTGCATCGCCGACACCATCGGCACCGTCACACCGGGTCGGGTGAATTCGCTTGTCGCGCAACTGCGCCCGGTCATCGGCGACCTGCCGCTGGGCGCGCACTTCCACAACACCCGCGGCTCGGGACTGGCCAGCGCCTACGCCGCCGTGCAGTGCGGAGTCACCCGCCTGGACGCGTCGGCGGGCGGCCTGGGCGGCTGCCCCTTCGCGCCCGGCGCCACGGGCAACATCGCCACCGAGGATCTAGTTTATCTGCTGCGCGACAGCGGCATCGAGGTCGATATCGACCTGCAGGCGGCCATCGCCGCCGCCCGCGTCGCGAAATCCGTTGTCGGCCATGACCTTCCCAGTGCGCTGCTGCGGGCCGGGGACCGGATCCGTGACTGATCTCCGCCCCCGGGCAACACCGGCGCTGACGGCCGAGGGCCGGCGCAGCCCGGTAACGTCGGCGGGAGGTTTTATCTCGGCGGCTTCGCCGGTAGGGACGAACACTGGCCGCGCGGACCCGAGGAGATAGCGTGGATTTCACTTTGCCCGAACACCTTCCGGGTGTGCTCGCCGAGATGGACGAGTTCATCGAAGCCGAGATCAAGCCGCTGGAACGCGACAACATCCAGTACTTCGACAAGCGCCGCGAACATGCCCGCACCGACTGGGACAACGACGGCATCCCCACCGACGAGTGGGAAAACCTCCTTGCCGAAATGCGCAGGCGCGCCGACCAAGCCGGCTGGCTGCGCTACGGACTGCCGGCGTCGTTGGGGGGCCGCGACGGCAGTAACCTCGACATGGCCGTGATCCGCGAACACCTGGCGCACCGCGGCCTGGGACTGCACAACGATCTGCAGAACGAATCGTCGATCGTCGGGAACTTCCCGCAGGTGATCATGATGGAGCGCTTCGGCACCGACGAACAACGCCGAGTGTGGTCGGAGGCGCTGATCACCGGTGAGCGCTCGATGGCGTTCGGTCTGACCGAACCGCAACACGGCTCGGACGCGACCTGGCTAGAGACCCGCGCGCAGGCCGACGGCGACGGCTGGGTGCTCAACGGCGCCAAACGGTTCAACACCGGAGTGCACCGGGCCACCCACGACCTGGTATTCGCGCGGACGTCCGGGGAGCCCGGCGCCGCCCTGGGCATCACCGCCTTCCTGGCGCCCACCGATGCGCCCGGTTTCACCGTCCCGTACTACTGGTGGACCTTCAACATGCCCACCGACCACGGCGAGGTCGAGCTCACCGACGTGCGGGTGCCGGCCGACGCCGTGCTGGGCGAGGTGGACCGCGGGCTGGAGGTCGCCCAGACCTTCTTGCACGAGAACCGGATTCGGCAGGCGGCCAGCAGCCTGGGCGCGGCGCAGTACTGCATCGACCGGGCCGCCGAATACGCCGGAGCGCGCCTGGTTTTCGGCAAGCCGCTGTCGGTCAACCAGGCCGTGCAGTGGCCGCTGGCCGAGCTGCAGACCGAAGCCCAGATGGTCCGGCTGCTGGTGCACTACGCGGCCTGGCACCTGGACCGCGACCACCACATGGAAGTGTCGGACAAGGTTTCGATGGCCAACTATCGCGCAAACCGGCTGGTGTGCGACGCCGCCGACCGGGCCATGCAGATCTTCGGCGGCCTCGGCTACAGCCGGCACGAGCCGTTCGAGCACATCTACCGCCATCACCGGCGGTACCGCATCACCGAGGGCGCAGAGGAGATTCAGATCCGCCGGGTGGCCCAGCGCCTGTTGAAGTTCGGCGCAAAGTGACGGGCCCGGGCCGCGCGGCCACCGCCGTCGACCTGGCGCTCGCGCTGCGCGGCGTGCTGGCGCCGGTGCTCGGCGGTGAGCCCGCGATCGAGAACCTGCGCGCCCTGACCGGCGGCGCCAGCCGGACCACCTGGGCGTTCGACGCGGACCTGGCCGGACAACGCCGCTCGCTCATCCTGCGTACCGGGCCGCCCGAGGCCGTGCACGCCGGCATGGAGCTCGAGGCCAGCGCCCAGGCCGCCGCCGCGGCGGCGGGCGCGCCCGTCCCGCACGTCCTAATCGCCGCCGATTCCCTTGACGCCCTGGGCACCCCGTACCTCATCTGCGACGAGGTCCGTGGCGAGACCATCGTCCGGCGCATCCAACGCCAGCTCGACGCCGCCGGTGGGCACGCGGCCCGCACCCGGCTGCTCGGGCAGTGCGCCACGGCGCTGGCCGCGATCCACCGCGCCGACCCACGCGTGCCCCGGCTGACCCACGAGGACCAGCTCGCCCAGTGGCGCGACCGGCTCGACGCCATGGACGACACGACGGCCACCTTCGAGTGGTCGTTTCGCTGGCTGGCCGCGCACCGGCCCGCCCCGACCGCCACGGTGCTGGTGCACGGGGACTATCGGATGGGCAACCTGATCGTCGACGGTGCCGACCTCGCCGCCGTGTTGGATTGGGAGCTGGTGCACCTCGGCGAGGCGTGTGAAGACCTTGCCTGGTTCTGCATCCGCGCCTGGCGGTTCGGCGCCCCGGCCGGGCAGGGCGCCGGGGGGCTCGGCAGCGTCGAAAGCTTCCTGCGCGCCTACGAACAGGCCAGCGCGACTACCGTCGACCGGGTGGCGTTTCACTGGTGGCTGGTGCTGGCCACGCTGCGGTGGGGCGTCATCTGCCGCTTCCAGGCCGAACGGCATCTCAGCGGTGAACTGCGTTCGGTCGAGCTCGCGACCATCGGCCGCCGGGTCTGCGAGACCGAATGGGATCTGCTCGAACTGCTCGACGAGGCCCCCCGATGATCGGCGCCTACGGCCGCCCGCTCGCGGCCGAACTCGTCGCCGCTGTCGCCGAATTCCTGGAGACCGACGTCCGGGAGGCCACCACGGGGCAGGTCAATTTCCACGCCCGGGTGGCCGCCAACGCGCTGCGCATCGTCGAGCGCGAACTCCTGGACGAGGGCGAGGCCGAGGCCCGCGCCGCCCTGGCCGACCTGGGGTTCGCCGACGAGGATGAGCTCGCCGCCGCCATCCGGGCCGGCCGGCTCGACGGGCGCGCCGGCGACGTCGTCGCGTGCCTGCGCACGGTGGTGCGACATCGCCTGGCCGTCGCGCACCCGGGGTACGAGTCGTCGGGCTAAGCCCCCCGGCGCGCACCACCGCGAACGACGTTGCCGGACAATGCGTTTGATGCGGGCGCAGGGAGATGGGGGCCGGCCGCGGCGGCCTGGTCGACGCGGCCGGCGGGCGCGGCGATCCCGCTGGCGTCGCGCCGCCACCCGCCGAGGGGTTAGATTCTGCGCGACGACGCGGGTGCGACAGATGGGGAGCCGATGACAACCTTGGAGTCACTGCTGAAAGATCCCGAGCTGACCGGCGTGTGGACCTTGGTGCCGGACCGCACGGCCATCACGTTCGCGATCCGGAACATGTGGGGCCTGATGCGCGTGAAGGGCCGGTTCACCGAGTTCAGCGGTGACGGTCAATTGACCGACGCCGGAGCGGTTTTCGGCCGCGTCGACATTCGGGCCGCCTCGCTGGACACCGGCATCGGCCGCCGCGACGAGCACCTGCGCTCGGCGGACTTCTTCGACGTCGAGCGCTACGGCGAGATCACCGTCGTCGTCACCGCGGTGCACCCGACCGCAGGCAAAGCCGCCGACCTGCAGGCAAACTTCACGATCAAGGGCAACACCGCCTCGCTCGCTGTGCCCGTCACCATCTCCGAGCTCGACGACGGCGCCATCCGCGTCGCCGGCGAAACCAAACTCGATCGGGCGCAAGTCGGGCTCGGCTGGAACCGGCTCCGCATGATGGCCCCGACAGCAACCGTGGCGGCCGACGCCATCTTTGTGCGGGCATCCCGATAAAAACGGCGACGACACCAGTACCATCTGCACCGTGTCCGACTCCAGCCCCGACTCGACCGTGGCCCTGCGGGTCCTGGTTTACAGCGACAACGCCAAGACCCGCGAGCAGGTGATCCGGGCGCTGGGCAAACACCTGCACCCCGACCTGCCCGAGCTGACCTACGTCGAGGTCGCGACCGGTCCCATGGTGGTGCGGCGGCTCGACGAGGGCGGCATCGACCTGGCGATCCTCGACGGCGAGGCCACCCCCACCGGCGGCATGGGGATCGCCAAGCAGCTCAAGGACGAACTCGAGACCTGCCCGCCGATCGTCGTCCTCACCGGCCGGCCCGACGACGCGTGGCTGGCCAGCTGGTCGCGCGCCGAGGCCGCCGTCCCGCACCCGCTGGACCCCATCGTGCTGGGCCGCACCGTCATCGGCTTGCTGCGCACCCCCACCCGCTAGCCCTTCGACCTCGGTAAACGGGCGCGGCAGCCGGCCGTCGCCCCTCTTCGCCACCGTCGCCGACGGCCACCTCGATTCCTCGCCGCACGCCCGTCTCAGGCGTCCCAGGCGCCACTTGGTGACGGCAGGCCCCACCCCGAGCAAGCGCGACGCGCGCTGCAACGCTATGTTGAAGATCACTGTGGCGCGCTTCAGACCCAGTACGTCACAGCAGCCCGGTGACCGCCTGGCCGCCTCCGGGGGGCCCGCACGACGGATCTTGGAGCGAATTGAACGTCTACATACCCATCCTGGTGCTCGGCGCGATCGCCTTTGCCTTCGCGGTCGGCTCGGTAGCGATCGCGAGCCTCGTCGGCCCGTCGCGCTACAACAAATCCAAGCTCGCCGCCTACGAATGCGGGATCGAGCCCACCGAGACGTCGGTCAGCGGCCCCCAAGCGACCCCCGGCCAGCGGTTCCCGGTGAAGTATTACCTGACCGCAATGCTTTTTATCGTCTTCGACATCGAAATCGTGTTCTTGTATCCCTGGGCGGTCAGTTACGACGCGTTGGGAACGTTCGCGCTGGTCGAAATGGTGGTGTTCATGCTGACGGTGTTCGTGGCGTACGCCTACGTGTGGCGCCGCGGCGGCCTGACGTGGGATTGAGGTAAGACGTGGGCCTGGAAGAACAGCTGCCCGGTGGCATCCTCCTGTCGACGCTGGAGAAGGTCGCCGGTTACGTCCGCAAGAACTCGCTGTGGCCCGCCACCTTCGGGCTGGCCTGCTGCGCGATCGAGATGATGGCCACGGCCGGGCCGAGATTCGACATCGCGCGGTTCGGCATGGAGCGGTTCTCGGCGACGCCGCGCCAGGCGGATCTGATGATCGTCGCCGGCCGCGTCAGCCAAAAGATGGCGCCCGTGCTGCGGCAGATCTACGACCAGATGGCCGAACCCAAATGGGTGCTGGCCATGGGTGTCTGCGCGTCGTCGGGCGGCATGTTCAACAACTACGCGGTGGTCCAAGGCGTCGACCACGTGGTGCCCGTCGACATCTACCTGCCCGGCTGCCCGCCGCGCCCCGAGATGTTGCTCTACGCAATCCTCAAGCTGCACGACAAGATTCAGGAGATGCCGCTCGGCGTCAACCGGGAGACCGCGATCGCCGAGGCGGAGCAGGCGGCGCTGTCGGCCCGGCCCACGATCGAGATGCGTGGGCTGCTGCGATGAGCTCGCCGGATCAGGACCCGGGAGAAGCGGTCAGCCGCAACGACGAAGAAGTGATCGACGTGCGACGCGGCATGTTCGGCGCCAAGGGGTCGGGTGACACCTCGGGGTACGGCCGGCTGGTCCGCGAGGTACTGCTGCCGGGCAGCAGCCCGCGGCCCTACGGCGGCTACTTCGACGAGGTCGTCGACAACCTCACCCAGGCTTTGGAAAGCAGCGGTGTCGAATTCGCCGATGCGATAGAAAAAGTCGTGGTCTACCGCAACGAGCTCACGTTGCACGTGCGCCGCGAACAACTGCCGGCGGTCGCGCAACGCCTGCGGGACCACCCGCCACTGCGGTTCGAGATGTGCCTGGGCGTCAGCGGCGTGCACTACCCGCACGAGAAGGACCGGGAACTGCACGCCGTCTACCCGCTGCAGTCGATCACACACAATCGCCGAGTTCGCCTGGAAGTGGCGGCGCCGGACGGGGATCCGCACATCCCGTCGCTGTACAGCGTGTACCCGACCACCGACTGGCACGAGCGCGAGACCTACGACTTCTTCGGCATCATCTTCGACGGGCATCCCTCGCTCACCCGCATCGAGATGCCCGACGACTGGCACGGCCACCCGCAACGCAAGGACTACCCGCTCGGCGGGGTCCCCGTCGAATACAAGGGTGCCCGGATACCCCCACCCGACGAGCGGAGGGCGTACAACTGATGAGCACCGTCACGGATTCGGCGCCCGGCGCCTCGGACAGCCCCGAAAAGGTCATCGTCGCCGGTGGGCAGGACTGGGACCAGGTGGTCGAGGCGGCCCGCGCGGCCGATCCCGGCGAACGCATCGTGGTCAACATGGGCCCCCAGCATCCGTCCACCCACGGCGTGCTGCGGCTGATCCTGGAGATCGAAGGCGAAACGGTGACCGACGCCCGGTGCGGAATCGGCTACCTGCACACCGGGATCGAGAAGAACCTCGAATACCGGTACTGGACGCAGGGCGTCACCTTCGTGACCCGCATGGACTACCTGTCGCCGTTTTTCAACGAAACCGCCTACTGCCTGGGCGTGGAGAAACTGCTCGGCATCACCGACGAGATCCCCGAACGCGTCAACGTCATCCGGGTGCTGATGATGGAGCTCAACCGGATCTCCTCGCACCTCGTCGCGTTGGCCACCGGTGGCATGGAATTGGGCGCCATGACCCCGATGTTCGTCGGCTTCCGCGGCCGCGAAATCGTGCTGACCCTGTTCGAATCCATCACCGGCCTCCGCATGAACAGTGCCTACATCCGGCCCGGCGGTGTCGCGCAGGACCTGCCGCCCAACGCCCACACCGAAATCGCCGACGCCCTCAAACCGCTGCGTCAGGTGCTGCGCGAGATGGGCGACCTGCTCAACGAGAACGCCATCTGGAAGGCCCGCACGCAGGACGTCGGTTACCTGGACCTCACCGGTTGCGTCGCGCTGGGCATCACCGGACCGATTCTGCGGGCCACCGGCTTGCCGCACGACCTGCGCAAGAGCGAACCCTACTGCGGCTATGAGAATTACGAATTCGACGTGATCACGGCCGACACGTGTGATGCTTACGGGCGCTACATCATTCGCGTCAAGGAGATGTGGGAGTCGATCAAGATCGTGGAGCAGTGTCTGGACAAGCTCGAGCCCGGCCCGACAATGATCGAGAATCGCAAGATCGCCTGGCCGGCCGACCTCAAGGTGGGCCCCGACGGCATGGGCAACTCCCCCGAGCACATCGCGAAGATCATGGGCGGCTCGATGGAGGCGTTGATCCACCACTTCAAGCTCGTCACCGAGGGCATCAGAGTGCCTGCAGGGCAGGTGTATACGGCGGTGGAGTCGCCGCGCGGTGAACTCGGCGTGCACATGGTCAGCGACGGCGGCACCCGGCCCTACCGGGTGCACTACCGCGACCCGTCGTTCACCAATCTGCAGTCGGTCGCCGCGATGTGCGAGGGCGGGATGGTCGCGGACCTGATCACCGCCGTCGCGAGCATCGACCCGGTCATGGGCGGGGTGGACCGATGAGCGAACCCAACGTCAGCGGCAGCGGCGAGCGCGTCTTTCTGCGCCTCGGGCCGCCGCCGGACGAACCCAACGCGTTCGTCGTCGAGGGCGCGCCGCAGTCGTACTCGTCCGACGTGCAGGCCCGCCTGGAGGTCGACGCCAAGGAGATCATCGGCCGCTACCCCAACAAGCGCTCGGCCCTGCTGCCGCTGCTGCACCTGGTGCAGTCGGAGGACTCCTACCTGACGCCCGCCGGCCTCGAATTCTGCGCGCAGCAGCTGGGACTCACCGGCGCCGAGGTCTCGGCGGTGGCGAGCTTCTACACGATGTACCGCCGCGGTCCCACGGGCGACTACCTGGTGGGCGTGTGCACCAACACGCTGTGCGCGGTCATGGGCGGTGACGCCATCTTCGACAGCCTCAAGGAACACCTGGGCGTCGGGAACGACGAGACCACGCCCGACGGCTCGGTCACGCTGCAACACATCGAATGCAACGCCGCGTGCGACTTCGCGCCGGTGATCATGGTCAACTGGGAATTCTTCGACAACCAGACGCCCGAATCGGCGCGCCGGCTGGTGGATTCGCTGCGCGCCGGCACGCCCGAGGCGCCGACGCGGGGCGCGCCGCTGTGCGCGTTCCGGGAAACCTCGCGCATCCTCGCCGGCCTGCCCGACGAGCGGCCCGACCAGGGGCAGGGCGGCGCCGGGCCGGCCACCTTGGCCGGCCTGAAGGTGGCCAAGGAACTCCGGATGCAGGCACCGCCCGCGCCGGACCACGCCGCGGAAGGACAGTGATGGCCGCCCCGACCGCACCCCAGTCGACGCCGCTGACGCCGGTGATCAGCCGGTACTGGGACGACCCGCAGTCGTGGACGCTGCAGACCTACGAGCGCAACGACGGCTACCAGGCGATGAAGAAGGCCCTGGCCATGGAGCCCGACGCGGTCATCGGCCTGGTCAAGGACTCCGGGCTGCGCGGGCGCGGCGGCGCGGGCTTCTCCACCGGCACGAAATGGTCGTTCATCCCGCAGGGCGACAGCGGCGCGGCCGCCAAGCCGCATTACCTGGTGGTCAACGCCGACGAGTCGGAACCCGGTACCTGCAAAGACATTCCGCTGATGCTCGCGACACCGCACGTCCTCGTCGAGGGCGTCATCATCGCCGCCTACGCGATCCGGGCCAGCCACGCGTTCATCTACGTGCGCGGTGAGGTGCTGCCCGTGCTGCGCCGCCTGCAGAACGCCGTGGCCGAGGCCTACGCCGCCGGCTACCTGGGCCGCGACATCAACGGTTCGGGCTTCGACCTGGAATTGGTGGTGCACGCGGGCGCCGGCGCCTACATCTGCGGCGAGGAGACCGCGCTGCTGGACTCGCTGGAGGGCCGGCGCGGCCAGCCGCGACTGCGTCCCCCGTTCCCCGCGGTCGCCGGGCTCTACGGCTGCCCCACCGTGATCAACAACGTCGAGACCATCGCCAGCGTGCCCTCGATCGTTCTCAACGGCGTCGAATGGTTCCGGTCCATGGGCAGCGAGAAATCGCCCGGCTTCACGCTGTACTCGCTGTCCGGACACGTCACCCGCCCGGGCCAGTACGAGGCGCCGCTGGGCATCACGTTGCGCGAGTTGCTCGCCTACGCCGGCGGCGTGCGCGAAGGCCACCGGCTCAAATTCTGGACCCCGGGTGGCTCCTCCACCCCGCTGCTCACCGACGAACACCTGGACGTCCCTTTGGATTACGAGGGCGTCGGCGGGGTCGGCTCGATGCTGGGCACCAAGGCGTTGGAGATCTTCGACGAGACCACCTGCGTGGTGCGAGCGGTGCGGCGCTGGACCTATTTCTACAAGCACGAATCCTGCGGCAAATGCACTCCGTGCCGGGAGGGCACCTTCTGGCTGGACCAGATCTACGAGCGCCTCGAGACCGGCAAGGGCACCGGCGAGGACATCCAGAAGTTGCTGGACGTCTCCGACACCATCCTCGGAAAGTCGTTCTGCGCCTTGGGCGACGGTGCGGCCAGCCCCGTGATGTCGTCGATCAAACACTTCCGCGACGAGTACGTCGCCCACGTCGAAGGGGGCGGCTGCCCATTCGACCCCCGAGACTCCATGCTGACGGCGGACAAAGGGGGATCATGACCCAGACGGCCGATACCGGAAACCGCGTCGCTGCGCCCGAGATGGTGACACTGACCATCGACGGTAACGAGATCAGCGTGCCGAAAGGCACGTTGGTGATCCGCGCGGCCGAACTGATGGGCATTCAGATCCCTCGGTTCTGCGACCACCCGCTGCTGGACCCCGTCGGCGCCTGCCGGCAGTGCCTGGTCGAGGTGGAGGGCCAGCGCAAGCCGATGGCGTCGTGCACCACGGTCGCGACCGACGACATGGTGGTGCGCACCCAACTGACCTCGGAAGCCGCCGACAAGGCGCAACACGGCGTCATGGAATTGCTGTTGATCAACCACCCGCTCGACTGCCCGATGTGCGACAAGGGTGGCGAATGCCCGCTGCAGAACCAGGCAATGTCGAACGGGCGCGCCGACTCTCGCTTCACCGACGTCAAGCGCACCTTCGCCAAACCGATCAACATCTCCGCCCAGGTGCTGCTGGACCGCGAGCGCTGCATCCTGTGCGCCCGGTGCACCCGGTTCTCCGAGCAGATCGCCGGTGACCCCTTCATCGACATGCAGGAGCGCGGCGCGCTGCAGCAGGTCGGCATCTACGCCAACGAGCCGTTCGAGTCGTACTTCTCGGGCAACACCGTGCAGATCTGCCCCGTCGGGGCCCTGACCGGAACGGCCTACCGGTTCCGCGCCCGCCCGTTCGACCTGGTCTCCAGCCCGAGCGTCTGCGAGCACTGCGCGGGCGGCTGCGCCGAGCGCACCGACCACCGGCGTGGAAAGGTGTTGCGCCGCTTGGCTGGCGACGACCCCGAGGTCAACGAGGAGTGGAACTGCGACAAGGGCCGGTGGGCCTTCCGCTACGCCACCGAACCCGACGTCATCACCACCCCGCTGATCCGGGACGCCGACGGCTCCCTGCAACCGGCGTCGTGGTCGCACGCGATGGCGACGGCGGCCCGGGGACTGGACGCGGCGCGGGGACGCGCCGGGGTGTTGGTCGGTGGCCGGGTCACCCTCGAGGACGCCTACGCCTACTCGAAATTCGCCCGTATCGTGTTGGACAGCAACGACATCGACTTCCGGGCCCGGCCCCACTCCGGTGAGGAGGCCGACTTCCTGGCCGCCCGCGTGGCGGGCAAGCCGCTCGAGGTCAGCTACGCCGACCTGGAATCCGCCCCCGTCGTGCTGCTGGTCGGCCTGGAGCCCGAAGAAGAAGCGCCCATCGTGTTCCTGCGGCTGCGCAAGGCGGCCCGCAAACGCGGGCTGCGGGTCTTCGCGGTCGCCCCGTTCGCAACGCGCGGGCTGACGAAGATGTCGGGCACGTTGCTGCAAACCACGCCCGGCGCCGAGGCTTCGGCGTTGGACGGGCTGAGCACCGGCGAGGTCGGCGACCTGCTGGCCGGCCCCGGCGCCGTCATCATGGTCGGCGAGCGCCTCGCGGCGACGCCCGGCGCGCTGTCCGCCGCGGCGCGGCTGGCCGACGCCACCGGCGCGCGGCTGGCCTGGGTGCCGCGGCGGGCCGGCGAACGCGGGGCGCTGGAAGCCGGCGCGCTGCCGGGCCTGCTGCCCGGCGGGCGCCCCCACGGCGACGAGGCAGCCCGCGCGCAGGTGGCCGGCGCCTGGCACGTGTCCGAATTGCCCACGGCCGCAGGGCGTGACGCCTCGGCAATCCTGG
>NZ_LZJC01000069.1 GCF_001666755.1 Mycobacterium sp. E1214 | reverse complement strand
GCCGCCCGCGCACCAGGGCCGCCGCGTCGGCCGCCAGGGAGCGCAGGATGCCGGCGGCGACGGCGTGCAGGTACAGCTGCACCAGCGCGCCGCGGGCCCGGTTCACCCCGATCGTCGCCCCGAGGGGGAACACCTCGTCCGCTTCGACCGCGACGTCGTGGAAAACCGTGGTGCCGCTCCCGGTTTGCCGTTGACCGATGCCGTCCCAGTCGTCGAGGTGTTCGACGCCGGACCGGTCCACGGGGATGACCACCGCGGTCGGAACGCCGTCGTCGTCCTGCGCGGTGATGCGCAGGTAGTCGGAGAACTGGGCGCCGGTGCTGTAGAACTTCCTGCCGCGCAACCGCAACCCGTCGTCGGTGGCGACCAGCCGAGTGTCCCGGTTGTTGCCGCCGACCGACTTCTGACTCTGCTCGGCGTTCGCGCCGCCGATCAGGCCGCCTTCGGCCACCACCGCGATCCACCGGTCACTGCCCGCGCGCTGCGGTTTCAGCTGCAGCTCCTCGACCAGGGCGTAGTGGATGCGCAGGATGTGCGCCAGATCCGGGTCCGCCGCGGCGAGCGCGACGAGGTGGTCGAAGAATTCCGGCACCGTGTAACCCGCGCCACCGAGTTCGCGCGGCAGCCGCACCGCGCCCAGCCGGTGATCGCGAACGAGTTTCAGGCCGCGCAACGGCGGCTCGGTGCCGCCGTCGGCCAGGCGCAGCCGGTAGTCCGCGGCGATTTCGGCGAGGACGTCCGGAGTTGAAACGTCGGTACCAGAGCCAACGGGCATGCGCGTCAAGACCTTCCACGTGGGGGCCGGTGTTTCCCGGACCAGCCCCACAAGCTAGGCGGCCGCCGGGCCCACCGGCAACGGTTTACACCGTCACAATTTTTAAGGCAGTGGCCCTGTGCCCAGCCGTTTTTCGGCGCCGCCCCCGCGCGACCGTTGCATCGCCGCAGCGCCCACGTAGCCTCGGGATTCGTGTCCTTAACCCTGGGGATCGAGGTCGCCGGCGACGGGATCGGCACCGGCCCGCGTGCGCACGGCATCGCCGCGCTGGCGCGCCGGCTGGAGGCCGCCGGCGTGCATTACTGGGTGGTGGGCGCCGACCGCGGCGAGCAGACCGGCGTCGCGCCCAGCCTCGACCCGTCGCTCGTCGCCACCGTGGCGGCCCGGCACACGGCCGAGCTGGGTCTGGTGGTCGCGGCGTCGACGCACCGCGACCACCCGTACAACTTGGCGCGCCGGCTGGTGTCCGTCGATCACGCCGCCCGCGGGCGGGTCGGCTGGTTCGCCCTCGACGTCGACCGTCGCATCGGGCTCAACGCCGCCGCCGACACCTGGACCGGTGCCACCCTGGAGCCGGCCCACACCACGGAGTCGATCGACGCCGTGCGGATCCTCTGGCGCACTTGGCCATACGCGTCGCTGCGGGGTGACCGCGCGGCCGGCGTCTTCGCCGACATCACCCAGATCCGGCGCGCCGACACCGGCGGCGCCTACCGCATCACCGGGCCCCTGAACGTCCCCGGGTCGGTGCAGGGCGACTTGCCGGTATGGCGGCACCCCGGGCCGGGCGCCCGGGGAGCCGACCTCGTCGTCGTGGAGGACGGTGACCCGGTGCCGTCGGGCGCGGTCGTGCGATTGCGCGAGGCCGACGACGCGGCGCTGACCCGGGTGGCCCGCACGCCGGGGGCGGTCGGTGCGCTGCTGCGGGTGCCGCCCGCGGCGGTGCCGGCGGTGCTCGACGAGGTGCTACCGGCGGCGCGGCGCCGCGGCGCGGTCGCCGCAGCCGGTCGCGGCACGCTGCGCCGCCGGCTCGGGCTGCCCGCGCCCGCCGAGCCCGACCTGTCGACCCACCGGCGCGCTTATGACTCGTCGCCGACCGTGGCGGCGCGGCTGTGAACCCGCGCGAGCGCGGCCTGACGCTCAACGTCAACGTCCTCAACCTCGGCATCCACACCGCGTCGTGGCGCCGCTCCAGCGAGGCCCCCGCGGCGTTCACCGACCCGGACTACTACGTACGGATGGCGCGGATCGCCGAGCGGGGCGCCCTGGACGCGCTGTTCCTGGCCGACGGGCCGGCATTGCGCGACCACCCCGCGCTGCGCCCGTCGCAGGCGCTGGAGCCCAGCGTCATCCTGGCGTCGGTGGCGGCCGAGACCGAGCACCTGGGGCTGATCGGCACGCTGTCCTCGACGTTCAACGACCCGGTGGAACTCGCGCACCGGTTGCTCAGCCTCGACGAACTGTCCGGCGGCCGGTGCGCGTGGAACGTCGTCACCACCTACTCCGAGGCCGCGGGCGGCAACTTCGGCCTGGACGACCTGCCGGACCGGTCCAGCCGCTACCGGCGCGCCGCGGAGTTCGTCGACGTCGTCCTGGCGCTGTGGCGTGACGCCGCCGCCGGTGCCGGCGGCATCGACCATCGCGGCGAATTCTTCGCGGTCACAGGGGCGTTGCCGCAAGGGCCGTCGCCGCAGGGCTACCCGCTGTTGGTGCAGGCCGGGGGCTCACCGCAGGGCCGGGAGCTGGCCGGGCGGGTCGCGGACGCGGTGTTCAGCGCCGAGCTGGACCTCGACGCCGGCCTCGAGCACTACCGGCTGGTCAAGGACGCCGCCGCCGCGCACGGCCGCGGCCGCGACGCGGTCCGCATCCTGCCGGGCCTCATCACCACCATCGGCAGCAGCCGGGCCGAGGCCGAGCGGCGCTATGAGGAGCAGAACGCGCTGCTGCCCGCCGACCACGACGTGCAGCGACTGTCGCAGACCCTGGGTGCGGACCTTTCCGGCCTGCCGCTCGACGAGCCCATCCCGGCGCGCCTGCTGGGCGCGGCGCCGGATTCCGTTGGCTCACTGGGTTTCCGGGAATCGGTCGTGCGCCTGGTCACCCGCCGCGGGTTGACGCTGCGCCAGACGCTGCGTGAGTTCAGTGGGTCCGGGCACCGGGTGATCGTGGGGTCCCCCGTCGACG
>NZ_LZJC01000068.1 GCF_001666755.1 Mycobacterium sp. E1214 | reverse complement strand
CGCCATGGTGGACGACGGCACGGCACAGGGGAAACACGGCGGCGTAGTTGACGATACCGACCAGCTTGACGTGGTCGGGGTGTGGCACGCCGGTGAAGTCGGTGCCGCCGAAGCAGATCAGCGCCCGCTCGTTGAGTTCCGCGCAGGCGGCGCTGATCATGTCCACCGTGGCGGCGGGTGATTCGACCGGAATACTGCCGGAGCCGAAGCAGATCGGCGGCGTCCCCGCGGCAATCCAGGACGCGACGTCGGCGTCCGCCTCGGTGGTCAACTCCATTGTCAGGGCGCCTACGAACGGACGCCGATCGCCGAATTTCGCCCACTCCTGTGCCAGCCCCGGAAACCAAACCCGGTCGTAGCCCTGGATTTCCAAGCCACCGCGGTCGGTGATCCGGCGCTGGGAGCGGTGCGTGGCGGTCGGCAGGCCCAGTTGTCGGCGCTGCGCGTTGTCGACCTCCTTGGTCGAACGCCAGAACAGCCATTCGATGGTCGTCATCGCGGATCGGAGCAACGGCGCCGGCACGGCCGGGACGAGCTGCCCGTTGGCGCGCATGGGGAAGTGGTGCAGGGCGGCCAGCGGAATGTCGTAGTAATCAGCGACATTCACGGCGAGATCCTGGTAGAGCTGGCCGCTGAAGATGAGGTCGGCTCCCGCCCCCACC
>NZ_LZJC01000067.1 GCF_001666755.1 Mycobacterium sp. E1214 | reverse complement strand
GCCCCGCTCCCGCCCCTCCGGTGAGCCCCGCCGTGCCGCCGGGCCCCAACGCGCCGGCCGGGGCCATCCCGCTGCCGCCGGACCAAAACGGTTACGTCTTCATCGAAACCAAGTCCGGCGTGACCCGCTGCCAGATCAACAAGGACACCGTCGGCTGCGAGGCGCCGTTCACCAACTCGCCGCTGCAAGACGGCGAGCACGCCAACGGCGTCAGCATCAACTCCGGCGGCGGAGTCCAGTGGGTGCTGGGCAACTTGGGTGCCATCCCGACCGTCCAGATCGACTACAAGACCTATAACGCCCTGGGCTGGACGATCATCGCCAGCACCGACGGCACCCGCTTCACCAACGACAAGACCCGCCACGGCATGTTCGTCAGCGTCGAGAAGGTCAACACCTTCTAGAACACGTACCGCCCCAGGGCCCAGGCCCTGTCGCCGGGCGGCTGGGCGTTCGCAACGCGCACGCCGTCCTGGAACAGCTCGTCCTGCCGCACCAGCCCGCGGGCAATGGTTTCCTCCCAGGCCTTGGCCGGGCCGGCCCCGTAGGAGCGCCACGGCACCAGGTCGTCCATCACGACCGCCGTGCTCGCCGACGCGAGCGCACGCATGTTTTCGATGTCGGCGTGCGCGACGTCGTAGTCGTGCCCACCGTCGATGAACAGCAGGTCGAATCGCGCGTCGGGGTTGTTGGCCGCGAACGCGGGCACCGTTTGCCGCGAGTCACCGGTGACGAGCGTGTGCCGGCCGGGAAACTCGCGGTCGATGAACTTCTTGTTGACCGCGACCGAGGCGTGCTCGCCCAGGTCGAAAGACACCACCGTGGCCTGGGGTACGTGTCTGAGCATCGCGTAGCTGGAACAACCGGCGTTGAAACCGATCTCGGCGATCGTGCGGGCGCCGATTCTCCTGGCAAGCCCGACCAGGTAAAGCAGTTCCTCCGCGGAGCTCGACCCCTCCCCGGCGCCCAGCCGCCGGAAAATGAGCCGCCAATACAACTTGCGCTCGACCTGTTTCATGTCTTTGATCGTCGGGCTGGGCGCGCTCATGGCCGTCAGGATTTCCCGTCGGCGCGTTTGGGAAACTTCGGCCCGCAGATGTTTCGAACGTGTGTGCGATGGCTATCCCGCTGTCGGAGGTGATCACGACATGAGCGACAACGTGCAGCAAGCGCCGAACGAGACGGCGGAGAAAGACCCGGCGGACTGGGTCACCGGAGACGAGCCCATGACGGGACCGCAACGCAGTTACCTGCACACACTCGGGCAGGAGGCGGGCGAGGAGGTGCCCGACGACCTCACCAAGGCCGAAGCGTCCAGCAAGATCGACGAACTGCAACACAAGACCGGGCGCGGCAGCTGAGCAGCCGCGGGTGAATTGCTAGTCGGGCTTCCGGTAGTAGTCTTGCCGGCGAGCTCGGAAGGGGAGGCGATGCCTGTTGGTGCCGATGTGCCGCCGTTCTTCGCTGCGAGCGCGGTGACATTGACCGGTGGTGCGGCGAGCCGCTGACCTCCCGATGCAACTCCGCTACCTCAGCATCCCGTCGCTGATCGGCGCGGCCGGCGGTGACCCGTGGGCGGTCAATGCGAGCCTGCAGGCGGGAAATCCCGGGCAGATCTCCAGTCTCGCCGAGGCTTTCCTGCGCGCAGGCCGATGCACGCAGGAGGCGAACCATGCCTTCGAACAGGCTCGCACCCGCTTCGACGCTGCCTGGAATCATCAGCAGGGCGATCACCCGATCAACGACTCCGACGAGGTCCAACGGGTGACGAAAGCGCTTGGCGCGCAATCCCTTCAGTTGCCCAAGATCGGCGCGGACCTGGAGAACGTCGCGGCGACGTTGGCCGAGGCGCAGAAGGCCGGTGCCGGGCAGATCGCCACGCTGGAAGCCCAGCTACAGAACCTCGACGACCTGATCGGTGAGGCCGACGAGATGGAGGATGACGAGGACCTCAGCCAGGCCGACTACGACGCGCTCGAGGCCTACATCGAGACCTGCGAACAGGACGCGATCCGCGACACCAAAACCGCTCTCGGCCAGCTACAGGCGACGCGGAACGGTTACTCGAAATCGTTCCAGGACGCGATGGGCGCCTTGCACGCCGACGGATATGACGCCGTAGCCCCGCAGGGCCCCCCCGGCGCGCCCGAAGCTCCAGGTGCGCAGCCCGGTCCGGGCGCGCCGGGCGGCGGCCCGCCAGGTGCGGAGAAGCCCGGCGAGCATTCCGTGTCGCCGCCGACGCTGAGCGATGTGTTGATCGCGGGTTCGGGCGCGGTGGCCGGCGGCACCGCCGACGGTGTGCGCCAGACGACCCTCAATCTGATCGACCAGTCCCCCGGCACCGGCCCCGGCAAAGCCGACCCGGGCTTGTTGAAGTGGTTGGAGGACCCCAAGATCGGCGGCGTCGAGATCAAGGGCTTCTCCCGCATCGGCGGCGTGGTTGCCGTGGCCAGCGCGGTACCGGCCGTCCTGTCCGACATGCACGACGGCAACCCGGCATCCGAGGCCGTCACACGGGAGTCGGTGGGGGTCGCTGCTGGGCTCGGATTCGGCAGCTTGGCAGGAGGCGTGGTCGCCGGTTCCGAGTTGGGCGCGGCGTTGGGTTCCGTTGTGCCGGGGGCAGGAACCGCAGTAGGCCTCGTGGCAGGTGCCGTTGTTGGAGCGGGGGCCAGCTTGGTGGCCTCAAAGGCGGTCGAGGCGGCTTGGCAGCCGGTTTCCCACGCGGTTGGCAGTGCGCTGCATAGCGTGGAATCGGTGTTTGGGTTCGGTTAAGGCAACACGATGCGATTCGACGAATTCACAGGGACGCATTGTCTCGACGTGTTCCCGGTCGACCGATTCGCCGGGTTCGTTGTGGAGGTGGGCGTGCCGCGGGGCTGGGATCCCCTCAGTGCCGCTACCGGTGTGCGCCTGTGGGCCTGCCGCAACGACCCGCGCATCAAGACATTTTGCGCTAACGCGGTATTGACGATGCATCATGTCCAGGCAGCCCTCGACCCCGCCGAGGTGTTCACGATGCTGGCCGAACAGCAAGTGCAATCAGTACCGAACTCAAGTGAGCTGAGCCGTGAAATCTCTGCAGCGGCCGAGGGCACCGGCGCTGCGGGAATGCTCACAATGCAGATAGCGCATGAGCTCGGCACCATCGAGAGTGTGTCACGATCCCGGATCGTCAACGGCGAACGAGGGACTCTGATTGCACAACTGACGGTGACGGCGCTCGAAAATTCACCGGTAGATCGGGCAAGTATCTGGTTGAAGGTACGGCCAGGTCCGTCGGTGTCTTCAACGCCCGCCGGTCACCCCAGTGTTTCGCCCGTCACCGCCACGCGAGCCGGTCAGTGATGGTCAGCCCCAAGACGGAAGTGCCCTGGAGGCTTCGTTATGCCTTCGGTGTGACCCTGTGCCTGTTGGCTGCGGTCAATGCACTGATCGGGTCGGCGTGGTATCTGTCTCTCGGCACCGCCGTGGCCGGTATCGGCATTATTTATGGGGGCAGACGCCGGGTGTTCCACGTTGGTGTCCGCCGTGTTGGATACGAGGTGGTCTGCCGTTACGTTCCGTGGTACGAGAGCAATCCCTACTTCGCAACGGTGCTCCTCCCGCTTATGGCGGTCGGCATGGTCGGGGCGGGGTGTTCCCCTGCTTATCCAGCATGGCTACTCTTCGGCGGAATCGCGTTACTCGGCATCTCGGCGTTGATGGTGGCGGTCGTCGTGTGGATTTGGCGACGATCGCTTCTCCGTATCACCCCAACGACATTGATCGTGCGAACAGCAGACCGCAGCAGCGCCTTGACCGGCATCCGGCGCGAGGACGTCCGGTCGATAAAGCTCCAGCTTGCAGACGTAGCGGCCGGCAGGAAGTCGCCACAGGTGGAAATCGTCCATCGACCACCCGACACACCTGGCTCGACCGATGCGACCCTATTGATCGGGCTTTATCTCACCGTGCAGCCGCTCAACCTCTTCAACGCACTGGTCGCCTGGCGAGACGGCGCATTCGACGATCCCGTCGAACTGTCGGATCGGATCGAGAAAATTCTGCGCGGCAAATCAACGGCTGCCGCCTGACCGTCTTACCCGTCACGCGTAATGGCTTCGTCTCACTCAAATTTCAGCCAGAAGATGAAACGCCGTTCGATGCGCATGGTGCGCACCTTGTTCGCCGCTTCTCCATTCTTGGAGGGAAGGCATCAACGCGTCGGCCTAGCGACGATCCGAACACGTGACAGCTCACGTCGTTCTATGTCAACCGCGAGAACGGGTTAATACGCGTCCCGCGCGCCGCGAATCGCCGCGCCGAAACGCGCCCGGCATCACAGGGCCGGCGAAGCACGTCAGTACCATCGGTGCCGTGGCACCCACTGGCCCACGCGATGACTTCCATAACCAGCCGACGCAACACGTCGAGCCCGGCCGCGGCGAACCTCCGCCCCACACCGGGCATGCACCGGATCCCGGCTTCGAGGGCACCGAGATCATCGACGCGCGCGGCGCCGACCCGTTCGACGAAGAACCGCAGCCGACGCCGTGGTACCGCAAGCCGGCGCTGCTCGTCGCGTGGCTGCTGGTGGTGTTGATCCTCATCGGTTTGATCGTGTTCGGGGTCATGGAACTGCTACACGGCGAAGACGCCACCAGCCACACTCCGAGCTCAACGCCGACCACGACGACGACCACGTCCACCACGGAGAGCACTCCGTCGACCACGACGACCACCACGACCACGGAACCGTCGACGAGCGACACCGGCCAGCCGTCGCCGCAACAGCCGTCCCAGCAGCCCACACACCAGTCGACGCAAGAGCCGTCGCACCGGCATCACCTGCCGCCGCTCCCGCCTGTCATCACCATTCCCCAGGTGCCGACGGTGATCACCGTGCCGCCGGGGTTGCGCTAACGAATCGGTGACGACCGGATCAAGGTTGCGTCGCCGCCGCCGCGCCCTACACTCGCTGGGATCCGCGGTCGCTACGGTGAGACCGCCGGGGGGCCGCAACGAGGACAACTGACACAGAGGTGCGGGATATGAGCGACTCGCTCGGGTTGTCGATCGGGGTTGCCCACCTGGTGGCGGCCCGCTCGGGTCGGGAACCGGTGGTCCGCAGTTCCGTGCTCACCCTGTTCGAGAACCGCCCCACCGAAATCGGCCTGCCCGACGAGAATCCCAACCTCAGTGAGCCGGGGCTGGTCTTGCGGGGGTTCGTCGAGCGGGTGGGCGACCGGGCTCCGCTGGTGGCCGCCGACGGGACCAAGTACCTGGGTGAGGTGCTGACGGTCGAAGCGATCGAGGCCATGGCCCGCACTGTCGGCTACGGTCAACCGATCACCATCGCGGTGCCCGCTTACTGGTCCGACGCCCAGTTCACCGCGCTGCGGGAAGAATTCTTCGCCCAAGCCGACCTCGCGCGCGACGGCGTCGCCCCGGTGCTGGTCTCCGACGCGACGGCCGCGCTCGCGGCGCTGCGAACCACGCCGGGCTTCCCCTCCGACGGCACGCTCGCGCTGTGCGACTTCGGTGCCGGCGGGACCACCGTCACCCTGGTGGACGCCTCGGCGAGCTTCACCCACCTCGGCCGCTCGACGCGGCACACCGATTTCTCCGGCGACGCAATCGATCAGCTCCTCCTCGACCACGTGCAGGCCACCGACCGCACCATGGCCGACATTGGCAGCAGCGGACGCATCGCCTCCCAGGCGAGGCTGCTGGGCGAATGCCGGCGGGCCAAGGAACGGCTGTCCACCGACACCGTCACCACCGTGGCGCGCGCCGCGGACGACCAGGTCCAGCTGTCCCGCGCCGAGCTTGAACAGCTGATCAGGCCGGCCCTGGACGGTCTCCTGGATTTCGTCGCGGAAGCGCTGCGGCACAACGGCGTTCAGCGACTCAGCGCGGTGGCGACCGTCGGCGGTGGTGCCAGCATTCCGCTGGTCAACACGCGCTTGTCGGAGCGGTTCGGAGTGTCGGTGCACAGCGCGGCGCAACCCGCGTTCAGCGCAGCCCTCGGCGCGGCGGCGCTCGGGGGTCAGGGACCGGCCGCCGGGGTGGGCGGGCCGCAAGCGGCGGCGGGCGCCCCGACGACCGCGGCCCCCGCCGTCGACATGCCGACGGAAATGGTGCCCGCCGGCGCGATCGACATGACCCAGGCCGCCCGCGCCGCCCAGGCGACCGACGTCGATGGTGCGCTCGCATGGTCGGAAGACGCCGACGACTCCGACGAGCCGGTTCCCTACACGGGCCGCGACGCCACGGGCGAATACGCCAACGAGGCCCGGGAATTCGAATACGCCTCGGACGAGCGTTATGACGACACCGGTGGCGGGCTGCCCTGGTACAAACGCACCGCGCTGGTGCTGGGAGTGGCGGGCGCCGTCCTGGCCGTGCTGGTCGCGCTGGCCCTGGCCATCAACGTCCTGCTCACCGACAACCACCCCGCCACGCCCGCTCCCACCGCGCCGAGCGAAGCTCCCCCGCAGACACCGCAAACAGTGACCGTCACGGGCCCGGACAACACCACCACGGTCACCGTCGTCCCCGCGCCGGCTCCGTCCTCCGAGCCGCCGGCCACCACCACCGCTGCGCCGCCGCCGGCCAGCACCACCGAACCGCCCAGCACGACGACCACCACGAGCGCCCCGCCGACCACCACGGCGCAGGTGACCACGACGGAACCGCCCCCGCCGCGCGAGCGGCCATTGTTCCCGCGTCTCGAGCCGCCGTGGCGGCGTTGACGCGCCGGAACGCGTTCGCTATTTCGCTCCGGGAGTGGGTATTCGCGCTGCAGTGAACGGAGCCATTCACCCGGCGACAGGGTGGCGCCGGTCACGCCGATCAACGTCACATCCCCCGGCGGGTTCTCAACGCAGCAGGCCAGAGGCATTGATGAACGGCGAGTTAGGGCAGCCTTTCTCGCGCTCAAAGCCCGGGAGATGTAACTATGAGCGGGGCTGAGCAGGCAAACAAAGTGCAGGCCGAAGTGACTATTTATTGGGGAGACCTTCTGTGACGACGCAGATGCTCATCAGGCTGGTAGTGGGCATGGGCATGACCCTGGTCGTGGCCGCACTTGCCGCGCGCCGAGTCCTGTGGCTGTTCAAGCTCATCACCTCCGGCAAGCCGGCCCCTGGGCACACCGACGACCCCGGCAAGCGCGTCTGGGCGGAGATCTCCGAAGTCTTCGGCCAGCGCAAGCTGTTGAAGTGGTCGATCCCCGGCCTCGCCCACTTCTTCACCATGTGGGGCTTCTTCATCCTGCTGACCGTCTACATCGAGGCCTACGGCCTGCTGTTTCAGGACAACTTCCACATCCCGATCATCGGGCGCTGGGACGCGCTGGGCTTCCTGCAGGACTTCTTCGCCACCGCCGTCTTCCTGGGCATCGTCACCTTCGCCATCATCCGGTTGATGCGCAGCCCGAAGGAGATCGGACGCTCGTCCCGGTTCTACGGCTCGCACACCGGCGGTGCCTGGCTGGTGCTGTTCATGATCTTCAACGTCGTCTTCACCTACGTGTTCGTGCGCGGAGCCGCGGTGAACAACGGCACGCTCCCCTACGGCAACGGGGCCTTCCTGTCCCAGCTGTTCGGCAAGATCCTGCGTCCGCTCGGTCAGCCCGCCAACGAGATCATCGAGACGACGGCCCTGTTGGCCCACATCGCGGTCATGCTGGCGTTCCTGATCATCGTGCTGCACTCCAAGCACATGCACATCTTCACGGCGCCCATCAACGTCATCTTCAAGCGGCTGCCCAACGGCCTGGGTCCGCTGCTGCCCCTCGAGCACGACGGGAAGCCGATCGACTTCGAAAACCCGCCGGACGACGCGGAATTCGGCCGCGGCAAGATCGAGGACTTCAGCTGGAAGGCGGCGCTGGACTTCGCCACCTGTACCGAGTGCGGTCGCTGTCAGTCGCAGTGTCCGGCCTGGAACACCGGCAAGCCGCTCTCACCCAAGCTCGTCATCATGGACCTGCGCGACCACTGGATGGCCAAGGCGCCATACATCTTGGGCGACAAGGAATCTCCCACCGAGAACACCCCCGAAGGCGGGCTCGGTGAGAAGCTGGCGGGTGAAAAGCACGCCGAGGCGCACCACGTCCCCGAGTCCGGCTTCGGCCGGGTGATGGGTTCGGGGCCCGAGCAGGCCACCCGCCCGCTGGTGGGCACCGAGGAGCAGGGCGGCGTCATCGACCCCGACGTCTTGTGGTCCTGCGTGACCTGCGGCGCCTGCGTCGAGCAGTGCCCGGTGGACATCGAGCACATCGACCACATCGTCGACATGCGCCGCTACCAGGTGATGATGGAGTCGGAATTTCCCTCCGAGCTCTCGGTGCTGTTCAAGAACCTGGAGACCAAGGGCAACCCGTGGGGTCAGAACGCCAGCGACCGCACCAGCTGGATCGACGAGGTAGACTTCGACGTCCCGGTGTACGGCGAGGACGTCGACAGCTTCGACGGCTTCGAGTACCTGTTCTGGGTCGGCTGCGCCGGCGCCTACGACGACAAGGCCAAGAAGACCACCAAGGCCGTCGCCGAGCTGCTGGCCATCGCCGGGGTGAAGTACCTGGTGCTCGGCACCGGGGAGACCTGCAACGGCGACTCCGCGCGCCGCTCGGGCAACGAGTTCCTCTTCCAGCAGCTGGCCGCCCAGGCCGTCGAGACCCTGGACGGGCTGTTCGAGGGCGTCGAGACCGTCGACCGCAAGATCGTCGTCACCTGCCCGCACTGCTTCAACACCCTGGGCCGCGAATACCGGCAGCTGGGTTCGAATTACTCGGTGCTGCACCACACCCAGCTGCTCAACCGGCTGATCCGGGATAACAAGCTGGTGCCGGTGACCCCTGTGTCCCAAGACATCACGTACCACGACCCCTGCTACCTGGGTCGGCACAACAAGGTGTACGAGGCGCCCCGTGAGTTGATCGGGGCCGCGGGCGCCACCCTGACCGAGATGCCGCGGCACGCCGAGCGCAGCTTCTGCTGTGGCGCCGGCGGCGCCCGCATGTGGATGGAAGAGCACATCGGCAAGCGCATCAACCACGAACGCGTGGACGAGGCGCTGGCCACCGGCGCCGCCACCATCGCCACCGGCTGCCCGTTCTGCCGCGTGATGGTGACCGACGGTGTCAACGACCGCCAGGAAGAGGCCGGCCGCAGCGGCGTCGAGGTGCTCGACGTCGCGCAGATCCTGCTCGGGTCGCTCGACTACGACAAGGCGACGCTGCCCGAGAAGGGCACGGCCGCCAAGGAAGCCGAGAAGCGCGCCGAGGAGGCCGCCAAGGCCGAACCCAAGGCCACCACCGCGACCGCTCCGGTCGAGGCGGAAGAGGAGGCACCCGCCGAGGAGGCGCCGGCCGCGCCCGCGGCGAAGACGGCAGCCGCACCGGCTGCTCCGGCCAAGGGCCTGGGCATCGCCGGCGGCGCCAAGCGACCGGGCGCCAAGAAGGCCGGTCCGCCGGCCGCCAAGGCCGCGGCCACGGAGGCCCCCGCCGAGTCCGAGGCGACGGCCACCCCCGCCAAGGGCCTGGGCATCGCGGGCGGCGCCAAGCGACCGGGCGCCAAGAAGACGGCCGCCAAGGCCGAGGCGCCCGCCGCGAAGGCCACCGAAGCACCGGCCGACTCCGACGCGAAGGGCGCCGAGGCGCCGGCGGCTGCGGCCGCTCCCGTCAAGGGCCTGGGCATCGCCGGCGGCGCCAAGCGACCGGGCGCCAAGAAGACGGCCGCCAAGGCCGAGGCCCCCACCGCCAAGGCCACCGAAGCACCGGCCGAGTCGGGCGCCACGGCCGAGCCGGAGGCGACAAACGCACCCGCGGCACCCGCGGCGCCCGCGCCGCCGGTCAAGGGCCTGGGCATCGCGGCCGGCGCCAAGCGGCCCGGCGCAAAGAAAGCGGCCCCGGCGACCGCGAAGGCGGAGGCGACCAAGCCGGAGCCCGAGCAGCAGCCGGGGGCGGGCACCGAGCCCAAGCCGGCGTCGGAGCCGACGAAAGAGTCGCCCGGTGAGGGCACCAAGCCGCCGGAGGAGCAGCCCGGGGCCGGTGCGGCGCCCACGCCGGACGACAACAAGTCCAAGTCGGCGAACGGCGATCAGGCGCCGTCGGGACCGCCGGTCAAGGGCCTGGGCATCGCGCGCGGCGCCCGGCCACCGGGTAAGCGCTGAGCTGGGGATTTGACGCTAGTCGGCGAATTTCAGTGGACAACGGTGGCACCATTGACGGCGTGACCACTCACCAACTGCCTCTGCACGCGTCCGCCCATCAGCGGCAGCGTACGTTCGCGCAGTCGTCCAAGCTTCAGGACGTCCTGTACGAGATCCGTGGGCCGGTGCACGCGCAGGCCGCGCGTTTGGAGGCCGAGGGTCACCGCATCCTCAAGCTCAACATCGGCAACCCGGCGCCGTTCGGTTTCGACGCGCCCGACGTGATCATGCGCGACATGATCCAGGCGCTGCCGTACGCGCAGGGGTACTCGGACTCGCAAGGCATCCTGCCGGCGCGCCGGGCGGTAGTCACCCGCTACGAGCTGGTGGAGGGTTTCCCCCGCTTCGACGTGGACGACGTCTACCTGGGCAACGGCGTGTCCGAGCTGATCACGATGACCCTGCAGGCCCTGCTCGACAACGGCGACGAGGTGCTGATCCCGTCGCCGGACTACCCGCTGTGGACGGCGTCGACGTCGCTCGCCGGGGGCACGCCGGTGCACTACCTCTGCGACGAGACCCAGGGGTGGCAGCCCGACATCGCCGACATGGAATCGAAGATCACCCCGCGCACCAAGGCGCTGGTGGTGATCAACCCCAACAACCCGACCGGCGCGGTCTACGGCCGCGAAAGCCTCACCCAAATGGTCGAGTTGGCGCGCAAGCACGAACTGCTGCTGCTGGCCGACGAGATCTACGACAAGATCCTCTACGACGACGCCAAGCACATCAATGTGGCCACCCTGGCGCCCGACATGCTGTGCCTGACCTTCAACGGGCTGTCGAAGGCCTACCGGGTCGCCGGCTACCGCGCCGGCTGGCTCGCCATCACCGGCCCCACCGACCACGCCAGCAGCTTCATCGAAGGCATCAACCTGCTGGCCAACATGCGGTTGTGCCCGAACGTCCCCGCCCAGCACGCGATTCAGGTGGCGCTCGGCGGCCACCAGAGCATCGACGACCTGGTGCTGCCGGGCGGCCGGCTGCTCGAGCAGCGCGACGTCGCCTGGGAGAAACTCAACGCGATTCCGGGGGTGTCCTGCGTCAAACCGCAGGGCGCCCTGTACGCGTTCCCGCGCCTGGATCCCGAGGTGTACGACATCAGCGACGACGAACAGCTGGTCCTGGAGCTGCTGCTGTCGGAGAAGATCCTGGTCACCCAGGGCACCGGATTCAACTGGCCGGCACCGGATCACCTGCGCATCGTGACGCTGCCCTGGGCCCGCGACTTGGCGGCCGCCATCGAGCGGCTGGGCAACTTCCTGGTGAGCTATCGCCAGTAAGCGTCCTCGCAGCCGCCGCCTCTACGGTGGACCGGGTGACGCACTCGCACTCGCACAGCCTGTCCGGCCCCGCCGCCGTCGACCCGCTGCCCGCCCGTATCGTCGTCGGGCTGCTGATCGCGATCGGAGTGGCCGTCGCGGCCGGCGCCGTCCTGTTATGGCCCAGCCGCCAACACGTCGACATCCCGATGCCGCTGCAGAACGCGGCCGGCGGCGCGGTCAGCACGCAGGCCGGGCACGTGGTGTCCAGCGGGCTGGGCGACTGCGGCAGCCCGTCGGTGAGCCAGGTCCTCACCACCGCGCCGCAACCCGCCCCTCCCGGAGCGGGGCGCTGCGTGCTGACCCTGGTGGCCATCGACTCCGGGCCGAACGCCGGCGCCACCACCTTGCTGGAGTCCTCGCCCGGCCCCGGCCAGCCGAAATTCGCGGCGGCCGATCGCGTCCGGCTCGTCCGGCAGGTCGATGACCAGGGCGCCACCAGCTACGCCTTCTACGACTTCGAGCGGGGCTGGTCCCTGGTCGCATTGGCGGTCGCGTTCGCGGTGGTGATCGTGGTGGTGGCGCGGTGGCGCGGGCTGCTCGCGCTGGTGGGCATCGTGGTCGCCTTCTTGGTGCTGGTGGTTTTTCTGCTGCCGGCGCTGCGCGACGGCGCGCCGGCGGTGCCGGTGGCGCTGGTGGCGTCGGCCGCCATCCTCTACGCCGTCATCTACCTGGCGCACGGCGTCAACCTGCGCACCAGCGCCGCGCTGCTCGGCACCCTGTCGGCGCTCCTGCTTGCGGCCGGATTATCTTGGGCTGCAGTAGAATTGGCGCACCTGACCGGGTTGTCGGACGAACAGAACTCCACCGTCAGCGCCTACCTGGGCAGCGTGTCGATCAGCGGGTTGCTGCTGGCCGGCTTCATCATCGGCTCGCTGGGTGTGCTCAACGATGTCACGGTGACGCAGGCCTCCACGGTGTTCGAGCTGGCGCACCTGGGCGGCTCGCGCCGGGCGGTCTTCCTGGGCGCCATTCGCGTGGGCCGCGATCACATCGCCAGCACGGTGTACACCCTGGTGTTGGCCTATGCGGGCAGTTCGCTACCGCTGCTGCTGCTGTTCAGCGTCGCCAACCGCTCGCTGACCGACGTGCTGACCAGTGAGAGCGTGGCCATCGAGATCGCCCGGTCGGCGGTCGGCGGGGTCGCCCTGGCGCTGTCGGTGCCGTTGACGACGGCGATCGCCGCCGTGCTGGCCCGACCTGCTAGAAGCGGCTCCGTTCCAGCAGATCCAGCAGATACCCTCCATAGCCGGACTTGAGCAGGGTCTGCGCGCGCTCGGCGAGCTGCTGGTCGCTGATCCATCCCCGCCGCCACGCCACTTCCTCGGGGACGCTGACCTTCAGGCCCTGCCGCCGCTCGAGCGTGCGGACGAAATCGCTGGCGTCGAGCAGGGAGTCGAATGTGCCGGTGTCGAGCCACGCCGTTCCGCGGGCCAGCACCTCGACCG
The DNA here is from genome assembly GCF_001666755.1 of Mycobacterium sp. E1214. Lineage (GTDB taxonomy): Bacteria > Actinomycetota > Actinomycetes > Mycobacteriales > Mycobacteriaceae > Mycobacterium. The sequence goes on along the minus strand of NZ_LZJC01000067.1, from coordinate 49,887 downwards.
CCAGCCGGCCGCGGTTGAGGTAGATCTGGTTGACCTCGGTGATCTCGTATTCGCCGCGAGCCGACTTCTTCAGACCCTTCGCGATCTCGATGACGTCGTTGTCGTAGAAATACAGTCCGGGCACGGCGTAGTTCGATTTCGGCGTCTGGGGTTTCTCCTCGAGCGAGAGCGCCATGCCGTCGGCACTGAACTCGACGACACCGTAGGCCGACGGGTTGGCCACCCAGTAGGCGAAAACCGCTCCCCCGTCGATGTTCTGGAAGCGGCTCAGGTTGGTGCCCAGGCCCGGCCCGTAGAAGATGTTGTCGCCCAACACCAATGCCACCGAATCGGTGCCGATGTGGTCAGCACCCAGGACGAACGCCTGGGCCAGGCCGTCGGGCCGTTCCTGGGTCACGTAGGTGAGGTTCACCCCGAACTGCGAGCCGTCGCCCAAGAGCCGCTGGAAGCCGGGCGCGTCGTGGGGTGTGGTGATGACCAGGATGTCTTGGATCCCCGCCATCATCAGGGTGGACAACGGGTAGTAGATCATCGGTTTGTCGTAGACGGGCAGCAGCTGCTTGCTGATGCCGGTGGTGATCGGATGCAGGCGGGTGCCCGACCCGCCGGCCAAGATGATTCCCCGCATGAGTGGCTCCTACTGCCCCGGTCGGGTGCTAATCGATGACGTCGGACTCGGTGAGTTCGGTGGCGGCCAGCGCCGCGGCCAGGTCTTGGTGCCGGAACACCGACGTGACGTGGTCGTGCACGACGCGGAAGGCCAACGCGTCGCTCGTCTCGTCCGGGCCGCTGCGTTCGGCGACGACGACACCGTCGTGCACGTAGAGCCGGCCCAGTTGCGCGCTCACCCGCCGCGACGTGGCCCAGTCGCGCAGCGCCTGGTGGCCCTGCGCGGCGCCGTGCGCGTCGCCGATCTCGATGTCGTCGCTGCACAACGACACCAGCGTCTCGATGTCGGCGGCGTTGAGCGCGTCATGCCATGCCAGGACGGTCGCGACTTCCGATGTGGTCATGGTGTGCAAATTACCGTGCGGCCCGGCGGCTAGAGGGGGGTACGGTCCAACCAGGTCCGCCACACGCCCTCGTCGCCGAAGAGTTGGATGCCGGTCTCGTCGAGCGGTGTGCGGCGCAGGATGGCCAGCAACAGCTCGGTGGCCCCGCCGCGCAGCGCGACGGCGCCCTTGCCGTGCTCGTGCGACCAGGCGATCCGCCCGCGGTCGACGCGGGCCGTCCATTCGCCCGCCTCGCCGAGGCCCGGGTCGGTGGCGTGCAGGTGCAGCGTGTCGCCGTCCTCGAGCGGCAGCGGGGCCCCTTGGGCGCCTGCCTGAATGGCCACCCGTTCCAGCCACTCGGTGATCCCGTCGGCGGCCACCTCGGCGCGCAGCGCGTACCCGCTGCCGAGCGCGATCGTCGCGTCCGCGCGGTGGACGGCCGCCTCGTGCAGGCGGCGCCGGATCCACCAGCCCGCGGGGCGCGGCCCGAGAAACGTCCACACGGGCGTTTCAGCGCCCGTGTGTTCCACCGCGTCGATGAGCCGCTGCGCACCGCCGTGCAGCCAGGACTCCGCGTCGGCGGGGTCGGGCGGCGGCTTGCCGCCTTCCACCGCGCGGGGGTCGAGGAAGCTGTCGAGCCGGTCGCGCACGATCTGCGCCGCCCACCGGTCGCCGCGCCCGACGTGGCGCAACAGTTGGCCCATGGTCCATCCCGGGCAGGTTGGCACGGGAAGCGAGTCGTCGACCTCGCGGAACTGCTGCGCGAACGCGCGGTTCTCCTCTACGAACGCATCGGCGAAGTCCACCCGCTCAGGCTACTCGGCGGGCGCCGCCACGGTACGGGTCCGGTTGTGGTGGAAATGAGTTCCCCGACCGCCGCGGGTCTCCCGCGGCGCGATTCGATCCGATGGTGTCCCAATCTGATCTTCAGTGTCGCGGCTCAGTTCAGTACGGTCACAGCATGATTGGTGGCCACACGCCGGCGCCGGAGTTCGGGGCGCCGTCGGCGGCGCAGCCGCGCCTCGGGCGGGACAGGTAGCCGGGGCGCCTTGCCACATCCCGTACGCAGCCTGAATTTGCGCCAATTGCGGTATTTCGTCGCCGTGGCCGACGAGAACAATTTCGGACGAGCCGCCCAACGCCTCAGGATCGCCGGACCGTCGCTGTCCCAGCAGATCAAGGCGCTCGAACGGGACCTCAAGGTGCGACTGTTCGAACGCAATCAACACGCGGTCAGGCTCACCCCGATCGGGGCCCACCTGCTCCCCCACGCCCGCGCGCTGCTTGCCCAGGCCGATGACTTACGCAGACGGGCGATCGGCATGGCAGGTACAGATCCCGTCCGTTTCGGCTTGGTGCAGCAGCTTCCGCCGGGGTGGGCGGACATGATCGGTGCCGTCGCCCCCGTGGTCTTCGATGCGTGGGTGATGCCCTCACCCGCACAGGTCACCCGCGTGGCGACCGGCACGCTGGATGTGGCGCTGTGCCACGTGACAGCCGCCGACCTGGGCGCGGCGGGGCTCGCCGGGCAACTCGCGGAAACCGAGCCGCTGCAGGCGGTTTCGCCTGGAATTGACGGGCGGCCGGTGTGCGCCGAAGACACCGCGGTGTTGATCGACGAGGACGCGGTGAGCTGGTCGGCCTGGAACGGTTACGCCGCTGAGTTCGCGGACCGCACCGGTGCGCGGGTCGTCTTCATCCGGGACGGGGGCGTCGTCGGCCGCAGGTTCTTCGAGCACGTACAACGCCTGGGCTGCCCGGTGCTCAGTGCTCCCAAGGCACGGGCGGATGTGTTGCCGCACAACATGTCGCTGCGGCGCGTCGTGAACCCGTCGCCGCTGTGGACGTGGACGCTCGTGCGACGCTGCGACGACGACCGACCGGCAGTGCTCGCCTTAGTGGACGCTCTCACGCAAAACGCGACTCCGATCGATTATTCCGCCGAATCGCAATGGCTTCCGAACGATGATCCCTACCATCGGTTGCACCGCAGTGCGGCAGTCTGACAACCGCGGCGGTGGCCAGCCGCTGCCGCGGTGCACGCGCAGCTGTCAATCTTCGCCGGAACCGGTACGGAACGTGGCGCGATAGCTATGGGGGCTGACGCCGACGACGCGGTGAAAAAGCGGCCGCAGGGAGACCGCTTTGGACAACCCGATCTGGTGTGCGATCGCCTCGACGGTCAGGTCCGTGTCTTCGAGCAGGTGCCGTGCGCGCAGAATGCGTTGGTGCAGAATCCATTGCAACGGAGACAGCCCCGTCGCGGCCCTGAAGCGCCGGTCAAATGAGCGGCGACTCAACTGGTATCGCGCCGCCAGTTTCGTGATGTCGATCTGTTGGTCCAGGTTGCGGACGATGTACTCCGTCATCTCGCTGACATCGGTGCCATCATCACCGAACCGAAGTTCCTCGGAAATGAGTTGGGCCGCTGCCCCGGATCGTTGCGGCGGTGCGGCCATGCGGCGCGCAATCGCGGTGGCGGCCTTGACACCCCAGAACCGCGCGACCACGTGAATGCACGCGTCCAGCCCAGCAGCGGTTCCCGCGCTGGTAATCACCTCACCGTCGTCGACGTACAGCACCGCGGGATCGACCTGTATCCGCGGGTGTTTGGCGGCCAGCGCCGGCGCGAAGGACCAATGCGCGGCCACCCGGCGGCCGTCCAAGAGGCCCGTCGCTGCGAGGACGTAGGCGCCCATCGACAGGCCCACGAGCACGGCGCCCTGCGCGTGGGCTGCCGTCACCGCTCGCAGCACTGGCGGCGGTACGGTGTGCTGCGGCCCGCGCCAGCCGGGCACGATGACGATGTCGGCCTCGGGGAGGCGCTCGAGGCGGTGCGGAGCCTCGATGCTGATGCCCCCGGTGGTGATCAGCGGTTGCCGTTCGGCGGCAACGGACAACAGGTTGACCCGCGGGCCACCGCTGCTGCTGCGGTCCACCCCGAAGACGCTGAGAGGGACTGCGGTCTCGAACATCGGCACGCCGTCGAATATCAAGACGGCGACCGTCTTTACCCGCCGCGGCGCCACATGTCCCGCCTACCGTCACGAAGCTCCGCGCGACCGGGCACGCGCGGTGATTCGTGGTGCCAGCCGATAACGGTGGCCCGGCCGGCAGTCGTCAGCACGACGACCGGGCCAGTCGACCCTTCACGATCGTGGTGACGACTCCGGGCGTCAAGACCACGAGCCGATCGTGAATTCCACGCTGCGCGAATGCCTTTGAGACCGCTTCGATCCCCTGCGTGAGGTGCTGCCAACCCTCGACATGCAACGGGATGACGACCGGTGCGCCGAGCATCTCGGCGGCCTGAGCGACCTGATCGGCGCTCAGCGTCAGGTAGGCGTCCATCAGCGGGCTGCGTGCGCGGCCGCCGAACAACACGGCGACGTCGATGGGGCCGGCGTGATCGGCGATGTCCTGGACGACGGCCAGGGACGCGTTGTCACCGCTCACGTACACGGTGGGCAAGTCAGTACCGGAGAGGACGAAGCCGCGGACCTCGCCGGTGAGGTGCTCGGTACCCGCCGGGCCGTGTTGCGCCGGCACACCGGTGACTTTGACCTCGCCGCCGCCCGGGCGCGGCAACACGTGATGACGCCAGACCGGCAGGTCGCGCACCGTCTGGCCCAAGCTTTCCGCCGCGGCCCCCGTGCTGAGCACCAACGGGATCCGTGCGAGCAGCCGCTTGCCCTCCGTGTCCAGGTTGTCGGGATGCTGGTGGTGTGACAGCAGGACGGCGTCAATCGCTCCCAACGCGTCGGGAGCGACGGCGGGACCGTCCGTCTTGACCAGGTTCCGCGTGCCGATGACGTGGTCGCCGGGAGGGTCGAACGTCGGATCGGTCAGCAGTCGCACCCCGCCAAAGTCGAGTACCGCGGTCGGGCCGCCGACGAGTTGCATCGCCAATCCGTCCGACGTCTCGAAGCTTGAAGTTCCTCTTGCAAACGTCATGTCTCGAGTCTGCGGTGCAATGTCATCACCGGTGAGCGCTCTCGTGGCCGGCATCGATCGGATCCGGCCAACGTCTCGTGGTGGTGCGATCCGGCGGCGGCGCTGAGTTCAGCGGGCGCGGTGCGACAGGCCTACCGCCGCGTTGTCGACGCTAGGTGAGGGCATTGGCGACTCACCGGAGCCGACGTCTCGACAACCGGGGCCCGATCGACGATGTCCCACAAGTGCGCGCAGCGCCGTCACGGGAGTCCGCGGCTCAGGCGCCCAAGGAGATTGGTCATGGCCGTGGGTTGCCGCTGTACCGACCATGGATGTCATGACGATCACGTCAGTTCGCGACACCGACGATGCCCACGACGTTCTTGTCGACCGAGCGCGTGGGCTGCAAACTCTGCTGCGAGAGCAGGTTTCGAGCGGCGAGACCTTGCGCCGGTTGCCCGACGCTGTCGCTGAGGCGCTGCTGCGCGAAGGTATGTACCGGTTACTCACGCCGAAGCGTTTCGACGGTCACGCCGTTGACGCGGTCACGGTGCTCCGCGTCAGCGAGACACTCGCCGAAGCGGACGGATCCGCCGCGTGGTCGGTGATCATCAACGCCATCGGAAGCTGGCTCGCGGGCCAGTTCGCCCCGCAGTGCCAACACGAGATCTTCGGTGCCAACCCGGACGCGCGTTTCGCCGGTTCCACGACGCCCGGTTCGGCACGACGGGAACATCGGGGCTTGCGGATCTCGGGACGGTGGCCGTACTGCTCGGGTGCCCAACACGCCGACTGGACGGTGTTCGGTGTCACCGCCGAGACGGGCGGGGCGTCGGAAAGACTGCTGTGCTGCGTGCCCGCGTGCGAGCTGAGGGTCGAAAAGACCTGGCGCACGATCGGTATGCGCGGCACCGGCAGCGATACCTTGGTCGCTCACGACCTGTATGTGCCCGAATACCGGACCCTGGCCTTCGAACGCCTGGGGCATTGCGCACCGTCGTCTCAGCTGGAAACCATGCACCGGATGCCTTTCACGGCTCTTGGCACGCTGACGATGTTGGGGCCGCTGCTTGGGATGGCGAAGGGGGCGTTGGATTTCGTCGCGGCTCGGGCATCGAGCAAGCCGTTGTCGAACACGCTCTATCCTCGGCAAAGCGACTCCGCGGGCCTGCAGATCCAGCTGGCTCAGGCAGCGCTGATGATCCGGACCGCGCGGATGCACGCCTACGAGATGGCCGCGGCGTTGGACACCGCCGCCGCAAGGGACCTCGCCGTCGACTACCCCGGCCGGGCCGAGATCAGGGCGCGCATCGGTTACGCAGCCCAGCAGGTCGTCGACGCTCTGACCATTCTGGTGAGCGTTCACGGCGCCGGCAGCTTCGCGGAATCCACCGTGCTGCAGCAGTATTGGCGTGATGCCAATACGCTGGCCCGCCACGCCGGGTTGCAGCCCACCGTGGGCTACGAGATCTACGGCAAGACACTGGTCGGTGTCGACGAACGGATCAGCCCGACCATCTGAATCGACCGAGCAGCTCTGCTGACCGTCAGATCTGTTGCACCGTCGGTCGGATCACCACTTCGTTCACCGACACGGCCGCGGGCTGTTCGACCGCGTAGGCGATGGCGTTCGCGACGGCGGCCGGCGGGATGGCGTTGGCGTAGATGTCTCGCAGCCGCTCTCGCTCGGTTCCGGTGGTCTTGGTTTCCATTCCGGTGGCCACCGCGCCCGGCATCACCGTGGTCACCCGCACGCCGTGGTGCGCGAGTTCGGCGCGAAGGCCTTCGCTAAACGCCCGCACGGCGAACTTGGACGCCGAATGCACGGCGCCCCCCGCCATCACTTTCAGCCCGTGGATCGAGCCCAGCGTGACGATGTGACCGGACCGTTGAGCCAGCAGCACCGGCAGCGCCGCGGCGATGCTCCACAGCGTGCCCTTGAGATTCAGGTCGATGGAGTGATCCCACTCGTCGGTGTTGAGCTCGGTGAGGGGCCGCATGTACATCACTCCGGCAGCGTTGATCATGACGTCCAGGCGGCCGAATTCTTCGACGACCGTGTCGATCAGCGCGGCCACTTCGGGGCGCTGACGTACGTCGACCTCGTACCCTCGGACCAGGGCGCCGGCGGAAGCCAACGAGGCCACCACCGAGCTGAGCCGCGCACCGTCGATGTCCGCCAAGACGATGCGGGCACCACGCGCTGCCATGACTTCGGCTGTGGCGCAACCGATTCCACCGGCGCCGCCGACGATCAGGACCACCCGGTCAGTCATGCCAGGCCGATCGCCGCGGCGATGGGCGTCTCGCCGGTTGGCGGGTGTCACAACCCTCGGCGGGCGCGCGTGTCCAACGTGCCGTTGATGAAGTCACCCCGCGATCCTGCGCGCTGACGCCCGTGGCGACCAGGATCAGACGAGGCAGATGTCGATCGGATCCGGACACGCGCCGGAACGACCGCCCGGGCGCGGTGGGCCGGAAAGCGCCTACTCCGGGCGCGGTGCGCCGAGGCGGAACACCCGCCAGCCCGCCTGCGTCCACCGGGCGGCGTCCAGGCAGTTGCGCCCGTCGACGACGGTGCGGGCCCGCACCCGGTCCGCCAAGACGTCGGGGTCGAGGTCGACGAATTGCCGCCACTCGGTCAGGACCAGGACCGCGTCCGCGCGGTCGCAGGCCTCCTCGACCGACGCCGCGTAATTCAGGGTCGGGAACACCCGTTGCGCGTTGTCCAGCGCCTTCGGGTCGTAGACGTTGACCGCAGCGCCGTTGAGCTGCAGCTGGCCGGCCACGTTGAGGGCGGGTGAGTCGCGGACGTCGTCGGATTCGGGCTTGAACGCCGCGCCGAGCACGGCGATGTTGGCGCCCAGCAACGAACCGCCGCACGCCGTCGTAGCGAGCTCGACCATCCGGCTGCGCCGGCGCATGTTGATGCTGTCCACCTCGCGCAGGAAGGTCAGCGCCTGGTCGGCCCCGAGCTCGCCGGCGCGCGCCATGAACGCGCGAATGTCCTTCGGCAGGCAGCCGCCGCCGAATCCTAAACCGGCGTTGAGGAATTGGCGTCCGATGCGCGGGTCATAGCCGAGCGCATCGGCCAGCAGGCCGACGTCGGCGCCGGCGGCTTCGCACACCTCGGAGATGGCGTTGATGAACGAGATTTTAGTCGCCAGAAATGCGTTGGCGGAGACCTTGACCAGCTCGGCGGTCTGCAGGTCGGTCACCAGGAAAGGCACCCCGTCGGCGAGCAGCTGCGCGTAGAGCTCCCGCACCGCGGCCTCGGCCCGCAGCGAAGCCTGTTGCACGCCAAGCACAATGCGGTCGGGATGCAGCGTGTCGTGCACGGCGTAGCCCTCGCGCAGAAACTCCGGGTTCCAGGCGATCTCGACATCGACCCCGCGCGGGGCCAGTGCGGCCGCCCGGTGCTGCAGCTCGGCCGCCGTGCCCACCGGCACGGTCGACTTGCCTACCAGCACCGCCGGCCTGCTCAGCCGCGGCACCAGCGCGTCGACCACGGCGTACACGTGGCTCAGGTCGGCGCCGTACTCACCCTTCTTCTGCGGCGTCCCGACACCCAGGAAGTGCACGTCGGCGAAGTCGGCCGCCACCTCGTAGTCGGTGGTGAAACGCAACCGACCCGCCGCGAGGTTCTCGGTCAGCAGCTTGCGCAGCCCGGGCTCGTAAAAGGGGATGTCACCCCCGGCGAGCTTGGCGACCTTGCCGGGATCGATGTCGACCCCGATGACCTCGTGACCCAGCTCCGCCATCCCGACGGCGTGCGTGGCGCCCAGATAACCGGTGCCAAAGACGGTGCAACGCATAGCACCAATTTAGGTCTCCGGCGTGAGCTGACCGCTTCGCGCGGTTGAGCGGGAGGCGAACTACAGATGACAGATGGCTCGCGGCAGGCTAACGCCGCCCGAACCCGCCGTGACCGCCGCCGAAGCCGCCGTGACCCCCGCCACCCGGGAAGCCGGGGAAACCGCCGCCGCCATGCGGCTCCGGTCCAAAGCCACCACCGCCGGGCGGCCCGTATCCGCCGCCGCCATGCGGCCCGGGGCCGTATCCACCGCCGGGCGGACCGAAGCCGGGGCCACCGATGCCCGGGATTCCGCCGATGCCGGGGATCGGCAGCGGAATCGGCACGGGCACGGGCGCCACCGGGGGCGGTGCGGGCGCCGGCGCCACCGGCGCGGGGACCGGCGCCGCCGGAACGGGGATTGGCGCGGGAGCCGGCGCCTCGGGCACCGGAACGGGTGCCGGCGCTTCCGGTGCGGGAGCGGGCGCGGGAGCCGGAGCCTCGGGCGCCGGAGCCGGGGCCGCCTCGGGAGCGGGCGCGGGAGCCGCCGGTGCGGGCGCCGGGGCTTCCGGGGCGGGCGCGGGGGCCGCCGGTGCGGGCCGGGTGGGCGCGACGACGACGTTCTGGTTGGGGCTTGGCCGCACGTTGGCCGTCGGCCGGATGGCGATGGCCAACGACACCACCAGGGCGACCACGCCGATGACGAAGATGCCCGCAACCACGCTGCCCACCAGCCGGAACGAGTTGCGTTCCGGGTAGTCCGTGCCGACCAGCTCGGTCGCCGCGGTGGGTGAGGCAGCGAACAGGTCGTCGTCCACGTCGTCCGGGACGGCGCTGTAGGCCAGGGCTTCCTCGCCGGCGTCGCCCGGCGTGTCGAAATAGCCGGGCGCCACGGCGAACGGATTGATGGCGCCGGTACCCGGGTCTTGCGCGTAGGCCAGCGCGGCGGTGGACGAGGAGAACAGCGGGGCGTTCGCCGACGCCAGCGCCGCTCCCCGGGCCAGGGCCGTTTCGGGTTCCTCGGGCGCCATCAGCGGCAGCGAGGTGGCGGCCTCCAGCGCCGGCTTGATCAGCGGCAGGTCGATGCCCGACCCGACCACGAACACGCCGTCGGGGCGGGTCTCCAGGTTCTCCGCGCCGGACACCATGCTGGCGAGCTGGGCCACCGCCGCCTCGTCGTCGGCGGGCAGCGGCTCGCGGCGCACCTCGGCGATGGAGCCGTCCGCGCTGTCGACGACCGCCAGGGTCGCCGTCTCGGGCTCGATGTAGAGCAGCGCCGTCTGCGCGTAGTTCGTCTGATTGCCGACGGCCTGGGCCAACGCCGCCGCGGCCAGGAAGGCCGAGACCAGCATCACATTCTCGACCTTGTGCGCGGCCAGGGCATCGCGCAGTGCGGCGGCCTCGACGGGGTCGGTGAAAGTCACACCCGTGGACGCCAGCTGGTAGCCGCCCTCGGCGGCTCCCTGGCGGGTGCCCAGGATGGCCGACACGACCTGGTCAGCCGCGCTTATCGTTGCCGCGTCGTCATCGGACGCGACGTGGAAGTTGTCTTCGTCAACGGTGGCGCCATCGCCATTTTCGCCTTCGACCAGCACCATACGGACTGCCGTCGGCGCCATTGACACGCCGAGAACGGTGTCCATAGCTCCTCCATGGTCGTTTGCCAGCAGTGACTATGGGGGCGTCGCCGCTGCATTGAGCGACAGCGTGCCGCGACGCTGAATCCCCACCCGTATTCCCCTAGTTGCCCAAGTTTACGCGCCCCGGGCGCAGCGGGCGGGCGCCGTTACGGGCCCGACGGTGACTGCCCCAGGTGCCGGTGCAGCCAGTCGTCGAACCGTTGGTGCTCCCCCTCGTGTGGCGTCGGCTGCGGGGACGCCGGGGGTGCTTGCGGTGGCGGCGCGGCCGCCGACGGGGACGCGGGCGGGGCAGGGTTCTGCGGCGGCGGCGCCGGCGCGACGACCGTTCTGCCGGTGTCGGGGCGTGGGTCGGAGTGCGGGTGCACGCCGACCGTCAAGGCCAGCGCCAGCGCCACCACGCCGACGACGAAGACGAGCGTCACCGCCGCGACGGCCAGCACCGTTCGGCGGCCGCGCGGCCCGCGGGCATCGGCAGCCTGCGGCGCGTCCGCTTCGACGTTGGAGCCCGTCGGTGCGTCCGCGTCGGCGGTGCTGTAGGCGCGCTGCGGCGCGGCGGTGGGGTCGAACCGGGCGGACGGCATGGCGAGTGTGCGGGGCGCGCCCAGCCGGGCGTTCGCCGCGGCCAGCGACGCGCCACGCGCCAGTGCCATGTCCGGCTCTTCGGGCGTCATCACCGACAGTGACGTCGCCGCGTCCAGCGTCGGCTTGATCGTCGGGATGTCCACGTCGCAACCGACCAGCAAGACACCGTCCGGTCGGACGTCCAGCGATTCGGCGCCCGAGACCACCGTCGCCAGCCGGGCCAGGGCGGCGTCGTCTCCGTCGGGCAGCGGGTAGCGGCGGGCGCCGGTGACCGAACCGTTGCGGGTGTCGACGAGGGCCAGCGTCGCGGTGCCCGGCTCGACGAGCAGCAGCGCGGTCCGCGCCCAGTTGGTGGCGCTGCCGACCGCCTGGGCCAGCGCGGCGGCGGCCGTGACGGCCGAGACCAGCACGACGTTGCCCACGCTTCGGGCCGACAGCGCGTCTCGTAGGGCTGCCGCGCGGGCCGGGTCGGTGCAAGTCACGCCGCTCGAGGCGAGGCGATATCCCCCCTGGGCCGCGCTGTCCCGCGTCCCCTCGATAGCCGCGACGACCTGTTCCGCCGCGGCGCGGGCCGAGGAGTCGCCGCCGACCTCGAAGGCGCGGTGATCGACGCTCACCCCGCCGGCGCCGACACCCTCGACGAGCACCAGGCGAACGCTCTCGGGCGCTACCGACACGCCAAGTACGACTTCCACCGCATTTCCCCTAAGTCAATCTCGCTGAAGTGACTATCGGTGGCCGAAGCCGTGGCCGCCGCCGAAACCACCGAACCCGTGGCCGCCACCGAATGGGCCATGGCCTCCCCCGAAGCCGCCGAACGGGCCGTGGCCGCCGCCGAACGGGCCGTGACCCCCGCCGAAGGGCCGCCCGAACGGGCCCCGCCCGCCGAGGGGGCCGTGGCCGCCCCCGAACCCGCCGAACGGACCGCGCCCACCGAGCGGGCCGTGACCGCCCCCGAAGCCGGGCACCGGGGGCCGCACGAGCGGCACGTGTGGTGCCGGTACGAACACCGGCGGGGGCACCAGGGGCACCGGGACGGGAACCGGCGGCGCCGCGGGCACCGGGGCGACGACAGGCGGGTTCAACGGGTGCGGCGCGGCCAGCGGCCTCGGCGCCGACAGCTGCGGCCGTGCCGGCGCGGGCGGCGCCGGTTCGGGCACGGCCGGCGCGACGATGTTCTCGTTTGGGCTGGGACGCAGCGCGACCGTGGGCCGGATGCTGATCGCCAGCGCGATCTCCAGCGCCACCACGGCGGCGATGAAGACGACGGCCAGCGTGCTGCTCACCAACAGGATGGATCTGCGGCGCTGCGCGTCCGGGTCCAGCCCGATGACGGTCTGGGCGTCGGCGTCCTCATCCGGGACGGCGCTGTAGGCGACGTTCGGCCGCGCGTTACCCGTGTCAACGGGAGTGGCTGCGAAGGCCCACGGGGCGAACTCGCCCGTTCCCGGGTCTTGCGCGTAGGCCAGCGCGGCTGTGGACGACGCGAACAGCGGCGCGTGCGCGGACGCCAACGCCGCGCCCCGAGCCAGCGCCATCTCGGGCTCGTCGGGCACCCACAGCTGCAACGAGGTGGCGGACTCCACCACCGGTTTGATGAGCGGGATGTCGACGCCCGAGCCGACGAGGACCATGCCCTGCGGGCCCGCGTCAAGCGATTCCGCGCCCGAGGCCAGATCGGCGAGGTCGGCGACGGCCTGGCCTTCGTCGTCGGCGAGGGGTTTGCGGAGTACCTGCGACACCGAGCCGTCGGCGCTGTCGACGATGGCCAACGTGGCGGTGTACGGCTCGACGAACAGCAGCGCGGTGCGGGCTTGGTCGACGGCGTCGCCGATGGCCTGGGCGAGTGCGGCCGCGGCCATGAAGGCCGAGACCAGCATGACGTTCTCGATCTTGTGGGCGACCAGGGCGTCGCGCAGAATTGCCGCCTCGACGTGGTCGGTCCAGGTCACGCCCGTGGACAGCAGCTGGTAGCCGCCCTCGGCGGCGCCTTCTCGGGTGCCCATGATGGCCGAGACGACGTTGGCGGGCGCGCCGGCGCGAGTGGCGTCCCCGTCGACGTCGAAGTTGTCCTGGTCGACGGTGACGCCATCCGCGTTTTCACCCTCGACCAGGACCATCCGCACCTTCGTCGGCGCCATCGAGACGCCAAGCACGATGCCCCCCATTGCTGCACTCACCCCCCGGTATTTGCTGCAATCACCCGACGGTGACCCGGGCACTCCCCTCCCGGCGGTCACCACCGACTTCCACTGAAGCCGCGCACGGCCAACAGGCGCGCACCGCTGGGCTGAGTAACTCCCGCCTCCGCGTACCTCGGCACACCCGGGCCGCCAATCTACTCGCGCGCCCTGAGTGCTTGCTGAGCGCTGGATGGCGGTCAGCTAGCGGTGTCCGCCACCGCCACCGCCGCCGTGACCGCCACCGAACCCGCCGCCACCGCCACCGCCGAAGCCGCCGTGACCGCCACCAAAGCCTCCGCCACCACCGCCGAAGCCGCCGTGACCGCCACCGAAGCCGCCGGGGCCACCCCCGCCGGGCGCGGGCGCATGGCCACCTCCGAAACCGCCGGGACCTCCGCCACCGGGCGCCGGCGCGTGCCCGCCGCCGAAACCGCCGGGACCACCCCCGCCGGGCGCGGGCGCATGGCCACCAGGGCCACCATCACCGGGCGGCGAGCCGTGGCCACCGGGACCACCGCTGCCGGGCGTCGGCGTGTGACCACCGCCGGGACCGCCGTTGCCGGGAACCGAACCGTGACCACCCGGGCCACCCTCACCGGGAACCGAACCATGACCACCCGGTCCACCGTCGCCGGGAACCGAACCATGACCACCCGGTCCGCCCTCACCGGGAACCGAACCATGACCACCCGGTCCACCCTCACCGGGAACCGAACCGTGACCACCCGGGCCGCCTTCCCCGGGAGGCGGGTTGTGCCCCTCGCCGGGACCGCCAGGGCCGTTGGGCCTGGGCGGCCACTGCTGACCCGAGCCGCCGAGCTGAGGCGGCTCAGGCTGCGGGAAGTGGTTGGGCGGTTGCGGCAGCACCGGTTGCGGCGCCTGAATGGCCGGCGGGTTGAGGAACGGGACGCGCACCTGCGGCGCAGGAATAGCGGGCATCAGCGGCGGGATCACCACCGGCACCGGAACCGGAATGGGAGCCGCCGGGGCGGGGATCGCGGCCGGAGCGGGAATGGCCGCGGCCGGCAACGGCGCGGGCAGCGGCGCGGCGGCCGCCGGACCCAACAGCCGGGGCGCCCCCATCGGGACGGGCGCGCCGATATTCGGCCTCGGCGCGGAAGCCTGCACGGGTGCTGCGGGCGCCGGCGCCTGCTCGGTGGGCACGATGAGGTGCTGATTCGGAGTCGGCTGCAACGCGACGGTTCCGGTCGTGCGGATGCCGATGGCCAGCGCGATCTCGAGGGCCAACACGGCGCTGATGCCGACCACCGCCAACCCACTGCCGACCAGCAGTACCGGCCTGCGCCGCGGTTGGCTCTCCTCGGGCGCGAACAGCTTCTCGATGACGACGGTCGGCGAGTCGGCGTCCTCGTCCGGGACGGCGCTGTAGGCGAGCTCGTCGTCCCCCGGCGCTTGGCCGACCGGCAGATAGAGGTACTCAGGCAGCGAATACTGGTCCACCGCTCCGGTCCCGGGATCTTGGGCATAGGCCAGGGCGGCAGTGGAAGAGGCGAACAGCGGCGCGTTCGCCGAGGCGAGCGCGGCGCCGCGGGCCAAAGCGGTCTCCGGTTCTCCGGGAACGCTGACCTGCAGGAAGGTGGTCGATTCCAGCGCCGGCTTGAGCGGCGCGATGTCGACTCCGGAGCCGACCAGGACCACGCCGTCGGGGATCCACTCCAGCCTCTCCAGCCCGGCCACCATCCCACCGAGCTGGGTGGCCGCCTCGTCGTAGGAGTCGGCGTAGATCTGCTGCCGGTAGACGTCGGGGATCGAGCCGTCCGACGTCTCCACCACGGCCAGCGTCGCGGTGTCGGGTTCGACGAACAGCACCGCGGTGCGCTCGTAACCCATTGCGCCACCGACGTTTTGAGCCAAAGCCGCGGCGGCAAGGAACGCCGAGACCAGCATTACGTTCTCGATGCGGTGCGCGGCCAGCGCGTCGCGCAGCACCGCAGCTTCCAGCGGGTCGGTCCACGTCACGCCGATCGACGACAGCTCAAGGCCGGCGTCGGTCGCGCCTTCGCGCGTGCCGAGGATGGCCGAGATCACCCGGTCGGGCGCACTGATGGTGGGCGCATCGTCGGCGGCGGTGACGTCGATGACGTCCTCGTCGACCGTGGCGCCGTCGGCGTTTTCGCCTTCCAGGACCACCATTTGGACCGATGCCGGTGCCATCGACACCCCGAGCACGATTTCCAAAACAAACCCCTCCAAAGGTCTTGCGCGATGAACCGTAGCCAGGCGGAGGTTATGAACCACGGCTAACTAAGTATCGCGCAGGAGGGCCTCGCGGGGGCGCCTCAGAAGCTATGTAGACGTTATGAAGTTCTGATAAGAGCGCGATGGCGTGGGCCCGCGCTGGCCCTGGTACTTCGAGCCCACCTGCGAGCTGCCGTAGGGATGCTCGGCGGGGCTGGTCAGCCGCAAAATGCAGAGCTGACCGATCTTCATGCCCGGCCACAGGGTGATCGGCAGGTTCGCGACGTTGGACAGCTCGAGGGTGATGTGCCCGCTGAATCCGGGGTCGATGAACCCCGCGGTGGAGTGCGTCAGCAGTCCCAGTCGGCCCAGCGACGACTTGCCTTCCAGCCGGCCGGCGAGATCGTCGGGCAAGGTGATCAGCTCCAGCGTCGAGCCGAGCACGAACTCGCCGGGGTGCAGCACGAACGGCTCCCCCTCGGCGGACTCGACCAGCGTGGTCAGCTCGTCCTGCTGCTTGGCCGGGTCGATGTGGGTGTATCGGGTGTTGTTGAACACCCGGAACAGGGAGTCGAGGCGGACGTCGATGCTCGACGGCTGCACTAGCTTGTCCTCGAACGGCTCGATGCCCAACCGGCCGGCGGTCATTTCGGCCCTGAGGTCGCGATCGGAGAGCAGCACCCGAAGAGCCTATCTGCTAGCCGGACGCCGGATGCTAGCCTTCCTGAGCAACAGCGCCGATGTAGTTCAATGGCAGAACATCAGCTTCCCAAGCTGAATACGCGGGTTCGATTCCCGTCATCGGCTCCACATAAGCGCAGTTCAACGTCATAAAATGCCCAGTCTGGCTACCCGTGATGGCCGTTCTTGACCGTTGTTTGACCGTGGCCCAGCGATGCCCATTGCTGAAATCGTTTGCTAGCCGGTCAGCCCGGGTCCGTAGCCTTGACGTACAGAAATTTCTGAATTGGGGCGGCGGTCCGCTACGTAGACCCACTTCCGCTTCGTCAGCGTGAGCGACGAGCGCCGATGGAGGATTGATGAGCATCGTTGAAGGTCTGGCGCTCCCGGGCGTCCTGGTGCTTATCAAAAAGATGAGCGAGCCAGCCACACAAGAGCTTGTCGTCCGCCGGGCTCGGGAAAACCCAGACTGCCCTCCCTTGAACATGCGCCATCGGCGTCGTCTCAGGCAGCTAATTAGGACCGATCGCGCCGTCGCCGCAATGTTTGAGCAAGACGATGTTGGCGCAGCATCGTTGTCGTTTGAGATCGCCCGCGACGTCTTCAAAGAAGAAGAGTCGGTGAGATCCCGAGTGCTGGCGCAGATACTCATAGCCGAGATACCGAACTGCTTGCCCACCGACCAAAAAACCGGCCTCTTGGCCTACAGACTTCGCGCGATTAGCGAAGCAGTCGGCGACGTTGGTAACGACCTGCGGGGCGTTGGCGAAGACGTACGCGAGGTCAGCGAAAGCCTAAGCGATCTACGGCAGTTTCTTGAGAGCCGCGTGAGCACGATCCAGGTGGACCCAGTCGTGTTGATCGCCGGTCCATTGAAGGCGTTAGGACTTGAGGAAGAGTACGCCGCCATTCAATCGTTGGAGGTGAGCGCCCCTGCAGAGGCGGCTGCAAGGCTCTCAATTCTCATTTCGCGAATAGGAACGAATGGCTACACAGAGGAATTATTGCCATTCATGAAGCAGCGTGCGGAACTGCTGACGCGTGCTGGTGATGTGAGCGCGGCCGATGCCTGGATGCCGCTAGTCACAGATTATTTATCCGCTGGGCGAGGGATAGGCTTACACGAACCAGTTCAGGCATGGAACAGCATTGCTAGGAACGACAACGCACCGGCGTGGCTTGCTGCACGAATCGATGTCGTACAGGCATTAGAGCGTTGGCAGTACGGCGATGTGGACGCCCAAAAGCTGCTTGGACTAGCAATCGCCGCATCCGAAGCAGGCGACCCCAGTGGGACAGTATGGGCTGTGTATGCAGCGGAGTCGTGTTTAGCCGACGGTCGTGAAACGACGATCGCAGCTGCACGGGACCAGCTATTGCAATATGCCAACACATCTCATGACATCGGGTTGAGCACACGACTTTTGTTGGCTGTTGCGGACGCAACTCAAGATGAGGCCCTCTGGCGACAGATGCTCGCCGAAGCAGAGCCTGCTGGCGTCCGGTATGCGGCTGACTTATCGGCGTTGATTCACGCACGGCACGCCCGACAATTGTACTGGACCAATCAGCTTGGTCTGGCGCTAGCCGAGTTTCGGCTAGCCATCGACCGCGGCACCGACGCGCAGATTTGGGAGGATGCGGCAGACTGGGCGGAGTCTGCTGCGCACGTCATGCAGCTGCGCGACTCGGTACTTTTGAACGAACTCGCGGCTCTTCAACAGCAGGAGAAAGCTTTTCGGGCAGCCGATGGGCGGAGCTTACTAATTCAGGCGGAGAACCTGCAGTTAACTGCTCTGACCAGCCTTGTGGAAGCGGAGGGCGGAGGCGGCTCGATACGGCGTGCATGGAGTGCCCTAGGACGGTTTCGACGACGGAGCATCGTGCTAGGAGCAGTACGCAAAGAGCTCGAGTCGCACGTCTTGACTGGGCGGTTACACGCACAACTCGATCAGCCCGAGATGGCGATAGGCCACTTCATCAGGGGCGGCGATCTAAAGCGGGCCGCTGAAGTTGCGGAGAAACTCACGAGGTTTCACGACTGCCGCGAAGACGTAAGCGAACAACAGCCGAATCGACAGCGGGCAGTTGCCCTACGCGTCGTCGCCGAAGAAGCGGATCTGATTCCTGATGACGAGGTTTCCGACTGAAGTCAGAGGGCCCTAACCGAGGCCAAGAAGGGCGAATTTACCCTTCTTGGCCCTGACACATACGTCAACTCTTACAAGCTGTTGCAAGAGCTGGCACCAAGATTTCCGACCGCGCTCGTTAACGAACTGCTAGAAGAGATTGACCAGATTCTCCCCCGTCCCGAGCACACCGGCAGACCAGTCGACGACCAAGTTGCTCGCATCCTGGTCGAGCTCGGGGCGTCAAATCGAGAGTATGTCCCACAGGTGGCAGAGCGGATCGCCGTTGCGTTCGAGAAGGTCGATGACGTAGCGAGCATAATCGTCGACTACGCCAATTCTCTATCGACAGCCCTCCAGGTGATTGAAGCACGCTTGGTGGCACTTCTTGAGGCAACCGAGGACATCCCTAAGAACCGTATCCGAAGGATGAATGCGACGATGGCACTGGTTGCGATAGGCAACCGGTCACCTTCGCTTCTTGCATCGGCCGACGCGATTGTCGAACGTGAATTACGTAGTCCGGTGGCATATACCCGCAATTCGGTCGGGAGACTCGCATGGGTCGAGGAACCTGCGATCATTTCGAAGTGTCTACCGCCGCAACGCCGCGAAGAACTCGCGATGCACTATCTACATCGCGCCCTCGATGAGCAGGACATAGAAGCTAACAGGGCGAGCTATGCCGTCGCGTTCGTTCACCTCGCGCCGGACCTTTCACAAAACGTATGCAACCGAGTATTCGATGGGCTACTGCCTCTGGCGCAAGGGCCAATGGCCGCGACGAACGCGTTCGACATCATGGAGGCGAGGTTTCGAAACCCGCGCTCATGGTTCAGGGTCACTGGGCCCACCGACAGACTCCGACGGTCGACGCTGAAGGCTCTCGCCGTGCTGGCTACCGATGCCCAACGCCAACACCAGGTTTGGCGGGCGGCGCAGAGGCTCATCGTTTCAGGACGTCGAAGTGACTCTGTGGCTGCCGCTGACACCGCCTTCCGTCTGAGTAAGGCTGGCTTCGCGCCAAACTTGCCATGGCAATCTATGGTCTACAGCGCCGATGTCGAAATGCGACAACTTGCTGCCGCCTTACTGCCTTTCTTGCCGTCTCTTGATTTTGATGCGATCGGCAGTCTGGCGTCCGATTCCGTCACAAACGTTCGGACGGATTTGGCGATCGCGCTTAGGAAGCTAATGAACCGCAGCGACTTGTCATCTCAGGACCGCGAGGAACTAAGCGACGTAGTCCAGACCTTGCGGGATGATTCGAGTTATAGGGTCCGCTCGGAATTGCCGGAAGCAGCTAGCCGAAGCGACTGAGGCCCGTACTTCGTTCGACCGAGCGGCGGATGCGTCTACACGCTTCCCGGATCCCTTGTCATCCCTCAAATTTTCGAGAGGCGAGGCTGCGTTCCCTATCGATCAGTGTCCTTCTACAAAACGACACCCACTCATGCTCTTATTTGGGTCTGCTGCACGAATAGGTGACACCGAGCTCGCTTGCCCGGACTGGGTGGGCTGAGAGGATGTCAACATGGCACGGCCCTATCCCCAGGAGTTCCGCGACGACGTTGTCCGGGTCGCCCGCAGCCGCGATGCCGGGGTGACTCTCGAGCAGATCGCCGCCGATTTCGGGGTGCATCCGATCACGCTGTCGAAATGGATGCGCCAGGCCGATGTCGATGACGGCGCTAAGCCGGGCACGACGACGAATGAGTCGACGGAGTTGCGGGAGGCCCGTCGACGGATCAAGCTGCTCGAGCAGGAGAACGAGGTGCTGCGCCGCGCGGCGGCGTATTTGTCGCAGTCCAATCTGCCGGGAAAAGGATTTACCCGCTCGTGAAAGAGCTCGCCGCCAAGGGGATTCCCGTCGCGGTGACGTGCCGGGTCCTCAAGCTCGCCCGCCAGCCCTACTACCGCTGGTTGGCCGATCCGGTAACCGACGCCGAATACGTTGCCGCGCAACGTGCCAACGCGTTGTTCGACGCCCACCGCGACGACCCGGAGTTTGGCTACCGGTTCCTTGTCGAAGAGGCCCGCGACGCCGGCCACCCGATGGCTGAACGCACCGCCTGGCGGATGTGCGCCGACAACGGCTGGTGGAGTGCGTTTGGAAAGAAGCGCGGCAAGAACGGCCGGCCCGGCCCGCCCGTTCACGACGATCTGGCAGGCCGCGTCTTCACTGCCGATGCTCCAAACCAGTTGTGGCTCAGCGATATTACCGAGCATCGCACCGGCGAAGGCAAACTCTACCTCTGTGCGATCAAAGACGTGTTCTCCAACCGGATCGTGGGCTACTCGATCGACTCTCGGATGAAGTCACGACTGGCCACTCAGGCCCTAAACAGTGCGGTGGCACGCCGCGGTGAGGTCGCCGGCTGCATCCTTCACACCGATAGGGGCAGTCAATTTCGAAGTCGACGATTCGTCCACGCACTGAGCCGCTGCGACATGGTCGGATCGATGGGCCGCGTCGGAGCGGCCGGCGACAACGCCGCTATGGAGAGCTTCTTCAGTCTGCTGCAAAAGAATGTCCTCAATCGCCGACGATGGGACACCCGCGAGCAACTCCGCATCGCGATCGTCTCCTGGATCGAACGCACCTACCATCGACGCCGCCGCCAAATCGCTCTCGGACGGTTGACCCCGATCGAATAAGAAGCAATCATGACCACACCGGCCAGCCAGGCCGCGTGAAGAAACTGTCACCTACTCGTGCAGCAGACCCCCCGCCTTATGGGGGCTGCTACCGAGCTGGATCGCAGGAATTCTCCCACCATCGTCCGACGCTACTTCTTGGATGGTGTTGATACCCCGCTCAAGTTGTGCACGGGTTGCGCCCGCGGTGCAGGTGATATGCCAGAAGTTCGGCATGCCGTCGACGGTCTGAGGCACAGGGTCCTCGGGGAGTCCATAACGAAGAACGTCACCTATTCGCATGACTCGATTATGGGTGCACGGCTGGCTCCGATCAGAGGCCCGAGCGGTCTCGCCTCAGGGCTATCGGCAGCGACTGGTCAGAATTAAATCTCCACGGCCGCGTCATCCTTCTTCGACTGCACCCGGACGGTCCACTGGATGAGGTCACGCTTGTGCGGTGTAGCTGACTTCGGAGCGGCAAGCGACAGTAGCGGCACGACGTTCTTCGTCGACAACGCATCCGAGCCGTCGCCCCGGTCGTCGGCCAAGTAGATCAGAACGACACCACGTCCTTCAGCCCCTGGCAGTCCTGCGACCGAAACCCCTTTCGCTATAGGCAAAGCCGCGTCGCTGTGCTTACGGTCGGAGCCAACGAAGTCGATTCGCTCTTGGCGCCGGTTTCGCTTGATCACAGGGGCGTCGTCCAGACCATCAAGATCTATCTGTCCGACGGTCTTTGCAGGTTGCGGCCAGACGATGGCCCACTCTTTGATTCGCCCGTCTGTTGTCGCGTTTTCAAGGAACTTCGAGAATGGTGCGATAACTTGTTTGTACTGTTCGTGCCACGAAAGTTCTTTGAACAAATCTAGGAACCGCGTGGCGTCGATTGTGCCCAACTTGACTGGTACCACGCCCGTTTCGCCGTTTGCCAGCGTGTAGTCAAGGTTGACGCGGTTCACCGCTGCCTTAAGAAAAGGGACACCCACTCGAAGAAGATTCTCCTCGTTGTCAACCGCCCCACGCGGAGGGAGGCCGTAACGGTCCTGGAATCCGCCGGCGGTCGCCTTGGAATCGATGATGGCATTCCACATCTTGTTCCTTGCTGTGGGCTTGAGCCATGGGAGATGTTGACTGACCAGGGGCGGGATCTGCCGCGGCTCGACTAGCGGCATGCCGTCGTCGTCGAGGCCTTCATACTGGCGGAGCTCATCTCGGAAGGCTTCCTCGTCCATCAATAACGCTTCGAATGCATCATAGAGATCTACCTGCTCGTCACGTCGGATGTAGAGGCGGACCAGATCCTGGTAGCCGAGCCGGAAACCGAACCATCGACCAGCCTGCATGAGTGTATCGGCTTGCCCCGCCTTTCGACGGAAATAAGACACTGTGAGTCCCTGGACCGTGAAGCCACGACTAAGTTGCGCTCCCCCGACGAGGATTCTCCAGACCTTCTCGGCTTCGAAGTCGAGCTTCTTCTGCTGCTCTTGAATCGCCCTGTCGGAGTTGACAATTAGGATCGGGTCATTGTCCTTAGTCATCTCAGAGATGGCGGATGCGATATGCGGCTTGAGTTCCTCGAACGAGTCGGGCGTTGGCAGGCCATTGGCGCGGGCGTGCATGACGGGAAGATAGTCACTCTGGTACAGATGGAGAAGTCTCTTGAGCCCCTCCGCCGATGTGAATTTCGATGCCTTCCAGAGTGTTCGGATGTCGTCTGCCGTCGCCAAATGCTCTGCGCGCCTTACAGACTCGTGTACCAGCATGGTGTGATGACGGAACGGTACGGAGGACACGCTCTCCCGGAACTTCTTGATCGCGCCGCTCAGTACCCAGGCGTCAAGAGCTTCCTGTAGTTCTGCGTTGCGCCTAACCGGGTTGTTTTCGGCGTCACCCGATAGTGGACGTATGTAGGCCAACTCATTGCAGTTCGCAATAGTTTTCTGTTCGTCATCCCATCGCTTACCAACGTCGTGGAATTCCTGCACCCCCATGTAGCCGGGCGGACGGTGTAGTGACAGGACGAAATCGGAGGGGAAGAGGTCACGCTCGTCATCAGGATCGACGAACACGTTGGCGAACGGTGTGGCCGTGTAGCCGACATACTGCGCCCGAGGACAAAGCTGGAGTAGGTCGGTGATCAGCTTGTTGATCGTCGTTCGGTGGCGATCAGCTGCGCTCTGCTTGTTCCACTTGGCCGGATTTGTAGTATCAACCGAAGCCTGGTCAGACTCGTCGTCAATGACGAGCACCGGAAGCTGCGCAAGATCGCCCTGGATTGGCTTTAGATCGGCGGTCAACTTTCTCATTGGAGCGGGGTTCTTTTTGATGACTGCAACGTAGGCGTCCGAACGGAATAGGTTCACTGGGTCGTTAAGCGGCTTAGCCTTCTCGTACTTATGGAACTTGAGCTTCGTTAATCCTTGCGGCAGCCTTTTGTAGTCACTGCGGTGTGTCGTGACGCGATCGATATGAACGACATTGTCCTGGTCCAGCGCTGGTCCGTGCTGAAGGAAATGTCCGTCGATCCAGTCGGTGTCTTGCTGGTAATCGAGCTCCTTGACAACCTGTGGGTCTTTCGGATCCTGGCCCTTCAGTATGTTTTCGACGCCCATCAACTCCATGTCCATGCGTCGTTGGGTCTGGGCGCGCAGTATTTCAATGGTTCCCGTGAGAACGATTATGAGCCGATAGCCAGCGTCGATGGCCTTGGCCACCACGCCCGTGAAGTTGGCTGTCTTTCCGCTTTGGACATAGCCCACCACGAGGCCTTTGGTCTGCTTGATGGTGGTCCGTGTCGGGTCGCTGAGGCGCTCAACCACGTCGGTGGTCGTCTCGTCGAGTGAGGCGATGGCCTCGGCAGACCAGTGCTTGGTGTCGCGGAGGTAAGTCTCGTAGTCGTCCCAATAGACGCTCGTCCGGAGCTTACGGGCCTCGGCATACCACGGCTCGAATTTCTTCGAGATTTCGATAACAGGCTTCTCGTAGACCGGGGCACGTTTCGCAACAGCGCCGGTAATGGCGTCGTCCAAATCAAGTGCGGCATATATAGCGTGCCTGCGAGCCTCCGAATGAGGTGGCGTCAGCAACCCGTCGGCGTCCAAGAAGTGGGCGTCCTTGTCGGCGTCCCATCCCGCCAGGGCGAGTCGCAGTTGTATGAGGGCCGTGTCGTTCTCATCGACGTTGAGTAGATAGTCCGCTAGCTCGGAGGATGTGACAACCGCCCCGGCGAAGTAACCAAGGCCTTGGAGCAGAGGCTTCGGCCGACCACCGGCCATCCCAGAAAGCAAATTCTTCAAGGAGTCGGCCCACTCGGGGCGTTGGTAAACCACGTCGTCAGGTTTCCTTATCTTCAACAAACCCGCTGAGGGCACCGGGAACGGAGTCGTAATCCAGATCAGTGACATCAACTGTGTAGGTAACGTCCGACACAAGCGCGAAGTTTGGGATGGCAGGCGCGATGCGTTCGGGCGTCATAGCGGGAAAGTCACCGTCGATGCTGTAGGCACGAGGCCGAGTCCGTAGAGCCCAGTGGGTGGGGTAAAGGTCGGCATCTTCAGCCCTCCAGCCGAGAGCCTCCAACCGGTGATCAAGTGGCACGACGTGCCCACCCGCCATATTGCGTACATGCGCAACGAGCGACGGAAGCGTCCGAGCAGCCTCGCCAGCTGCTCGGGTGATCTGAATTGAGATCAATCTGAGCGGTGTTCCCCGGACGGGAACGAGCTGCGACAAGCCGGCAATTATATGGCGGCGCCGCTCAGAAACCGTGGTCTTGACCTCCACATTTACTTCGTCGAAGACGAAGTCGTGCTCCTCCGAAAGCGGCCCTTGCCAGGCTGATACTGCCGGACCCGCGCCGCCACTGCCGCAGATGAGGAACTCAAGGAATAGGAGTTCGCCAAAAAGTCCAACCTGCTCGTGAGCAGTGAGGCCCGTACGCGCGGCGAGGACGTCCTTATACCGAGAAACACTCGCCGAGACCGCCACTGCGAGTGGCGCTTTCGCGATTTGCAGACCGTCGGCAATCGTTGCAAGGAGTCCATACGCTCCGTGAACGTTTCCCGCGACACGAACGGTGATTTCCGCCAAGTCTTCGTCACCGGCAGTGACAGCTTCGAAGCTGATGTTCTTCAACATTGTGAGATCGGGCTCCGGAGTTTGGTACCCGGTGCTCAGAGTGATACAACGAGAGACGGGATCGATTCGTAACTCACATGCTGGGCTTCCTTGCACAGGCAAGACGAGTGGTGCGCCAGCATTCCATAATGTGTCGAGGTTGGAGTAGGTGAGATGACGGGCGTCGTCGAGCTCGTCGCCCATCGCAGTCATCCTTCCTGACGCCTGTCACGCATTTGCTGTTCGGCCACTGCCGCAGCCCCGAGAACACTTTTCCACAGCGCGATTTGGTCACGATCCGTCGCGCCCAAGTACTGACCCTCGAACACATGGTGTGTTAGGAGATAGAGCAGCGCCTTCATGACCGGAGCATCGTTGAGGCTGCCGCCCTCCGGCGCAAAAAGCGAGCGATATCGGCTGTTCAACCAAAGTGTTTTGTTCGGCAGGTCGACGTCGAGGAACTCTCCTTCCGGCATGCGGCGCCACTGCAGGCCTAGGGCGTCGCCTTCAATCATTGGCAACTCTTTACATATGATCTTCCGGAGCTTGGGCGCAAACCCCTTATCCGGGGTAATGGCAGGCTTGCGTACTCGACGTCTCCGAGTCGATTCGACATAAATGGACTCGGCATCGCTTAAGAATCGGTCAAACGTGGTGCCGTCTGAGGCCACCGCATGACTGACTGCATCGTGAAAAATCGGTTCAAACTTAAGACCGTGTTTCTCCGGGTTCATCGTCACGAATGACCCGATAGCCGACGCGTCGTCGAGCTCAACCCGAGCCAATTGACGGGCGGGGCCGGGAATCGCGGTGTCGGACCATCCACCAGCCTGAAGCAGGCGGTCATTTCGATATATGTAGAACCCTTGGAAACTTCCACCTTGCTTACCAGCAATACGGAAGCCGGTTATATCGGACTTCGCGGGCCAGATGTGGCACTGCATTCGTACCTTTGCTCCACCTGCTGTCGCCACCAACTGCTTGGGGTAACCCGGGTGACCTGATGTTGCGTATCCGAAAGGATCGATAGGTGTGATCGGCACGCCGATCCCTAACCCGATTTGGTCCCGCTCGTCGGCGAGCACCTCTATCTGCAACCGGCCGTTCTCAATTAATCGATGAAACACAAGTCCAAGATGAGATCGGAGCGCCTGCTCTGCATTGGCGAGCCACAAACGCGCTTCGGCTTCATTCCGTCCGCGGTAGATGCTGCGGATCTGGGTCCATATGACGGATGTACCAACGTCGGTTCCGAAGGTCTCTGCTCGGTGCGAGGCCGCCGCCGCACCTGCGTCGGATGTCAAAACTTCGCACGAGAAATCCTTTGAGAAGTCGGCGCGGCGGATCCGGCGGCCGGCATGAGCACTTCCCGCGGCGGTCGACCAGACGGTGAGCACATCGCTGTGGCCGAACGATGCAGCCTTCAGCCCCATCTCAAAGTGCCCGAGGTCGGTCTCGACGTACTCACGTTGATGACCGATGGTCATCGCCCTCGTAATCGCCCTGTCGTCCATTCCATGACCGTTATCAAGGACCTCAACTTGGACGAGGCGTTCCGAGTTCGTGAGCAACCGGATCGACACCTTCGATGCCGCCGCGTCCACGCTGTTGTCGACGATGTCAGCGATCGCCGATTCGAGCGTGTGATTGGCGCCAAGACTCTTCACCAACCCCGCGTCAGGAGCCAGCTTGATTCGATCAATGACATCGTTGTCAGTCGTCACGCCGACTCCGTCCCCTCCTCGGGGCCTCAACTTTTCGAAGTTGCCTTCGGTAGCCGCAAGCCATCCGAGCAGCGCTCGCTACCGACAGATCCTCGTTCTTCAATTCTCCCCCAGTGGCCTATCCAGGCACTCAACCTCTGATACCGCACGGTCGGCGGCTACACCTTGGGACCGTCCGAAACCGCCAAAGTACTGTTTCGAAGTACCCGTTCGATCTTGTCGGCGGCAGCCTCCGGGAGTTCGTGTTCCCAGATTCTGATGACCTGCCAGCCAAGCGCCGCCATGTGCTCGTCGGTTTCCCGATCACGCTCGACATTCCGGATCAACTTGGCTGCCCACCAGCGGCCGTTTCGCTTCGGCTGAGTTCCATGTTCCGGACAACAGTGCCAGAAACAACCGTCAACAAACACGACAACTCGTCGAGTTGGGAACGTCAGATCAGCGCGCCTACGCGGAAGCCCGGGAAGCGGCTGATTTACGCGGTACCGGAAGCCCCGAGCGTGTAGAAGCCTGCGCAGGGAGATCTCTGCGTCCGTATCCCGTATTCGCTGCCGCGACATGCGCGCGGAAGTTGTTGCGTCTGTCGGTGCGCCTACATTGAGCACACATCGAGACTAGCTTTCGACCTCGTCTCGATCCTGACACATCCTGTGAACTCGTCGGTGGAGCCGGCTATGTTCATCGCGTGGGTTCGAGCTCTCAGCCGTCTTCGTGTGCCAAGATCCGCGTGCTCGACCTCTTCAGTGGTGCAGGCGGTCTTAGTGAGGGGTTTGCGCAAGCATCCGACCGCTTCGAAACCGTCCGTGCGGTAGAGAGTGACCTAGCGGCCGCCGCTTCATATGCCGAGAACCACGGCGATGACGTCGTGTTCGCCGGGAGAATAGAACACTGGCTCAAAACCGAGGACGTCCCTCCCGCCGACGTAGTAATCGGTGGTCCGCCGTGCCAGGGCTTTTCCGCGCTTGGCAAGCAGGACGTCCTAGACAAACGTAACCAACTTTGGCTCCGTTACGCAGATACGATTCGCAGAGCGGAACCAAAATACTTTCTGCTGGAGAATGTTCCTGCTTTCCTCAAGTCGGATCAATTCAAGCGCTTCAAACGCCAATGTCATCCCAGCGGTCGGTTGGGCAACTACACTTTCCAGGCCGCTGTCCTGAACGCCGCCGACTTCGGAGCTGCGCAACTACGTAAGCGTGTGATTCTGATAGGCAATCACCGCGATTTGCCGTTCCCGGGATTTCCCGCGCCGACCCACCCATCCGACATGCGGCTCAACGTAAAAGATGTGTTTGGCGGCCTCGCCGAATCGGTCACGAATAAAAATTTGCCCAGCCGCTCGACAGAGTATTGGGACAGGGAGTTTCCCGGGACCTTCACGACGACTGATCTCCACGTCACACGTCAGTACGAAATTCGTTCGCTGGAACGCTTCGCCCAGATCCCCCCAGGCGGGAACCGTTTCGACATCCCGAACCACTTACTGCCGCCGTGTTGGAAGAAGCACCGAACAGGTTCGGGCGACGTCATGGGACGGCTTCGCTGGGACGAGCCATCGGTCACGATTAGAACCGAGTTCTTCAAGCCAGAGAAGGGTCGCTATCTTCACCCGACCGAGCACCGTGCATTGACACACCACGAAGCGGCACGTATCCAGGGATTTCGCGACAACTACAGGTGGGTTGGTTCAAAGATTTCCATTGCCCGCCAGATCGGCAATGCAGTACCGATTCCGCTCGGGACGGCCATCGCGCGCCAGCTCCTCGAGAGCCTCTAGCCTCACTTCCTGTCGTCCATGAACGAAACCCAGAAAAAGATCGCGGCGAGGCTCACCAACACCTCAGATTTTTTGCCTTATATCGAGGAAATTCGCTTTCCTATGTACAAATCCCTTGAAGATGGACTACGACTGACGCTCAGTTGGCCCATCACTGCGCTCATAGGCCCAAACGGGGCAAACAAATCGTCCGTCCTCCAGGCGATCTCTGCAGCGCCTGAGGGTAGGAGCCTCGCGCAGTTCTGGTTCTCGACCGAGGTCGACGACATTGATCGTGGCCCCCGCGGCAATGCAACCCACCGGTTCATCTACAAATACAGGTTCGACCAATCGGGTGTCAGCGCGGAGTGTCGCAAGTACCGCGGTTCGAAGATGTACCGCTCTGCGGAAGTCCCCAGACAGCTGCGAGGAAAACGAGATCCGGATTACTGGGAACCAACGAAGCGGGTTAAGGGAGATGGAATGTCGTCGATCCCGGCGACAGGATTCGATGCTTGGCTCTCAAAGAATCGCGACCGTTGGAATCAGGTGAAGAAGCACGTCGTCTACCTGGATTTCCGATCGGAACTCAGCGCATTCGACAAGTACATTCACCATCAGTCCTTCAGCCACTGGACGCCCGACGCGACGCAGAAGCGGTACAGAGTCGTCCTGAGGTCTAAGTGGATCGCCCGCGCCTTAAGCGGCGGAAGCCTTCCCAAACAAGAACGCGGACGATTGATCCAGCCGGTCCGCGAACTAGATGCGACCAGCGTCAACGCAATCGCCACCATCCTCGGCAGGCCGCTGGTCAAAATCGACATCATCGAGCACAAATTTTTCGGGCCGGACGGCTACACTGTGCGCCTGCATCTCGAAGGTGACGGGGCTGCCTACTCAGAGGCACACGCAGGTAGCGGCGAGTATGCCGTGATCCGGCTCGTCGACGCGATAAGGAGCGCCCCCGAGCGATCCCTAATCCTCTTAGACGAGCCGGAGGTATCCCTCCATCCTGGCGCTCAGAGGAAGCTTATGGACTTTATCGAAGCGGAGACCCTCCACCATTGCCATCAGGTGATTATCTCGACCCACTCGCCGGCGCTAGCTTCAGGTCTTCCCCCCGAGGCGATCAAAGTGTTCGGTTATGACGCGACGCGGCACCGTGTCCTCCTCATTGCCGATTCATGCTCACCGACGGAGGCGTTTGCCCATCTCGGACACACGATCATCGGCTCTCGCCCGAGACTTATCGTTGAGGACGAACTCGCCGCGGAAATCGCACGAGCTGCACTCCGCCGCCACGGGCCCAAGAAATTGGACACGCTGGACGTTGTGCCGTTCCCGGGAGGCGCGGGGGGCGTAATCAAGAACGTCCTCCCCTCGCTTGCAATCGGCGGGTTCGAGAAAGCAGCGATTCTTCTGGACGGAGATCAATCGCCTGCGACGCGCAACACATCCTTGGATGCAATGGACGCCATTGCGGCGCGAGGCGAAGACCTCGACGAATTGAACACCCTCTGGCGACTTCAGTTCCACGCGGCCGAACCGAATCTCCACTCCGATTCAGACCACAGTCGCGACATACCCAATCTCATCGCGTGCCTTACTTGGGCTGCGAGTCACCTTGCGTACCTGCCTGGCTCCTCTCCAGAGCAGGCGTTAGCGACCGCTCTGGGCGATGAGGACCCGAGCAAGACCGATACGACTTGGAAAGAGTATTGGGTCAACAGGGTGCGCTCAGAATTGCACATGACAGACGAGGAGATCGTCACATCGGATCTCATCCTTGACCTTCAGAGGATCGAACTTGGGCGCTTGCCATCCAGTTCTCCGCTCTTACAAGCTGTGTATGACGAAATCGTCCGCATCCTCGACTGGTAGCGGCGCGCTGCTAACCCCTACGTCAAGCCCACCGTAGGAGTGCAGGACATACTCCGCCTTGGTGCTTCGAGCACCGACCGCACGGCGCGCACCAATTTCAATGCGGATCGTCGGTGCGCTGTGGAGTGTTCTACTCCATCACTTCAACGCGTCGGACCAGCGGTAAAGCACCTTGTTTCCGACTTGATGAACTTCGTTCCTGTGCCGAGATAGCGCTTCTGCGCCAGCGAATCAACAGTCGTATGCAGTACTTGGCGACGTCGGCGGGCGACCCAAGCTCCGGTAGAAGAGGCGGACTACTCGCTGGCGTCTTGCATCCATTTCTCGACGTCGGTGCGGCGGTACAGCACACGGCGACCAAGCTTGATTGACTTCGGCCCACCATGGCCAACAGACCGCCACCACCGCAGCGTGGCTGGCGTTAGGCGCGTCATCTCAGCAACCTCGTTCACCGTCAGAAGCTCGCTGCCTGACTGCTCGGCCGCGGCGGAGGCCGGTGTCCCTGGCTGCGACGCCAGGCTCTGTGCGATAGAGAGCAGCGCGTAGGTGCTTGCGAGCTTCCACGGCGACGTGTGGCCGGAGTCGATCCGATCGGCGGCCTGTAAAGCTTTTTCGTACCAATTCATCCGTGCACCGCCGGTTTCTCCCGCCTACCTCGATTTCTCGTAAATGCTGCCAGGGCGACGATATCCGCGTAGGTTTGCTGCGAGTGACCGCGGTTTGACCGTCACCGAGGGTCTACACAGCTAATTCGCAACCCGCCGGAACTCTGCCGAGATCGGCCACAAACCTCCGCCTAGCTGCATACATATGCCGAATGTCGGAGAGTTGCGGATGCTAGCGAACGGCGCGAGATGCCCCAAAGCAGCTTCCCAAGCTGAATACGCGGGTTCGATTCCCGTCATCGGCTCCATCTTGAGCAGCGGTGAATCGTCTCTGCCGCGGCCCGTGCTGTGCCTCTCAATCTCGCCGATGCAGCAAGTGATTTGTGCGTTGGGCCAGCCTTCGCTTGACTCGTAATTGCCTAACGGAGGGAGGCCCTGGTGCCAGGCGAGTTGACGATGAGACTCGAGACGATGGCCTCGGCCGCCCAGATTCTTGCGAACAAAGCCGAGGATCTGCAGGCGGAACTGGACAGCATCACCAGCGCTTGGCGCGACTTATTTGCGTCGTGGCAAGGTGTGGCGGCATCGGCATACGGGCCGCCCTGGGAAGAGTGGCACCAGGGAGCCACGGCGGTTGCGTCACTGCTTTCTGAGCACTCTCATTCGCTTCTACGCTCGCTAGAACTCATGTTAGATCACGAGACGCTTGCGGCCAGAGCATTTGCAGCTCTAAATTCAAAGAGCTCAACGTTATGAGCCGGCGCTACACGGTCGACTTTGAAGCTCTAGCACACTTCGTCGAGCGGCTCGCAATCTTCGATTCGCAAGCCGAGCAGATTGCAACGGAAGTGAATTCATGCGTAGCTGAGCTGAGTGGCGCCTGGTCGGGTCAAGGCGCCAATGCCGAACGTCAATATCACCAGAAATGGCTAAAAGCTGACAGTCAGATGCGGGAGGGCCTTGATGCACTTCGGAAGAACGTTGAAATAGCACGTCGCAACTATATTAGGACTGTTCAACATAACACCGTCATGTGGCCGTGACTGGTATGGGATGGCAATCGCGAGGCTACCCAGCGTTTGCCAAATTTAAGGACCTTGGGCCGGCGCGAAGGTAGTAGTCCCAATCAATGTCTGCGAGGGGAACTACATCGGATTTCGATCTGGACGCCACACCACTTCGAGGTCATCTTCCGAAAGAGTGACTAGGGCCTGCGTAATACCGTCGGCGTCAGAGAACTCGACCTCGAAGGCTGCAGGGAGGTCCTTACTCGAACTTTTGGTGTAATCCATAACGACGGTTCCTTGTGTGCCAGCGACAAGGTTATATTGCGGCAGGGGCCGAAGCAATTGCACCACGTCATATTCTTCAGGCCTCATCCGTCTCGATCTTTCATCTACTAGTGGGGATCGCTGTCACAAGGCGTACAACGCCGTCATTTCCTCGGAGCCAGGCAAATGTTACATTGATTGCCTTCCCGTTCGCTCCAATGATCGGAATCACTTCATTATATTTGACGCCATACTGAGTGACACCTGTGATCACTGCCCGGTTGGGGTCGAAGACAATCTGCTTGGCGAGCTCAGATTCATTCTGCCGGGTGAAGCCTAACGCTTGCTCGAACCACTTAGCCTTCGGTCCCCCATCGGGATGGTCTGGATTAAGCAAGTATCTTTCGAGCTTATCCACGACACTCTGCCCTGAGAGCGTCGTTGCCTCGGTAGCGTCGATCGCAGCACCACCCCTACCCACCGTTTCGGCCGCGAAGGTGCTCGCGCGCGCCGCAAGGAGTGGCCCTAACTCAGTGATAGAGCGCGCGGCGGCACCCGCCGCTGCTACGGTCGGCAGAGCCGACAATTCGGCCGCCGCACGAAACGCACGGATAAATTCCGCAATTCGCGCTCCTGTAGCGGCCAGTCGACTGACGTCGACGACCTTTGACACGGCCTCACTGGCTCCTGCGGTGAACGGAATCAAAACGGCTGCAACAATTTCGGTCACTGCTACGGTAGCGCCTAACGATTCCATTTCGTGAATGATGTTGTTATGGGCGGCATCGATTGCCGATGCGTAATCGTCGCAAGCTTTGGCCGCGACGTCGCAACCTTCAGCCGCGGAGTTCATCGCGTCTCGAGTTTGATTGCAGTTGGCGACTGCTGCGGGTATCTCGGGAGATTTCTGGTTGCTCAGATAAGGCGTTGCGCTATTCCCCATGAAGGCTGCCGCGCGCAGTGACGCCCCACAGTCACGCCACGCGCGGGCGGCGTTATGGAGTTGGTGTTGATGACCATTAGGCCACAATTCGCCTTGTACGTAGGCCTGGATAGTGTGCCACCAGGTAGGAACATCCGCGTGGCCGCCCTCGGCCGAGGGTATAGCCGGTTCCAGAAACACGGGAGTTTTTTCGGGTGCAACGACGGGAGGGTTTCGGTTGTCGAATGCCGACTGTTCGTCCGCATTCTGGTGGTTGACAGCAGTCGCATACAGCAGGTCGGTTACCTGTCCGGCAGCGATCACCGCTGCGGATGCACATTCCATGAGCCCCGCGGCACCGTCACACCCGCCGCATAGTGGGTCGTACTTCGAGGCCCAGGCGTGCGCCCCGCTGTCGGTGCCGGCCATCCCAGCCGAGCTTTGCAATACACCTGCCAAGCGGGCGACCGCGGCAGCCGCCTCCTGGTGGACCTGACGCCACCCGTCACCAACTCGCCTTATGATTTGCGGATCAACGTCTTGTGCCATTGCACACTTCGGCGTCCTTTTCGATCATTTGGCGGAGTTGCTACGAGCTACGTTCGGGAGTACAGCAGCGGCTAACCTTCAGCTACACGCGTCGGCCCCAATGCGACTCCTGGCCAAGGCGCCGCGTCCTTGACTAGGTGGACCAGGAGCGAGTCGCGTGCACCCAATGGCGACCATCCGGGCATTCATCCGATCCTCCGCGTCGAGTCCGCCTTTGACGTTAGCTGGCTTGAAGCCGCCTGAAAATTCACCAAAACCGGTCACGCTTCAACAGGGCCTTCGGTGACCAGCGCTACGCTGAAGGGGTGTTCGTCGGCTCGGGAATCTTCAAGTCCGGCGATCCCGCCCAGCGCGCCGCCGCGATCGTGAAGGCCACCACCTTCTACGACGACCCCGACGTGCTGGCCAAGGTGTCGCGCGGCTTGGGGGAGGCCATGGTTGGCATCAACGTCGAGCAAGTCCCGCAGCCCCATCGGCTGGCGCAGCGCGGCTGGTGAAAACAGTCCACTGAACCGTCGACGCCGAGTCCGAGCTCTTAATGTTCACCTAGGTTCACCAGACATCACATACAGCTTCGCTCCCGACCATTGCTATAAGGCCCCATACCCCGCGCGGGCCTTCGCTAGTCGCCACGGCCTGGGAGGGCGAGATGGACATCGTGCTCGGCGTTTCGCTGGCGCCCGATTCGGTTCGACTGGTCCTCGTGCAGGGCGAATCGGCCGACGGCACCACGATTGACGAGAACGAATTCCTTGTCGACGACGCGCCGACGGTCAGCGCCTCCGATCGGGTGATCGCCGCCGTCGTCGGCACCCGCGACGACGCGAACCGCGCCGGCATCGCAGTGTCCTCGGTGGGGGTCGCCTGCACCGACCAGCTGGCAGCTGCGGCGCTGCGCGATGCGCTGGCCGCCCATAAGGTCGAAAACGTCATGCTCGTCTCGGCATTCGTGGCCGCCGCTGCGCTGGCTCAATCTGCAGGCGCCGCAATTGGTTACGAGAACACAGCGATGTTGCTGGTGGAACCCGACATCGCAACGCTGGCGGTGGTCGAAACCTCTGACGGGTCCGCTTCCGAAGTCCACACGACACCCGTCCTTACCCCCGACGCACTCGCCGACATGGTGGCCGGGCTCGGCGAAGGGCCGGGCCGCCCGGGTGGCCTGATGGTGATCGGCCACGGCGTCGACGTCGGCCCCCTCGCCCGGAGCCTGCAGGAGGCGACGAATTTGGCGGTCAGCGCCCCCGGGCAGCCGGAGACCGCGCTCGCCCGCGGGGCCGCGCTGGCGTCCGCGCACGCATTCACCACGTCAACCACCGCGCTGGCCTACGCCCAAGACCCTGACACCGGCGGCTTCCCACACCTCGGTGGCGGGCGACCCGATGGCCACGCGTACAGCGCCGTCGACGACGACGGCGCCCAGGCCCCCACCGTCGTCCTGCCCAACCGCGCCACAGCCGTCCGCAGGCCAAAGTTGTTGGTGGGCAGCGCGATTGCGGTGGCCGGCTTCAGCGCGGCCCTGGCCCTGGAGGTGGCCCTGACGGTCGGGGTCCACACGACAGTCGGGATGTTGCCCGCCCCTCTGCACAATCTGGTGGCCCCGGCCGAGCAGGTACTCGCACCCGAGCCTGTGGTCACCGCCAAGGCGGTCACGCCCGCGCCGTCGGCGCCCATCGCGCTGACGCCACCACCGGTGGCACCGCCGCCTGACGTTCCGGGCGCCGCCGTGCCCCCCGTTCCCGTTCCCGCGGCGCCGGCCCCGCTGGTCATGCCGTCGGTGCTACCGGTCCCCCTGCCACCGATCCATCTGCCCGATCCGCCGGCAAGCCCACCCGTCGTCCAGGCACCGCCACCCGCCCGGCCCCCAGCGCAGACTCCCCCACCGCAATCACCGGCCGCCCATCAGACGCCACCCGGGCAAGGAACGGCACACAATCCCGGCGTGCACCCCGGCAGTGGAGCGCCTGCAGACGGCCAAACACCGAGCAGCCCAAGCGGTTCCGGCGGCAACACCCAGCCCGGTGGCGGCCCGCGCAGTGGCGGCACCGGCAGCGCGCCCGGCGGTAGCAGCGGCGGCTCGGTCAGCGCCGGGGTCCACCACTAGCGCGCGCCGGACGGCGACGCAGTGCAGCCGAAACACGTCATTTCCGCGAGGTCCGCACCTTGTCCTGATCTTGACCTGCGGGCGCGCTCTTAGCGCCTGACCTCGACGTTCGGCCCGTCTCCGCGCCTAAACCGCCGTTGCCGAACCGTGATCGACGCGTTACCGAAATACACACGCGCCCTTGCGCTTCCGCAGGTCAGAGGGGATTTACCATCATCGGTATTACAACTCTGTCAGTTAGAAGGAATGGGAGCCATGCGGGCGGTTGTTCGGTGTGTTCTTGTGGTGTTCGGTATCGCGGCAAGTGTGGTCGCGGGCCCGGCCGCGCTGAGCGTGGCCGCGGCGAATCAGTCACCGACTTTCACCGTCGCGTCGATCTCGCCGGCACGGGGCCAAGCGGTCGGGGTGGCCCACCCCGTCGTCGTGACGTTCACCGCCCCCGTTGCCAACCGGCGCGCCGCCGAGCGGGCCGTCGAGGTGAAGTCGACGCCCACCATGACCGGCACATTCCAGTGGCTCGACAACAAGGTCGTGCAGTGGGTGCCCGACCGATATTGGCCGGCGCACAGCACGATTGCGCTGACGGTGGGTGAGGCCACCTCCGAGATCAAGACGGGTCCCGCGGTCATCGGTACGGCCAGCATCTCCGAGCACACGTTCACCGTCAGCATCGACGGCGTCGAGGCGGGACCGCCGACCCAGCTTCCCGCGCCGCACCACCGCCCCCACTTCGGGGAGCAGGGCGTGATGCCGGCGTCGATGGGCCGCCCGGAGTTCGCGACGCCCGTCGGGTCCTACACAGTTTTGTCCAAAGAGCGCTCTATCACCATGGATTCGAGCAGCGTGGGCATTCCCGTCGACGACCCCGACGGCTACCTACTCACTGTTGACTACGCCGTCCGCATCACCAGCCGCGGCCTGTTCGTGCACTCGGCGCCGTGGGCCCTACGGTCACTGGGGCTCGAGAACGTCAGCCACGGCTGCATCAGCCTGAGCCCCGATGACGCCGAGTGGTACTACAACCACGTCAACGTCGGTGATCCCGTGATCGTGCAGGATTAGCGAGCGCCCGACCCGAAAAGCCCCGCACCCAAGCGCAACACGGGTGCGGGGCTTTTTCATGCGGATCGAACCCCGCGCGGCTGCGCGACACCTCAGCTGCGCTCCCGTGCCGCCTGCCAAGACTGAGGCGCACGCCTTGCGCCGAAGGCCGATACCACGGGACCACTCCGCAAGCCATTAGCGGCTGCTGCTTCGCCGATGACGATGGCGCTGCGCCCAACAAAAAAGGCGGGCCCGCTGGCGTCAAACCAGCGGGCCCGTCGGTGAATTCGGAGGTGTCAGCTCGCAGGCCCCGCAGGGACCGGCTGACCGGGCACCGGACCACCGGACGGCGCCGGACCCGTCGTGACGTCCTTGACGCCGGACATGTCGATGATCGGGGCGGCTGGGAGCCCATCCGCCGGGCCGGCGAGCGCAACCAGCGGCGCACCGGCGGGCACCACGGGTATCGGCGGCGCGATGGGCACCGGCGGCACGACGGGCACCGGGGGCACCAGCGGCAGCGGGCCGGGCACGGCCAGCGGCACGCCGGACATATCGGTGAGGGGCGCCGCGCAGGCGCCGGCCGCGGCGGGCGCACCGCCGGCCGCCGGTGCACCAGCGACGAAGGGCGCCTCACCCGCCTGCCCCTCGATGCACGCGTGTCCGCCCGTGATCAGTGGGGCGGCTGCCGCGTCCGGGCTCAACGCTATGGCCGCTCCGCACAAGCCCGCGCTGGCAACCACTTTGATGTTGAACCGATCGACGATCGCCATCAGCGTCAACTCTCCTTATATTCGCGCTCACATAGTTCGCAATCGTCGGTGCAGCAGAACCGCATAGCCGTACCGAAGTCGTTTCCCGACCGCGCCAATTGTCAGCAGTCACACCGCGACACGACACGCGCCGCACCGCGTCGTATCCAAAAGGTGACGTCACGACGCCATCACAACTCGAACAGCTTCCGTAAACCCGTTGTGAGCTGGGTCAATCGGACGCGCGACGCCGCGCCAGCCGCGAATGGCGAGCGCTAGCGGCGACTGAGGCGCCCGAGCCGGCGCGCCGCCAGATGAGAGTGAACCCGATCGGGCGGCGAGCCGTGATACGGGTGTCCGGCGGGGCGCGATGTCATGGCCCGGTCGACTCCTTGCCACGGGAAAGGATTCCGATGCCACCAGGTGACGGCAGCCTCGCAGGACGGGTGGCTCTGGTGACCGGCGCCGCTCGGGGGCAGGGCCGCGCGCACGCGGTGCGGCTGGCGGCCGAGGGAGCCGACGTCATCGCCCTCGATCTGTGCGGTTCGGCGTCGCCGAGCATCGCCTACCCACCCGCGACCGCCGACGAATTGGCTGAAACGGCGCGCGCGGTGAAGTCGACGGGCCGCGACGTGCTGACTCACGAGGTGGACATTCGTGACCTGACGGCCTTGCAGCAGGTTGTGGCGGACGGTGTCGCTCAGCTTGGGCGGCTCGACATCGTGGTGGCGAACGCCGGAGTCCTGAGCTGGAACCGGCTGTGGGAAATGTCCGAGGAGCAGTGGGACACCGTCATCGGCGTCAACTTGAGCGGGACATGGCGGACGATCCGCGCCGCGGTGCCGGCGATGATCTCCGCGGGAAACGGCGGCTCGATCATCGTGGTGAGCTCATCGACGGGATTGAAGGCCACTCCGGGCAACGGCCACTATTCCGCCTCCAAGCATGGGCTCGTCGGTTTGACCAACGCCCTGGCCCTCGAGCTGGGTGAATATGGGATCCGGGTCAACTCCGTGCACCCCTACGCGGTGAAAACCCCGATGACCGGATTCGAAGGCATGTCGGACATCCTGGGCCGCTACCCGCACTACCTGCACAGCCTCTCCCCGATGCCTCTGCAACCGCACGGCGTCACCGATCCCGAGCGGCTCGGCCTGCTGATGCCCGAAGAAGTCTCCGACGTAATTGCCTGGCTGGCCGGTAGCGGCTCGGCCACCCTGTCGGGTTGCCAGGTGCCCGTCGATCGCGGCCAACTGAAGTACTAGCCGCCTCCCTTCTAAAGGGCCACGCGCGAGCGCGGCCCTTTTTCTCGCGCCGACCAAATCTCTGCGCAGCTCATTCACAGGAAATTCCGAGTGCACTCAACATGAACATAAGGTTTCATAAAAGTGAACACGCTGAGTGAAACTGTTGACAAGCAGAGGAGACGGCACTGTGGCTTCACCGCGGCTCATCGCCACATCGCTGCGCGGCGCGGCGCTGTTGGGCGGCCCGTTGACGGCCGTCGCGATCGCCTGGGCGACACCCGCGCACGCCGACGCGTCGGCTTTCTTGAGCGATATGCACCGGGATGGCATCCACGCCACGTCCGGCGGTGACGCCGCGCTGTTACAGGCCGGCTTGAACCTGTGCCAGCAACTGTCGTGGGGCGCCCCGCCGGCACAGCTGGAAGGCCTTGCGCTGCAACGCTCCGACGCAAGACAAGGCGCCGGGGGGCTGACACCCCAGCAGGCCGACGACGTCGTGGGCTACGCCCAGCGCGACCTCTGCCCCGACGCCTGACGCGCCTGTCGCCCGTTAGCCGCGCGGCGCGACCCGCACGCGCTGAGGCCGCGACGGCGATTGCCACGCGGCAGCTCCGATGTGCCGCGCGCCCAGCGCGGTCACGTCGGGCCGCAACCACAACGGTGGCCCGCCGGCCGGCCGCTCGTCGTTCACCGTTCATTCGCGGGACTTAGTGTGCGCGGCGTGTTTTGATGAGCTTTCGCGAAAAGCGCATCATCCGAATCGGGCGCGGGCAAAGGAGACAAAGCCATGGCGGGACGGACGCTGTATGGCCGGCTGGTGGGCGGGGCGCTGGTCGCCGGGCCGTTGGTGATCGGCGGGATCGGTTGGGCCGGTCCGGCACAAGCCGACCAAACCTCGTTCCTCAACGACCTGCACAACGCCAACATTCACGCCATCAACGGTGGCGACGATGCGCTGTTGCAGATGGGCGCGGACCTGTGCCAGCAGTTGTCGTGGGGCGCATCGCCGACGCAGCTGGAAGGCTTGGCGCTGCAGCGCTCCGACGCCGACCAAGGCAACGGTGGCATCAACGGCCGCCAGGCCGCCGACGTGGTCATCTTCGCCCTGCGCGACCTGTGCCCGAACGCCTAGCGGCGCGCATGCCTTGATCGGCACGCGGAGCAAGTTGGCTAACGCCAAGCAACGAAACAGAGCCGTCACTTCGTACCGCACGGATACGCGTCTGATCGGACTTCGTCGCACAACGCGCATTCACGCGTCATGATGAAGTACGGATGCAAGGGGAAGAGCAGGTACGGCGTGTCGCGCAGGTCGTCCAGGCGCGGCGCAGGCGCTTATCGACGGCTATCGGATATGCGTTCCTCGGCAGCTTTTTTGTATTCATCTACGGCATGACCCTGCTGGCTTACTTGCTCGCGTACCAATACCTGGCAGGTCCTTACTGCGAGACGCATCGCATGCGCGCCTCCGACACCTGCTCAGTGCTGCACGTCAACGGGCTGCGTGGTGGGCACTCGGTGGAGCACCTGAACCATCCCGGCGACACACCACCCGAACTGACGCTGCCTCCCACCGCGCATCCCAGTCCCGATGCGATCATCCGCGGTGTTTACTCGCCGGCGGCCATGCAGCGGCTGCATCACAGTGACGGCCTGGAAATGCTGGCCTTCGGTGTGGCTTTGACGCCACTCGTGTGCCTGTTCACCGTGAGATTCGTGCGCGCCAGACGGGCATCACGCACGATGCCGGCTGTGCCAGATGAGTGATCGCGCGGACGCCTCGGCCGGCGTAGGAGGGCGTCCCTAACCCGGCAGCGGCCGAAACACCGCCAGCGCACGATATTTCGCGGTGAAACGCGCCTCCCGGTATTCGTCGCCCACCTCACCGTCGCGGGCGATGACGGTCGGGCCATCCACAGTGCTGAACGTGAATTCGGGCACCTGCAGTTCGCGATAGAGCGGGCTGCGCTCCAGGCGGCCCAGCGCCAACGCCGTCAAGATCCGGGTCCGTGCCCAACGCCGGCCCGTCTCGAGGATTCGCACGTCGATCAGGCCGTCGTCCATGCGGGTGCGTCGCGACGGGGCGAACCCGGTGGGCAGGTACACGGAATTGCCCAGGAAGAACAGCGACGTCTGCAGTGTCTTGTTGTCGTAGCGGATTCGCACGGGCGCGTCGCCGCGCAGCGTCCGCAACATCGCGTACAGACCGGCCAGCGGCTTGCCGATGCGCTTCTCCAGCTTCTCGCGCTGCTCGACGAAGGTCGGGTAGGCGCCGATGCTGGCGGTGTTGAGCACCAGTTCGGAGTCGTTGAGGCACACCAGATCCACGTAGGCCGCGGAGCCGCGGCGGATCGCGTCGACCGTCTTGGCCACGGTGTCGCAGCCGATGTCCTTGGCGAAATGATTGAACGTGCCCGCGGGGAAGACGGCCAGCGGTAGCCCGGCGTCGACGGCCACCGCCGCGGCGGTCGCGACGGTGCCGTCACCACCGCCGACCGCGAGCACCTCGGCATCCGCGGCGGCGCCACGCAACACCTGCGCCGGATCGTCGTCGGGCTTGAGCTCGCGAATGTCAGCCTGCGGCAGCGCCTTTCGCACCTCGTCGACCACGCGGGCGCCGGTGCCGCCACCCGATGCGGGGTTGATGACCAGCACCACACCCGCGCCGTCGGGCCGCGGGCGGGCCGGCAGCCGCAGGGGTTCCGTTCGCGGCAGCGCGGTTTCGACGATCGGCGGCACCAACCGGCCCCCCAGGACCGCGATGCCCGAGCCGATACCGAACCCGGCGACCACGTCGCCCGGGTAGTGCACGCCGGTCGCCACCCGCGACAGGCCCACCAACCCCGCCAGCAACGACAGCCCGAAACCCAGCAGCGGGTTCTCCAGACCCACCCCCACGGCGAACGCGGCGGCGCTGGCGGAATGCCCGGAGGGCAACGAGCTCGACGTGGGCCGCCGCACCCGCCGGATCGCGGGCACCTTGTCATAGACCGGGCGGGGGCGCGGCCGGATCCGCTTGGCGACCTGGTTGGTGACCAGGCTGGACACGCCCAGCGTGACGATCCCGCGCAGCGCGCCGCGCTGTGCGCTCTGGTTGCCGCTGGCCAGCAGCGCGGCCCCGATCGCGAACCACAATTTCGAGTGGTCGGCGGCCCGGGTCAGCGGCGGCATCACCGTGTCGAGCAGCGGGGTGTCGGTCGCGGCGACGGCGTCGAACACCTCCCGGTCCAGCGTGCCCAGCCCTCGGGTGATCTGCTTGATGCCGCGCGCGCGTTGCCAGGGCCGCCTGTTCATTGGTTACACCCTAAATTGGTGCTTGGAGATGGACGCACAGGGCTATTGGACGAGATGGCACGACAACGCCGAGCGGTGCGGCGTTGCCCCCTCGGTCGTCGACGAGATCACCCGGCGCTACGGGATCAGCCCGGCCAGCTTCCGGGTGCTGGACGCGCTGACCGAGGTCCGGGATCCCGATGGCAAATCCTTCTTCGTCCTGCCGCGCGGCATCGCCGGTCAGCACGCCCGCGAGGCGGCGCTGATGACCTACGTGGTGAACGCGGGCACCGGCTACGGCAAGGCGGGCGATGGGCCCACCGACTTTCCCGCCACCCCGTACGCCGCCGCAGAAGTGGCGCGAATCGCCAAGCGGCAGAACGACAATCACTGGACCTACGGCCGAGACGTCGGGTTTGTGCATCGCAACGGGGGCCGCCTGGCCAGCACGCCCAACGGCATCCTGATGGGCTTGGGCGGCAACTGGATTCAGCGATTGTTCAGCGCGCGAGCCGGCACCACCTGGGGCGACATCTTCATGGTCAACGTCGGTGGGGTGCCCGACGGGGAGGATCAGCTGCGCCGGATCGTGCGCTCGGGGCGAGCGTGGTACGCGGATCGGGACGGCACGCCGCGGCCCAGCGGACTCGCCCTGGATCGGGTGCTGCACCACGAGGAGCGCCACTGCCGGCAGTGGGCGGACCGCGGCTACTTGGGCATGCTCTCCGGTTACGGCCGGGAGTTATTGCGCGAGTTGAGCTTCGGCGTGGTCAACGAGTTCGAAGAAGAGGCCGGCCTGGCCGACGGCGGCTACCGCAGGGCGTGCACCCCGTGATAGAAGACCATCGCCCCGATCAGCACCAAGACGGCCGCCAGCAGCGCGGCGTTGTTGCGGTCCATCCAGTCCTTCAGCCGTGCCAGCGGGTCGTCGAGCCGGCTCCCGGCCGCGAGGTAGGCGAGGATCGGGATCGCGACGCTCGACGCGGCGACGGCGACGAAGAACGCCGCGGCGGCCCAGTCACCGGCCAGACCCAGCCCGGCGGTGCCGATGCCCAACCCGGCGGGTACGCAGATGAGCGCGACATCCGGGCGCACCACCGCCAGGACCGCCCCGGTGACGGCCGCGCGGGCCGGGGTGATGGTGGCGAAAGACCGCATCCAGCCGGGGGACTCGGTGTGGGCGCGCCGGGTGACCCACTTGTAGATGCCGTAGCCGATCAGCGCCACCC
This sequence comes from Mycobacterium sp. E1214, assembly GCF_001666755.1. Taxonomy (GTDB): domain Bacteria; phylum Actinomycetota; class Actinomycetes; order Mycobacteriales; family Mycobacteriaceae; genus Mycobacterium. The sequence continues at coordinate 6,642 of NZ_LZJC01000067.1, read as the reverse complement.
CGAACACCACCCGCAGCCACGACGACCACCGGGGCGGTGCCTTGTCCAGGCCACCGAGCAGACCGGAGGCGGCGACGGATACCGCCGTCAGCGCGGCCAACGACAGCAGCCAACCCAGCAGAAACGCGAGACTGCTCGGCCGGGGGCGCGGCGCCTGCAGCACCAGCACCGCCGGGATGACCGTGAGGGGCGACAGCGAAATGACCAGCCCGAGGGGGACGAGCCCGGTCAAGACCGTGCCCCAACTTCCTGCCATGGCGGCATCCTTCCATTGCCGTGCCGACGCGGCGCCGAAGCGCGCCGGTAGTTAGACCAGCATGCGAATCCCGTTGTAGAGCACGACCAATCCGATGAGCAACAAGATCACGGCCATCATCGCGTCGTGATTGGCCTCCATCCACGCCTTGAGGCGCTGCAGCGTCGCGTCGAGCCGGTCCCCGGCGGCGACGTAGGCGACGACCGGGACCGCGACCGACGACGCGGCGAGGACGACGAACAGGCCGGCGGCCGCCACCTGGGCGGCGGCGCCAAGGGTGCTGTTGCCGACGGCCAACCCCGCGGCGGCACACAGGATGAGTACCTCGGGCCGCAGCGGCACCAGCGCGGCGCCGATCGCGCCCGCGCGTCCCGGCGTGAGAGTGGAGAACGACCGCATCCAGCGCGGCATGCGGCGGTGGCGGTGCCGGGTGAACCAGTGAAAGCCCGCCAGCGCGAGGAGCGCCGCGCCGAGGACCACGCGCAACCAGGACGCCCACTTCGGCGGGGTCGAGTGAAAGCCGGTGAGGAACTCCGAGCCGCTGACGAACGCCGCGGTCAGCGCGAGCAGGCCGAGCAACCAGCCGGTCAGGAAGGCCAGGCTGGTCGGCCGGGGCCGGGGCGCGTGCAGGACCAAGACGGCCGGGATGATCGTGATGGGCGAGAGCGCGATGACCGCCGCCAGCGCCACCAGCTTGGTGAGCACGGGGGCCCAACTTGCGTCCACGGGCAGCAATCATCGCATTGGGCCGTCGCCCGCGCACCGCTTCGCCGGACACCGCCGTCGACCATGGCGCGAAGGTAGCGGCACGGACAGCGTCACGCGTTACCGCGTGGGTCGCGGCGGGGTCCGGCAAAGCGTCATCGCCCCTTGCGGCGCAGCACCCACGCGGGAATCCAATGCGTCACGGTCTTGCGTTGAGCGCCGTAAACCACGGGATAGGTCACCAGCCCCCACCAGTCGCCCTGTTCGCACAAGCCCCAGCAGCTCAGCCACCCCTCCACCACCTTGTGCAACTGCAGGCCGTTGGGTTGATAGCGGCCCGACCGGTGTGGCTCGCGCGGGAACAACACCGTCAGGTCGACCAGCACCGCGACCGGCGGCCGCACCACGTGAAACGGGTGGCGCAGGGGTTGGCCGTTGTAGCCGATCGACGCGAACGGAGCCATCGTTCGATCATACGTTCGAATAACTGGAGTTGGATCGTTTACCGCGCGTCGGCCTCACCGGCTGGATATAGTCGCCTCGCACGGGACAGAGACGGCCGAGGGGACCCCGAAATGAACCGAGTTATGGCTGCCGGCTTGCTGGCGTTCGGCGGGCTTCTGACCGCCGGAGCGGGCACGGCCAACGCCGACGAAATCGAAGTTGACGGCATCTACTCGAGCGACGCCGGCTGCATGGCCGACGCCCCGCACGTCGAGCTCACGCACAACGACCACCTGTACAGCCGGTACGACTGCCGCCTGGGCCCCGACGGGTTCTGGCACGTCTGGCTGCTTAGCTGACCCACACCCCGCTTCTGGCACCATGACGAGGTGTTCAGCGAGACCAGGCGAAGCCCCGCGCTGCTGGACCCGCTGCTCATCGGAGTCCTCGGCGCCGCAATAGGTCTGGCCGGTGCGGCCCGGCCGTCGTTCTGGTACGACGAGGCGGCCACCGTCTCGGCCGCCTACAGCCGTTCGGTCGGCCAACTGTGGCGGATGCTCGGCAATGTCGACGCCGTCCATGGCCTGTACTACCTGTTCATGCACGGCTGGTTTCAGATTGTTCCACCCACCGAGTTCTGGTCCCGCGCCCCGAGCGCGCTGGCGATGGGCGCCGCGGCGGCCGGAATTGTGGTGTTGGGCAAGCAGTTCTCGTCGCGCAGCGTCGCGGTCAGCGCCGGTGTGCTCACCGCGATCCTGCCGCGTTCGACATGGGCGGCGGTGGAAGCGCGCCCGTACGCCGTCTCGATGGCCGCAGCGGTGTGGTTGACGATACTGCTGGTCGGGCTGACGCGACAGGAAAGCCGTTGGCGCTGGGCTTATTACGGCATTTTTCTGGCGGCATCGATGTTGCTGGACGTCTATCTGGCCCTGCTGATCCTGGTGCACGCCGGCTACGTCGTGAGGTATCGGCGCAGCCTCGCTCCGTTCGCGGCGACGGCAGCGTTGACGCTAGTCGCCCTGGTGCCGTTCGTGATTCGGGTCGTCAGGCAGACCCCGCAGATCAAATGGGTGGCGCCCGTCGGACACCGGACCATCGAAGACGTCGTCGTCCAGCAGTACTTCGAACGTGACCCTCTTTTTGCGGTCCTCGCGGCGTTGGTGATCGCCGCGGCGATCGCGCGGTGGCTGTGGGCGACCGGCGTCGGGGCGGGAGAGCGACAGCTGTTGCTCTTGGGGGCGGCGTGGGCGGCGTTGCCCACCGCGGTGATCGTGGTCTTCTCCACCGTCGTCCATCCGATCTACACGCCGCGCTACCTCACCTTCACCGGTCCTGCGGTGGCGCTCGTCCTCGGGGTGTGTGTCGGCGCCGTCGCCTCGAGACCTTGGCGGGCCGCCGCCCTGGTCGGCCTGTTCGCCGTTGCCGCGGCACCCAACTACGTTCGGACACAGCTGAATCCGTACGCGAAATACGGCATGGACTACAGTCAGGTGGCCGACCTGATCACCGCCAAGGCGGCCGCCGGTGACTGCCTACTGGTCAACGACACCGTCACCTTCATGCCCGCCCCGATGCGCCCGCTGCTGGCGGCGCGCCCCGACGCGTACCGCAAGCTGGTCGACCTCACGCTGTGGCAGCGGGCGACCGACCGCAACGACGTCTTCGACACCAACCTCATCCCAGAGGTGGTCGCAACCCCGTTGAGCCACTGCGGGGTTGTCTGGATCATCACGCAGGCGGATCCGTCGCTGCCGGCACACGAGCAGGGCCCGGCGCTGCCGCCCGGTCCGGTCTACGGCCCCACGCCCGCCTTCGGGGTCCCCCACGATCTGGGGTTCCGGCTGGTCGAACGCTGGCAGTTCAACCTGGTGCAGGTGCTCAAAGCCGAGCGGTAGTCACCAGATTCGGAGGTAGTCGACCAGCATCGAGGAGGGGAATTGGCCCGCCGCCGGGTCACCGGCACCCACGCCGCCGACGGCGAGAGTGAACATCGGGGTCATCCAGTAGCCGGGGATGTTGAACGGCCACCGGAAATCGTCGGGAGCGCCGCCGGCGACGTGGATCGGCTTGTTGGGCACCTTGAAGTACTCGGCGCCGTCCCGAGAGAACTCGAATCCCTCTTCGCCCCAATGCATCCGCCAGGTGTGCCAGTTGCCGTCAACCAGTCCGGGGATGGATTTGCCCTCCCAGGTCTTGCCGTTGGACGCCGCGTGCACCGTGGTGCCCGGGGCCCACTGGCCGTTGCCGTACCACTCGAAGATGTCGACCTCACCGTCGGGCAGCGGGTCCTCGTTGACCCCCCAGAACGACGGCCACAGGCCGGGGAACAGGCAGTCGAGCTTGATCCGCGCCTCCCACGTCTGGTTGATCATGCTGCGGAAGGTGCCGCGCAGCTTGCCGCTGTAATAGGTGTTGCTGAGGAAGTCGTGGGTGGCGCACAGCACGAGGTTGGAGTGGCCGTCCTGGTACACGTTCTGGCGGTCGTCGCGGTAGATGCCCTCGACGGGCGGGAACACATCGTCCTGCCACGTCTGGATGGTCCACTTGCTCGGGTCGGGAGGTGAGCCCGCGGGCCCGTCGAATTCGTCGGCGAAGATGTAGGGGCCACCGCCCCCGGCCGACGGCGGCGCCTCCGGTGCGGACGGGGTTGCCCAGGCTTGCGGGAGTCGCATCGCAGCCCCCAGCATGCCGAGCCCGGACGTCAACAACATGCTGCGACGATCCATCTACATCCCACCAATCGTGAAAGCCGTTCCTGCAACCGGGCGCGATACCCCCAGGAAACTCTCGCAAACGGTGTTACTAAACCACGCACCGGGGTCGTTCGCATCCCGCCCCGCCGGTCCGATCCCGCGGCCGCGCCGGTCGACCTGCGGTGACACCCACCGACCATCAACGTCGTTGACATCGCGTCAGTCGGTGGTATCAAGGAGGTTGATATCTGCGGATGAAACGAAAGGAACTGCAATGTCTGGTGGATTTTTCGGTGGTCCCGGCTTCGGTGGGCCCGGCTTCGGTGGGCCCGGTTTCGGCGGCCCCGGTTTCGGTGGTGGCCCCGGTTTCGGCGGTCCCGGGTTCGGCGGCCCTGGGTTCGGCTGGGGCGGCCCGGCGTTCGGGCAGCACGGCCCGGGATTCGGCAAGCACGGCCGTCACGGGCTCAAGCGGGCGGCGTTCGTCACCGCGGCGTTGCTGCTCGACGGTCCCGCCGACGCGGCACAGGTGGTGCAGCGGGTGACGGACGCGACGCAGGGCGCGTTCACTCCCCCGCAGGACGTGGCAGAGCTGGCAATCGGCATCCTCGCCGGTCGCGGCGCCGTCACGGTGGAAAACGGAGTGGCGACGCTGACCGAGCTGGGCCGCAACATCCTGGCCTGGCGGGGCGTCAGCAGCGAGACCGCGCACGCGTTCCTCGGCCGTGCCGCCAAATTCGGCGACGCCCTTAAAATCCGCAAGGAACTGTTCGAGATCGCCGGGCTGGCCCGCACCATCGCCTGGACGGGCACCGACGAGCAGAAGCAGCAACTGGCCCAGGCGCAGGCCACGGTGTTGGAGGCGCTGACGGAAGCCAAGAAGGCGCTGCACCGCGCGCTCGGGGAGGGCTGAGCTCGCCCGCCCCGGCTACCGGGAACCGGGTTCGCTGAGCTTGACCAGCGTCTTGCCGATGTTGACCCCGGTGAACAGGCCGTTGAGGGCATCGACGCACGAGTCGATGCCCTCAAAGACGGTCTGCCGGTGCTTGAGTCGCCCCTCGGACTCCCATTGCCGCAGCGCGGTGAAGGCCTCGTCGAACCGGCCCCACTGGTCGAGGGCGTTGAAGCCCTGCATCAGCGCGGTCTTGGCCAGCAGGTTGACGTAGTTCGCCGGGCCGGGGTGCTCGCCGGTCAGGTAACTGGAGATGACGCCGCACAGCACCACCCGCGCGCGTGACGCCAGCCGGCCGAGCACCGCGTCGAGGATGGGGCCGCCGACGTTGTCGAAATAGACGTCGACGCGCTGGGGGCAGTGCCGTTTGAGCGCCGCCGGCACGTCCTCGTTCTTGTAGTCGATGCACGCGTCGAAGCCGAAGTCCTCCACCACCGCGCGGCACTTTTGCGGGCCGCCCGCGATGCCGACCACCCGCGCGCCCGCGATCTTCGCGATCTGCCCGGCGACCGACCCGGTGGCCCCCGCGGCGGCCGAGACCACGACGGTCTCCCCTTCGGTGGGCTTGCCGATGTCGGTCATCCCGAAATACGCGGTGGCGCCGGTCGGCCCGTACACCGACATGATCGCCAACTGGTCGTCCTCACCGGGGATCGGCGTGCTGAACAGGTCGTCGCGGATGAGCACGTATTCCTGGAAGCCGGTCAGCGTGGTTACCACGTCGCCGACGGCGTAGGCGTCGCACCGGGATGCGACGACCTCGCCGATCCCCGCCGCCCGGATGACCTCACCGAGCTGGACCGGCGGGAGATAGCTGGGCTGATCGTCGAGCCAGGTGCGGGCGGCGGCATCGATGCCGACGTAGGTGGTGCGCAGCAGCGCCTCGCCCTCGGCGGGTTCGGGTGCCGGCGCGGTGATCGTCTCGGTGTCGGCGGGCTGCACCAGTCCCGACGGGCGGCGGCGGAGCACGATCTGGCGGTTCGGCAACTCGGGCACGAACAGAAGTTACCTAACCGGCCGAAATCGGCCGGCGAATTGGCGAATTAGTCGGCGCGCGGGCCCTCAGGCCGGTCGTCGGTGTCGCCGTCGAGGACGCTGACGGCGATGCCGTAGGGCAGAAACCGCACCTTGCGGCTGGGGTCGGTGTTGTCCTTGTTCGCCCGCAGCGCGTCGAGTTCCGTCGCGTACACCTGCTCCACCCGGGCGCCGCCGCCGGCGTCCACCGTGTAGATGGCCCACACCCCGTCACCGGCTTCACCGGCGGTCTCGGGCGCCGGGCGAGGCCGCCGCGACAGGTCGTCGAAGAGGACCGACCACCCCGACCGCGGGCCGGGCGCGCCGACGAATTTGCCCAGCCGCTCGAACACCTCGCGCAGCCCCTCGCTGCCCTCCCGGATCACCCGGTCGAAGTCTTCGGGATCGAATCCAAATGCACCGTGCTCGCCCACGCGACCTCCTCGCCCGCTCGTGCCGTTCCTGCCAGTGTGCGCTTCGCCGAGCGGGTTTGCCACGTCCTAGGGCGGCGGGGGCGGCGCCCGGGTGGAGCAGGTGTACGCGACGGAACTCGACGCGCTGCGGGCGAACAAGGACAACAC
>NZ_LZJC01000066.1 GCF_001666755.1 Mycobacterium sp. E1214 | reverse complement strand
GAAGGACGTCCAGGTCACCCCAGTAGACGTCGGCCAGGAACTGCTGCAGCGCCCGGTGCAGCATCGGGCCGCGCCACTGTTGGGCGCCCCGGCCCCGCCGGAACCGCCAGCGGCTCCCGCACCGGCCGCGCCGCCGGCGAGCCCGGCGCCGCAGGCCTCGCCGTCGCCCAAGCCTGCGGCAACGGCGAACGCGCCCGCGCCCAAGCGGCCGGGACCAGCTGCGGCCGGCTGACCGGCGCGTCGGCGCACCCGCCTACACTCGGCGGTGATGAGCCGTCATGAATCCTCTGCCCCCGCAGCCGAGCTGAGCGCCGCCATCCGCGCCGCGCTGGGCAAGGTGATCGACCCCGAACTGCGGCGTCCGATCACCGAGCTCGGCATGGTCAAGAGCATCGACGTCGAGCCCGGCGGCGGCGGTCCCCATGGCGGGGTGGCGGCCGGCGGCGGCGGGGTCTGCGACCCGATGCAGATCACCGTGCAGCCGGGCATCCGGCCCGGGGCCTGCTGCGGCGCCGGCGCCATCCAGGGGAACAGCGGGGGCGGCCCGCTGACCTGTGGGTTGCTCAGGTCGATCAGCGGCGTGCGCGCCAGCGGATCGTCGGAGGGCAGGCCGTTGATGTTCATCGGCAGGTTGGGCCCGAGCCCCTCGGGGTGCTCGAGATGCGCGTCGCCGAGCGGAGGCGGCGGGCCGGTCATCGGCGGCAGGTCGACCGGGACGACGCCCGTCGCGTACGCCGACGCCCAACCCAGCACGTTCTGCGCGTAGGGCAGCGAGTTGTTGTAGCGCAGGATCGCGGTCATCACCTGGGACGGGTCGCGCAGGTTCAACCCGCCGCTGCACAGGTACCGGGCGGCCGCCAGGGTGGCGTCGAACAGGTTCTGCGGGTCCGCGACGCCGTCGCCCTTGCCGTCGGAGGCGTAGCGCGCCCAGGTGCCGGGCAGGAACTGCATCGGTCCCATCGCCCGGGCGTAGGTGACGCGGCTGCCGGCGCCGCTGCTCGCGACGATCACCTCGTTGCCGGGCAGGGTGCCGTCCAGGGCGGGCCCGTAGATCGGCACCACGGCGGTGCCGCGCGCGTCCACCGCGCCGCCGCCCGCGTGGCCCGATTCGATGCGCCCGATACCGGCCAGCAAATTCCAGCTGACGCCGCAAGCCGGGGCGGCCACGGCCATCTTCTGCTCGGCGTTGCGGTAGGCCGCGAGCGCGATGCTCGGAATGCCAAGCGCGCCAGGCGCGTTGACGATCATCGCCGGCGGCGGGGCGGAGAGGGCGGGTTCGGCGACGTGAAAAGCCGTCGGCGAGCGGTCAATTGCGACGACCGTCGGCCCGGACAGGTCGGGAACCGTCGGCGACACCGCGGCCACCGGGGTGATCGAGGCGTGCACCGGCGGCAGCCGCTGCGGTAACGAAGGTGCCGCGCCGCTGACCGCCCCCGCGAAAATCAATGGCGTGAGAATTGCGACGCCGAATGCCGGCGAACGCGTAACACGAAGTGCCCGTTGCCGCTCCGTCGCGGCGGCCGGGCTGACACCCCGGCTTCCCCCAATGCGCACTCGACCGTCCTAGGTGTGTGAGCTGCGTTCACCGTTTGCCGAGCTCGGTGAACCAGATCACCATACATAACTCTTGTGACGCGAGTGGCGCAATGGCCGAACTGCTTCTCAGCCCGATTTCTTAGTTGTCTTAACCGCCGCTTGGCCGTCGCGGACGGTGTCCGAATCGGCGGTTTCCGGGCTCAGCTCGGTGAGCAAAGTCCGCAGGTCATCGAGCTCGTGGCGCAGGTATTCGCGCGTCACCACCTCGCCAACGGCCAGGCGCAGCGAGGCCAATTCGCGGGCCAGAAACTCGGTGTCCGCTTTGGTCTGTGCGGCCCGGCGGCGGTCCTCCTCCAACGCCACCCGGTCGCGATTCTCCTGACGATTCTGGGCCAGCAGGATTAGCGGGGCGGCGTAGGCGGCCTGGGTGGAGAAGGCGAGATTCAGCAGGATGAACGGGTAGGGGTCGAAGCGGGCGGCGACGGCGAAGAGGTTGATCGCGATCCACACCACCACCACGATCGTCTGCAGCAGCAGGTACCGGCCGGTGCCGAAGAACCGGGCGATCGACTCGGTGAACTGCCCCACCGTCTCGGGGTCCAGGCGCGGCGAGAACCGGCGCGACGTCCGCGGGGTGTACAACCCGCGCGGCGCCGTGGACTTGCTCACGCGGATTCCCCCACACCCTCGTGCCGGCCGGCGGCGTCCAGTTCCTGCATGTCTACCCGCCAGTCGTGCGGTAGCAGGTGGTCGAGCAGGTCGTCCACCGTCACCGCGCCCAGCAGGTGATTCTGGTCGTCGACGACGGGCCCGCACACCAGGTTGTAGGCGGCCAGGTAGCGGGTCACCGCGGCCAGCGGGGTCTCCGGCTTGAGGGTCAGCAGCTCGCTGTCGACGATGCCGCCGACCAGGTCGGCCGGCGGCTCGCGCAGTAACCGTTGCAGGTGCACGCAGCCCAGGTAGCGACCGGTCGGGGTGGCGGTCGGCGGGCGCGTCACGAAGACCATGGACGACAGCGCGGTGGACAGGTCGGGGTCGCGGACCCGGGCCAGCGCCTCGGCGACCGAGGTGTCGGGCGTGAGCACCACCGGGTCGGAGGTCATCAGGCCGCCCGCGGTGTCCGGCGAGTGCTTCAGGAGCCGGCGCACCGGGGCCGATTCGTCGGGATCCATCCGCGTCAGCAGCATCTCGGCGTCGGTGGGGTTCAGGACGCCGAGCAGGTCGGCGGCGTCGTCGGGATCCATCTCTTCCAGCACGTCGGCCGAGCGCTCGGTGCCCAGCTGGGACAGCACGTCGGCCTGGTCGAGCTCCGGCAACTCCTGCAGGATGTCGGCCAGCCGGTCGTCGTTGAGCGCCTTGAGCACCTCGTAGCGGCGTTTGGCGGGCAGCCCGCGAATGGCGTCGGCGACGTCGACCGGCTTGCGGCCCTCGAACTGGTCCAACAGCTGCGCCACGCCCTGGCCCGGCATCGCCAACGCCGACGGGGTCAGGCCCTGAACGCTCTGCCAGTCGACCACGTGCACGGGACCGCGCCGCCCGAGCCGGCGGTGCGTGCGCACCGCGACGCGGCTCACCATCCAGTCGCGGGTGCGGGTCTGTTCGATGCCCAGATCGGTGACGACGACGTCGACGCCGGCCAGCTCCGGCAGCTCGGGGTCATTTACCTTGACCTGGGTGTCGAGCACCTGGCCGATCGCGAGCACCTCACCGGGCCGCTGCACGAAATGCCGCAGCGACACGTTGCCGGTGCTCAACGTCACCGCGTTGGGCTCGATCGACGCGACCCGCAGGATGGGGATGAAGATGCTGCGCCGGGTCGCCAGGTCCACGACCAGACCGAGCACACGCGGCTGCTGCCGGACGATGCTGATGCTGATCACGACGTCGCGGACCCGGCCGACCGATTCGCCGAGCGGTCCCAGCACCAACATGCGCGAGAGCCGGGCGACATAGACCCTGTTGACCGATGCCATGGACAAGAGCCTAGGCAGCCGCGGCCGCGACGGCAGACCCCGCGGTGCGCGCGTCGCGGTTCCGCCGGACCGCCATTACGGCGAATGCAGCATGAACATCACGACGATGATGTTGACCACCAGGGTCGCGACGCTGATGACGATGCCCGCGACGGCCAGGCCGTAGCCGTCTTGCCGGGTCTGCTTGATCTGATTCAGCGCGACCCCGCCCAGCGCGATCGCCGCGAACGAGCCCAAACAGCACAGCACGCCGGTGAACGACACCACCAGCGACGCGATCGCCAGGGCGTTGGTGCCCGACGTGACCTGCGGCCCGTAGGCGCCGAGGTAGTCCGGCGTCGGGTAGTAACCGGCCCCGGGCGGCGTCGGCCCGTAGGCGCCGCCGAACTGCGGGGGGTACGGCGGCGGGAAGCCCGATGACGGCGGCGGGTAGGGCGCCGGATAGGTCGGCGCGGAGTAGTCGGCGGCGTAGCCGGGCGGCGGATACGTCGGCGGCGGATAGTCGCTGACCGGCGGCGGCGTCGGGGGCTGCCAGCCGGGGGCTGCGCCCGGCTGCTCGAACGCCGGCGGGTCGGCCTTACCGTCGTGGGCGCCCTCACCGGGGCCGCCGCCAGGAGCTGTCATGGTGTTCAACCTAGTCCACCGGGCCGCCACGCGCGGCGCCGCGCGGCCGCCGCGCGCCGCGTTTGCGCAGGTGCGGGGCGGTCGACGCGGGTCGCCGAAACCCGGAGGTGAAACGACGGCCCGGGCGGGGGACAATAAGTGGCCATGACTAGTCCTTTCCAGCCCGGGCAGGTTCCCGGCGCGACGCCGGCGGGCTCGGCGGGCCGCCGCCGCGGCGTGCCGGAGTTGCCGACGCCGCCCCGCGGCTGGCCGGTCGGGTCGTACCCCACCTACGCCGAGGCCCAGCGCGCCGTCGACTATCTCTCCGATCAGCAGTTCCCGGTGGAGCAAGTGACCATCGTGGGCGTGGACCTGATGCAGGTGGAGCGGGTGACGGGCCGGTTGACGTGGCCCAAGGTGCTCGGCGGCGGGGTGCTCAGCGGGGCCTGGCTGGGGCTGTTCATCGGGCTGGTGCTGGGCTTCTTCAGCCCCAGCCCCTGGGGCGCGCTGGCCACGGGCCTGGTGGCGGGCGTCTTCTTCGGGCTGATCACCTCCGCGGTGCCGTACTCGATGGCGCGCGGCACCAGGGACTTCAGCTCGACCATGCAGTTGGTGGCCGGCCGCTACGACGTGCTGTGCGACCCGCAGAACGCGGAGAAGGCGCGGGACCTGTTGGCGCGCTTGGCGATCTGACGCGCGAGGGTATGAATCTGTCGAAGCGCCGCCGGCTGGGCGCCGTCGCGGTCGCGGCGCTGGTCGTCGCCGCGGCGTCGGCGTGCTCCGCCGGCGGGGCCATGGTCATCAGCCTCTACACGCCGGCCGCCGACAGCGCGACGTTCACCGCCATCGCCCAGGACTGCAGCCGGCAACTCGGTTATGCCGTCCGCCAGGTCAGCCTGCCGCGAGCCCCCGGCGAGCAGCGGGTGCAGCTGGCCCGCCGCCTGACCGGTCGCGACCGCACCCTGGACGTGATGGCGCTCGACGTGGTGTGGACCGCGGAGTTCGCCGAGGCGGGTTGGGCGCTGCCGCTCTCCGACGACCCCGAGGGACGCGCCGACGGCGACGCCGCGGCCGACACGCTGCCGGGGCCCCTGGCCACCGCGCGCTGGCGAGGCGCGCTGTACGCGGCGCCCGTCATCACCAACACCGAATTACTCTGGTACCGGCCCGATTTGGTGCGCCAGCCGCCGCGGACCTGGGACGGCATGGTCGCCGAGGCTGCCCGGCTGCGGGCCGCCGGGCAGCCCGGGTGGATCGCGGTGCAGGCGAACGAGGGCGAAGGCCTGGTGGTGTGGTTCAACACCCTGCTGGTCAGCGGCGGGGGCCAGGTGCTCTCCGACGACGGCCGCCGCGTCACGCTGACCGACACGCCCGCGCACCGCGCGGCCACCGTCAACGCGCTGCGCATCCTCAAGGCCGTGGCCACCGCCCCCGGGGCCGATCCCTCGATCACCCGGACCGACGAGAGCACGGCGCGGTTGGCCGTCGAGCAGGGCAGGGCCGCGCTGGAAATCAACTGGCCCTTCGTGCTGGCGTCCATGCTGGAGAACGCGGTCAAGGGCGGGGTGCCGTTTCTGCCGCTCAACCGCGACCCCCGGCTGGCTGGCAGCATCAACGACGTCGGCACGTTCGTGCCCACGGACCGGCAGTTCCGCATCGCCTACGAGGCCAGCGAGAAGGTCTTCGGGTTCGCCCCGTTCCCGGGGGTGGCGCCGGGGCGCCCGGCCAAGGTGACCATCGGCGGGGCGAACCTGGCCGTGGCCAGCACCACCCGGCATCGCGCCGAGGCGTTCGAGGCCGTGCGCTGCCTGCGCAACCTGGCCCACCAGAAGTACGTTTCGATCGAGGGCGGGCTGCCGCCGGTGCGCACGTCGCTGTACGCCGATCCGCAGTTCCAGGCGAAATACCCGATGTACACCATCATCCGGCGCCAGCTCACCGACGCCGCGGTGCGCCCGGCAACGCCGGCCTACCAGGCGGTCGCGATCCGGCTCGCCGCGACGCTCAGCCCGATCACCGACATCGACCCGGACCGCACGGCCGACGAGCTCACCGCGCAGGTGCAAAAGGCCATCGACGGCAAGGGGTTATTGCCGTGAAAGCACCGAAAATGCTTGCCCGCCAACGCCTTCGTCCCGAACAGCGCCTGGGCCTGCTGCTGGTGGCGCCCGCGGCGCTGCTGATGCTGGCCGTCACGGCGTATCCGATCGGTTACGCCGTGTGGTTGAGCCTGCAACGCAACAACCTCGCCGCGCCCCAAGACACCGCGTTCGTGGGCGTGGACAACTACGTGACGATCCTGACCGACCGGTATTGGTGGATCGCGTTGGCGGTCACGCTCGGGATCACGGCCGTCTCCGTGACGCTGGAGTTCGCGCTCGGGCTCGCGCTGGCGTTGGTCATGCACCGGACCCCGATCGGCAAGGGCCTGGTGCGCACCGCCGTGCTCATTCCCTACGGCATCGTCACCGCGGTGGCGTCGTACAGCTGGTACTACGCGTGGACGCCGGGGATGGGGTACCTGGCCAACCTGTTGCCACGCGGCTCGGCGCTCACCGAAGCGCCTCTGACGCAGCAGATTCCGTCGTTGGGCATCGTCGTCCTGGCCGAGGTGTGGAAGACCACGCCGTTCATGTCACTGCTGCTGCTGGCCGGACTGGCGCTGGTGCCCGAGGACCTGCTGAAGGCGGCGCAGGTCGACGGGGCGGGGCCGTGGCGACGGCTGACCCGGGTGACGCTGCCGATCATCAAGCCGGCGGTCGTCGTCGCCTTGCTGTTTCGCACGCTGGACGCGTTCCGGATCTTCGACAACATCTACGTGCTCACCAACGGCGCCAACAACACCGCCTCGGTGTCGATGCTGGGCTACGACAACCTGTTCAAGGGGTTTAACGTGGGCCTCGGCTCGGCGATCAGCGTGTTGATCTTCGTGTGCGTCTGCCTCATCGCGCTGCTCTTCATCAAGGTCTTCGGCGCCCGCCAGAACCCGTCGGCCGCCGGGGGTGTCGCCGATGGCCGCTGACGGGGTGCGCGTTCGGCGCGCCGCCATCTGGACCGTCGTCGACGCCCTGGTGGTCGCCTACGCGGTCGTTCCGGTGCTGTGGATCCTCAGCCTGTCGCTCAAGCCGACGTCAATGGTCAAGGACGGCAAGCTGATTCCGTCGTCGATCACCCTCGACAACTACCGCGGCATCTTCCGCGGCGAATTCTTCACCTCGGCGCTGCTCAATTCGGTCGGCATCGGGCTGATCACCACCGCGATCGCGGTGCTGCTCGGCGCGATGGCGGCCTATGCAATTGCCCGGCTGGACTTCCCGGGTAAGCGGCTGCTGGTCGGCGCGACGTTGTTGGTCACCATGTTCCCCGCCATCTCGCTGGTGACGCCGCTGTTCAACATCGAACGGTTCGTCGGGTTGTTCGACACCTGGCCGGGCCTGATCCTGCCCTACATCACCTTCGCGCTGCCGCTGGCCGTCTACACGCTGTCGGCGTTCTTCCGCGAAATCCCCTGGGATTTGGAGAAGGCCGCCAAGATGGACGGCGCCACCCCGGCCCAGGCGTTCCGCAGGGTGATCGTCCCGCTGGCGGCGCCGGGGGTGGTGACCGCGGCCATCCTGGTGTTCATCTTCGCCTGGAACGACCTGTTGCTCGCGCTGTCGCTGACCGCCACCAAGGCGGCCATCACGGCGCCCGTCGCCATCGTGAACTTCAGCGGCAGCTCGCAATTCGAGGAACCCACCGGTTCGATCGCCGCCGGCGCCGTCGTCATCACGGTGCCCATCATCGTCTTCGTCCTGGTCTTCCAACGGCGGATCGTCGCCGGTCTCACCTCCGGCGCTGTGAAGGGATAACGCGATGGCCGAAATCGTGCTGGATCACGTGAACAAGAGCTACCCCGACGGCGCGACCGCCGTGCAAGACCTCAGCATCACCATCGCCGACGGCGAATTCCTGATCCTGGTCGGCCCGTCCGGGTGCGGCAAGACCACCACGCTGAACATGATTGCGGGCCTTGAGGACATCTCGTCGGGCGAGCTGCGGATCGGCGGCGAGCGCGTCAACGAGCGGGCGCCGAAGGACCGCGACATCGCGATGGTGTTCCAGTCCTACGCGCTCTACCCGCACATGACGGTGCGGCAGAACATCGCCTTTCCCCTGACGCTGGCCAAGATGAAAAAGGCCGAGATCGCCCGCAAGGTCGAGGAGACCGCCAAGATCCTGGACCTCGCCGAGCTTTTGGACCGCAAGCCTGCGCAGCTGTCGGGCGGGCAGCGCCAGCGGGTCGCGATGGGACGGGCCATCGTGCGCCAACCCAAGGCGTTTTTGATGGACGAGCCGCTGTCCAACCTCGACGCCAAGCTGCGCGTGCAGATGCGCGGCGAGATCGCCCGGCTGCAGAAGCGGCTGGGTACCACCACCGTCTACGTCACCCATGACCAGACCGAGGCCATGACGTTGGGCGACCGGGTGGTGGTGATGCACGCCGGCGTCGCCCAGCAGATCGGCACGCCCGAGCAGCTCTACGCCCAGCCCGCCAATCTGTTCGTCGCCGGATTCATCGGTTCGCCGGCGATGAACTTCTTCCCGGGCACGCTGACACCCATCGGGGTGACGCTGCCCTTCGGCGAGGTGATGCTGGAACCGGACGTCCGGGCGGTGATCGCGGGGCACCCGCAACCGCGCAGCGTCATCGTGGGGGTGCGGCCCGAGCACCTGGTCGACGCCGCGCTGATCGACGGCTATCAGCGCATCCGGGCGCTGACGTTCGAGGTGAAGGTCGACATGGTCGAGTCGCTGGGCGCCGACAAGTACGCGTACTTCTCCACCGGCGGGTGGGCCGCCCACTCGGCCCAGCTCGACGAGCTGGCCGCGGAGTCGGACGCCCACGAAAACCAGTTCGTGGCAAGGGTTCCCGCGGAATCCACGGCGGCCATCGGGCAGCCGCTGGAATTGGCGTTCGACACCGCCAAGCTCGCCGTCTTCGACGCCGACTCCGGCGCGAACCTGACCATCGAGGCGCGGTGACCCAGATCCTGGACCGGGTGCGCGCCCACCTGCGCAGCCATTTCGCCGACGACCAGCCGGCGTCGGCGAGCGTCACCTTCCTGGGCACCGAAACCATCGAGGTGCTGCGGTTCCGCGGCACGGACGACGTCGCGCACTACGCGTCGCTGGGCTGCTCGCGCCACCCGATGGTCGACCCGACGGAGATCGTCGCCGACCCAGAACGCGGTCCACGCGCGGAAGTCGTTCTCTCCCTGCGCAACCCGGGTCCGGTCAGCGGGCTGGCCCGCACCCTCGCGGTGCTCGCGGCGACCCCGGCCGTCGACGGGCTGGTGCTGGTCGCCGACGCCTTGATCGACCTCGGCTCGCCGCTGTGGGCGTGGCCGCCGGAGTCGGCGCGCCGGGTGCCGTTCACCGCGGTGCTGCTGGGGCCCAGCGACATCGAGGACCTGCCGCTGGATCCGCCCCGCGACCCGGTCCGGTTCCTGTCGGCGACGCCGATCACCGCGACCGAGGCCGCGTGGGTGCGGCTCAAGGGCGCCGAGGCGATGCGGCAGGCGTGGGTCAACGACGGGGTCGACGTGCTGAACCCCAATCGCCCGGCGGCGCAACCCCGTTGAGCGCTTCCCGTTGAGCGCTTCCCGTTGAGTGCCTCCTGTTGAGTGTGTCCCGTTGAGCGTCTCCCGTTGAGTGCCTCCCGTTGGGTGTGCGCACACGGCGGAGAAATCGCGGAAATCCCGCCATCACCGCACGCGCAACGCCATCAGCGCACGCGCAACGCCATCAGCGCACGCGCAACGCCATCAGCGCACGCGCAACGCCATCAGCGCACGCGCAACCGCGTCACAGCCAGTTGTTGCGGCGGAACTGGAAGTACAGCGCCAGGCAGGCGAGCGTCATCAGGCCCATCACGCCCGGATAACCCCACGTCCAGTCCAGCTCCGGCATGAAGTGGAAATTCATCCCGTAGATGGCGGCGACCATGGTGGGGACCGCCAAGATACCGGCCCAGGCGGCCATCTTGCGCATGTCGTTGTTCTGCTGCATCCCGACGCGCGCCAGCGCCGCCTGGATCAACGAGTTCAGCATGTCGTCGTAGCTGGCGATCTGGTCGGCGGCCTCGGAGTGGTGGTCGGCGACGTCGCGCAGGTAGCGCCGCACCTCCTTGGAGATGACGTCCTTGTTCTCCACCTGGATCCGGTGGAACGCGGCCGACAGCGGGTTGACGCACCGCCGCAGCTCGACCACCTCGCGCTTGAGCAGGTAGATGGGCTCGACGTCGATCTTACTGCCCGGGGCGAACGCGACCTCCTCGATGCTGTCGATGTCCGACATCATCAGGCTGCTCACCTCGAGGTAGTGGTCCACCACCCGGTCGGCGATCGCGTGCATCACCGCGTACGGGCCCAGCCGCATCTGGTCGGGATCGTTGTCCAGGCGCTTGCGGACCTCGGACAGGCCGCCGTGTTCGCCGTGGCGCACTGTCACCACGAAGTCTTTGCCGACGAAGACCATGATCTCGCCCGTCTCGACGATCTCGCGGGCCAGCACCACCGACTCGTGCGGAACGTAGTTGACGGTCTTGAGGACCAGGAACAGCGTGTCGTCGTAGCGCTCCAGCTTGGGCCGCTGGTGTGCGCACACCGCGTCCTCCACCGCCAGGGGGTGCATCCCGAACACGTCGGCCGCCTCCTGCATCTGCGCCAGGTCGGGCTCGCGCAGGCCGACCCAGACGAACCCGTCGTGGCCCAGCGTCTCGATCTCCCGCACCTTGCTCAGCGCGGCGGCGTAGTTGAATTTGCCGGGCAGGCGGTGCCCCTCGGCGTAGACGGCGCAGTCGATCAGCGCGTTGTTGGGTGGATGCGGCGGCGCCGACTCCGGCTTGGGCTGCGACGGGGGATGCGCCAGCGGGCGGAGCACTTCGGGCAACGCGTCAAACCCTTGGAACACGTCCACCTCCGATCGCCGCGCAGGTCAGGCCAGGCGGTGGACATGCTACGCGCCAAAGGTTCCGGGAGCGTGCCGATGCGAAGGGCGCAAACGGCTGCGGTGCCGGACCGGGGATCGGCGGCGAGCAAGGGTGCGCTAGTTTCGAGCCGAACCCCGAATCTGCACACATCTCCACGAGGAGTACATCGACGTGAGCGCAAGTCCTCTGAAGGTCGCCGTCACCGGCGCCGCCGGCCAGATCGGCTACAGCCTGTTGTTCCGCCTGGCGAGCGGCTCGCTGCTGGGTCCCGACCGCCCGATCGAGCTGCGGCTGCTCGAGATTGAGCCCGCCCTCAAGGCGCTCGAGGGCGTCGTGATGGAGCTCGACGACTGCGCATTCCCGCTGCTCTCGGGCGTCGAGATCGGCGCCGACGCCAACAAGATCTTCGACGGCGCCAACCTGGCCCTGCTGGTCGGTGCCCGCCCACGCGGCCCGGGCATGGAGCGCAGCGACCTGTTGGAGGCCAACGGCGCCATCTTCACCGCCCAGGGCAAGGCGCTGAACTCCGTCGCCGCCGACGACATTCGCATCGGCGTGACCGGTAACCCGGCCAACACCAACGCGTTGATCGCGCTGAGCAACGCCCCCGACATCCCCAAGGAGCGGTTCTCCGCGCTGACCCGCCTGGACCACAACCGGGCGATCTCGCAGCTCGCCAAGAAGACCGGCGCTAAGGTCACCGACATCAAGAAGGTGACCATCTGGGGCAACCACTCGGCCACGCAGTACCCCGACATCTTCCACGCCGAGGTCGGCGGCCGCAACGCCGCCGAGGTGGTCAACGACCAGAACTGGATCGAGAACGACTTCATCCCGACCGTCGCCAAGCGCGGCGCGGCCATCATCGACGCGCGTGGCGCCTCGTCGGCGGCCTCGGCCGCGTCGGCCACCGTCGACGCCGCCCGCTCGTGGCTGCTCGGCAGCCCGGAGGGTGACTGGGTGTCGATGGCGGTCTACAGCGACGGCTCCTACGGCGTCCCCGAGGGCATCGTGTCCTCGTTCCCGGTGACCACCAAGGACGGCAACTGGTCCATCGTGCAGGGCCTGGAGATCGACGAATTCTCCCAGAGCCGCATCGACAAGACCACCGCCGAGTTGGTCGAGGAGCGCACGGCCGTGACGGAGCTCAAGCTCATCTGAGCGCACCCCTGACGCCGGGAATCCGCCGCCCAATGGCCGGGTTCCCGGCGCCGCGGGCTGCCGCATTTCGCAATTAGGCCTACTAATGGGTAGTCAGTACGCTGGGGCGAGTGTCCGAATTGCTTGAATCGATACAGAACCGCGCCGAGCAGGGCGGTATCACCGATGCGGAGATCTTCGAGGCACACGTCGGCGGGAAGCTCTCGGTAGGCCCGACGGCGCCGCTGGACACCCAGCGCGCATTGTCGATCGCCTACACGCCGGGCGTCGCGCAGGTCAGCCGCGCGATCGCCGCGGACCACGCGCAGGCCGCCCGCTACACCTGGGCGAACCGGTTGGTCGCCGTCGTCAGCGACGGCAGCGCGGTGCTCGGTCTCGGCGACATCGGGCCCGCGGCGTCGCTGCCGGTGATGGAGGGCAAGTGCGCCCTGTTCCAGGCGTACGGCGGGCTGAACTCCATCCCGATCGTCCTGGACACCAAGGATCCCGACGAGATCGTCGAGACCCTCGTGCGGCTGCGCCCGACCTTCGGCGCGGTCAACCTCGAGGACATCTCGGCGCCGCGCTGCTTCGAGATCGAGCGGCGCGTCATCGAGGCGCTGGACTGCCCGGTGATGCACGACGACCAGCACGGCACCGCCATCGTCGCGCTGGCCGCGCTGATGGGTGCGACCAAGCTGCTCGGCCGCGACATGACGTCGCTGCGCGTGGTGGTGTCCGGCGCCGGCGCGGCCGGCGTCGCGTGCACCAACCTGCTGCTGGCGATGGGCGTGTCCGACGTCACCGTCCTGGATTCGCGGGGCATCCTGCACCCCGCCCGCGAGGACATGAACGACGTCAAGGTCGCGGTGGCGGGGCGCACCAACCCGGCCGGCCTGTCCGGCAGCATGGCCGAGGCGCTGCGCGGCGCCGACCTGTTCCTCGGGGTGTCGGGCGGGGTGGTGCCCGAGGAGATGATCGCCACCATGGCGCCCGAGGCGATCGTCTTCGCGCTGTCCAACCCGGACCCGGAGATCCACCCGCAGGTCGCCGCGAAGTACGCCGCCGTGGTGGCCACCGGCCGCAGCGACTTCCCCAACCAGATCAACAACGTGCTGGCCTTCCCGGGCGTATTCCGCGGCGCGCTGGACGCGGGCGCGCGGCGGATCACCGAGAAGATGATGGTGGCCGCGGCCGAGGCGATCTTCTCCGTCGTCAGCGACGATCTCGCGCCGGACCGGATCGTTCCCAGCCCCCTGGACCTGCGGGTCGGGGAGGCCGTCGCCAACGCGGTCGCCCTGGCCGCGGAAGTCCCCGACGTCACCGGGTGAGGACCGGCAGGCGCGCCGCCGCGCTGCTCGCCGCCGCGCTCGTGCTGGCCGGTTGCGCCACCCAAGCCGCCGGGACGCGCGCCCGCCCGGAGGTGGTGGTGGGCTCCCAACCCGGCGCCGACGCGACGCTGCTGGCCGGCGTCTACGCCGCCGCGCTGCGGTCCTACGGCTTCGCCGCGCGCACCGCGAGCGCCGGTGATCCGATGGCTCAACTGGATTCGGGCGCGTTCACCGTCGTCCCCGCCTTCACCGGCCGCACGCTGCAGGCGCTGCAACCGGGCGCCGCGGCCACCTCGGACACCCAGGTCTACCGGGCGATGGTGGCGGCGCTCCCCGAGGGCGTCGCCGCCGGGGACTACACCACGGCCGCCGAGGACAAACCCGTGCTATTGGTGAGCCGCTCGACCGCCAAGGCATGGGGCGGCAGCGGCGCCAGCGCGGACCTGACCACGCTGCCGCAGCACTGCGCGGGCCTGGACGTCGGCGCGGTCGCGGGGCACCAGCCGCCGTCGACGGTCGGCAGCTGCCGGTTGCCCGCGCCGCGGGACTTTCCCGACGCCGCGGCGCTGTTCGCCGCGATACGCGCCGGGCAGCTCACCGCGGGTTGGACGACCACCGCCGACCCCGGCATGCCCGCCGACCTGGTGGCCCTGGCCGACGGCAAACCCGCCCTCGTCCGGGCCGAGAACGTCGTGCCGCTGTACCGGCGCAACGCCCTGAGCGATCGGCAGCTGCTCTCGGTCAACGAGGTCGCCGGCGTGCTGGACACCGCGGCGTTGGTCGACATGCGCCGCCAGGTAGCGACGGGAGCCGACCCGCAGGCGGTGGCGTCCGGATGGCTGGCCGAGCACCCGCTTGGACGGTAGCGAACCCGGCTAGCGTTTCGGCAGGAGCCGCGCGACCGTGTCCTTGACCCGGCTCATCACGGGGCCGTTCAGCAGCAGCTCGTAGTTCGGGCCGGCCGCCCGCACCAGCAGGTCCATCGCCTTGACATCCGGCCCGACGAGCACGCGGTGCTTGCCCTTCTGCACGCCCTGCAGGATCAGCTGCGCGGCGCGCTGGGGGGTGGTCTTGGCCTGCTGCTGCTCGAACACCTCGGCCATGCCGGCCTGGTCGAGCCCCTCGGCGAACATGGCGTTGCGGGCGAACCCCGTCTGCACGCCGCCGGGATGCACCACGGTCACGCGCACCGGGTGACCGGCCCGCACCATCTCCTGCTGCAGCGCCTCGGTGAAACCGCGGATCGCGAATTTCGCCGACACGTAGGCCGCCTGCCCCGGCGCGGTGAACAGGCCGAGCGCGCTGGAGATGTTGACGACGTGGCCGTCGCCGGAGGCGATCAGGTGCGGCAGGAAGGCCTTGGTGCCGTTGACTACGCCCCAGTAGTTGACGTCCATCACCCGTTCGATGTCCTTGAACCGACTGTCTTCGATGGACCCGACGAAGGTGATGCCCGCGTTGTTGTAGATCTGGTTGACGGTGCCGTAGTGCTGCTTGACGGTGTCGGCGTAGGCCAGGAACGCCTCGCGCTCGGTGACATCGAGCTGGTTCGCCAGGACCGGCGCGCCCAGCTCCTTGAGCAGCAGCTCGGTCTGCGCCAAGCCGTCGCTGTCGACGTCGCTGATCGCCAGCTTGGCGCCCGCGCGGCCCAACTCGGTCGCCAGGGCCTGGCCGATACCCGAACCGGCGCCGGTCACGACGGCGACCTTGGCGGCGAACCCTTGCATGCGGCACTCCTTGCAGGCTTAGTCGCGTTGAGGCTAGCAGCGATTCACCCCGGATAGGCCGGGATGCGCAGTGATCAGCGGCACAGGCGGCGCGTCGCCGCGCGGGCTCCTACTGCTTGGGCATCAAGCGGCCCATGACCGGCCCGAACAGCTGCTGGTATCCCGACCCCGTCAGCCGCACCACGATGTCCAGGATCTTGGCGTCCGTGCCGACCAGCACCCGCGCCTTCTTCTTGTGCACCCCGGTCAGGATCACCTCCGCGGCGCGCCGCGGGCTGGTGCGGGCCAGCCGCTTGTCGAAGAGCTTGGCCAGGTCGTCGCGGTCCAGGCCCTCGGCGGCGGTCGCGTTGCGGGCGATCGCGGTCTTGATGCCGCCCGGGTGCACCGTGGTGACCGCGACCGGCTGCCCGGCCGCGGCCATCTCCTGGCGCAGCGCCTCGGTGAAGCCGCGGACGGCGAACTTCGCGGAGTTGTAGGCCGCCTGGCCGGGCACCGCGAACAGGCCGAAGATGCTGGAGATGTTGACGACGTGGCCGTCGCCGGAGGCGATCAGGTGCGGCAGGAAGGCCTTGGTGCCGTTGACCACGCCCCAGAAGTCCACGTCCATCACCCGTTCGATGTCCTTGAACTGGCTGACCTCGACGTCGCCGGTGAAGGCGATGCCGGCATTGTTGTAGATCTGGTTCACCTTGCCGAAGTGCTCATTGACCTCGTCGGCGTAGGCCAGGAACGCCTCACGCTCCGTGACGTCGAGGCGGTCGGCCTTGACCGGCGCGCCGATGGCCTTGAGCTGCTCCTCGGTCTGCGCCAGGCCTTCGGTGTCGACGTCGCTGATCGCCAGCTTGGCGCCCGAGCGGGCCAACTCGACGGCCAGCGCCTGGCCGATTCCCGAACCCGCGCCCGTCACGACCGCCACCTTGCCGGCGAACCCTTGCATGAGCACCCTTTCCCGTCGCCTGCTTTGCGTCGAGGCTAGCCGGTACCGGCGGTCCCCGATACCGGTGGGTGGCGCACCCGTGCCGGGCCGCTCAGCGGAACGCCGTGTCGAGGATCTCCTGCTGCTCGACGGCGTGCACCTTCGACGAGCCCGACGACGGGGCCGACATCGCCCGCCGCGAGATGCGCTTGATGCCGGCCAACTTCTCGGGCAGCAGCTCGGGCAGCTCCAGGCCGAAGCGCGGCCACGCGCCCTGGTTGGCCGGCTCCTCCTGCACCCAGAAGAACTCGGTGGCGTTGGGATAGCTGTCCAGGGTGCGCGACAGGCGGCCCTTGGGCAGCGGGGCGAGCTGTTCGATCCGCACGATCGCGACGTCGTCCCGGTGGTCCTTGGCCTTGCGGGCGACCAGCTCGTAGTACAGCTTGCCGCTGGTGAGCAGCACCCGGGCGACCGTGTTGCGGTCGCCGACGCCGTCCTCGTAGGTGGGCTCCTCGAGCACCGAGCGGAACTTGAGCTCGGTGAAGTCGCGGATGTCGCTGACGGCCGCCTTGTTGCGCAGCATCGACTTCGGCGTGAACACGATCAGCGGGCGCTGGACCCCGTCCAGGGCGTGCCGGCGCAGCAGGTGAAAGTAGTTGGCCGGTGTCGAGGGCACCGCGATCGTCATCGACCCCTCCGCCCACAGCTGCAGGAAACGCTCGATGCGGCCCGACGTGTGGTCGGGGCCCTGGCCCTCGTGGCCGTGCGGCAACAGCAGCACGACGTTGGACAGCTGGCCCCACTTGGCCTCGCCGGAGCTGATGAACTCGTCGATGATCGACTGCGCGCCGTTGACGAAGTCACCGAACTGCGCCTCCCACAGCACCAGCGCGTCCGGGTTGCCCACGGTGTAGCCGTATTCGAAGCCCACGGCGGCGTACTCCGACAGCGGCGAGTCGTAGACCAGGAATTTGCCCCCGGTCGGCGTCCCGTCCTTGGCGGTCATGAGGAGTTTGAGCGGGGTGAACTCGACGCCGGTGTCGCGGTCGATGATCACCGAGTGGCGTTGCGAGAAGGTGCCGCGCCGGGTGTCCTGGCCGGACAGCCGCACCAGCTTGCCCTCGGCGACCAGCGAACCCAGCGCCAGCAGCTCGCCGAAGGCCCAGTCGATCTTGCCCTCGTAGGCCATCTCGCGGCGCTTCTCCAGCACCGGCAGCACGCGCGAATGCGCACTGAAACCCTCGGGCAGGTCCAGGAACGCGTCGCCGATCCGGGCCAGCAGGGACTTGTCCACCGAGGTGTCCAGGCCCGCCGCCACCATCTGGTGGGACTCCACCGACTCGCTGGGCAGGGCGCCGTGCCGCTCGAGCTCGCGGACCTCGTTGAACACCCGTTCCAGCTGGCCCTGGTAATCGCGCAGGGCGTCCTCGGCCTCCTTCATCGAGATGTCGCCGCGGCCGATCAGCGCCTCGGTGTAGCTCTTGCGGACCCCCCGCTTGACGTCGACGACGTCGTACATCGACGGGTTGGTCATCGACGGGTCGTCGCCCTCGTTGTGGCCGCGCTTGCGGTAGCACAGCATGTCGATGACGACGTCCTTCTGGAACTTCTGCCGGAAGTCCACGGCCAGCTTCGCCACCCACGCGCACGCCTCCGGGTCGTCGCCGTTGACGTGGAAGATGGGCGCCCCGATCATCTTGGCGACGTCGGTGCAGTACTCGCTGGAGCGGGAGTACTCCGGCGCGGTGGTGAAGCCGATCTGGTTGTTGACGATGATGTGCACGGTGCCGCCGACGCGGTAGCCGGGCAGGTTGGTCAGGTTCAGCGTCTCGGCGACCACGCCCTGGCCGGCGAACGCGGCGTCGCCGTGCAGCATCAGCGGCACCACCGCGAAGCTCTTGCCGCCGTCGTCGTCGGCGCCCCGGTCCAGCAGGTCCTGCTTGGCGCGGACCAGACCCTCGAGCACCGGGTCCACCGCCTCCAGGTGCGACGGGTTGGCGGTCAGCGACACCTTGATGTCGTTGTCGCCGAACATCTGCAGGTACACGCCGGTGGCACCGAGGTGGTACTTGACGTCACCGGAGCCGTGCGCCTGCGACGGGTTGAGGTTGCCCTCGAACTCGCTGAAGATCTGCGAGTAGGGCTTGCCGACGATGTTGGCCAGCACGTTGAGCCGCCCGCGGTGCGGCATGCCGATGACGACTTCGTCGAGGCCGTGCTCGGCGCACTGGTCGATCGCCGCGTCCATCATCGGGATGACGCTCTCGGCGCCCTCAAGCGAAAACCGTTTCTGCCCAACGTATTTGGTCTGCAAGAAGGTCTCGAAGGCCTCGGCGGCGTTCAGCTTGCTCAGGATGAACTTCTGCTCGGCGACGGTGGGCTTGACGTGCTTGGTCTCCACGCGCTGCTGCAGCCACTCCTGCTGCTCCGGGTCCAGGATGTGGGTGTATTCGACCCCGATGTGGCGGCAGTAGGCGTCGCGCAGCAGGCCCAGGACGTCGCGCAGTTTCGAATGCTCACGGCCGCCGAACCCGTTGACCTTGAACTCCCGGTCGAGGTCCCACAGCGTCAGCCCGTGCGTCTGGACGTCGAGGTCGGGGTGGCTGCGGAACCGGGTCTTGTCCAGCCGCAGCGGGTCGATGTCGGCCATCAGGTGCCCGCGGTTGCGGTAGGCCGCGATCAACTCCATGACCCGGGCGTTCTTGTCGACGATCGAGTCCGGGTTGTCGGTGCTCCACCGCACCGGCTCGTACGGGTTCTCAAGCTCGCGGAAGATGTCGTCCCAGAAGCCGTCGGAGAGCAGCATCTCGTGGATGGTGCGCAGGAAGTCGCCCGATTCCGCGCCCTGGATGATGCGGTGGTCGTAGGTGGAGGTCAGGGTGATCAGCTTGCCGATGCCCAGCTCGGCGATGCGCTCGGGGCTGGCGCCCTGGAACTCGGCGGGGTATTCCATGGCGCCGACGCCGATGATGGCGCCCTGCCCGGCCATCAGCCGGGGCACCGAGTGCACAGTGCCGATGGTCCCGGGATTGGTCAGCGAAATCGTCACGCCGGCAAAGTCTTCGGCGGTCAGCTTACCGTCGCGGGCGCGTCGGACGATGTCTTCATAGGCGGTGACGAACTGCGCGAAACGCATGGTTTCGCACGCCTTGATGCCGGCCACCACCAGCGCGCGCTTGCCGTCCTTGCCCTGCAGGTCGATGGCCAGGCCCAGGTTGGTGTGCGCCGGGGTGATCGCGGTGGGTTTGCCGTCGACTTCCGCGAAATGCCGGTTCATGTTCGGGAATTGCTTGACGGCCTGCACCAGCGCGTAGCCCAGGATGTGGGTGAACGAGATCTTGCCGCCGCGG
>NZ_LZJC01000065.1 GCF_001666755.1 Mycobacterium sp. E1214 | reverse complement strand
CTCAGCGCCGTGATCACGTTCTCGTAGTTCAGCGCGGCCGAGTTCAGCTCCGCGGCCAACGCATTCCACGACGACGCGGCGGTCATGAACGAGCCCGAACCCGGACCCGCGTAGATCCGCGCCGAGTTGACCTCAGGGGGCAGTGATCCGTAATCCAACACGATTGACTCCTTAACCCGTCGCGGCCGCGTTGGCCGCCTCAGTCAGCGCGTACGACCCGGAGCTGGTGCTCAGGGTGTTGACAAACAATTCGTGGACGGCCGCCGCTTGGGCGCTGACGGCCTGGTACAGCTGCGCGTGCGCGGCGAATTGCGCCGCCGTGAGCGCCGACACCTCATCGGCGGCCGCCGGTACCACTCCGGTCGTCGGGGCCGCGGCCGCGGCGTTCTGTGCGCTCAGCGTCGAGCCGATGGTTTGCAGATTGCCTGCCGCCGCGGACAGCGCCTCTGGCTGCGTTGTGACGAATGACATCTATCTCGGTTTCCTTCGTGTCGGCGTGGTTGGTGGGTAGTTGAGATGCATCGGCGCCGTCCCGTTATCCGGCCGAGGGTGGGCGGGTCAGGACGCTGTAGCGGAACCCGTACTTGTTGACATAGCCCGCGGTCGCGCCGCGGCGGCCCATGCCCCCCATCGGCATGCCCCGCAACAAGGCGTTGGGCGAGTTCGCCCCCGCCGCACCGGCCGCCCCGGCCGGCACCAACGCCCCCTCGGACTCCGCCACCGCCGGCGTCACCGCCGAAGTCAACGTCGCCCACTGCTGAGGCACCGACAACATGCCCACCCGGGCCGCCTGACCAGCCGCCGCCGCCGCACCCCCGCCGACATGACCCACGCCACCCAAGTTGCCCAACCCCAAAGACGCGAACTGCGGCGTCGGGAACCACGCACCACCGGCACCCACCGTCGCACCACCGGGGCCGTACGTCAGCTGCTGAGCGATCGACCAGCCGAAGTTGGCGATACCGTTGGAGAAGTACGCCAGACCGGAGGTCTGCTTCAGCAACACCGTGTACAGCGTGGGGTTGAGACCGAGGTAGTTGTTGGTCGGCGTGGGCAACCCGGAATCCAGGTAGCTCTGAATGGCGTTCGTGAGCCAGGTCAACGGTCCTGGCGGATCCGTGGTGGCGGCCGCCGCCAGCTGTTGGGTGGGCGCCGCCGTCGTGACGAGTTGGGTGGTGGCGTTGGCCGTGGTCTGCGCGGTGTTGCCCGCAGGCTCGGCGGCGGCCCGGGAGACGGCCATGGCCTGGTCGGTGGTGGCGTCCGGGGTCGTGGTGTTCGGCGGCGCCGGGAACGGCTCGAG
>NZ_LZJC01000064.1 GCF_001666755.1 Mycobacterium sp. E1214 | reverse complement strand
CCGGCCGTGCAGATGGACGCCATCCGCCGGCTGCGCCCGATCACGCCGAGGTCCTTCGACACCGCCGGGTCGGTGGTGATCGCGTTGTTGGCCAGCTTGGGCCCGTTGACCTGACCGGGGATGGTCAGCACGGTGATCCGGCCGTACGTCGCCGGGTCCGAACTGGCGCTGATGTAGGCGGCCAGGTAGTCCCGCTTGAACCGGTTCATCGCGCTGGTCAGCTGATACGACGACGAATTGTCGTTCTTCGCAATGTTTTTCGCCACGATGTAGTACGGCGGCTGATAACTGCTGGCGGTCGGGTTGGGGTCCAGCGGCACGTCCCAGAAGTCCGACGTCGAGAAGAACGTCACCGGGTCGTTGACGTGGTACTTGGCCAACAGCATCCGCTGCACCTTGAACAAGTCCTCGGGGTAGCGCAGGTGCTCGGCCAGCTCGGGGGTGATCTCGCTCTTGGGTTTGACGGTGCCCGGGAACACCTGCATCCATGCCTTGAGCACCGGGTCCTGCTCGTCCTGCTGGTAGAGCGTGACGGTGCCGTCGTAGGCGTCGACCGTCGCCTTGACCGAGTTGCGGATGTAGGAGACCCGCTTGTCCGGCGCCAGCTTGTTGAACGCCACCTCGTTGGAGTCCGCGGTCGCCGACTCCAGCGACGTCAGTTCGGAATACGGGTAGTTGTCCAGCGTGGTGTAGCCGTCGATGATCCACACCAGCCGCTTGTTGACGATCGCCGGGTACACCGAGCTGTCGGTGGTCAGCCACGGCGCCACCGCCTCCACCCGACGCGCCGGGTCGCGGTTGAACAGGATCTTGCTGTTGGAGCCGATGACGTTGGAGAACAAGAAGTTTCGCTCGGCGAACTTGGCGGCGAACACGCTGCGGGACAACCAATCGCCGACCGGCACGCCCCCGAGCCCGGAGTAGGTGTAGTTCTTGGTCTCGTTGCTGGTCTCGTAGTCGTATTCGCGGTCGGCGCCGTTGCGCCCGACGATCGCGTAGTCGGCGGCGGTGTTGGCGATGACGGGCCCGTAGTAGATGCGTGGCTGGTCCAGCGGCGCGGGGCCGTCGGACACCACGCCGCCGTTGGCGCCGACGACGTTGACCATGAATTCGGGATAGCCGCCGTTTTGGTTGGGGTCGTTGGCGACCCCGCGGACGGTGTTGGCCGGCGACGCGATGAACCCGTTGCCATGGGTGTAGACGCTGTGCCGGTTGATCCAGTCGCGCTGGTTCTCGATCAGCCGGTCGGGGTTGAGTTCCCGCGCCGCGACCACGTAGTCGCGCAGCGCCCCGGTGCGGTCCAGATACCGGTCGATGGACAGCTGGTCGGGGAAGTAGTAGAAGTTCTTGCCCTGCTCGAACTGGGTGAACGCCGGGCTGACGATCGTCGGGTCCAGCAGCCGGATGTTCGACGTGGTCCCGCGGTCGTCGGCGACCTGCTGGGCCGTGGCCTGCGCGTCACCGGTGTAGTTGCGGTACGTCACCACGTCCGAGGTCAGCCCGTAGGCCTGCCGTGTCGCCAGGATGCTGCGGCTGATGTATTCGCTTTCCTTCTGCGCCGCATTGGGTTTGACGCTGATCTGCTCGACGATCAGGGGCCAGCCGGCACCCACGATCAGCGACGACAGCAGCAACAGCACCAACCCGATCGCCGGGATCCGCAAGTCGCGCAGCACGATCGCGGAGAACACCGCCGCCGCGCAGATCAGGGCGATCGCCATCAGGATCAGCTTGGCGGGCAGCACCGCGTTGATATCGGTGTAGCCCGCGCCGGTGAACGGCTTGCCGCCGCGGGTGTGCGAGAGCAGCTCGTAGCGGTCCAGCCAGTAGGCGACGGCCTTGAGCACGACGAGCAGGCCGACCAGGGTGACCAGCTGCACGCGCGCCGAGCGGCTCAGCGCGCCGGTCCGCCCGGACAGCCGGATGCCGCCAAAGATGTAGTGCGACAACACGTTGGCGACGAACGCCAGGAACGCGGCGACGAACAGGTAGCTGAGCAGCAGCCGGTAGAACGGCAGCTCGAACGCGTAGAAGCCGAGGTCCTTGCCGAACTGCGGATCCCGGATGCCGAAGTCGCCGCCGTGCAGGAACAGCTGCACGCGCACCCAGTAGCTCTGCGCGATGATGCCGGCCAGCAGGCCGACGGCCACCGGAATCCCGGCGCCCACCAGCCGCAGCCGGGACAACACCAGCGCGCGATAGCGGGCCACGGGGTCGTTGTCGCTGCTCGGCACGAACACCGGGCGGGTGCGGTAGGCCAGCGCCAGCCCCGCGAACACGATGCCGCCGACCAACACCCCCGCGACCAGAAACACCACGAAGCGGGTGACGAGCACCGTGGAGAACACCGAGCGGTAGCCCAGTTCGCCGAACCACAACCAGTCCACGTAGGCGTCGATGAGCCGCGGTCCGGCCAGCAGCAAAGCGATCACGCCCAGGGCGAACAGGATCAGAATCCGGCTACGCCGAGTCAGCTTCGGCATCCTTGCGGTGGGCCGCATCCCCACTGGCTACGCTCCCTGCTCGATGGCTAGACGGTGATCACTCTACGCACTGCGGCACCCGTGACCGGCGGCGTGCGTCGTCGTTCGCTAACAGCTTGGTGCCTGGCCGCCCGAGGTGATCGCGTGCAGCGCATCGATCGCCTGGCCGAGGGTCTCGACCTTGACCAACCGCAGCCCGGACGGATTGTCCGAGTTCGCCTCGTAACAGTTCTTGGCGGGCACCAGGAACACCGTGGCGCCGGCCGCGTGCGCGGCGACCATCTTGTGGGTGATGCCGCCGATTTGGCCGACCTTGCCGTCGGAGGTGATGGTGCCGGTGCCGGCGATGAAGTCCTTGCCGGCCAGGTCGCCGGTGGTGAGTTTGTCGACGACGGCCAGGCTGAACATCAGACCGGCCGACGGGCCGCCGACGTTGGCGAGGTTGAAGTTCACGGCGAACGGCGCCCATGGCGCGTCGAGGACCGCGACGCCCACGAAGCCGTAGTCGCGGTCCTTGTTGGCGCCCAGCGTGATCTGTGCCACGCCGGCGGGCTCGTTCTTGCGCCGGTAGTCGATCGTGATCTGCTGGTTCGGCTTGGTGTTCTTGAGCAGCCCGGTGAACTCCTCGACGCTCGCCACCGGGGTGCCGTTGACCGCGTCGATCGCGTCGCCGGCCTTGAGCTTGCCCACCGACGGCCCCGGGTCGCTGACCTTGGCCACCGTCACCGCCGCCGGGTATTTCAGGTAGCCCAGGGCGGCGTAGGCGGCGCTGTCCTCGGACTGCTTGAAATCCGCGTTGTTGGCTTTGTCGACGTCCTCGCGCGACTTGCCCGGCGGATAGATGAGGTCGCGCGGCACCAGCTGCTCCTGGTCGGACAGCCACAACGTCAGCGCCTCGCCCAGCGTCAGCTCGTCGCGCTGGGACACCGTCGTCATGTTGAGGTGGCCGGTGGTGGGATGCGTCTGGGTCCCGTCGATCGCGACGACCTGCTTGCCGTCGACCTCCCCGAGCGTGTCGAAGGTGGGCCCGGGTCCCAGCGACACGAACGGCACCGTCACGACCGTGAGCAACACGCCGAAGACCACGATCGGCACCAGCGCGACCATCAGGGTCAGGATCCGCCTGTTCACGCCGATCAGACTAGACGGAGCCCGCGGCCGTCGTTCAGCTGCAAGCTGACCCGGGAGCGCGCCGTGGTCGCCGCCGATGAGTACCGTTGGCGGTATGGCTGACCTGCCTTTCGGCTTCTCCTCCGGGGAAGACCCCGACAAACACGGGAAAAAAGATCCGGATTCGGGCTCCGGCTCGTCCGACCCGTTCGCCGCGTTCGGCATGGGCGGTGAATTCGGCATGGGCGACCTGGGACAGATCTTCACCCAGCTGGGTCAGATGTTCAGCAACGCGGGCAACATGCCCGCCGGCGGCGGGTCCGGCCCGGTCAACTACGACCTGGCGCGGCGCGTGGCGTCGAGCTCCATCGGCTTCGTGGCGCCGGTCCCGGCCACCACGAACTCCGCGATCGCCGACGCGGTGCACCTGGCCGAAACGTGGCTCGACGGCGTGACGGCGCTGCCCGCCGGCACCGCGAAGGCCGTCGGCTGGACGCCCACCGATTGGGTCGACAACACGCTGGAGACCTGGAAGCGGCTGTGCGACCCGATGGCGCAACAGATCTCGACGGTGTGGGCGTCGTCGCTGCCCGAGGAGGCCAAGGGCATGGCCGGCCCGCTGATGGCGATGATGTCGCAGATGGGCGGCATGGCGTTCGGCTCGCAGCTGGGACAGGCGCTGGGCCGGCTGTCCCGGGAGGTGCTGACCTCGACCGAGATCGGCCTGCCGTTGGGGCCCAAGGGCGTCGCGGCGGTGCTGCCCGAGGCGGTCGAGTCGTTCGCCACCGGGCTCGAGCGGCCGCGCAGCGAAGTGCTGACGTTCCTGGCGGCGCGGGAGGCCGCCCACCACCGGCTGTTCACCCACGTGCCGTGGCTGTCCAGCCAGCTGCTCGGCGCCGTGGAGGCCTACGCCAGGGGCATGCAGATCGACATGACCGGCATCGAGGAGCTGGCGCGCGACTTCAACCCGGCGACGCTGTCCGACCCCGAGGCCATCGAAAACCTCTTGGGCCAAGGCGTTTTCGAGCCCAAGGCGACCCCGGCGCAGACGCAGGCCCTGGAACGCCTGGAGACGCTGCTCGCGCTGATCGAGGGCTGGGTCCAGGTGGTGGTGGCCGACGCGCTGGGCGACCGGATTCCCGGCGCGGCCGCGCTGGGTGAAACGTTGCGCCGGCGGCGCGCCAGCGGCGGACCGGCCGAGCAGACCTTCGCGACGCTGGTCGGCCTGGAGCTGCGGCCACGCAAGCTGCGCGAGGCCGCCGCGCTGTGGCAACGCCTGACGGAGGCCGCCGGCGTGGATGCTCGCGACGCCATCTGGCAGCACCCCGACCTGCTGCCCGACGCGGACGACCTCGACGAGCCGGCCGCCTTCATCGACCGCGTCGTCGGCGGCGACACCAGCGGCATCGACGAGGCCATCGCCAAACTCGAGCAAGAGGGCGACAGCCCGGGCTCCACCGGTGGCCCCACCAACACTTGACGGCGGGTACTGTTTCTGCCGTGGCTAATCGATGGGTTGGACTGCGGGGCGGCGCCGGCTGGATGGTCGTGCTCGCGACGCTCAGCGTCGACGGCTGCGACCACCACAACGCCTCGACGTCGCCCGCCTACCAGCACGGCTACGACGCCGGGCGGGCCGGCGGGGTGAAACGCCTGATCAAGCAGGGTGAACTCCCCATCAAGGCGTGCGACGACACCCTCCGGGCCGACAAGGCGGCGCAGGGC
>NZ_LZJC01000063.1 GCF_001666755.1 Mycobacterium sp. E1214 | reverse complement strand
TGCAGCGCCTGGACGACGCGTTCACCAAGTACAACAACACCAAGTAGCGCCCGATCAGGCGCAGGCCGTGCGGAACCGGTCGCGGTAGGCCTTCGGGCTGATGCCGAGGTGACTGAGGAACGCCCGGCGCAGCGTCTCGGTGCTGCCGAAGCCCGCCACGCCGGCGGTCTCGGCGACGGAGCGGCCGTCTTCGATGGCGGCGCGGGCGAAGTCGACCCGCACCGATTCCACGTAGCGCGCCGGCGTCGTGCCCAGCTCCGTCTTGAACAGCCGGGTCAGCTGCCGGGTGCTCAACGCCGCCCGCGCCGCGAGCTTCGCGACGCCGTGGTCGGCGGCGGGGTCGGCGGCGATCGCGTCGGTGACCGCGCGCAGCGGTGACTGCGGCGGGGGTTCGGCCTCGACGAGCACCGAAAACTGCGACTGGCCGCCGGCACGTTTGAGATACACCACCAGCCAGCGCGCCACGTCGCGCACCAGGTCCCGCCCGTGATCCATCTCGACCAGCGCCAAGGCCAGGTCGATGCCCGAGGAGATGCCCGCCGAGGTGAAGACATCACCGTCGCGGACGAAGATCGCGTCCGGCTCCACGGTGACGTCGGCGAAGGCGCGGGCCAGCGAGCGGGCGTTGTTCCAGTGTGTGGTCGCGCGCCGGCCGCGCAGCAGCCCGGCCTGCGCCAGGATGAACGAGCCCGTGCAGATGGACGCCATCCGCCGGCTGCGCCCCGCGATCGCGCGGACGGCCTCGACGAGCGCCGGGTCGGTCGGGCGGGCGGGCAGGGCGTCGCTGCCGGCCACCAGGACGGTGTCGGCGGACTCGATCGCCGAAAGGCGGTCGGTCACACCCAATGTCGTGCCGATGGACGATGTCACGTCGCGGCCGTCGACCGAGGCGATTCTGAGCCGGTAGTCGGCGCCGAACCGGTTCGCCTCGACGAACACCTCCCCGGCCCCCGCGACGTCCAACAGCGTCACGTCGTCGAAGACGACGATCACCACCACTCGCGCTGCCATGCACCCATTATGTCGGTTTCTGTGGTGAAGACGGCCGAAACGGACACGGTCGGGCGGGCCGCGCGGCCGCATGCTTGGTGATACCACCACACCAAGGAGGCAAGCCATGACCACCAGCTCGATCGACACCGTCGCCGGCATCCGAGTACCCGACACCGCGCTGGCGCGCGAGGCGACCGAATTCATCCGCGACGCCGAGGACGACCTGCTGTTCCACCACTCGCGGCGGGTGTTCTTCTTCGGCGCCCTGCAGGGCGAGCGGCGCGGGCTGCGGCCCGACCTGGAGCTGCTGTACGTCGGGGCCATGTTCCACGACATCGGCCTCACCGAGCGCTACCGCGACTCCGCCATCCGGTTCGAGGTCGACGGGGCCAACGCGGCGCGCGATTTCCTGGCAAGCCACGGTATCGAACCGGCCGCCGCCGAGAAGGTGTGGCTCGGCATTGCCCTGCACACCACCCCCGGCGTGCCGGAGTTCCTTTCGCCCGAGACCGCCCTGGTTCAAGCGGGCGTCGAGGTCGACGTCATCGGTCTGGGCCGCGAGCACCTGGATCCCGAGGCGCTGGCCGCGGTGACCGCCGCGCACCCCCGACCGGATTTCAAGAACCGCATCCTGGCGGCGTTCAACGACGGCATGAAGCACCGCCCGGACACCACCTTCGGCACCATGAACGACGACGTGCTGGCGCACTTCGACCCCACCTTCCAGCGCGTCGACTTCGTCGACACGATCCTGAACAACAGCTGGCCGGAATGACGAAAGGGATTGACCGATGGACGTTTACGAGGCTTTGTACACCACCCGGATGATGCGGCGGTTGCGGCCGGACCCCATCCCGTTGCAGACCCAGGCCCGCATCCTCGATGCGGCCGTGCGCGCCCCGAACGGGGGCAACACCCAGCGCTGGCACTTCGTGGCGGTGGACGACAAAGAGCTCATCGGCGAATTCGCCGGCCTGTTCCGGCAGGCCCGCGCCATGGAGTACGAGAAGTTTAAGGCCGGGGCCGGGCCGATGGTCGCGACGGCGCCCGGGGCGGACCCGGCCGCGCATGCCGAGACGATGCGGCGCATGCAAGGTTCGGGGAACTACCTGGCCGATCATTTCGAAGAGATCCCGTTGCTGCTCTTCGTCTTCGCCATCGACGACCTCGGGGGCGCCAACATCTATCCCGCCATCTGGAGTGCGTTGCTCGCCGCCCGCGCCGAGGGGGTCGGTGGCGTCATGACGATGGTGCTGCGCAACTTCGAAGACAAGGTCGACGAGTTGCTGGGCGTGCCCGTCGAGCAAGGCTGGACGATGTCGGCCATGCTGGCGTTGGGTTACCCGCGGGGCAAGTGGGGTGTTGCGGCGAATCGCCATCCCGTGCACCAGGTTTCGTCTCGCAATGGCTGGGGCAAGCCGTTCGGTGTCGAGGTCCCGCAGCCGCTGTGGCCCGCCCAAGAAGCGGTGCCGACCGAGGCGGTGTCGGTGGCATGACCGAGATCGGGGTCAGCGTGGTGCGGCCGGGGGAGGGCGAGCGGGTCGCCCTCCCCGGATTCGGGGCGGTGTTCAAGCTGTCCGGCACCAGCAACGGCGGCGAGGTGTCCATCGTCGAGCACCCGTTCGAGGTCGGCCTGCTCACCGCGGCGCACCGGCACACCCGCGAGGACGAGCACTCGATCGTGCTGGCGGGCGAGATCGGCTTCCGCTCCGACGACACCGAGGTGGTCCTGGGGCCGGGCGGCTACATCACCAAGCCCCGCGGGCAGATGCACGCCATGTGGAACGCCGGCAGCGAGCCGGGCCGCATCGTCGAGATCATCACCCCAGGCGGCTTCGAGAACTACTTTCGCGAGCTGGGCGAGCTGCTGCTCGAGCACCCGCTCAGCGCGGGCTTGCACGAGTCGCCGGACTTCGTCGCGCTCGCCGACAAGTACGGGTTGACCTACGGATCACCGCCCTGGATGGACGACGTCGCGAGGCGCTACGGGCTGCGGCCGCCGTCGCACTAACTGAGCGGGAGTTGCGCTCTCGTGTCGCGGGTGCTCGCGCCCTCGCGTCGCGGGCGTCGTGCCCTCGTGGTGCGCCGAGATTGCCGCCATGGTCGCGATCGGGGCCCGGCCGCAGCCATGGCGGCAATCTCGCCGTCGCAACGCCCTGACCGCGCGATTTGGTCGCCGTGATGCCGGTTCGGTAACCTGGCATTCACCAACGCGGGGTGGAGCAGCTCGGTAGCTCGCTGGGCTCATAACCCAGAGGTCGCAGGTTCGAATCCTGTCCCCGCTACCAGCGGAAATGGCCCTCGGAGATTTCTCCGGGGCCATTTTCATGCCCGGCGGATAAATCGGGGGACCGGCGAAGTCGCCGGAGCCGCAGCTCAGCGACCGAGGTGGTCCAGCAGGTGCCTGGTCCAGGCCTCGGGCGCCTCCAACGGGCTGAAATGGCCGCAACCGTCCAGGTATTCGAGGGTGAAGTCCGCGTAGAAGTCGTCCAGGGTGTCGCTCCAGGCCTGGGGGAACAGCGGGTCCTGGTCGGGCCACAAGATGGTGATCGGCTTGGCAAACCTGTCCTCGCGCGCCGGCGTCGTCTCGTTGGCGTAGTAGGTGATCGGGTTGCCTTCGGGGTTGCGAAACCACAGCACGCCGGCCAGGAACGCCCCGGGAGCCGAGTGGTTTTCGGTGAGGTGGTCCAGGAGCTCGTCTGCGACGGTCGATCCGGGCGCCGACCACTTCACCAAGTTCTCCTTCAGGGCCGCGCGGACGGCGTCGGGCTTGCCGTCGATGAGCTGTTCGACCAGCTCGGACTTGTAGAAGATGGCGTGCAGGAACGCGTTCACGGCGTCCTCCTCGAGGATCCGCCGCCCGACCCCCAGCGTGGGCGGTGCGATGACCAGGGATCGCACCAAATCGGGCCGCGTCACCGCGATCGTCTGGGCGGTGAAGCTGCCGACGTCGTACCCGCCGAACACGGCGTTGTCGATTCCGAGATCGTCGAGCAGCGCGACGACGGCGCCGGCCTGGCGACTGAGGGCGTAGGCGCTCGGGTCGTGCACGTGCTTGTCGGACTTGCCGTAGCCACGCAAGTCGATCGCGGTGACGTCGGCTCTGGTCGCGAGCTGCGGGACGATCTTGGCGTACTCGCGGTGGTCACCGGGGTTGCCGTGGATCAGCACGACCGGGACACCCTGTCCGGAG
Source organism: Mycobacterium sp. E1214 (assembly GCF_001666755.1). Lineage (GTDB taxonomy): Bacteria > Actinomycetota > Actinomycetes > Mycobacteriales > Mycobacteriaceae > Mycobacterium. Next base: position 4,079 of record NZ_LZJC01000063.1, on the reverse strand, counting down.
CGCTCGTAATAGAGCGTGAAGCCCTCGAAATCGGAGGAATAGGGCACGGTGCTCCCCCCCGTCAGCCAACGGGTTCGTCAGGAACCGGTTCCGACTCCCCTCCGTGATCGTAAAGCCGCTCGGTAGCCCGGTGCGCGAATGTGACGGGCGCGAGAAGCCCGCAGAGCATGCCGCCAGGTCCGACGCCGCCGCGGTGAAAGCTTGGGCTACCCGGCCATCGCGTCCGCGGGGAAACACATCGATGAGCACCTCATCCATGCAGAAGCGCTCCGAGGATTCCTCCGGAGGTCCGGGGCTCGAAGCGTGTCTCGGCGATGAATTCGCGCAGGCGCAGCACCATTGCCTCTGGTTGTTCATCGCCGAGACAGGCGGTATTAGCAAAACCGCTATCTCTTAGCTGGCTAACCCTTACATTACTCAGCCCGCGATGGTTGGATTCTGTTAAGCGCGAAGGACTCCACGAGCGCGGCGCGCAAGTGAAAGGTCGTTACGTGACACAGGATCCCGTGCCGTTGTCCGTCAACTGGTCGGCGGCTTTCAAGGACCCCGCGGCGTTCGCGGCACTGCTCGCCGAGGACGTGGTCTTGGAGGCGTCGGCCATCCGCGAACCGGCCGTCGGGCGAAAAGCCGTGCAAGCCATCATGACTGCGGGAAGCCGGCTGTACCGTGAGATCGTGTTCCGCAATCCGGCGACCACCGGGGCCACGACCTACAGCGAATGGCGCGCGGTGTCCGTCGACGGCGCGACGGTCTACGAGGGCGTCACGGTGCTCACCCGCGACAGCGCGGGCGCCGTCAAGCGCGTCGCGATCCATCACCGCCCGTTGGGTGCGCTGCTGCGGTTCTCCGCTGAGATGGCGCAAAGCTTGCGGGGCGTCTTGCCCGTCGAGGTGTTCTACACCGATGCGCGGGCGCATCAATGCCCGCGGGAGCCTTCAAACCCGAGAAGCGGACACTGAGTCCCTACCGGCTCAGCACCGCTTCAATGGCGCTGATCACCTCGGGGGCGTCGGGCTCGGTGCGGGGGCGGAAACGGTTGACCACCTCACCGCCCGGGGCCACCAAAAACTTCTCGAAGTTCCACTGGATGTCGCCGGCCTCGCCACCGGCGTCGGGGGCCTTGGTCAGCTCGGCGTACAACGGGTGCCGGTCGGCGCCGTTGACGTCGGTCTTGGCCAGCAGCGGGAACGTCACGCCGTAGGTGGTCGAGCAGAACTCCTGGATCTCTTCGGCCGAGCCCGGCTCCTGGCCCATGAACTGGTTGCACGGCACCCCGACGACGGTCAGGCCGCGGTCGCGGTAATCCTTCGCGAGCTTCTCCAGTGCCGTGTACTGCGGGGTGAGGCCACACTTGGAGGCGACGTTGACGACGAGCGTTGCGCCGCCGGACAATTCGGCCAGCGTGGTGGCCTTGCCGTCGAGGGTGGTCAGGGCGATGTCGTTGAGGGTCACGCTACGACGCTAACCCGTCAGATCGGCACCACGAATTGGGAGGTGTAGTACTCCTGCGGGCTCTGCGAGTGCGGGTTGGGGCGGCTGACATTCACCCACGCTCCCGTGGCGCCGGGCTGGATGCCGTTTTGCAGCGTGACGTGCGCCTGACCGGCCCCGTCGAGGTCCAGGGCCGCCGACACCACGCCCGGGTCGCCGGGGCCGCAGGTCGCCGCGGATGAGCGTGGCAGCTGGACCAGGGACACGTCGTAGTGGCTCCCGGGCTGGTCGGTGTTGACCAGGTGCACGTCGGCGACCACGGTGCCGCCGCTGACCCGGATGACGGTCTCGCCCGACGCGTAGCCCGTCCGCGGCGTCTGCGGGCTGAAGGCGCTCTGACCGAAGTCGCAGCGCCGCAACACCGAACTCAGCGGCACGAACGTGGTGGCGTCGGCGGCCGCGTCCGGGGCCATCAGGCTCGGGGCGACCAGCAGCGCCAGGCCCGCGCCGGCCTTCAGGGTTGCGTGCATTGTGTGCCGCCTCTTAGTGGTGGGGTGGTCGGGGTAGCAGGTTTGCCCGCGCACGCCGGTTCAAACCGCCGGGCGTCAGAGCCAACCGGTGCGCGCGGCGGCCACCGGCTCGGGTGGGGCGGGCGCCAGCTCACCGTCGCGGACGCCGTCGAGCAACCGCTTCACGGCAGCGACGATCTCCGGGGCCGCCGCGGCGAGGCCGGCCTTGTCGGCGTCGCTGACCTCGTCGGGGTCGACGCCGGCCCGGCTCAGCACGGCGGCCGGGTCGGCCAGCTCACCGGCGAGCCAGGACACCGGGTCGGCCGACAGCTCGGGCACGAAGTGGCGACGCCCGGGCTCCCAGCCGTTGAAGCGCGGGTGGTGGTGCGCGCGGTCCAGCGTTCCCGGCGGGCTCTCCGTGGACCCGAACAGGTCGACCCGCCAGACGGGACGCGCGAACGAGATCGGAATGCCCGCGTAGATCGAGCCGTGCGGCTCGGCGCGGTCGACAAGCCGAAGTTCCAGGCGGACGCCCCGTTCCGGGGTCTCCTGACCCTCGTTGGGGGAGGGGTCGACGAAGAACATGTCCCCGACCACGACGCCCAGGGTCTCGAATCCGAATGCTGCGAGCATGGCCTGCCTTTCCGTGAGCCTCTCACCGAGGGTAGACCCGCGTCCGGCCCGGGGCGAATTGCGCCCGGCCCGACCGCTTTTCGCTCAACCAGAATCAATCGGCGGACAGGTCGCGCGAGCGTTTCTCGGCGTACATGTGCTCGTCCGCCAGCCGCATCAGATCCTGCTCCTCGGCGGCGATCCCGGCGCTGAACCCGACGGGCTCACCGACCGCCGCCCAGGTGTGGCGCAGCCGTTCCAGGACGTGCCCGGCGGCGGCCCGGTCGGCGCCGACGAGCAGGATCAAAAATTCGTCGCCGCCGATGCGGAACACCAGGTCCCCGTCGCGCACCGCGCGGCGCAGCGCACCGGCAAACGCCACCAGCACCTCGTCGCCCGCGGCGTGCCCGTGAGTGTCGTTGTAGCGCTTGAAGTTATCGAGGTCGATCAGCACGACGGCGGACCCGTTGGCGTGCGCCGACAGCTGCGGCCCGAGCGTGCTCCGGTCGAGCAACTGGGTCAGGGCGTCGGTGTGCGCGATCTTGCGCAGCAACGCGCTCTGCTCTTCGAGGCGGGCCACCAGCCAGGCCGGGACCTCGGCCACCAGGACCCACATGGTGGCGGCCAGCACCAGGGTCACCGCGTCGTGGGTGAGGTGCTTGTGCCCGCCGACGGCGAGGGCGGCCACGCCCAGCGGCACCATCGCCAGCGAGCGCCAGCGCGGGCAGGTCAGGCCGATGTAGGCGAACGTGATCGTGATGGCGCCGGGCAGCTCCCGCGTGGCGCCGACCGCCAGGGCGCCGGTAAGCGTCGTGACGGCCAACGACGCCACCGGCCAGCAGATGAGCAGGCCGCGCCGGCTCTGCCAGCCGCGAACCCGCCCGACCAGCGCGACGGTGCCGGCCGCGACGGCGACGGCGCCGAGAAACCAGTACACCCGCGAATCCACCGGGGCGGCATCGAAGTGGGCCTTCGCCGCGTAGAGGGCGAGCAGCCACAGCAGCGCCGCGAGGCCGATCGCGTGCCAGCGCCCGGGCGACGGCTGCGACGCGACGTGGCTCGACACCCGCTCAGAATAAGGTCGGCCGCCGCCCGTCGTGGGAAGTCGCGACAGCAAAGCGATTCCGATTGTGCGAACGCCGGTTCGCACAACCCCTGCCCGTCGAGGTACATTCTTCGCGGCTCGGCATTGCACCTGGGTGCACAGCCGCCGGATACCGATGTCGAGTCGGGCTATCGATCCGCCGCAGCATCGGGATGCGCGCGGCGCCGACGCAAGGGGCAACGCTGACAATGTCCGAACGAACGCCGTCGGCGAGCCCGCTGCAGATCAACGACCAGCGAATCCCGCCGTACAAGTGGATCGCCGTCGGGGTGCTGGTCGTCTGCCTGGTTCTCGGCGGCCTGGTGTACGCGCAATTCCGTGGTGAGTTCACTCCCACCACCCAGGTGACGATGCTGGCCGCGCGGGCGGGGTTGGTGATGGATCCGGGGTCGAAGGTGACCTATAACGGGGTGGAGATCGGT
>NZ_LZJC01000062.1 GCF_001666755.1 Mycobacterium sp. E1214 | reverse complement strand
CCGTGCTTCGACTGATTACTGGTCAAAACCTCGACCGCTTGCGAGCCTGTCGCGCAGGCTCTTTGGCCGGATGTCGGGCCAATGTTCTTCGATGTACTCCAAACAAGCGGCGCGGTCGGCTTCCCCGAATACCACCCGCCAGCCCGCCGGAACATCGGCGAAAGCCGGCCAGAGGCTGTGCTGCTCTTCGTCATTCACCAGGACGAAAAAGCTGCCGTTGTCGTCGTCGAATGGATTGATACTCACAATTCTCCAGGATGCCTAGTCGACATGAGTGGAACGGTCTCAAACCATAGTGGAGGGGCGCAGGGGCCGTCCGAGGTTTGAGGAAAGTTCCTGGTGTGACCTATTGGCCTCTTGACGCAGTTCAACAAGTGGTCTCCGGCAGAGCGTGCGCAGTGCCGATTCAGCTGCGGTGACCTGCACCGATGCAGGGCGGCCGTTAGGGCGATGAAGTTATCGATGGTGCGTCTCTGAGACTAGCCGAACCGGTGGGGACGCGAAAATCACCTAGAGGCGAACAAGTAGCGACAGCGTGAAAAACCCAGCAAAATCGGGCGGCATGGGGTAGCTGGCGACCTCCCGGCACGGGCCGGCGAAGCCAGAGCCGATGACACCATGCATCTTCTGTGCTATTAAGTGGGCGTCTACCGTGAAGACTGTGTGAACGGCCGCCTCCGTCCGCTAACGAAATGCCTTTTACGCACGCTATATGCATTACGATCCCGTATCGCGTTGCCAAAGACCACATATCGGAGCTGA
>NZ_LZJC01000061.1 GCF_001666755.1 Mycobacterium sp. E1214 | reverse complement strand
CGACGCTGGTGGCCGTCTGCGCCAGCATGGGCCCGACCGGGCGTCCGACCCGCAGGGTGAACGTCAGCAGGGCGGCGAGTAGCAGCGAACCGCCAGCCAGGCCCCGCAACATTTTCTCCGATTCCCGCACGCGCCGCTCCCGAGACGTTCCAATAGCGGACTCAGGTTACGCAGGAAGTCGCGAAAGGCGCTGCAGGCGTGGGCCGATCGATACGGCGCCGATGGCGAAGCTTTACCGCGCCGTGATCGCCGCCGCCGTGGCGGCTAGAGCTGCTCGGCGCCGCCGTCGACGAAGAGCTCGGTGCCGGTCATGAAGCTGCTGGCGTCGGATGCGAGGAAGACGACGGCGGCCGCGATCTCCTCGGGACGGCCGATCCGCTTCATCGGCACGCTGGCCGCCTGGGCGTCCAGCAAGGCCTGCCGCTGCTCGGGCGGCGCGAGCTCGGCCAACCCGGGTGTCGCGACGGGCCCGGGCACCAGCGTGTTCACCCGGATGCCGCGATCCACCAATTTCGCGGCCCAGGTGCGGCCGAGGGACCGGATTGCGGCTTTGGACGCGGCGTAGGCGCTGAAGCTCGGCGTGCCGTTGTAGGCGGCGGTCGATCCGGCCAACACGATCGAGGCCCCGGAATTGAGCAGCGGCAGCATGGTCTGCACCGTGAAAACGGTGCCCCCGACGTTGCGGTCGAACGTTTCCGCCAGGTGCTCGCGGGTGATCGCCCCGAGGGCCGCGAACTCACCGCCGCCGGCGTTGGCGAACAGCACGTCGAGACCGGCGCCGCGGGTCTGAATCGCCTCGAACAGCGCGTCGAGGTCACCCTGGTCGGTGATGTCGCTGCGCACCCCGGTGGCCGCGTCGCCGATGGAATCGGCCGCCTCGTCGACGCCCTGTTGGCTGCGGCCGGTGACGAAGACATGCGCGCCTTCCGCCGCTATGGCCCGCGCCGTCGCCAGCCCGATGCCCGATGTCGCCCCGGTGACCAAGGCTGTCTTGCCGTCGAGTTGCCCCATGGATTCCCCCCCAACGTCGGTGATGTCTTCGGTGGAAGAGAAGATACCCAGTGCGGCGCCTCGGCGCGCGTGCTACTGCCCGAAAACCCTGCGGGGCAACGTATTTCAGCAGCGAAGGCCGAGGAGTTGTTCGGCGTTGCGGTGGCTGATACGCGCGCGGTCGTCGCGGCTCAGCGGCAATCCGTCGAGGAACTCCCGCGAGGCCCCCATCGACCCGAACGGATAGTCCGCCGAGAAACACACCCGGCCGATCCCGACCTGGGCCACCAGGTTCGCGAACGTCGCGGCGTCGTTGAAGTTGGCGAAGGTGTAGTGGAAGTTTTCGCGGAGATACGAGCTCACGGGCTTGCGCAGCCCGGTCAGTTCAGGTTTGAGGGTGGCGTCGAACCGCGGCAACATGAACGACGTCGCCTCGCCCATGTGACCGATCACGATCTGCAGCGAGGGGTAGCGGTCGAACACGCCGCCCAGGATGATCCGCAGCGCGTGGGTGGCGGTGTTGATGTGCCAGCCCCAGCCCACCGTCGCCAACGCGAAACTGACCTCCGGCGCGAAGCCGGCATAACTGGACTCGATGACGCCCGCCGGCGGCACCGTCGGGTGCAGGTAGATGGGGACGTTCAGCTCGGCGACCTGAGCGAAGATGGGGTCGAAGAACGGGTCGTCGAGGTAACGACCCTGGCTGTGCCCGTTGATCATCGCGCCGAGGAAGCCGAGCTCGCGCACCGCGCGCCGCAACTCCGCGGCCGCCTCGTCCGGCGCGCTGACGGGCAACGCGGCGAAGCCGGCCAGCCGGTCGGGGTGGCGGCCGATCGCCGCGGCGAGCTCGTCGTTGCAGGCGCAGGCCAGGCCGACGGCCTCGGTCGCGTCGAGCTGCTCGACGCCGGGCGCGGCGAGCGACAAGACGGCCATATCAATGCCGCCGTCGTCCATCGCCGCGATCCGCCCGTCGCCCAGGTCGGCGATCGGCTCGACGATTCCCGCGCGCGACGACAGCCACGCGCCCGGCCCGTTCAGGAAGCTCTCCGTGGCGTAGTGCTCTTCGAGGGCGATGGTCCGCATCGGCTGTCCTTTTCTCGTCAGTCCTGCAGCACGCGGGCGGCCGCGGGCCAATACGGCAGCTCCTCGCGGCGCGTGGCCAGCCGAATCGTCTTGGTGTACCCGTATTCCGCGAGCGTCTCCTGCGCGTGTTCCCGGCCGACGCCGCTGTGCCCGACGCCGCCGAACCCCGTCCCGATGGAAATCCGGACATAGTTGTTGACCAGCACCGCCCCGGCGCGGATCTGGCGGCTGACCCGCAGCGCCCGCTCGATGTCCTGACTGAACACCGCCGCGACCAAACCGTAGGGGGTGCCGTTGGCGATCCGCACCGCCTCGTCGTCATCGGTGAAGCGGATCAGCGACACCACCGGCCCGAAGATCTCCTCGGTGGCCACCCGCATGGTCGGCGTCACCCCGGTGAGCACCGTCGGCGGCACGAAGCAGCCGCTCGCCAGCCGGGGGTCGCTGGGCATCGGCGCCTGGGCCGCGATGCGCGCGCCCTCCTTGACGCCGATGTCCAGATAGGACAACACGCGCTGCTGCTGCGCCGGTGTCACCAGTGGCCCGACGTCGGTGGCGGGATCGGCGCCGTCGCCCACGCGCAGCCGGCGCACCGCGGCGCACAGTTTGTCGGTGAACTCGTCGAAGACCCTGTCGTGCACCAGGATTCGCGACGCCGCGGTGCAGGCTTCGCCCTGGTTGAAAAAGCCGCCGTCAACGGCGGCCAGCAGGGCTTCCGGCAGGCTGGCGTCATCGAACACCACCAACGGATTCTTCCCGCCCAACTCCATCAGCGTCGGCGTCAGGTTGTCGGCCACGCTGTGCAGCACCGCCGAACCCGTCACCGGCGAACCGGTGAACGACACCTTGCCCACCAACCGATGTCCGGCCAGCGCGGCGCCCACCGACCCGGCGCCCGGCACCACGTGCACCACGTCGTCGGGCAGCGCCGACGCGATGAGGTCGACCATGCGCAGCACCACCGAGGGCGTCTGCTCCGGGGGTTTGAGCACGACGGCGTTGCCCACCGCCAACGCCGGGGCGATTTTGCCCGCGGTGTGGATGGGTGGCCAGTTGAACGGGACGATCCCGGCGATCACCCCGAAGGGCTCCAACGTCGTCAGGTCAAACACGGGACCGTAATCGCGCGCCTGGCTGGGCAACGCCTCAACCACCCCGCCGAAGTACTCGAAGATGCCGATCGCGGCCTCGACGTCGAAGTTGCGCGCCTGGCTGACCGGCTTGCCCATCTCGCGCGACTCGAGCGCCGCGATCTCGTCCGCATGCTCGCGCAGCACCTCGGCTACCCGACGGAGATAGCGACCGCGCTCGCGGGCCGGACGCTGCTTCCAGGTCAGGTGCGCCGCGTGGGCCGTGCGCACGGCCCGGTCCACCTCCTCGGGCCCGGACCCTTGGACGACCGCGACCACCTCGCCAGTGGCGGGGTTCTCCACCGCGAAACGGTCGTCGGGGGCGGCAGACGACCACCGCACCTCGGTCAACTCGGTCACGGGCGCTTGCTGATTCACGGGGCACCATCCGGCATGATCGTCGCGTCGGCAGCGGCTGCTCAAAGCGGGCTGCGCTGCGGGCATTTCACCGGCATCGAACCTACGTGCGCCTCGACGCCGGCGGCCAACGACAACTCGTGATGGGCCCAGCACGAACGGTGATAATGGCTGAGTGGAGCTTCGCCACCTCGAATACTTCCTCGCCGTCGCCGACACCGGAAGCTTCACCCGCGCCGCAGCCCGGCTCCACGTCGTGCAGTCGGGGGTCTCGGCGACCATCAAGGCGCTCGAACGCGACCTGGGCGTGGCGTTGTTCGTCCGGCACCCGGGCGGAGTGGCGTTGACCGCCGCGGGGGAGGAGCTGCGCCCCCGGGCCCGCGAGATCACCGAGGCGGCCCGCGATGCGCGACGGGCCGTGACCGCCCCCCGCGGGATCGGCGGCACGGTGACCATGGGAACCCTGACGTCGATCAATGCGATCGACATCCCCGCGATCCTGGCGAAGCTGCACGCGCAGCACCCGGGGATCTCCGTGCAGCTGCGGTCGGCGACCGCCGGCACCGCCGGCCTCGAACAGCAGTTGCGCGACGGCGAGCTGGACCTCGCGCTGTTGGTGTTCACCGGCGAGACGCCGGCCGATCTGCGGGCCCGCCTGGTCATCGAGGCGCAACTGGTGCTGGTGGTCCCCGCCGGGCACCCGCTCGCCCACCGCGACGCGGTGGCGCTGGCCGAACTGGCGGGCCTCGCCTTCGTCGACTCCCCCCGCGGTTACGGCAACCGAACCGTCGTCGACAACGCCTTTCGCGCGGCCGGGATCGACCGCGCCATCTCGCTCGAGGTCGCCGACGTCGGCACGATCGCCGCGCACGTGCGCAATGGCCTGGGCATCGGGTTCCTCAGCGAATTTTTCCTCGACGACCTCGATGACCTCGACGGCACCAACCTGGTCCGGATCCCGATCAGCGACGCGGAGCTGTTGTGGCGGCTCTACCTGGCCACCGCCGCCGCCCGCCCGCCCAGCGCGGCCACGAAAGCCCTGCTCGCGCTGTTGGAGGGCGCGATTCCCGAGCGCGGGCCCTCGAGTGGCCCTGACTGTGGTGGCCCCCGGGAACAAGACGGCGCCCGAGCCCGTTAACATCATCGACAAGTTGAGTGAACAGGACTCAAGATTGGGTTGACAGCCCATCGCCCGAGAGGCAGGCTTGAGCGGGGTTCACTCAGCATAGTGGCACCACAGACGCTCTACATCATCAGGAGGAATCACTATGGCTCGTGCGGTCGGTATCGACCTCGGGACCACCAACTCCGTCGTCGCGGTCCTGGAGGGTGGCGACCCCGTCGTCGTCGCCAACTCCGAGGGCTCGCGGACGACCCCGTCCATCGTCGCGTTCGCGCGCAACGGTGAGGTGCTGGTCGGCCAGCCCGCCAAGAACCAGGCGGTGACCAACGTCGACCGCACCATCCGCTCGGTGAAGCGGCACATGGGCACCGACTGGTCCGTGGAGATCGACGGCAAGAACTACACCGCGCAGGAGATCAGCGCGCGCGTCCTGCAGAAGCTGAAGCGTGACGCGGAGGCCTACCTCGGCGAGGACATCGCCGACGCGGTCATCACCGTGCCCGCCTACTTCAACGACGCCCAGCGCCAGGCCACCAAGGAAGCCGGCCAGATCGCCGGCCTCAACGTGCTGCGCATCGTCAACGAGCCGACCGCCGCGGCGCTGGCCTACGGCTTGGACAAGGGTGAGAAGGAACAGACCATCCTGGTCTTCGACCTGGGTGGCGGCACCTTCGACGTGTCCCTGCTCGAGATCGGCGAGGGCGTGGTTGAGGTTCGTGCCACCAGCGGTGACAACCACCTCGGTGGCGACGACTGGGACCAGCGCGTCGTCGACTGGCTGGTCGAGAAGTTCAAGGGCACCAGCGGCATCGACCTGACCAAGGACAAGATGGCGATGCAGCGGCTGCGTGAGGCCGCCGAGAAGGCTAAGATCGAGCTGTCCAGCTCGCAGAGCACCTCGATCAACCTGCCCTACATCACCGTCGACGCGGACAAGAACCCGCTGTTCCTCGACGAGCAGCTGACCCGCGCCGAGTTCCAGAAGATCACTCAGGATCTGCTGGACCGCACCCGTCAGCCGTTCCAGTCGGTGATCAAGGACGCCGGCATCTCGGTGTCCGAGATCGACCACGTCGTGCTGGTCGGCGGTTCCACCCGCATGCCCGCTGTGACCGACCTGGTCAAGGAGCTCACCGGCGGCAAGGAGCCCAACAAGGGCGTCAACCCCGACGAGGTGGTGGCCGTGGGTGCCGCGCTGCAGGCGGGGGTGCTCAAGGGTGAGGTGAAAGACGTTCTGCTGCTGGACGTTACGCCGCTGAGCCTGGGTATCGAGACCAAGGGCGGCGTGATGACCAAGCTCATCGAGCGCAACACCACCATCCCGACCAAGCGGTCGGAGACCTTCACCACGGCCGACGACAACCAGCCGTCGGTGCAGATCCAGGTGTTCCAGGGTGAGCGCGAAATCGCCTCGCACAACAAGCTGCTCGGCTCCTTCGAGCTGACCGGCATCCCGCCGGCGCCGCGCGGCGTGCCCCAGATCGAGGTCACCTTCGACATCGACGCCAACGGCATCGTGCACGTCACGGCCAAGGACAAAGGCACCGGCAAGGAGAACACGATCAAGATCCAGGAGGGCTCCGGCCTGTCCAAGGAGGAGATCGACCGGATGATCAAGGACGCCGAGGCGCACGCCGAGGAGGACCGCAAGCGCCGCGAAGAGGCCGACATCCGCAACCAGGCCGAGACGCTGGTCTACCAGACCGAGAAGTTCGTGAGCGAACAGCGCGGCGCCGAGGGCGGGTCCAAGGTTCCCGAGGACACCCTGAACAAGGTGGACGCCGCGGTGGCCGAGGCCAAGACCGCGTTGGGCGGCACCGACATTTCCGCGATCAAGTCGGCGATGGAGAAGCTGGGCCAGGAGTCCCAGGCGCTCGGTCAGGCCATCTACGAGGCCACGCAGGCCGCGGGAGGCCAGGCCGGCGGCGCCGGGGAGCCCGGTGGCGCGGCGGGCTCGGCCGACGACGTCGTGGACGCGGAGGTGGTCGACGATGAACGGGAGGCCAAGTGACGCAGGGCAATCCGGAGGGCAATCCGACCGAGCACGTGACGGTCACCGACAAACGGCGGATCGACCCGGAAACCGGTGAAGTCCGACACGCCCCTCCCGGCTCCGAAAGCAAAGGGGAGCCGGGAGGGGCGGCCCCGGCCGCCACGGCCGGGGAGTCGGACGCCAAGATCGCCGAGCTGACCGCGGACCTGCAACGGGTCCAGGCAGACTTCGCCAACTACCGCAAGCGGGCGCTGCGTGACCAGCAGGCCGCGGCGGACCGCGCCAAGGCGGCCGTCGTCAACCCGCTTCTGGGCGTGCTCGACGATCTTGAACGGGCCCGCAAGCACGGCGATCTGGAGACCGGGCCGCTGAAGTCGGTGGCCGACAAGCTCGACAGCGCGCTGTCGGGCCTGGGCCTCACCGCGTTCGGTGCGGAAGGCGAGGACTTCGACCCGGTGCTGCACGAGGCCGTGCAGCACGAGGGCGACGGCTCTCGCCCCGTGATCGGCACGGTGATGCGGCAGGGCTACAAACTGGGCGACCAGGTCCTGCGCCACGCTCTAGTCGGTGTCGTCGACGCAGTGGCCGACGACGATTCGGCGGAATCCGCACCGGCCGAATCAGGCGATAACGCCGGCGCAGCCGGTGACTAGACCACACAATCAGCACATCGGAAGACACAGAAAAAGAAAGTGGTGAGGGGGTGACGCGACATGGCCCAGCGTGAATGGGTCGAAAAGGACTTCTACAAGGAGCTGGGCGTCTCCTCTGACGCCAGTCCCGAAGAGATCAAACGCGCCTACCGCAAGCTGGCGCGCGATCTCCACCCGGACGCCAACCCCGACAATCCGGCCGCCGGCGAACGCTTCAAGGCGGTCTCGGAGGCACACAACGTGTTGTCGGATCCCGCCAAGCGCAAGGAGTACGACGAGACCCGCCGCCTGTTCGCAGGCGGTGGGCTCGGCGGCCGCCGGTTCGACGCCGGCGGTTACGGCGGGTTCGGGGTCGGCGGTGACGGCGCCGAGTTCAATCTCAACGACTTGTTCGACGCCGCCGGCCGAAGCGGCGGCACCAACATCGGCGACCTGTTCGGCGGCCTGTTTGGTCGCGGCGCGGGCGCCCGACCGAGCCGGCCGCGGCGCGGCAACGACCTGGAGACCGAGACGCAGCTTGACTTCGTCGAGGCCGCCAAGGGCGTGGCGATGCCGTTGCGGCTGACCAGCCCCGCGCCGTGCACCAACTGCCATGGCAGCGGCGCTCGGCCGGGCACCAGCCCGAAGGTGTGCCCGACCTGCAACGGCTCCGGCGTCATCAACCGCAACCAGGGCGCGTTCGGCTTCTCCGAGCCGTGCACCGACTGCCGGGGCAGCGGCTCGATCATCGAGCACCCGTGCGACGAGTGCAAGGGAACGGGTGTGACAACCCGGACCCGCACCATCAACGTGCGGATCCCGCCCGGCGTCGAGGACGGCCAGCGCATCCGGCTGCCCGGTCAGGGCGAAGCCGGGCTGCGCGGCGCCCCGTCGGGGGACCTGTACGTGACGGTGCACGTCCGTCCGGACAAGGTGTTCGGCCGTGACGGCGACGACCTGACCGTCACCGTGCCCGTCAGTTTCACCGAATTGGCCCTGGGCTCAACGATTTCGGTGCCGACGCTGGACGGCAAGGTGGGCGTACGGGTCCCCAAGGGCACGGCCGACGGCCGCATCCTGCGGGTGCGCGGACGCGGCGTGCCCAAGCGCAACGGCGGCAACGGCGACCTGCTGGTCACCGTGAAGGTGGCCGTCCCGCCGAACGTGGAGGGTGCGGCCCAGGAGGCGCTGGAGGCGTATGCCGCCGCCGAGCGGGCCAGTGGCTTCGACCCGCGGGCCGGATGGGCGGGTAACCGCTGATGGCCAAGAACTCCAAGGGGCAGGGCGCCAGGACGTTTCTGATCTCGGTGGCCGCCGAACTGGCCGGCATGCACGCCCAGACGCTGCGCACCTACGACCGGCTCGGGCTGGTCAGCCCGAGCCGCACCTCCGGTGGGGGACGCCGGTATTCCGAACACGACGTCGACCTGCTGCGTGAAGTGCAGCGGCTGTCCCAGGACGAGGGCGTCAACCTGGCCGGCATCAAGCGCATCATCGAGCTGACCAATCAGGTCGAGGCGCTGCAATCGCGGATTCAGGAGCTCACCGAGGAGCTCGCGCAGGTGCGGGCCGGTCAGCGCCGGGACGTCGCCGTGGTGCCCAAGAGCACCGCGTTGGTGGTGTGGCAACCACGGCGGGGTCGCGGCTGACGCGAGCGCACTACTCTATTGCGGGGCGGCGCTACGTTAACTGCGCGTGAGCCCTCGCAAAAGGCGCCGCTCGTCTGACAAGCTGCCTGCATGGCGGGTGCGGACAACGTCTCCCGATGGACGGACGCGCAGCTCGATCGCATGCGTGAGCATGGCGATCCGTCTGCCGACAACGTCATGAAGGCCGTTTTCAAGGCGGGCAATGTCAGCGTCGTCAACGACGTGCTGCGCACCCTGGTCGATAACGATCAACTCGTTCCGGCGAGTTTGCCCCGACCGTTGCAGGACTACCTCAGCGAGGACATGACGCTGCCGGACTGGGCCGACCCGGCCAAGATCAGGCGGGGGCAGCAGCTCTACGAAACCTGGGGACTGCAGATTGCCGTCTGCCTGTTCTGTGCTTCGTTGCCGTCGGCGTACGCGGCGGCCAAAGGGGTGAAGGTGCTATGCGTGACCGCTCAGCTCGACACCAACGCCCGACGACGAGTGATGGAGACCGGGCAGTTCCTGATGAACGTGCTCGCTGTCGGCAGCTTTGAACCGCGCGGCAAGGGTTTTCGCACCATCCAGCACGTGCGCCTGATGCACGCGGCCGTCCGCCAGCTGATCCATACCCGTGACCTCCATAATCCCGGCTTCTGGCATCCCGCCTGGGGGGTGCCGATCAACCAAGAGGACCTCGCCGGGACCATGCTGTCGTTCTCCTACGTACCCGTCGGGCCACTGCGCCGGTTGGGCGTGCGGGTCTCCACGAAGGACGCCGAGGCGTACCTGCACCTTTGGAACGTCATCGGTCACCTGCTGGGCCTCGAGGACGCGATGCTGGTTCGGGGCATCGACGACGCCACCGCGCTCGTCGCCGCGATCCGGCGCAGGCACTTCATGGCATCCCCCGAAGGGCAGCAGATGACCGCTGCGCTCATGGATCTCCTCGACGAGATGACGCCCTTCCACAAGTTCGACGAGACGGTGCCGCCGTTGATTCGTCATCTGGTGGGTGACGAGATCGCCGACATGCTGAAGGTGCCGGCGTCGGATCTCACCGACGACCTGGGGCAGCTGCAACGCGTCTCCCAATGGATTTTCGTGCACATTTTTGGCCAAACGGAACGCGATTCCCCCCGCTACCGACGGATGTCGGAGCTGGTCCGGCCCTTCGGGCGCGACGTGTTTCACGGTCTGTTCCGGCTGCAACGGGGCGGGCAGCGTGCGGCTTTCGACATTCCCGATCACCTTGCACGCAGCTGGGAGTTGTCGGCGTGACATCCCCGCTGAAGCACCTCAACACACCCACGACCTTCGGTGACGTGTTGCGCACCATCGATGACATCGTCGACTGGGCAGCTGCATCGCAAAGCCACATCGGCTACTTCGCCGTTCTCTACAAACGGACCACGTTGGCGATTCGCGACGCGGTCAAAGACGGCGTCTTCGACGACGGCCCGCGCATGGAAGCGCTCGATATCGCCTTTGCGACACGCTATTTCGACGCGTTGAACGCGTACTGCGACCCCGGCGACCAGGCGACCCTGCCCTGGAAGGTCGCCTTCCTCGGCGACCACGACGGTCAGGCGATCATCTTGCAACACATGATGGCAGGGCTGAACGCGCACATCACGTTCGACCTGGGTTTGGCGGTCTGGGCGATCGCCGGGCATGCGATGGACAGTTTGGCCGACGACTACAACCGCGTGAATACCATCCTGTGCAAGCAGCTGCCCGACGTCCTGAGGGTCCTCGATCGGCTCTCCCCGGAACTTCGCTGGACCCGCCTGCTGATACCGGGTGAAATCGGTTTTCTCGAGCGGTCGCTCATCAAGTTGCGCCAGGGAGCTTGGGATTTCGCCTTCTATCTGGCGACGAATTCCTCCAACGTCGCGCAGCGGACGGTGCACCAGGAGGCCTGGACGGCGGCGCTGGGCTCCTGGTACCTGCAGCCGCCAGGCCGGTTCAGCCCGTTCCCCGCACTGGTTCGCGCCGTCGCCAAACACGAGAGCCGGGACGTGGCCGGCAACCTTGCGGCCTTGGAAGAAGTGTCGAACACGCCACACAGGCCGAAGAAGGGCTACCGCTGACCGATCGTCTCGTCACGACAAAATCTGGGTCGCCCGAGTGAATTCGGGCCATCGGGTATCGCCGGGAAAACGGCCGACCACGTCGACTACCGGTGCTTTGTCGCCATCAACGACGAAACAGTCTAGCGCGCAGCGCAATTCGAAGAGAGCCGCGCCCTGACGCCGAGTGAGCTCGTGCGCCGCGTGGAGCGCGTCGCGATGGCGGTGGGGGTCGGCGAGCGTCTGGGCCCACACCCGCATCAGCTCGCCGTCGTAAAAGTGCATTCCCGTCTGTTCGGCATGTTGCAGCGCCCACTCCACGCGGGCTTTGGCCCGGTCCGGCTGGCCCGCAGCGAGCAGAAGCCGGCCGATGATCGCATCGTGGAACGTGAGGAACATGTTCAGGTGCATGCGCCGGGAGCCGTCCACCCACCGCGCCAGCTTCTCGGCACGGGCCGTCAGCGTGGCGGCGTCAGCCCCGGCCTTCAACGCCGCCAGCGCCTTGACGGTGGCCTGTTCCGTTCTGCCGACCAGCTGCCACACATCGAGCCCGGACCGCTCGCTGAGCTGTTGCAACTCAGTGGCCAGCGTTGCGGCCGTGTCGATCTGGTCGGATTCCAATCGCACCCAGATCTCCATGTAATAGGTGTTCGCCCGGTTGTAGACGTTGCGCGGAAAGTTCAGCCGATCGCAGCGCCGGAACGAATCGGTCAACTCCGTGTGTGCGCGGTCGAGGTCACCACCCACGGTGTAGGTGAGCGCCATGTACGTGTGCGCCAACGAGATCGGGTCGACGTGGACCCACCACGCGGTGTCCAACACGGTGGGATCGGCGGCGGAACCGTCGGCCAGTGCCCGCATCAGGTGTTCCCGGGAGGCGGTGAAATCGCCTTCAAGCCAGAGGACCGACCCCAGCACCGATGCGATCGCCGGCAGGCTCCAGGGCCGCGTCGTAGCGATCCGGTTCGACAGCGAGTCGAGCAGGTCGTGCGCGCGGCGCAATTCGGCCCGCGGCACGAAGTAACCGATCAAACCGGTCAGGACAGTGAGTAATTCGTCGGCGTAGTTCCCGTTACTCGCCAGCTCGAGGCAGCGTTGATAGTCCGCGGGGCCATCACCGCTCATGCTGCCTTGAGTTGCGCCGGTGAGGAAACCGCGCTCCATGCGGATGGCGATTTCCTGGCGGTCGCGCTCTGGCCGCGCGGCGCAGTTGGCGAGCTGAGCGAGAGCGTCGGTCAGACAGGCCAGCGCTTCGTGGACGGCTCCGCGGCGTCGGGCGTCGAGCGACGCTCGGTGATGCGCGGCGACAGCTTCCTCGAACTGACCCGCCTGCTCGAAATGACCCGCCACCACGCGCCAATCAGGCTCGATCTCGGGCGCCGCGTCGATCAGCGCGCGCGCTGCGCGCGCGTGCAGTTCCCGGCCCAGCGACGGAGGGGCGACTTCGATGGCCACCTCCCGAAACAGCTCGTGTCGAAACCGCCAACCGTTGGCTCCGCGCCGTTCGAGCACTCGGGCGCGCACGAGTTCGACCACCACGTCGTCGACGTCGTGGCCCACCACGGCCCGAAGCAGCGGGAGATCCCCCGCGCGCCCGATGACGGCGGCCGCCTCCACCACGGGCACCACTTCGGGGCGAGCGTGGTGCAACCGGGCGAACAGCGGCTCGTACAGCGCCTCGGGAACCCCCGGCGCGCCGTCGAGCTGGCTCACCACATGCTCGATGTAGAACGGCACGCCATCACAGCGCTCGAGCACCTCGGCCCGCTGATCGGCACCGATCGACGGGGCGAGGGCGGTGATCAGCGCGTGCGACTGTTCGTCGGTCAGCGGTGAAAGCTCGAAAAGCTCGACCGGCCAACTACTTTGCACCCAGTTCTCGTCGCGACCGGTCAGGACCAGCAGCAGCCGGCCGTCGGCGCCGGCCAACAACGAGCTGAGCAGTTCCCGCGTCGACGGGTCGAACCAGTGCACATCCTCGGCGATCACCATCCCGGGCTGGTCGCCCAGGCATGCCAGGACGTAGTGCCGAACCGTCGCACCGATCAGTTCGTAGAGCGTCCGGCCCTCTACCGCGGCCGGATGGTAGCCGTGCTCGGGCCCGACGCCGATGACCGGCGCTAGCAAGGGGGTCGCGGTGTCGGGATCTAGGTCGCTGCAAGCTAATTCGTCCTGTAGTAGCCGCAGGCGCTCACGACCCTCGGTGAGGCGGTTGATACCGCAGCGCCGTTCCACGAGCCGGCGAACCGGATGCAGGCCGGTGTCGGTATGCAGCGGGGAGCCGAACAATCCGACCACGGGTGCACCGGAGTCGCGGGCAAGTTCGGCCGCGGCGGCGACGAGTCGGGTCTTGCCGATCCCCGGCTCACCGCGAAACGCCACGCCCGCGGTGGTGAGCACCCCCTCGCGCGCCTGCTGCCAGCTTCGGCGCAGGTAGCTGCGCTCCCGGTCACGTCCGATCAGCGGCGGCAGGGTCGCGGGGGCCGCGTCGGCGCGCTCGCCGAGCACCCGGTGATGGGTGGTCAGGCCGTCGACGCCCTTGAGCGGGGCTGCCGGGCGGGCTCCGAGTTCGAACACCTGCCCGATCAACGCGGCGACGGCATCCGACACGACCACCGTGCCGGGTTCGGCCGCCCCGCAGAGGCGGGCGGCCAGGTTGGCGGCGAAGCCATAGACGTCATCCTGCCCGGTATCGAGATAGACCAGGCCGCGGTGAATCCCCACCCGCACATCGACCGGGACACCAAAGTTACGTTCGGCCCGGGCGCTGAGCCGGGCCACGGCGCGGGTGATGTCCAAACCCGCCGCCACAGCGCGCCGTACGTCGTCCTCATGCGGAGTGGGATGGCCGAACACCGCGAACAAGCCGTCGCCTTTGATCGAGGTGATGTGTCCCCCGAATTCGTCGATGACCCGGCGCACCTCGCCGCGGTAACGGCCGACCAGGGCGTGATAGCGCTCGGGCTCCAACCGGGTGGACAGCGCCGTGGAATCGACGAGGTCGGCAAACATCAAAGTCAGGCGGCGAAGTTCGCCGTGGCGAACAGGCGCGGCGAGCAGATCCTCGGCTTCCGGATTGCCCTGGTCGACCGAAAGAACCTGGCCGGCCAGCGTGGTTGCGGTGACGCGGTCACCGTCGTTGCTGGCCCGCACTGCGCGATCCAGCAACTCCTCGATCGTTGTCCGGTCGTCACCAGGGCTCACGGTGCATCCTCCTGCCCAGGATGGGCTAAGAGTACCGTCGCCCGGTGTTTTTTTCAGCACTCGTCGAGCGACCGACCTGGCCGCCCGTCGTCGTCCGTTTAGACGCGGATCGCGAACCGCGTGACCGCCGGTTCACCCGGCTGCGCGCACCGGTAGCCGCCGCGGCGCAGGGCGTCGGTGGGTGCGGTCATCGGTTCGAAGCACACCAGGTCCTCCGCGGGTGGCGCGAAGATCTGGGTGGCCGAGTAACCCTGCTGGAACAGCACTTCGACGCGGCGGCACGCGTCGCTGACCGCGAACACCGCGCCGTCGGGGACCTGGTCGAACGCGTCGTCGAAAGCCTTATCGCCCAACCGCTCCGACCGTGCCGGCTGCAATTCCGTTCGGCCCGTGGGCAACCCCCGCCCGTCGAGCTCCAGGTGTCGCAGCGGCGGCGTCTCGATCACCCAGTCGCTGCGACCGGAGTCGGGCAGGTGGAGGTAGGGGTGGAAACCGAAGCACAGCGGAACGGCCTTGTCGGCGCTCGCCGTGACGGTGGCGGTGACCGTGAGCGTCCGCTCGGCCAGCCGCACCGCGACCGAGAGCAGATGCGGATACGGAAAGCTGGCCAGCAACTCGGGATCCGCGGCGAAATCCACCTCGGCGGTCAGCTCGTTGTCCGACTGAGCCGTCACCCGCCATCGTGGGTAGGCGGCCAGGATGCCGTGAATCGGCAGCCCGTTCGGGTCGGCGCGGACCCGGTTGCGGCCCGGCGTCAAGGTCACGGTCTCGTCCTGGGCGCTATAGGTGTTGTCGCTCAGCCGGTTTGCCCACGGGTACAGGATCGGAATGCCCATCGTCTTGCCGTCGGTGAGGTAGGCGTCCAGCCCGCGGCGTTGCCCGAGCAGCTCGACGCCGCCGTCGCTCAGCGAGGTACCGATCATGCCGGCTTCGGGGACGAACTGCGCGGTCACCGAGGATGCGGGATCGCGCAGTGTGACGACGTGCATGGCTACCTCCATAGCGGATCGTGCTGAATGCGTTCGGGGGGTGCGCCTTTGGCGATCAACGCGGCCTTGGTGGCGCGGACCATCGAGGGGCCGCCGCAGATCAGGATTTGCCGGTCGCCCCAGCCGCCGTACTTGGTCACCACCGCGGGCAGCCGGCCCGTCTGGCGCACGTGCAGGCCCCGCGGGGGCGTGACGTCCGGGTAGTCGGCCGCCCAGGACGGGTCGCGGCCGTACTCCGACACCGGTGACACCGACAGCCACGGGTTGTGCGAGGCGACCTGCCACAGGGTGGGCAGGTCGTAAAGTTCGCAGCCGTACCGAGCGCCGAAGAACAGGTGCACCCGGGGATTCACCGCGAACCGGCTCAGATCCATGATCAGGGCCCGCAGCGGCGCCAGGCCCGTGCTGCCGGCGACCATCAGGACGTCCCCGCCGTCGCGGTCCACCCGCAGACCGCCGTGCGGGCTGGACATCCGCCACCGGTCGCCGGGCCGGGTTTCGTTGACGATGGCGGTGCTGACCAGCCCGCCGGGCACCAGGCGGACGTGGAACTCGATGCCGCCGCCCGGGTCGGCCGGGATGGCGGGGCTCAAATAGCGCCAGCGCCGGGGGCACTGCGGCACGTGGACATTGACGTACTGGCCGGGGTAGTAGTCCATCGGGTGGTCGAGCTGCAGCCGCACCACCGCCAGGTCACGCGAGACCCGCATATGCTGGATCACCGTGCCGTCCCACCAGGCCGGCCCCTCGTCGGCGGCGGCGGCGCCGCTCATCACCCCGGTGATGAGGTTCAGCGATTGCCGCGCGGCGTCGTCGACGGGACCGGTCCAGGCGTCGCCGACGTGCTCGCGCAGGGCGGCCAGCAGCGCGCGTCCCAGCGTCTCGTAATGCGCCGGCTGCACCCCGTACTTGCGGTGGTCGCGGCCCAGCTGGGCGAGGAAGGCCACCGGCTCGGCCGCGCGTTGGGCCACGAGCTCGCCGTACACCCAGTGCAGCGCCTTGCCGAACGCCAGCCGTTGCCCGCTCATTTCGGGGGGAAACAGGTCCCGCACCGCGGTGTCCAGGGCGAACCACTGGGTGTAGAACCGGTGGACCAGCTCGCCGGACTCGCTCGCCGACCCGGAGTCGTCCGGGCCGAAGGCATCGCGCAGCACCCGCAACGCATCCCGGTCCTCAAGGCTCACGGGCCCCGATTGTAGGCGGAGCGCCCGCACATCAGCCGGGGCGAAACCGCCGAATCAGCCTTGCCGGACGATGTTCGTGGTGCCGGCATCGACGATCTTCGGCGCGCCCCAGTGATAGGTGACGGCGTTGTCGGTCCCGGCGGCGCTCACCGCGTCGGCGCTATCCACCGCGACGCGGTTGCCGTCACCGGAGACGCTGACGCTGGTGCAGTGGCCGGTGACGGTGATGGTGTTGAGTCGGCCGCTCACCGACAGATAGCCGCCGTGGCACGGGATCGTCTTGACGGTTCCCGTCCCGCTGACCTGCAGCGTGCCGGCCTGCGGGACCGCCGCCGCGGGACTGCTGCCGCCGAACTCGGTGCGTGCGCCCGTCGCCGCCACCCCGGCCAGCGCCAGCCAGGCCAGCACGATGGCCAGCCAGCAGGCCATGCCGGCGCGCAGGCGGGGCCGTAGCCTGCCGACCCAGTCGCCCGCGGCGTCGCGCCGCAGGTCGTACGCGAAGGACGCCACGCAGCACGCCCGCGCCGGGTCGCGGTCGTCGGCGAGGATCACCCCGTCGACGTACTCGCGGCCGCTGACCACCAGCGTGCCCGGGCGCCCGTCGAGCTGGTAGTTCACCGTCGTCTCGATATTCGGGCCGCTCCACCGCCGGCGGGTGACCGTCCAGCCGTGCGCGACGGGAAGGTAGACGTTGTAGCGGTACCGCGTTGCGGCCGAGGCGGTTTCGACGCCGGTCACGGTGGCCACCCGGCCCCAGCGCAGCAACGCCAGGCGCTCGCGCGCGCCGCGCAGCTGGACGGCGTAGATGCCCACCACCGTGAGCACCGCGGCCGCGGCGAAGGCCCGCGGCAGCTGCACCCACAGCGCGATGGGGGCCGCCCCGACCAGCAGCAGCGTCCACCCGTACCGCCACCGCAACGGCAGCAGCTCGGCGAGCCAGAACGCGACGGGAACGCGGCGCGGCACCGGGGAAAGCCTGGTGTCCGTGTGGTCGGGGTGCTCGATCGTCTGCGTCATCGGGACGGGGGTACCCCCTAGCCGGTGGCGCTCAAAACTCGCTAGAGTTGAGCGGAACAGACTCAACCTTGACGGCGTTGAACAACGCGAGAAGCATTTTTGCCTACAACACGAACGGAGGCGTCGTGGATTCTTTCAACCCGACCACCAAGACCCAGGCGGCGCTGACCGCGGCGCTGCAGGCGGCGTCGTCCGCCGGCAACCCGGAGATCCGGCCGGCTCACCTGCTGCTGGCGCTGCTGACGCAGGCCGACGGCATCGCCGGGCCGCTGCTGGAGGCGGTCGGCGTCGAACCCGCCACCATCCGCGCCGAGGCGCAACGCCTGGTGGACCGGCTGCCGCAGGCCAGCGGCGCCAGCTCGCAGCCGCAGCTGTCGCGCGAGTCGTTGAGCGCCATCACCACCGCGCAGCAGCTCGCCACCGAGATGGACGACGAGTACGTCTCGACCGAGCACCTGCTGGTCGGCCTGGCCACCGGCGACTCCGACGTCGCCAAGCTGTTGACCGGCCACGGCGCGTCGCCGCAGGCACTGCGCGAGGGGTTCGTCAAGGTGCGCGGCAGCGGCCGCGTCACCAGCCCCGAGCCCGAGGCGACCTACCAGGCGCTGGAGAAGTACTCCACCGACCTGACCGCCCGCGCCCGCGACGGCAAGCTCGACCCGGTCATCGGCCGTGACAACGAGATCCGCCGCGTCGTGCAGGTGCTGAGCCGGCGCACCAAGAACAACCCGGTGCTCATCGGCGAACCCGGCGTCGGCAAGACGGCGATCGTCGAGGGCCTGGCCCAGCGCATCGTCGCCGGCGACGTCCCGGAGAGCCTGCGCGACAAGACCGTTATCAGCCTGGACCTCGGTTCCATGGTGGCCGGCGCGAAGTACCGCGGCGAGTTCGAGGAGCGGCTCAAGGCCGTGCTCGACGACATCAAGAACTCCGCCGGACAGATCATCACCTTCATCGACGAGCTGCACACGATCGTCGGCGCCGGCGCGACCGGCGAGGGCGCCATGGACGCCGGCAACATGATCAAGCCGATGCTGGCCCGCGGCGAGCTGCGCCTCGTCGGCGCCACCACGCTCGACGAGTACCGCAAGTACATCGAGAAGGACGCCGCCCTGGAACGCCGCTTCCAGCAGGTGCTGGTCGGCGAGCCGTCGGTAGAGGACACCGTCGGCATCCTGCGCGGCCTGAAGGACCGCTACGAGGTGCACCACGGCGTGCGCATCACCGACTCGGCCCTGGTCGCGGCGGCCACGCTGTCCGACCGTTACATCACCGCGCGGTTCCTGCCCGACAAGGCCATCGACCTGGTCGACGAGGCGGCCAGCCGGCTCAAGATGGAGATCGACTCGCGGCCCGTCGAGATCGACGAGGTCGAGCGCCTGGTGCGCCGCCTCGAGATCGAGGAGATGGCGCTCGCGAAGGAAGAGGACGAGGCGTCGCGGGAGCGGCTGGAGAAGCTGCGCTCGGAGCTGGCCGACAAGAAGGAACAGCTCTCCGAGCTGACCGCCCGTTGGCAGAACGAGAAGAACGCGATCGACGTCGTCCGCGAGCTCAAGGAGCAGCTGGAGGCGTTGCGCGGGGAGTCCGAGCGCGCCGAGCGCGACGGTGACCTGGCCAAGGCCGCCGAGCTGCGCTACGGGCGCATCCCGGAGGTCGAGAAGAAGCTCGACGCCGCGCTGCCGCAGGCCGAGGCCCGCGAGAACGTGATGCTCAAGGAGGAGGTCGGACCCGACGACATCGCCGAGGTGGTGTCCGCGTGGACCGGCATCCCCGCCGGGCGGATGCTCGAGGGCGAAACCGCCAAACTGCTGCGCATGGAGGAGGAACTCGGCAAACGGGTCATCGGCCAGCGCAAGGCGGTGACGGCCGTGTCCGACGCCGTCCGGCGTTCCCGCGCCGGGGTCGCCGATCCCAACCGGCCCACCGGGTCGTTCATGTTCCTCGGGCCGACCGGCGTCGGGAAGACCGAGCTGGCCAAGGCGCTGGCGGAGTTCCTGTTCGACGACGAGCGGGCCATGGTCCGCATCGACATGAGCGAGTACGGCGAGAAGCACTCGGTGGCCCGGCTCGTCGGCGCCCCGCCCGGCTACATCGGTTACGACCAGGGCGGTCAGCTCACCGAGGCGGTGCGCCGGCGCCCGTACACGGTGATCCTGTTCGACGAGATCGAAAAGGCGCACCCGGACGTGTTCGACGTGCTGCTGCAGGTGCTCGACGAGGGCCGGCTGACCGACGGGCAGGGCCGCACGGTCGACTTCCGCAACACCATCCTGATCCTGACGTCCAACCTGGGCTCGGGTGGCAGCGAGGAGCAGGTGATGGCCGCGGTGCGCTCGGCGTTCAAGCCCGAGTTCATCAACCGGCTCGACGACGTCATCATCTTCCACGGGCTGGAGCCCGGCGAGCTGGTGTCGATCGTCGACATCCAGCTGGCTCAGCTGCAAAAGCGGCTGGCCCAGCGCCGCCTCACGCTGGAGGTGTCGCTGCCCGCCAAGCAGTGGCTGGCGCAGCGCGGCTTCGACCCGATCTACGGGGCCCGGCCGTTGCGGCGGCTGGTACAGCAGGCCATCGGCGACCAGCTCGCCAAGATGCTGCTGTCCGGCGACGTGCACGACGGTGACACCGTGCCGGTCAACGTCAGCCCGGACGGCGACTCGCTGATCCTGGGCTGACGCCGAGGGGGACCACCAAAGACAGGCGTTACCTGCTGTGACGGGGTTGTGACCCGCTGGACTTCTTTATTCCGGCGCAATAGCAGATACGCTGTTTTGGTGGTCCCCCTTTGGTTCACGCTGTCGGCGCTGTGCTTCGTCGGTGCGGCGGTGCTGCTCTACGTCGACATCGATCGGCGGCGCGGGCGCAGCAGGCGCCGCAGGTCGTGGGCGCGCTCCCACGGCTTCGACTACGAACGTGAATCGGCCGACATCCTCAAGCGCTGGAAGCGCGGCGTGATGTCGACGGTGGGGGACGTGGCCGCCCAGAACGTGGTGCTCGGCCAGATCCGCGGCGAGGCCGTGTACATCTTCGACCTCGAAGAGGTCGCCACCGTGATCGCGCTGCACCGCAAGGTGGGCACCAACGTGGTCGTGGACCTGCGGCTCAAGGGCCTCAAAGAGCCACGCGAAAGCGACATTTGGCTGCTGGGCGCGATCGGCCCGCGGATGGTGTACTCCACCAACCTCGACGCCGCCCGGCGCGCCTGCGACCGTCGCATGGTGACGTTCGCCCACACCGCGCCGGACAGCGCGGAGATCATGTGGAACGAGCAGAACTGGACGCTGGTCGCCCTGCCGGTCACCAGCACCCGCACCCAGTGGGACGAGGGGTTGCGCACCGTGCGGCAGTTCAACGACCTGCTGCGGGTGCTGCCGCCGCTGCCCGAGGAGACGCAGCAGGAGGCGGGCGCCCCGGCGAGCGTGCGCAGCGCGTCGCCCAGCCGACCGCTCGCCCCCGCGGGCCGCGCGGAGCTGCCGCCCCGCCGCCAGCAGGACTCGGCGGGCCTGCTGGGTGCGGAGGCCCCGCCCCGGCGCGCCCCCGAACCGGTGCGCCGCGACCAGACCCGCACGGAGGGCCGCCCGGACGCCGGCCGCCGCCCGCCGCCCGCGGGCCGCAACGGCCACCAGGCCTCCAACATTCAGCACTGAGCCGCGGACGGGCTGCCCGGCCCGCCCCGCCCGGGCGGGTCATAGGATGTCGCACATGCCTCGCCCCGTCGCCCTGATCACCGGGCCCACCTCGGGCATCGGCGCCGGCTACGCCCTGCGCTACGCCACCGACGGCTACGACCTCGTCCTGGTCGCCCGCGACGTCGACCGGTTGACCGCCCTGGCGGCCGAACTCGAGAGCCACGCGGGCCGCGTCGAGGTGCTGCCCGCCGACCTGGCCGAGGCGGCCGGCCGCGACAAGGTGTGCGAGCGGCTGGCCGCGGGCGTGCAGGTGCTGGTCAACAACGCCGGGTTCGCCACCTCCGGCGAGTTCTGGGCCACGGACCCCGCGAAGCTCCAGTCGCAGCTCGACGTCAACGTCACCGCCGTCATGCACCTCACCCGTGCTGCGCTGCCGGCCATGCTCGACGCGGGTTCGGGCACCGTCATCAACATCGCCAGCGTCGCGGGCCTGGTGCCGGGCCGCGGGTCGACCTATTCGGCGTCCAAGGCCTGGGTCATCTCGTTCAGCGAGGGCCTCTCGGTCGGCCTGCAGGGCACCGGGGTGACCGTGCACGCGGTGTGCCCGGGCTACGTGCGCACCGAGTTCCACGCCCGCGCCGGGATCGACATGTCCACCTCACCGTCGTTCATGTGGCTGCAGGTCGACGACGTCGTCAGCCAGAGCCTCGCCGACATCGCCCGGGGCAAGGTCATCAGCATCCCGGGGCTGCAGTACAAGGCGATCATCGCCGCCGAGCGGATGATCCCGCGGCCCCTCATGCGGGCCGTCACCAAGCGGATTGGCAGCGGCCGTGGCCGAACCTGACCGAAGCGAGCTCGCGGAGCTGGTGCGGCGGCTGTCCGTGGTGCACGGCCGGGTCACCCTGTCGTCGGGCAAGGAGGCCGAGTACTACGTCGACCTGCGCCGCGCCACCCTGCACCACCGCGCCGCGCCGCTGATCGGGAAGCTGGTGCGCGAGCTCACCAGCGACTGGGACTACGCCGTCGTCGGCGGGCTGACGCTGGGCGCGGACCCGGTGGCCACGGCCGTCATGCATGCGCCGGGACGCCCCATCGACGCCTTCGTGGTGCGGAAGTCCGCGAAAGCCCATGGGCTGCAACGCCTTATCGAGGGCTCGGAGGTCTCCGGGAAGCGCGTGCTGGTGGTCGAGGACACCAGCACCACCGGCAACTCCGCGCTCACCGCGGTGCGGGCCGTGCGGGAGGCCGGCGGCGAGGTGCTCGGCGTGGCCACCGTCGTCGACCGCGCGACCGGCGCCGCCGAGGCCATCGAGGCCGAGGGCCTGCCGTATCGCAGCGTGCTCGGCCTGGCCGACTTGGGGCTGGGGTAGGCCCCGTCACCGCTGTGCGCCTCCTCCTTGCCGTGGCCACCTGCGTGGCGGTCTGCCTGGCGGGCTGCTCCAATCCCTCCCACGCCGTCAACCCGTACGGCGCGCAGGGCGCGCGGATCGGCGAGTCGCTGGCCCTGCTGGGCTGGAACATGTCGGTGTCGAACCTGCGCTGGGACGGCGACTACGTCCTGGTCGACGTCGACGCGTCGGCCAAGGATCCGCACGCCCCGCACGCGAAGGCCGAGGACCTCCGCTTCGGGCTCTACGGCGCGCTGGCCCACCCCATGGAATCGCCGGCGCTCGGCGGCTGCGACGCGGCCCTGACCAGCGTCCACGACATCGCGCACCCGCTGTCCGCGCCGCCCGACCGCCTCACCGGCACGGTGTGCCTGGGCCCGCTGAAGGATCGCAGCCAGGTCCGCGGCGTCTACGCCTATTCGCCGCGCGACCGCATCCCCGACTCGTCATCGGCCTACCCGGTGGCGTTCCCGGTGGGGTTGCTGCCCACCAACGCCAACGACAGCGGCGGCCTGTCGGTCAAGACGGCGAGCCTGTCGGCGTGGCGGGCCGACGGCAAGCCGGTGACGCAGGCCCAGCTGGGGGATCCCGGCGCGTTCACCGGCAACGGCTTCATGCTGCTCG
Source organism: Mycobacterium sp. E1214 (assembly GCF_001666755.1). Lineage (GTDB taxonomy): Bacteria > Actinomycetota > Actinomycetes > Mycobacteriales > Mycobacteriaceae > Mycobacterium. Next base: position 14,757 of record NZ_LZJC01000061.1, on the reverse strand, counting down.
GGTTGGAGGCCGACGGCGTGGCGGCCCGCTACCGCGACGAGTCCGCCAAGCGCGGCGGCCCGGTGATGCTGCTCGCGTCGCCGGCGCAGCCGGGGCGGGGCCTCAATCCCGCCTGCGCGACCTACGGGTCGTCGGTGCTGATCCTGCCCGACGCCTCGCTGGACGCCGTGCACGTCAACGCGTCGCTGTGCACCCAGGGCGAGATCAACGACGCGCTGCTCTACGCGACCGTGGCGATCGACGGCACGCACGCCGGGGTGTGGACGCAGCGATGAGTGAGCCCGGACCGACGGAATGGGGCACCTCGGCCGGCGTCGGCCCCTGGCCCGGTGCGGTGCCCGACGACCCCCGCTACGACCCGGTCCTGTTGCGCGGCGGCGACACCCGCAACGTCGTCGACGCCTACCGGTACTGGACGCGGGAGGCGATCATCGCCGACATCGACCGGCGCCGTCACCCGCTGCACGTGGCGATCGAGAACTTCGGGCACGACGCGAACATCGGGTCGGTGGTGCGCACCGCCAACGCCTTCGCCGTGCACACCGTCCACATCGTGGGTCGGCGGCGCTGGAACCGTCGCGGCGCCATGGTGACCGACCGGTACCAGCGGCTGTGCCACCACGACAGCACCGCCGAGCTGCTCGACTTCGCCGCGGCGGCGGGCCTGACCGCGGTGGCCGTCGACAACGTCCCGGGGGCGGCGCGGCTGGAGCAGGCCGCGCTGCCGCGCGAGTGCCTGCTGGTGTTCGGCCAGGAGGGGCCCGGCATCACCGACGACACCCGCGCCGGCGCGGCGCTGACCGTGTCGATCGCCCAATTCGGCTCGACGCGCAGCATCAACGCGGGCGTCGCCGCCGGGATCGCCATGCACGCGTGGGTACGCCAGCACGCCGACCTGTCACGGGCCTGGTGATCCCGGACCCCCGATGGGGCAGGATCGACAGCTATGGATCAGCTCTGGGCCAACCGCGCGGCCAGCGCCGAAGCCGCTGTGGCGCAACGACACCTGAAGCGGCTGTGGGGTTTGCCCGCGACCCAGCTCGGCGTGGTGGGCTGGCCGCCGACCCGGCGCGACCGGCTGTTCGGAACCTGGCACTACTGGTGGCAGGCGCACCTGCTGGACTGCCTGGTCGACGCGCAGCGGCGCGACCCGCAGGCCGAACGGCGGGCCCGGATCACCCGGCAGATCCGCTCGCACCGGCTGCGTAACAACCTCTCCTGGACCAACAACTACTACGACGACATGGCTTGGCTCGCGCTGGCGCTGGAACGCGCCGCACGCATCGCCGACGTGCAACGCCCGGGTGCGCTCTCCAAGCTCGCCGGCCAATTCGTCGGCGCGTGGGCGCCGCAAGACGGCGGCGGCATCCCGTGGCGCAAGCCGGGGAATTTCTTCAACGCCCCGGCCAACGGGCCGGCGGGGATCTTCCTCGCCCGCTACGGTGACCACCTGAAACGGGCCGGGCAGATGGCGGATTGGATCGACCGCACGCTGATCGATCCCGACACACACCTGGTGTTCGACGGCATCAAGGACGGCTCGCTGGTGCGTGCGCAGTACACCTACTGCCAGGGCGTGGTGCTCGGGCTGGAGACCGAACTCGCCGCCCGCACCGGCGCCGAGGTCCGGGCCCGCCACGGCGCCCGGGTGCACCGCCTGGTCGCGGCCGTCGCCGAACACATGGCGCCCGCGGGCGTCCTGACCGGCGCCGGCGGTGGTGACGGCGGGCTGTTCTCCGGCATCACGGCCCGCTACCTGGCACTCGTCGCCACCACCTTGCCCGGCGACTCGGCCGACGACGCCGTCGCCCGCGACACCGCGCGCCGGCTGGTGCTGGCCAGTGCCAAGGCGGCATGGGACCACCGGCAGACGGTCGACGGCCTGCCGGTGTTCGGACCGTTCTGGGATCGCGACGCGCAACTGCCCACCGCCGCCGGCAAAGAGGGGGAGTTCATCGAGGGTGCGGTAAGCGGATCGGAGATCCCCGAGCGGGACCTGTCGGTGCAGCTGTCGGGCTGGATGCTGATGGAGGCCGCCTGTAACGTCACCGCCGTGACTGCAGGCAACGACGCCGCCCCGCACCAGGAATGAGCCGCCGATGACCGAGCCCGGCAGCTGGATTCCCGACGACGCGACGCTCGCCCAGGCCAACCTCACCCACTTCTTGGCCTGGCTGGCCGAGACCGGGCGCGGGCACTACGACGGCTACCCCGACTTGCTCCGCAAGTCCGTCGACGACATCGACTGGTTCTGGGACGCCGTCTGGCACTACTTCGACGTCCAGGCCGCCACCCCGCCGAGCGCCGTGCTCGGCAACCGCGCCATGCCGGGAGCCGAGTGGTTCCCCGGCGCCACCCTGAATTACGCCGGCGAGGTGTTCCGGCACGCGACCGACCAGCGCCCCGCCCTCATCGCCGCCGGCGAGGACGGCACCACCGAGTGGTCGTGGGCGCGGCTGCAGGCCGAAACCGCCGCGTTCGCCGCCTACCTGCGCGGCGTCGGGGTGCGGCCCGGCGATCGCGTCGTGGGTTACCTACCCAACATCGGCGAGGCGGTCGTCGCCGCCCTGGCCACCGCGGCGGTGGGCGCGGTGTGGGCGGTGTGCAACCAGGACGTCTCGGTCGACGGCGTGATCGCCCGGCTGGGCCAGGTGGAACCGGCCGTGCTGGTGGCCAGCGACGGCTCGGTGTACGGCGGCAAGCGCATCGACCGCCGCGCGGAGCTGGACACCATCCGCCGCGGCATGCCGACCCTGCGGGCCACTGTGGTGGTGCCGCGGCTGGGGCTGGATCACGACGGTGACACCGTGGCGTGGGCGGCCGCGATCGACAACGACGCGGCCCTGGAGGTCGCGGCCGTCCCGTTCGCGCACCCGCTGTGGGTGATGTTCTCCTCCGGCACCACCGGCAAGCCCAAGGGCATCGTGCACGGGCACGGCGGCGCCCTGCTAGAGCACCTGAAATACCTGAGCCTGCAACTGGATCTGCACGCCGGCGACCGCTTCCTGTGGTACTCGTCGACCAGCTGGATGATGTGGAACCTGCTGGTGTCCGGGCTGCTGGTGGACACCACCATCGTGTTGTACGACGGCAGCCCCACGCACCTGAGGACCGACGGGCTTTGGCGGGTGGCCGCCGAGACCGGCGTCAACGTGCTGGGCGCGGGCGCCGGCTACCTGCTGGCCTGCGCTAAGGAGGACCTGAAGCCGGGCGCGACCTACCCGCTGGACGCGCTGCGCGCGGTCGGGTCCACCGGGTCCCCGCTGCCCGCCTCCGGGTTCCGCTGGGTGCAGGAGGGCCTGGGCCGGTCGGTGCCGGTGATCTCGATGAGCGGCGGCACCGATGTCTGCACCGCCTTCCTCGGCGGCTGCGCAATCATGCCGGTGGTGGCCGGCGAGTTGTCGTGTATCTGCCTGGGCGCGGCCATCGAGTCGTGGGTGGGACCGCAACAACCCGTGATCGGTGAAGAGGGCGAACTGGTGCTGACCAAGCCGATGCCCTCGATGCCGGTGTTCTTCTGGAACGACGACGACGGCAGCCGCTATCGCGCCGCGTACTTCGACAAGTACCCGGGTGTGTGGTGCCACGGCGACTGGATCACCATCACCGAGCGGGGATCCGTTGTGGTGCACGGCCGCTCGGACGCCACCCTGAACCGGCTGGGCGTCCGGATGGGCAGCGCCGAGATTTACGGCGCGGTCGAGGGCCTGCCCGAGGTGGACGACTGCCTGGTGGTGGGCGTCGAGCAGGGCGACGGCGGCTATTGGATGCCGCTGTTCGTGTCCCTCGCGGATGGGGTGGAGTTCGACGACGCGCTGCGCTCGAGCATCGTCGCGGCGATCCGCGCGCACGCCTCACCGCGGCACGTGCCCGACGACATCCTGGTGGTGCCCGCCATCCCGCGGACCCTGACCGGCAAGCGGCTGGAGATCCCGATCAAGCGCGTCCTGCTGGGCGCCGCGCCCAGCGAGGCAGTGCAGATCAGTTCGATCGACCGACCGGAACTGCTAGACGCCTTCGTTGCGTACCGCCGGGCCGGGGTGCGCTGAATCCGGGCTCTGCTCAACGGTTTTGGACCGGCGGCCGCGATAACCCCGCCAGGCCGCGACGAACGCCGGGATCATCGACACGAACAGGATCACGAGGATGATCTTTTCCAGGTTCTGGTGAACGAACGGCACGTTGCCCAGGTTGTACCCGATCAGCGTCACGCCGCCGCCCCACAGCACGCCGCCGACGATGTCGAATGCCAGGTAGACGGGGTAACGCATGTAGGAGACCCCGGCGATCACCGGGGTGAAGGTCCGTACGAACGGCAGGAAGCGGGCCAGGATGATCGCCCATGCGCCGTACTTCTCGAAGAAGGCGTGCGAGTCGGTGACGTAGTGCTTCTTGAAGAAGCGGGAGTCTTCCTTCTTGAACAGCGCCGGCCCGATCCGGCGGCCGATGAAGTACCCGGTCTGGTCGCCCAGGATCGCGACGATGGCGACGGCCGGGGCCAACACCCAGATGTCGAGCGTGCCCTTGGCGGCCAGCAGCCCGCCGGTGAACAGCAGTGACTCGCCGGGCAGCAGCGGGAACAGCAGCCCCGTCTCGACGAAGACGATGACCAGGATCGTCGGCAGCACCGCCGACGCGAAATAGCCCTGGGGACCAATCCAGGTCATCGGGTCGAGGATGTTGGGCAGGGCCGTCACGGCGGTGCTCATGGTCGTTCAACATACCGGCTCGGGGTGAGCCGCCGACCGGTTACGCGGTCGGTCAGCCGCTGGGCGACTGGCAGATCTTCCACTGGTCGTCGCGGTACTGCAGGTCGAGGCTGCGGGTCGAGCGCACCTGTGGGTCGTAGGCCATGAACGTCGTGACGTTGGCCTCGGCGTGCTGGCCGTTGATGACCACCTGGTCGATGCTGGCGATCACCGGGTACTGCTTGGCCGCCGAGACGCGGCCATACGATTCCTGCCACGAGTGCTCGTCGTAATCGGCGTAACCATCGCGGGTGGTCCCGCAGGTGATGGTGCGCAGCGTGGTGAGGTCGCCGCGCTGGATGGCGGTGTCGAAGTCCGAGATGGTGTGCTTGACCAGGTCTTCCTGGGAAGCCTTCGCGTGCTTGCCCCGGGTCAGCAGCACGGTGCCCAGGATGGCGATCGCCGCCAGCGCCAGCACGATGACGACCAGCGCCAGCACCCAGCCCCAGTTGAACTGCTTGGGCGGCCGCAGCCGCTCGCCGAAGCGCGGCGGGATCGACTGTGGCACAGCGGCTTTCTGCGGGGCGCCGAGCTGGCCGTGCGGCGGAGTGGCGAACACCTCGGTGGCGGGCTCCGGTGTGGTGGCGATGACCGTGGTCTCTTTGGCGTCGAATCCGGGCGCGGTGAAGCGGCGCTCGTGCGCGGGGTCCGACGTGTCGTCGGGGCCGCCTTGGGGCTCGCCCTGGTTGATCACCACGGTCTCGGTCTCGGCATCGCGGGGTATCAGCGGAACGTTCTCGGTGACGTCTTCGCTGGACACGTCGCCGGGCGCACCGGCGTCATAGGCCCACTCGTCGCCCGGTTTGTTCCGGGACTCGCGCGGATCCACGGCTGCTGTCCTCCTAGGAGTGCGGTAGTTGCAGAGCTTAGCGACGAATACCCCGCGATGGGGTGAGGGAGAGGTGCGGCGCCGGCCACGAAACCGCGAACTGCAAAATAGAGCCATGACGCCGATGGGAGATCTCCTAGGACCCGACCCGATCCTGCTGCCCGGCGATTTCGACGCCGAGGCCGAACTGCTCGCCGGCGAGAAACCGGGCATCGTCGCCGCCGCGCATCCGGCGGCGTCGGTGGCCTGGGCCGCGCTCGCCGAGCAGGCGCTGGCCGACGACCAGGCCATCACGGCCTACGCCTACGCCCGCACGGGCTACCACCGGGGCCTGGACCAGTTGCGCAGGAACGGCTGGAAGGGCTTCGGCCCGGTGCCCTACGCGCACGAGCCCAACCGCGGCTTCTTGCGCTGCGTGGCGGCGCTGGCGCGCGCCGCCGACTCGATCGGCGAGGCGCCGGAGTACGCGCGCTGCCTGGATCTGCTCGACGACTGCGACCCCACCGCCCGCGCCGCGCTGGGGTTGGACGGCTAGCAGGGTCTGAGAAGGTCCTAGAAGGTCCTAGAAGGTCTCAGCGCAGTCGGCTCCGCCCGGCCCTTCGATCTGCACGGTGGCGTGGTCGAGCCCGCGGGCCGACAGCACCGCGCGGGCGTCGTTCAGCACCCGCGCCGAGTCCGCCGAGCTGGTCAGGTGCGCGGTGCACATGTCCTTGCCGGGCGCGAGCGTCCAGACGTGGAGGTCGTGGACCTCGGTGACGCCGTCGACGGCGCCCAGCGCGGTCCGCAGCTCCTCGACGTCGATGTGGGTGGGCGACGACTCCGACAGGATCCGCAGCGCGTCGCGGGCCAGCGCGATGGCCCGGGGCAGCACCCACAGCGCGACCAGCACGGCCACCACCACGTCGGCGTAGGGCCAGTGCGTGGTCACGGTGACGATGCCGGCGATCAGCACGCCCAGGCTGCCGACGGTGTCGGCGACGACCTCCATGTAGGCGCCCTTGACCGCCAGGCTGCCCGACGACTGTGACCGCAATAGCAGCGCCACCGCGAAGTTGGCGGCCAGGCCGGCCAGCGCCACCACGATCATCGGGACGCCGGGGATCGGCGGCGCGTCGCTGAGCCGTTCGATGGCCTCGTAGAGGATGAACAGGGCCACCCCGACCAGCAGCGCGGCGTTGGCGACCGCGGTGAACACCTCGGCGCGGTGCCACCCGTACGTCCGCGCGGGTGACGTGCTGCCCCGTCGGGCCAGCATGACGGCGGCCAGCCCCATGAACACCGCTACGACGTCGGTGAGCATGTGGCCGGCGTCGGCCAGCAAGGCGATCGAGTTGATCAGCAGCGACGTGACCAGCTCCACGACGAAGAACGCCGCGAGTATCGCCGCGGCCAGGATCATGCGGGGGATCAGCCGGGAGGAGTCCGTCCCGGCGGGGGTGTGGTTGTGCCCGGCGCCCATGGCCAGCAATATATGCGGATAATCGCATATATGGCAAGCGTTAGAACCAGCGGCTCCAGAAGCGGGTCAGCGCGTTGCCCCAGCCGACCAGCTGGTGCGGCACGCCGGACAGGTCGAACAGCGACAGCACGACGCCGAAGAACCATTGGTTGGCCGCCAGCGGCAGCAGCAGGAAGAGCAGGATGAAAAAGCCCCACTGCTTGGCCGGCGCCACGGCCCGCTGCGTCTCGGGGCTCAGGTGCGGTTCCAGGGCGTCGTAGCCGTCCAGGCCCGGGATCGGCAGCAGGTTCAGCAACAGCGCGGTGAGCTGAAGGAAGCCCAGGAACGCGACCGCGGACCAGAGCACCAGGTGGTGCGGGTTGAACAGCAAGCGGGTCAACGCCAGCAGCAGCACCGCGAGCGCGAGGTTGGCCGCGGGGCCGGCCAGGGCGACCAGCGTGCGGCGTGCGGGCGTCATGAACCAGGTCCGCACGTACACCGCGGCGCCCGGCAAACCGATGCCGCCGAGCGCGATGATCACCAACGGCAACAGCAGCGATAGCGCCGGATGGCTGTAGCGGCGCGGGTCCAGCGTGAGGTAGCCGCGCACCGCCGCGTCTCGGTCGCCGAACCGCCAGGCGGTCACGGCGTGCCCGAACTCGTGCAGGCACAGCGATACCACCCAGCCGGCGATGACGAAGGTGAACACCCCGACGTAGGCGAGGGGACGCTCGGCGGACCCGGCCAGCCACGCGAGCACGCCGCCGAGCGCCGTCACGCCGAGGATGGCCAAAAACAGGGGGCTGGGTCGCACCGATTCGCGCCCGGAAGGCTTTCGCACCGGTCGAAACTATCGGACCAGCAGCCAGCCTTCGACGTGGCGGTAGAACGTCGACCGGCGCACCGGCCGCGCGGCCGGGACGCCGTCGCGCACCACGCTGACGCCGGTGCTGCCCAACTGGGCCGCGCGCCCGGCGGTCCAGCGGCGCCCGCGCACGCGGGCCCGCAGCCCGGGGTTCGCCGGAGTCGGTTCGACGTGCACGGCGGCCACCTCGCCGTCGAACAGCGTGGTGTCGTCGACGACGGCCTCGCCGTGCACGGCGAGGCCCCGTTCTGGCGGGTACCAGCCGGCCCGCCCGACGACCACCGACCCGGTCTCGTCGCGCAGCAACGTCACCCGGCGCGCGGCGCCGCGTCGGGCGCGCCGCGCCGCGCGTCGCCCCGCGGGCAGGCGGTACACCCGGGTCGCCCGGGTGCGACGACGGGGCACGTAGGCCACCTCGACGTCCAACCGGTCGGCGCGCAGCAGCCCGGTCAGCACCGCGGCCAGGTCGGCGTCGGCCCCCACCACGACGACCCGCGAGTGCGGCGCCAGGTCGCCGGCCAGGTCGAGAGTTCCGTCGACGCGCACGGCGGGCAGGTCACGCAGCGTGGCGGGCGCGCGCGTCGCGCCGAACAACAACACCGTCACCTGGGCCGTGTTCGCGGCGCTATCCATGCGCTCCTCGCGGGCTTCGGGCTTGAGTCGAAATGCCTGGTTCCTCAGCGGGCCGCGAGCCGCCCGCATCGTCACAGGCTAAGGTGGGTCCCCGGCTGGACCACAATACGCAGGCGAGATCAGGTTGGAGCGTGTCATGCCGGCAATCGTCCTCATCGGCGCCCAATGGGGCGACGAGGGCAAAGGTAAGGCCACTGACCTGCTCGGCGAGCGTGTGCAGTGGGTCGTGCGCTATCAGGGCGGCAACAATGCCGGGCACACCGTCGTCCTGCCCACCGGCGAGAACTTCGCCCTGCACCTCATCCCGTCCGGCGTGTTGACGCCCGGCGTCACCAATGTCATCGGCAACGGCGTGGTGGTCGACCCCGGGGTGCTGCTCGATGAGCTCAAGGGCCTCGAGGATCGCGGCGTCGACACCTCCAAGCTGCTGATCTCGGCCGACGCACACCTGCTGTTGCCCTATCACGTGGCCATCGACAAGGTCACCGAGCGCTACATGGGCAACAAGAAGATCGGGACCACGGGCCGGGGCATCGGCCCGTGCTACCAGGACAAGATCGCCCGCATCGGCATCCGGGTCGCCGACGTGCTCGACCACGAGGTGCTGACCCACAAGATCGAGGCCGCGCTCGAGCTGAAGAACCAGATCCTGGTGAAGGTCTACAACCGCAAGGCGCTGGACCTGCAGCAGATCGTCGAGGCGCTGCTGGAACAGGCCGAGGGATTCAAGCACCGCATCGCCGACGCCCGGTTGCTGCTCAACAACGCCCTCGACGCGGGGGAGACTGTCTTGCTGGAGGGCTCCCAAGGCACCCTGCTCGACGTCGACCACGGCACCTATCCGTACGTGACGTCGTCCAATCCGACCGCGGGCGGCGCGGCGGTGGGCTCGGGCATCGGGCCCACCCGCATCACCACCGTGCTGGGCATTCTCAAGGCCTACACCACCCGGGTGGGGTCCGGCCCGTTCCCCACCGAGCTGTTCGACGAGAACGGCGAGTACCTGTCCAAGACGGGCGGCGAGTTCGGGGTGACCACCGGGCGGCGCCGCCGCTGCGGCTGGTTCGACGCCGTCATCGCCCGCTACGCCACCAGGGTCAACGGCATCACCGACTTCTTCCTGACCAAGCTCGACGTGCTGTCCAGCCTGGAGACCGTGCCGGTGTGCGTCGGGTACCGCATCGACGGTCAGCAGATTCACGACATGCCGATGACGCAGAGCGACCTGCACCGCGCCGAGCCGATCTATGAAGAACTGCCCGGCTGGTGGGAGGACATCTCCGCGGCGCGCGAGTTCGACGACCTGCCGGCGAAGGCGCGCGACTACGTGCTGCGGCTCGAAGAGCTTGCCGGGGCGCACATGTCCTGCATCGGCGTCGGCCCGGGGCGCGACCAGACCATCGTGCGTCGCGACATCCTGGCGGCCCGCCCGTGACCGACGCCCAGCCGGACGCGCGCGAGCTGGACCCGGAATACCAACGCCACGGCGGCTTCCCGGAATACGGCCCGGTCACCCCCGGCCCGGGCTTCGCCCGGTTCGTCGAGACCATGCGCCGGCTGCAGGACCTCGCCGTATGCGCCGACCCGGGCGACGACGTGTGGGACGACGCGGCGGACCGGGCCGCGGCCCTGGTGGAGCTGCTGAGCCCGTTCGAGGCCGACGAGGGGCAGGCGCCGGCGGGGCGGGCGCCCGACCTGCCCGGCATGGGCAGCCTGCTGCTGCCGCCGTGGGTGCTGACGCGCTACCAGCCCGACGGTGTCGAGATGACGGGCCGGTTCAGCCGCTTCCACGTGGGCGGCAACCACGCGGTGCACGGCGGGGTGTTGCCGCTGCTGTTCGACCATATGTTCGGCATGGTCTCGCACGCCGCGAATCGGCCGATCAGCCGGACCGCCTTCCTGCACGTCGACTACCGCAAGGTCACGCCGATCGACACCCCGCTGGCGGTGCGGGGGCGGGTCACCCGCACCGAGGGTCGAAAGGCGTTCGTGTCCGCGGAGTTGGTCGACGCCGACGACGCCGTGCTGGCCGAGGCCAACGGCCTGATGGTGCGGCTGCTTCCCGGCCAGCCGTGACCCGTCGGCGCCCGACCTATCCTTGAGCCGTGACTGACGGCGGAACCGAAGGACAAGACGACCCGACCGCGGTGCTCGCCGCTCCCGCCGGTGACGCCGATTCCCGACGGTCGGTGCTGCTGTTGGGCGCCGACGAGCTGGCCCGCGAGTTGGCGATCGCCCTGGGGCGCCTCGGCGCGCGGGTGATCATCGCCGAGGAGTACCCGCACGCGCCCGCGCACGGGGTGGCCGACCAGTCGGTGATCATCGCGCTGGCCGACCCCGCCGACGTCTCGAAGGTCGTGCAGCGGCTGCGCCCTGACGTGGTCGTCGCCGCGAGCGACACCGTCGCCGGCGACGCCCTGGACGCGGTGGCGTCGGGGCCCGGCGGCCACCGGCCCGAGGTGGTGCCCGGCGCGCGTGCGGTGCGGCTGGCCGCCGACCGCGAGGGCCTGCGCCGGCTGGCCGCCGACGAGCTGGGGTTGCCGACCGCGCCGTTTTGGACCGTCGGGTCGGCGGGTGAGCTGGAGGCCGTCGGCGCCCACGCCGGCTACCCCTTGGTGGTCAAGCCGGTCAGCGGCCCGCTCGGGCGGGGCCAGTCGGTGGTCACGGGCCGCGACGACGTCGGCCCCGCGTGGCAACGCGCGGTCAGCGGTGGGCAGCACCGCGCGCTGGCCGAGTCGGTGGTCGAGGTGGAGCACTACGTCACGCTGCTGGCGGTGCGCGTCGAGGGCCCCAGCGGTCCGTCGATCGAGTTCTGTTCACCGATCGGCCATCGCGACCCGGGCGCGGGGGTGTCGGAATCCTGGCAGCCGCAGAAGTTGAGCGAGGCCGCGACGGACGCCGCCAGGTCGATCGCCGCCCGTATCGTCAAGGCGCTCGGGGGCACCGGCGTGTTCGGCGTCGAGCTGATGGTCAACGGCGACGAGGTGTATTTCGCCGACGTCTCCGCCCGCCCGCGCGACAGCGCCTGGGTGACGCTGCGTGGTCAGCGGCTGTCCGCCTTCGAGCTGCAGGCCCGCGCCATCTTGGGCCTGCCGGTGGACACCGTGATGGTCTCGCCGGCGGCCGCCCGCGCGGTGACGCCGACCGCGGCGCCGAGCGCCGCCGCGCTGTCCCGGGCGCTCGACGTGCCGGAGAGCGACGTGCTGGTGTCGGGCCGGGCGTATCAGGCGTTGGCCACCGCCCCGGACGTCGCGGCCGCGCGCGAGCGCGCCGGGGAGGTCGCCCACCAGCTGGCCGATCGTCACCCACCGGCCTGAACCCACCGGCCAAACAGGGGCGCGGCCTCGCTACGATCGCAGGTCAGGCATCGCGCAGCGGTGGTGGTGGCCCGCGGGGGCTGATCGCCTCCCGTGAGCACAGGATCCTTCGTTGTCGACGACGGCGCCGACGAAGAATCGACTACGAACGAGGTCATACGAGCATGAGCACAGGTCACGCAGGCTCCTACGCGGGCGACATCTCTCCCCTTGACGCATGGAAGCTGCTCAGCGACAACCCGAACGCGGTACTGGTGGACGTCCGCACGGACGCGGAGTGGCGTTTCGTGGGCGTTCCCGACCTGTCCAGCCTCGGGCGCGACGCGGTGTTCATCGAATGGAACACCTCCGACGGCAGGCACAACGAGCGTTTCGCCGACGAGCTGCGCGAGCAGGTCGCGGACGCGCCCGCCGGTGAGGAGCGGCCGGTGGTGTTTTTGTGTCGCTCGGGAAACCGCTCGATCGGTGCCGCCGAGGTCGCGACCCAGGCGGGCATCACCCCGGCCTACAACGTGCTGGACGGGTTCGAAGGCCAGCTCAACGCCCAGGGCCACCGGGGCGAAACCGGTTGGAAGGCAATCGGTTTGCCGTGGCGGCAGGGATGACGCGGTCATGACCGAGTCGGTCCGCACGCCCAAGGCGTTGCCCGACGGCGTCAGCCAGGCCACCCTCGGGGTGCGCGGCGGGCTGCTGCGCTCGGGGTTCGAGGAGACCGCCGAGGGACTGTTCCTGACGTCGGGCTACGTCTACGAGTCGGCGGCGGTCGCCGAGCAGTCGTTCACCGGCGAGCTGGATCACTTCGTGTACTCGCGATACGGCAACCCGACGGTGACGATGTTCGAGGAGCGGCTGCGGCTCATCGAGGGGGCGCCGGCGGCCTTCGCGACGGCGAGCGGCATGGCGGCGGTGTTCACGTCGCTGGGCGCGCTGCTGGGGGCCGGGGACCGGCTGGTCGCCTCGCGCAGCCTGTTCGGGTCGTGCTTCGTGGTGTGCAACGAGATCCTGCCGCGCTGGGGTGTCGAGACGGTTTTCGTCGACGGCGACGACCTGGGCCAGTGGGAACAGGCGCTGTCCGTACCCACCACGGCGGTATTCTTCGAGACGCCGTCCAACCCGATGCAGTCGCTGGTCGACATCGCCGCGGTGTGCGAACTCGCCCACTCCGCGGGCGCAAAGGTCGTGCTGGACAACGTCTTCGCGACGCCGCTGCTGCAGCAGGGGTTGCCGCTCGGGGTGGACGTCGTGGTCTATTCGGGCACCAAACACATCGACGGCCAGGGCCGGGTGCTGGGCGGCGCGATCCTCGGCGACCGGGACTACATCGACGGCCCGGTGCAAAAGCTGATGCGGCACACCGGGCCCGCGCTCAGCGCCTTCAACGCCTGGGTGCTGTTGAAGGGCCTTGAGACGCTGGCGGTTCGGGTCGCGCACAGCAACGCGTCGGCCCTGAGGATCGCGGAATTCCTGCAGGACCACCCCGCCGTGCGGTGGGTTCGCTACCCGTATCTGGCCTCGCACCCGCAGTTCGACCTGGCCAAGCGGCAGATGTCCGGCGGCGGCACGGTGATCACCTTCGAGCTCGACTGCCCGCAGGGCGCGGCCAAGCAACGCGCCTTCGAGCTGTTGGACAAGCTGGCGCTGATCGACATCTCCAACAATCTCGGCGACGCCAAATCCCTTGTCACGCACCCGGCGACCACCACGCACCGCGCGATGGGTCCGGAGGGCCGCGCGGCGATCGGGCTCGGCGACGGCGTGGTGCGCATCTCGGTCGGGCTGGAGGGCACCGACGACCTGATCGCCGACATCGATCAGGCTTTGGGCTAGCCGGCCGCCTTCTGCTCGGCCGCCTCGGCGCGTTCGGCCGCCGCCAGGGCGCCCTCCGCGGCCTGCTGCTCGACCCAGTTCACCAGCGGCCGGGCGTAGATCATCTGGCTGGTGATCGCCATCTGACCGCGGCTGCGCCCCAGGAACGAGATGCCCCAGGCGAACATCGCCGCGATCCGGTTGCGGTGGCCGATGAGGTAGTACAGGTGCAGCACCAACCACGCCAGCCAGGCGATGAAGCCGGCGAATTCGACCTTGCCGACCTGGGCGACGGCGCTGTAGCGCGAGATCAGCGCCATGCTGCCCTTGTTCAGATACTTGAACGGCTTGCGCGTGGCCGGGTCGTCCTGACCCTTGACGGCCTGCTTGATGAGCGCGGCGGCGTACTTGGCGCCCTGGATGGCGCCCTGCGCCATCCCCGGCACCCCGGGCACCAACATCAGGTCGCCGACGACGAAGACGTACGGGTGCCCCTTGACGGTGAGATCGGGCTCGACGATGACTCTGCCGGCGCGGTCGGTCTCGGTGCCGTCGGATTGGTCGGCGAGCATCGCGCCCAGCGAGCTGGCCTGCACGCCGGCCGCCCACACCTTGCACGCGCACTCGATGCGACGCTCGCCGCCGTCGGAGTCCTTGACGGTGATGCCCATGTAGTCGACGGCGGTCACCATGGCGTTGAGCTGCACCTCGACGTCCATCTTCTCCAGTCGCCGTTGCGCTTTGAGGCCCAGCTTGGGACCCATCGGCGGTAACACGGCGGACGCGGCGTCGAGCAGGATGACGCGGCACTCGCTGGGGGTGATCGTGCGGAACGCGCCCGCCAGGGTGCGCTCGGCGAGCTGGACGATCTCACCCGCCAACTCGACGCCGGTGGGGCCGGCCCCGACCACGACGAAGGTCAGGCGCCGTTTCCGCTCGGCCGGGTCGGTGGCCACCTCGGCGGCCTCGAAGGCTCCGAGGATGCGGCCGCGTAGCTCGAGCGCGTCGTCGATGCTTTTCATGCCGGGCGCGAAGGCGGCGTACTCGTCGTGGCCGAAGTAGGACTGCTGCGCGCCGGCCGCCACGATGAGGCTGTCGAACGGCGTTTCGGTGTCCATGCC
>NZ_LZJC01000060.1 GCF_001666755.1 Mycobacterium sp. E1214 | reverse complement strand
CCCCAACGCGGCGGTTTTTGTCGGTGGTGATGGCTAGTTTGGCGGTGTGAGTGCAAGCGGTTCGGCTGATCTTGAGCGGGTGATGGCGGCCTTCGATGCCATCGAGGCCGCGGTCGGCCAAGCGGCCGAATCCCACTGCGCCACTTGGGCAACCAACGACAAATTCGCGGTATTGGAGCGCGTTGAGCGGGTGCGTCGGATGCTGCCCGCCCTGGAACACCCGGTGATCAACGCCCTGGCCCGCGACGCCGCCCCGCACGAGCTGGGCGGCAAACTGTCCCACGCCTTGGCCGAACGCACCCTGATCAGCCGCGCCGAAGCCGCCCGCCGGGTTGGCGCCGCGGCCGATCTGGGCCCGCGCGTCGGGCTCACCGGCCAACCCCTACCGCCACTGCTGGCCGCGGCCGCGGCCGCCCAACGCGCCGGTGAGCTCGGGGGTGAACAAGTCGCGGTGATCCGCCGGTTCTACCATCAGCTGCCCGGCTGCATCGATGCCCCCACCCGCGAGCACACCCACACCCTGCTCACCGACCACGCCCGCCGCTTTCGCCCCGAACAACTCAGCGCCCTGGCCGCCACCCTCACCGACTGCCTCAACCCCGACGGCACCTACCACGACGCCGACCGCGCCCGCCGCCGCGCGATGACCCTGGGTCCCCAACAGCCCGATGGCACGTCCGAACTGCGCGCCGTGTTGACCCCGGAAGCCCGCGCCACCCTGGAAGCCGTCCTAGCCAAACTCGCCGCCCCCGGCATGTGCAACCCCGACCAGCACACCCCGTGCGTCGACGGCACACCGTCACAGGAGGCCATCGACGGCGATCACCGCTCCACACCCCAACGCCACCACGACGCCCTGCTGGCCGCCCTGCGCGCCCTGCTCGCCTCCGGGGACCTGGGCCGCCACCACGGCCTGCCCGCGACCATCATCATCACCACCACCCTGGCCGAGCTGCAGGCCGCCGCCGGGACCGGGCGCACCGGCGGCACCACCACCCTGCCCATCAGTGATGTCATCCGCCTGGCCAGCCACGCCCACCACTACCTCGCCGTGTTCGACAACGCGAAGCCGGTGGCGCTGTATCACAGCAAACGCCTGGCCTCCCCCGGCCAACGGATCATGCTGCACGCCAAAGACCGCGGCTGCACCGCACCCGGGTGCACCACCGCCGGCTACTACACCGAAGTCCACCACGTCACCGACTACGCCCACACCCACCGCACCGACATCGACGACCTCACCTTCGCCTGCGGACCCCACCACCGCCTCCT
>NZ_LZJC01000059.1 GCF_001666755.1 Mycobacterium sp. E1214 | reverse complement strand
GCGAATGGATCCGCGATTTCTCGTCCTACGAGACGAGCTTCGACGGCGACCTGGTGGACGCCATGAACGCCGCGCTGCTCGCGCTGGATCCCGACGCTCGCACCGTGCCTTACATGCTTTCCGGTGGCACCGATGCGAAAGCGTTCGCCCGCTTGGGAATTCGTTGCTTCGGGTTCAGCCCGTTGCGCCTGCCGCCGGACCTGGATTTCAGCGCGCTGTTCCATGGCGTCGACGAGCGGGTACCCATCGATGCGCTCAGGTTCGGCACCGACGTGCTGGCGCACTTCCTGACACACTGCTAGTTCCGTTTTCGAAAGCAAGCCGATCACCACACGAGAGGACGTCCATGAGCACCGCGCCCGACCCGTACGCTTCGCTGCCGAAGTTGCCGACCTTCACGCTGACCTCCGAGTCCTTGACCGATGGCCAAGCGCTGGCCAACCGGCAAGTCAGCGGGATCATGGGCGCCGGCGGGGAGGACGTCAGCCCGCAGCTGAGCTGGTCGGGATTCCCCGACGAGACCAAGAGTTTCGCGGTCACCGTGTACGACCCCGACGCGCCGACGGCGTCGGGCTTCTGGCATTGGGCGGTGGCCAACCTGCCGGCGAGCGTCACCGAGCTGCCCGCGGGTGCCGGCGACGGCGGCGACCTGCCGGGTGACGCGTTGACGCTGGTGAACGACGCAGGGCAGCGCCGTTACATCGGCGCGGCGCCGCCCGCGGGTCACGGCGCGCACCGCTACTACATCGCCGTGCACGCCGTGGACGTCGAGAAGTTGGACCTGCCCGAGGACGCCAGCCCCGCCTTCCTGGGTTTCAACCTGTTCCAGCATGCGATCGCGCGGGCGGTCATTCACGGCACCTACGAACAGAAGTAGGGCAACGGCCCCGGGCTCTGCTGGAAAGAACCTGGAAGAACCTGGAAAAAACGCTGTCTCGGTAACGGCAGCGCTATAAGGGACGGGGTTGTTGTCGGGGGGCGCCGATATCATTCGAACATGCGTTCGATTAATTGCCTCGCCGGCCTGCTGGACCGCTTCGATGCGTTGCACGAGTCGCTCTTCGCGGCGTACGACTCCTTGACGGCCGCGGAACGGCTGGCGGCGCTGGACCGGCTCGAATTCCTGCATGGGCGGCTGGATGCGCTGATCTATGAGTGGTCCGGCCCGTTGGTGGCTGCGGTCGGGCCGCCGGCGTGACCGTGACGAGCCGCGCGGAGATCGCGGCGGACTACGCCGCTCTGCGCGAGGCGATCTCGCGGGTTCAAGGGCACTCCTATGACGGGTTGACCACTCCGGAGCGGCTGCGGCTGTTGGCCCGCATCGAAGGCGAGACGCGCCGCCTGCAAACGCCGACGTATCAGTTGATCAATCAGGTCGCCGAGCGGGCCGATGCGGCGGAGTTGGGCGGGCGGTTGTCGTGGGCGGTGGCCGACCGGCTCCAGATTTCGCGCGTCGAGGCGAGCCGCCGGGTCGCCGAGGCCGCCGCGGTGGGCCCGCGCCGCGGCCTGACCGGCGAACCGCTGCCCCCGCAGCTACCCGCGACGGCGGCGGCCCAGCGTGCGGGGACGCTCGGCGGTGAGCACCTCACGGTCATCCGGCGGTTCTTCGACCAGCTGCCGCACGACGTCGACCAGGAGACCCGGGGGCTGGCCGAGCGCCAACTCGCCGCGCACGCCGCCCAATTCGGCCCCGACCAGCTGACCAAGCTGGCCCAACGCCTGGCCGACTGTCTCAATCCCGACGGTCGCTACACCGATGACGACCGGGCCCGCCGTCGCGGCCTGACCCTGGGCCGCCAACAACCCGACGGCATGACCCGTCTCACCGGCTGGCTCACTCCGGAAGCCCGCGCCACCTGGGAAGTCGTGCTGGCCAAGCTGGCCGCGCCCGGGATGTGCAATCCCGACGACGACGCCCCGACCGTGGACGGCGCCCCGCCAGAACAGGCGGTGCGCCGCGACACCCGTTCGAGCGCCCAGCGCCATCACGACGCCCTCACCGCGGCACTGCGCGCCTTGCTAGCCAGCGGAAAGCTCGGCCAGCACAACGGGTTACCGGCCACCCTCGTCGTCACCACCACGCTCAAAGACCTCGAGGCCGCCGCCGGTACCGCGCTCACCGGCGGGGCCACCCGGCTACCCATGTCTGACGTCGTCCGCCTGGCCCGCCACGCCCACCACTACCTCGCCATCTTCGACCGCGCGACACCGGTCGCGCTGTACCACACGAAACGCCTCGCCTCGCCCGGGCAACGCCTCGTGCTGCACGCCAAGGATCGCGGCTGCTCACACCCGGGCTGCGACGTCCCCGGCTATCTGTGCGAGGTCCACCACGTCCAGGACTGGGCCCGCACCGGCCGCACCGACATCACCGGACTCACCTTCGCCTGCGGCCCGCACCACCGACTCCTCGAACGCGGCTGGACCACCCGCCGCCGCGCCAGCGGCGATACCGAGTGGATCCCGCCGCCCCACCTCGACCGCGGCCAACCCCGCACCAACACCCACCACCACCCCGAGAACCTCCTGGCCGAGGAGGGCGCCACCGAGGAGGACCGCGAGGAAGGAGCGGCTTAACCCGCCCCGCGGGGTTTGGGGGCGGCGGAGCCGACCGCGTCCTGCAGCGACGCGAACCCTCCCTCGCGCAGCCGGCGCGCGATGCCGTCGTGAATCTCCTTGGCCCACAGACCGCCTCCGTAGACGAAGCCGGTGTAACCCTGCAACAGCGAGGCGCCCGCGGTGATGCGCTCCCAGGCGTCGTCGGCCGTCTCGATGCCCCCGACGCTGATCAGCACCAGGCGGCCCCCGACGCGGTCGTAGAGGCGGCGCAGCACCTCGACGGCGCGCCGCGCGACCGGGGGACCGGAGACACCCCCGGCGCCGAGCCCGTCCGCGCCGGCCGTGACCAACCCCTGGCGGGACACGGTCGTATTCGTCGCGACGATGCCGGCCAGGCCCAGTTCGAGGGCCAGATCGGCGACGTCGTCGACATCGGAGTCCGACAGGTCCGGCGCGATCTTCACCAACACCGGCGTCGTCGTCTCCGCCAGGACGCCCGACAGGATGGGGCGCAGCGACTCGACGGCCTGTAGGTCGCGCAGACCGGGCGTGTTCGGCGAGCTGACGTTCACCACCAGATAGGACGCCAGCGGTCCGACCAGCCGGGCGCTCGCCCGGTAGTCGTCGACGGCATCGGCCGCCGCGGTGGTCTTGGTTTTGCCGATGTTCACGCCGATCGGCACGTCGGGCTCGTGGCGCGCCAGTCGCATCGCCAGGGCTCCGGCTCCCAGGTTGTTGAAGCCCATCCGGTTCAACAGCGCCCGGTCGGCGGCCAGCCGGAACATGCGGGGAGCCGGATTGCCCGGCTGTGGGGAAGCGGTGACGGTCCCGATCTCGGCGTAACCGAAACCCAGCGCCCCCCAGGTGCGCAGGCCCAACCCGTCCTTATCGAAACCGGCGGCCAACCCCAACGGTCCCGGGAATCGCACCCCGAACACGGTGCTGGCCAGCACCGGGTCGGTCGGGCCGAGCCGGCCGCGCAATAACCGGCGCAGCGCCGCCACCGCGGTGACGGCGCGCAGCGCGGCGAAGACCACCGTATGAATGCGCTCGGGCGGAACGAGAAAGAACAACCGCCGCAGCAGGCCGTAGACCCGGTGACCGCCGTTGCCCGGTTGGCCGCCGGTCACAGTTCCGGCTGATCCGGGCGTCGACTGTCAATACGAGTCTTCTTGCGACGCAACAAGACTCGTCGGCTACCGTCGTTGTAAAGCCGTACCCTGGTCAGCTCCCAGCCCCGATACTCCGCTTCGATCGACAACCGGATGGACGCGCTGAGCCGGGTGACCTCCGGCGGCAACCGCAACGGCACCCATTCGTAGTCGTCGGACATGTCGGTGTCCCAGCCGGCGGGCAGGCGGCTTGACCGCGGCGCGGACCCGTTCTTCATCGAGGGGCCGCCGCGTGCTCGACGACCTGGACCCCCGCACCGGACCCCGACACCACGTACAAGGTGTCTGACGCTTCGTCGAACGCCAGAGAGTTCGGTTGCTGCACGGTGGGGTAGCGCACCTTTTCAACGGGAATTCCGGTGGACAGATCGTAACCAATGACCATATTAGAAGCGGTCTGGGCCACCCACGCCAACGCGCGCGAGCCGGCCAGGCCGTACGGCGCCGCCGGCACCGGATACGCCTGGCGCAGGATCAGCGGGTCGACGCCGTACACCAGCAGCTGGCCCCCGCGGGTGTCGGCGACGAGCAC
Organism: Mycobacterium sp. E1214; assembly: GCF_001666755.1. Classification (GTDB taxonomy): domain Bacteria; phylum Actinomycetota; class Actinomycetes; order Mycobacteriales; family Mycobacteriaceae; genus Mycobacterium. Next base: position 21,878 of record NZ_LZJC01000059.1, on the reverse strand, counting down.
CCGTCCCCACGGATCGGCGGTCATGCTGGTCGCGCCCGTGCCGGCCCGCAGCGCTTGCTGCACCCGCCCGTCGGCGCCGAGCGCCGTCACCGACGTCTGCCCGCGGTCCAGCACGACGGTCGTATCGCCCTGCGTGGCAAGCGAATCGACGCGAGCGAAAATCTTGCTGCGGTTCTCGACGGTGGCGGCGCCCGCCTCGCCCGGCGCCGCGGCCAGGGTATAGACGGCGCCGTCGGCGCTGCCCAACACCAGTTTGCCGTCGGCCCGCCGGGCGATGGCGGTGAAGTCCACCTCGCCGGCGCCCGCGACGTTCACCCGGGTCACACCCCCACCGGTCAGGTCGACGGCGACGTATCCGCCGCGAGCCGCCGCGTACAGCGTGCCGTGGCCGCCGGCGGTCAGCGCGGTGGCCGGCCCGGGCAGGGCGACGGTCCGGGGCGCGAGCTGCGTGTCGGAGAAGACGGTGACCGATGCGGGCGCCGCCGGATCGGCGTCCGGCGCCAGGACCGCGAGTTGACGGGTATCGGCGTCGAACACCGCCGCGACGGCGTGGGCGGCGAGTGGTCGCACCGCGCCCGCGGGGGGTTGCGCCGCGGGCGGAGACACCGCCGGCCGGGCCGGATCGATGGTGCGGGGCGCGGCGACGAGCGGATTCGACGAGCAGCCGACCGGCCCCCCCAGCAAAAGGGCTAGGCCGGCGACGGCGACCACGAAAAGCCTATGAGCTGCCGAGTTGCGACGGCGAGGCTGTGACAGCAATGGTTTCCCTCGGCTCATGGGGGTGGACGCCCAAATTCTAAGGAACGGTTATGCATCCAAATGGGGTGTGCTGCCGACATCAACCGGGACCCGCGAGGTATGGTCGGCTTATGGCCGTCACCGCCGACCGTCATATGACGCATCAGGAGTTTGCTGTCGAAGAGATGTCGACAGGAATTTTCGCTAGCGGCTATGGAAAAGTCGGTGATGGACGGACTTTCTCCTTCCATATCGAGCACCGCTCCCTCGTTGTCGAGGTTTACCGGCCCCGCCTTGCCGGGCCCGTGCCGCAGGCCGAAGAGGTGGTCGCGACGGCGGTTCGCAGCCTGGTCGACATCGATCTGACCGACGAGCGCAGCCTGAGCGCGGCGGTCCGCGACTCCGTGGCGCACGCGGTGCCGGTTTCCCGCTAGTCGCACTGCGCCCACCGGGTACGGTCGTGGTCGTGACTGCGGTATCGGCGACCCAGGCGCGGTCGGACGCATGACCGTCATCCTCCTTCGCCACGGCCGGTCTACCTCTAACACTGCGGGCACCCTCGCCGGTCGCTCCGAGGGCGTCGACCTCGACGACAAGGGCCGCGAGCAAGCCGCCGGACTCATCGATCGCCTCGGCGACCTCCCGATCCGCGCCATCGTGACCTCGCCGCTGCTGCGCTGCCGCCGCACCGTCGAGCCGCTGGCCGAGGCGCTGTGCCTCGAGCCGCTCGTCGACGACCGGCTGGCGGAGGTCGATTACGGCGAGTGGACGGGACGCAAGATCGGCGAGCTCGTCAACGAGCCACTGTGGCGGGTCGTCCAGTCGCATCCCAGTGCCGCGGTGTTCCCCGGCGGCGAGGGCCTGGCACAGGTGCAGGCCCGTACGGTGGCTGCCATTCGCGAGCACGACCGGCGGTTGGCGGCCGAACACGGCGTTGACGCGCTGTGGGTCGCATGTACTCACGGCGACGTCATCAAGGCCGTCATCGCCGACGCGTACGGCATCCACCTGGACGGGTTCCAGCGCGTCACCGCCGACCCGGCGTCCGTCAGTGTGATCCGGTACACGGAACTGCGCCCATTTGTGTTGCACGTCAACCACACCGGTGCTCGGCTGTCCGCCCCGCTGCGGGCCGGCCCACCGCCCAAAGATGCATTGAAGGACGCATCGACGGATGCATCGACGGACGGGGCCGACAAGCAAGCCGACACCGAAGCCCAGGCGGGACCTGGCGCCGCGTCCGACGGGGAGCCCCGCGAAGCGGCCGGCGGCGTGCCGTCCGGTGACGCGGTCATCGGCGGTTCCACCGACTGAATCGACCGGGCCGGTGCGCCGGCGCGGAGGCAGCAGCCGAATCGGATCGCACGGTGGTGGGAACAGCCGGTATTTTGGAAGTGCCATGGCCCGCGAAATTCACGTCTTCCGCACACCCGACCGCTTCGTGGCCGGGACCGTTGGCCAGCCCGGGAATCGCACTTTCTATATCCAGGCGGTCCACGACGCCCGAGTGGTGTCGGTGGTGCTGGAGAAGCAGCAGGTGGCGGTTCTGGCCGAACGGATCGGCGCGCTGCTGCTCGAGGTGAATCGCAGATTCGGCACCCCGGTGCCGCCCGAGCCGACCGAGGTCGACGACCTCAACCCGTTGATCACGCCGGTCGACGCCGAGTTCCGTGTCGGGACCATGGGGTTGGGCTGGGACTCCGAGGCGCAGACGGTGGTGGTCGAGCTGCTGGCGGTCACCGACGCCGAGTTCGACGCCTCGGTGGTGCTCGACGACACCGACGAGGGGCCCGACGCGGTGCGGGTGTTTCTCACCCCGGAGTCCGCGCGGCAATTCGCCACCCGCTCGAATCGAGTGATCTCGGCGGGCCGCCCGCCATGCCCGCTGTGTGAAGAACCACTGGATCCGGAGGGTCACATCTGCGCGCGCACCAACGGTTATCGGCGCAGTGCGCTGCTCGGGCCTGACGATGAACCCGAGGTCTGATGACCGTGAGGTGTTGCGCGACGGCGAGCTGACGGTCATCGGACGGATCCGCTCGGCGAGCAACGCCACCTTCCTGTGCGAGGCGACGCTGGACGGATGCAGTGTGCACTGCGTCTACAAGCCGGTGTCCGGTGAGGCGCCGCTGTGGGACTTCCCCGACGGAACCCTGGCCGGCCGCGAACTGGGCTCGTACCTGGTATCGGCCCACCTCGGGTGGGACGTCGTGCCGTACACGGTGATTCGTGACGGACCCGTCGGTCCGGGCATGCTGCAGCTGTGGGTGCGGCAGCCCGGCGACAAGGCCGGCCCAGACGCCGATCTGGGCCCGGACCTGGTCGACCTGTTCCCGGTCGGCAAGTTGCAGCCGGGATACCTGCCGGTGCTGCGCGCCCACGACTACGCCGGTGACGAGGTGGTGCTGATGCACGCCGACAACGCGCAGTTGCGCCGGTTGGCGGTGTTCGACGTGCTGATCAACAACGCCGACCGCAAAGGTGGTCACATCCTGTGCGGCACCGACGGTCGCGTCTACGGTGTCGACCACGGCGTGTGCTTGCACGTCGAGAACAAACTGCGCACGGTGCTGTGGGGTTGGGCGGGCAAGCCGGTCGACGACGAAACCCTGGCGGCCGTCGCCGATCTGGCCGACGCCTTGACCGGCTCGCTCGGCGACGAACTGGCCGAACAGGTGACGCGGGCCGAAATCGCCGCATTGCGGATGCGCGCGCACGCACTGCTGAAGAACCCGATCATGCCCGGTCCGAACCGGCACCGCCCGATCCCCTGGCCGGCCTTCTGAGCCCCCGGCCCTGCGCCGTGTCGCAGGCGATGGCTCGACACCTTCCCGGCATTCCTCGTCGGCGATACTGAACCGGTGAGCCAAGCCGATTCGTCCGACCAGACAGACGCGGCGTTGGCTGCCGATCTCGCCGCCGACGCGGGGGAGTTGCTGCTGCGGGTCCGCGACGAGATGGGCTTCGAACACCCGTGGGCGCTCGGCGACGCGGGCGACAGCATGGCCAACGCGCTGATCCTGCGGCGGCTCAGCGTGGAACGCCCCCACGACGCAGTGTTGAGCGAGGAAGCCTACGACGACCTCAGCCGGCTCAGGCACGACCGGGTGTGGATCATCGACCCCCTGGACGGTACCCGCGAATTCTCGACGCCTGGCCGCGACGACTGGGCGGTGCACGTGGCGCTGTGGCAGCGCCCTAGCAACGGCGAACGGGAAATCACCGACGCCGCGGTGGCGCTGCCGGCCCGGGGCAACACGGTGTACCGCAGCGACACCGTGACCGATGGCGCGGCGCGCGTCGGGGTCGACGAGACGATTCGGATCGCCGTCAGCGCCACCCGGCCGCCCGCGGTGCTGTACCGGATGCGCCAGGTGCTGCCCATCCAGCCCGTCGCGATCGGCTCGGCCGGTGCGAAGGCGATGGCCATCATCGACGGCGAGGTCGACGCCTATGTGCACGCTGGGGGCCAATGGGAGTGGGACTCGGCCGCCCCGGCCGGGGTGGTGATGGCCGCCGGAATGCACGCGTCGCGGCTCGACGGCTCCCCGATGCGCTACAACCAGCTCGACCCGTACCTGCCGGACTTCGTCATGTGTCGCGCGGAGCTCGCCCCCATCCTGTTGGATGCCATCCGGCACGGCGGGCGGTAGTTCGATTGCCCGTCTCCTCAGCACCCCGCTGCGCGGGCTGCCTCGTCGGCGGGCGGTGGTTCGATTGCCTGTCTCCTCAGCACCCCGCTGCGCGGGCTGCCTCGTCGGCGGGCGGTGATTGGATTGCCCGTCTCCTCAGCACCCCGCTGCGCGGGCTGCCTCGTCGGCGGGCGCTAGCCTGATCCCATGCAGTCGTGGTCTTCCCCACAGGTCCCGGATTTGCCGGGACGCGGCCCCGAGCTACGGCTGTACGACACGTCGGACCGGCAGGTGCGCCCGGTGTCGGCCGCTACGGGCCCGGGTTCGACGGCCACGATGTACGTCTGCGGCATCACGCCTTACGACGCAACGCATTTGGGGCACGCGGCCACCTACCTGACGTTCGATCTGGTCTACCGGCAGTGGCTGGACCTCGGCCACCAGGTGCATTACGTGCAAAACGTCACCGACGTCGACGACCCCCTGCTGGAGCGGGCCGACCGCGACGGCATCGACTGGCGCGAGCTGGGCGACCGCGAGGTGTCGCTGTTCCGGGAGGACATGACGGCACTGCGCATCCTGGCGCCCCGCGACTACGTGGGGGCCACGGAGGCGATCCCGGAGGTCGTCGAGCTCGTCGAGAAGATGCTGGCGTCGGGGGCGGCCTACGTCATCGACGGCGAGTACCCCGACGTCTACTACCGCGCCGACGCGACGCCGCAGTTCGGCTACGAATCCGGCTACGACCGCGACACCATGCTGCGGCTGTTCGGCGAGCGCGGCGGCGATCCGCAGCGGCCGGGTAAGACCGACGAACTCGACGCGCTGCTGTGGCGGGCCGCGCGGCCCGGCGAGCCGAGTTGGCCGTCGCCGTTCGGTCCGGGCCGCCCCGGCTGGCACGTCGAGTGCGCCGCGATCGCATTGAGCCGACTCGGCAGCGGCCTCGACATCCAGGGCGGCGGAAGTGACTTGATCTTTCCGCACCACGAATTCACCGCCGCGCACGCCGAATGTGTCAGGGGCGAGCGGCGCTTCGCCCGCCATTACGTGCACTCCGGGATGATCGGGTGGGACGGGCACAAGATGTCGAAGAGCCGCGGCAACCTGGTGCTGGTTTCGGCCCTGCGGGCGCGCGGCGTCGAGCCGCAGGCGATCCGGCTGGGATTGCTCGCGGGGCACTACCGCGACGACCGCTTTTGGAGCGAGCAGGTGCTCGACGAGGCGACGGCCCGTTTGCAACGGTGGCGCTCGGCGGCGGCCCAACCCGCCGGCCCCGACGCGACCGACGTCGTCGCGCGCCTGCGTCAATACCTGGCCGACGACCTCAACACTCCGAAAGCCATTGCGGCAGTCGACGGCTGGGCGACCGATGCGCTCGAGTACGGGGGCCACGACGCGCAGGCGCCGGGCTTGGTGGCCACCGCGGTGGACGCATTGCTGGGTCTCAATTTATCGACGCGATAGTTAAATTTGCGCCAGCAATAGCGCGCGCTCCAATTCGAAAGCGACGCTACGCATTCTGCGACACGTCACGGTTGCCGCAGTAGGGCCGCGTTGCCTTAATCAGGCTGGCTAAGTATTTGCTGTCACCAAGCCAAAATAACGTCGCGCCCAACCCGAAAAACGCTGTTCAACAACCATATAAGGACCAATCAGGGGCAGCGACCGCCGGTCATATGACAATTTGCTGAAAGCGCTGTGGTCGGGTATATTCTCCACCAAGCGTTGGGTAAAAGAGCGGGCATCCGATGCAAGCCTCCAGAGAGTTATGGCCGTTGGCTAGCCGTAACGAAGAATGGGGCCGGGTAACCGGCCGGCGCGCGGCGACGAGGCCGGGTGTCGGCAACGCGGCCCTCCTGCTTCTCCGCCGCGCGTCGGGCGCGCGTCAGGCGAAGCCACGGCGCGCATCGGCCTTCCTTCATCGTGAACCGGAACGGCGATGACGGTGGCGGCACTGCCCGTGGCTTTGGTGACTCGCCGAGCAGCCGACGAGATCTCCGGTGTGGGGAAACGGGAGGTGCTCGCCGGTGCAGCGGGGAAGTTATCGAAGTGAGTGGCCTGTCGTGGCCCGGGACGCCGAACTCGGACTGGCGCTCGGGGCCCTCAACGGAGGGGAGTACCAGGGCGTCGCGCTCATCGGTGACAGCGGGGTCGGGAAGTCCACCCTCGCCAGGATGTTGGCCAAAGTTGCCGAGCGCGCCGGGCGCACCGTGCGTTTCGCCTTGGGAACTCACACCGGATCCGCGGTGCCGTTGGGGGCGTTCTCGCGCGCTGTGACCCTGGACGCGACACACGAGCCCGCGTTGCTCTTGGCCTCCGCGCACAAGACGCTGGGCGAGGACAGGAATCTCGTGGTCGTCGTCGACGACGCTCAACTACTCGACCCGTTGTCCGCGACGCTGGTGAATCAACTTGCCGCCGGCAGAACGGCCCGCTTGATCGTCACCATCCGGTCGGGGGAGGTGGTCCTCGACGCGATCACCGCGTTGCTGAAAGAACGCATGCTGTTGACCGTGCATGTCGACCCATTCACCCGCGAGCAGACCGAACGACTGGCCGCCTCGGTCCTGCAGGGTGAGGTGGAGTCCCAACTGGTTGATGACCTGCAGCTCCGAAGTGCGGGGAACCCGTTGGTGCTGCGCGGATTGCTCAGCGCTAGTCGCGACAACGGAGTATTGGTCCGCACCGACGACGTCTGGGAGCGGCGCGGACCGTTGCACGCCGACCGCGAACTGTACGACTTGCTGGAATATCGGCTGCGTTCGCTGTCAGCGGCGGAGCTGGAGGTCGTCGAGGTGCTGGCCACCGCGGAGGTTCTGGAATGGGACATCTTGCGCGGCATCTGCGATGCCGACGTGGCGGCCGGCCTGGAGCGCCGTGGGCTGATCCAGTTGGTGGTCGACGGCTCCCACACCTTGGCGCAGCTCAATCACCCGTTGTTGGGTGACGCCGCGACCCGGCGGGCCGGGGTGGTCCGCTCCCGTCAGCTCAACGGCATCCTGGCGCGGGCGCTCCGAGAGCACCTGCTCGCCGGGGGGCGCTCGCACCTGCACGATGTGCACAGTCGAATCCGCCTGGCACAGTTCATGATTCGTAGCGATCTGACGCCGGACCTCGACGTGGTGTCCGAGGCGGCGGCGGACGCGCTGGCCATGTCCAACGTCGCCCTCGGCGAGGAGTTGGCGCGCTTCGCGGCCGACCGCGGCGGGGGAGTGCCGGCGGCGCTGGTGCTCGCAGAGGCGGTGAGCTGGCAGGGCCGCGGCGACGAGGCCGAGGCCATTCTGCTCGACGTGGAACCGGCCGATGCCAGGGATGGGTTCCTGGTCGCCCGCTGGGGGTGCCTGCGCGCGGCCAACCTCTTCTGGGTGTGCAACCGCGTCGACGAGGCGCGGGGCGCACTGGCCGCCGTCGAAAGCTGGGTCTCCTCGGAGGCCGCGGCCGATCTCGTCAGCGCGATGGACCTTTCGATGGAGGTCTTCTGTGGCGACGTCGCCAGGGCCGTGGAGATCGGGCCGAAGATCTGCGAGTCCGACGTGCCACCGGCCGCCGTGGTGTGGGCGGCGATCCCGACGTGCATCGCGCTGGCCGCCGTCGGGCGATACGCGGATGTCCCCGCGGTGGCCCACGCCGGGCTGAGCGCGGCTGCGACGGAAGGGTTCGGGCTGCAGCAATTCAACATCGGTATGGCCGAGATCATGAACGCCATAGCGGCCGGCGAATGTTTCGCCGCGGAACAGATCTGGCGGCGCTACCGGGAACTCGCTGCGGGCGTTCCTGCCGCCGAGGCCATGGTGCATACGATGCGGGGATTCGTCCGGCTCGGCCAGGGCGACCTGTCGTCCGCGTCGCTGGCGTTCAAAGAGTCCAAAAAGCATCTCTCGCAGGGTTTTCCGTCACCGTGGGCCGTTTTGGCTGCCGCGCGGCACGCCCAGACCGAGGGGCAACGCGGTGACGTCGACGCCGCCTCCGCTGCGCTGCGCGACGCGGAGGAAGCGTACGGGCCGCACGTCGCGATCTTCCTGCCGGAACTCGAGTTGGCTCGCGCCTGGCGGCTCGCCGCCGCCGGCGAGACGGACGCCGCTCAAGCCCACGTCGTCGCCGCGGCGCAGGTCGCACAGGACGCGGGCATGTATGCGGTGGAGATGCGCGCCCTCTACGCGGCGGTGCGTTTCGGGGATCGTGCCCATGCAGCTCGACTGCACGAGCTCGCCGTCATCCTGGGAACTCCCTTCGCGGAGGCGATCGCGAGCCAGGCCCGGGGCCTGGAGTACCGCGACGGGTGCCTCCTCGACGCGGCGGCTCGGCGCTTCGCCGACCTGGGCGTACTGGCGCTGGCCGCCGATGCTTCGGCACAGGCGGCCGCCGAACACGCGCACCGGGGCGAGCGCGGCAAGAAATTTGAATCGTCAACGTGGGCGTTCGAGATGGCGAGTGAATGTGGAATGCGCACACCGGCGTTCGAAGCCGCCGCCCGCCCGCTGCCGTTCAGCGACCGGGAACGGCAGATCGCGAACCTCGTGGTGGCCGGGCTGTCCAACCGGCAGATCGCGGAACGTCTGGTCGTCTCGGTGCGCACAGTCGAGGGACACCTGTATCGACTTTTCACCAAGCTCGGCATCAACACGCGCGATCAGCTGGTCCAGCTGGTGGGCCGCAACGCGTCGGTGCGCAGCACGCTGTCATCTCGCTGCGACAGGCGGTCGGCACAGTTCGCGCCGTGACTAAAAGGCGTGCGGCTCAGACGGGTTCGCGCGCCAGTGGCGACAGCCGTTCGGTGACGGCGCAGGCCGGTGCCCACCATCTCGCCAGTGCCAGCAGATCGGCGGCCTCCTCGTCGAGGCTCGTCGACCGGCCGCGTACGACCAACGTCGTGTCGGGTGGCTCCGGTTTCCTCCCCGCGTTTCTCGCCCGCACGGCGTGCGCCAGTTCCAGGGCGGCGGTCGCCCCGGTCACCTCGTCGGTAGGCACCGCATTGGCTGTGATGAAGTGCACCAACTCCTCGGGGGCGACGTCACGACTATAGGGGCGCAGTTGCAGGATCGCGTCCCGTATCTCGATGACCGTTTGGTGCAGCTGCAGGGTCGTCTTCTGGAATCGACGCCCGCCCTCCTCGAGATTGAACCGGCTTTCCGGCACCAGTGCGGTGATGCTCTGTCGAAGCGGTTGCAGGCCTCGCCAACTGCGGCTGACGCGATCGAGGCCCAGATAGGACAGCAGTCTGACGGTGAGTGGCACCGCGCCGAACAGGTACAGGGCCACGGCCATCCAAAGGAATTCCGAGCCGTGCAGCGCCAGCCGGAATTTCACCGTGTGCGTCAAGCCGAGCTGATCGGTTACCGCCAAGACCACCGCTTCCAGACAGAACGCGGCGGTCACGACGACCGCGATGAGCCCGGCCGCGGCGAGCAGGCGTTCCCGCGTTGCTGTCGCCTTCCTCAGCTCGGACCCGAACATCCACAGCAAGCGCGCCAGCATGACGGTGATGGTGGTCAGATAGAAACCCAGGGCCCACACCGCCTGCCAGCCACCGTTGACCTCGAGCGACTGGCCCGCAACGCGGGCGCGGGTGCCCGCGGCCAGGAACGCCACACACAAGGCGACGGTGGCCAGTCGGAAGTACCGATGGATGCGACGCGTCTCGGCCGGCGACATTCGGCTCCACAACATCGTGAATCCAATGAACTCGACGCACGCCAAATTCATTGCGACGCAAGACACTTGCTGTGCCGTCGTGACGGACATCAGGGCGGCGTCGGACAAGATCGCTTCCACGGCGCGTTCACGTAACAGCTGCGCCAGCAGGAGCCAGGCCATCACATTGTTCAGGTAGGTCTCGTACAGGTTCGCCCTGCACCAGGTGAAACGCGCGGCGAGGACAAGGGTGAGGACCGTGATGACGGTCCAGGCGATGGGGGCGGGAACGTTGGATGTCATTGGCCCCGGAAGAAGGCGCTGCGCATCATCGACCGGCGTTCGGCGGCCTCGGTGGCGGCAATCATCAACAAACACGCGAACATCTCCGCGTCGCGCTCCTGGTCGCCCACGTAGTCGCGGCGTCCCAACACGGCGCGCACCGCGTCGGGATCGATGTCGGGCAGCGCCTGCAAACACACCTGCAGTTCTTGGGTTTCGGCCACGCCACGCCCGCCGCTTCGCCCATGACCCAACAAGATGTGACCGAGCTCGTGGCCCACAATCTGGTCGATGTGATATTCGCTCGTGCCGGTCTCGTGGAGGATCAGGTCTTCGTGCTCACACGCCACCCACAGCCCGCAGGGGCTGTCCGCCAGGGCCGCGGTGTTGGTCGGAATCAACCTGATGGGCCGGCCACGCTGGTCGGCCAGCTTGTCGATGAATACGTTGCGGTCCCATGGCACGGGGATCGGCAGGTCCCGCGCCATGGCGAGCATGTCAGCGTTGGACACTGCCATTGGTTTCGTCCTCTCCCTGAGAGGCGATGGGGGGCAACCGTTCCAGTTCGCGGAGGTGGTCGATCATCGCAGCCACACTGTTGAGGGACTGAGTTGTCAGCCCGGATGCGCGTGCTGCGAGGTCGCGCACCTTATGGTCACGGAGTGCTTGGAGCAGATTCAGTTGCGCGTCGACCGCTGGGTCGGCCTCCGAATCTATCAAGTACGACGCCGGTAGGCCGAAGAATTGCGCGATCGCCCGAAGGTGGGTGACGGTGGGGTTGGTCTTGATGCCGTTGCGGAGTTGCCACAGGTAGGCCGGACTGATCGGCACCCCAGTTTTCTCGGTGATTGCGGCTGCCGCGGCGGCGTTGGACAGCGGAGGCGTGCTCGGGCTGTGCATGACCTCGAACAGCTTGTTCAAGCGGGCGGCGAGTTCACCGTCGCCCGATATCTTCTCGTGTGCGTCGCCCACCTCTGGATTACTCCCATTTCATGTGCGGGCCGGCCGTGTGTACTCACATTACAGCTCGTCCTTCGCTGGCAACACCCGAGCAAACGACGTGCGGGTTCAGCGTCCGGGGCGGCACCGTCCGGCCCGGGACGGCGACGGCTTCGGTGTCAGCAAACGCGGCTGCGTAGTCGGCTCAGGCGTTGCGGCTGACGGTGGTCTACCCACTCGGCCACGCGCGTAGCGAGTGAGGTATGCGCCGGGGGTCGGCCCCACAGGGCATCGTCCGCCGAATGTCGGATTAACCAGGCCCTCGACTTACTCGAAAGTAGGTTGACTCAGTAACGCCTTAACCAGTGCAAACTGGCTGCTTCATAGCCGACACATATATTTCAGTTTCGGTTGAGCACGGCCCTCGGTACTGATATAACAAGGCTGTTCGGGATCTGCGGCGGGCAGGGCGGGCGCGGCGCGGCGGGGCATTGAGGGGTTCCAGGCTCCAACCGGGGCGTGCGGAAGGGACCTGCGTGCACAGTCGATCGGACCAACCGGAGCCACGCGGCCCGGCATCCGCGCACGTCCAAGCCTCGTGCGCCGCGTCGGCCGGGCGCCTAGTCGACGGTCCGCCGCTGAGTCCCCCCCAGGAGTGCGCGACCCAAGCCCGTTCGGTGAGGTGGTCGGCCGCCCGATCGGCCAGCTGGCCGCGCTGTTGGCGGCGTCGTGGGCGGGTGACTCCGGGACGTCGCTCGGACGGCGTTGACGCCTGGGCGGGACGCCAGGGGTGGCGCGGGCCCGCGCAGGCCGCCGGCCCGGTCGTGCGCGACCGACGGGCGGCGCAAACCGGCGACTCTTTGCGGCGGCTTTGCGACTCACCCGGTCGTTCGCTGCATTTACTCGATCTGATGCCACCCACTACTCGAGTTGCCCGCAACGCGCCGTTGCCCTGGTCGAAGGCTCTTACGCTCCGGCGCATGACATTGACTCCGGAACACCTGATCCTCCGGGGCCCGAAGCTAACGGATCGCGCCAGTGATCCAGCGAGCCTCTCGGACGGGTTCCATCGACCCGCCGCCGGCCGCCCGCGTCACTGGGAAACGTTCGATTACCCACAACCGTGGGGCCGTTCTGTGCGTCGAATCTCTGAGTAGCGGGAGACGGTCCGGTGGTGAGTGGTGTCGGTGAGAACGCAGGGACAACCGCGGCGGTGCGGACAGCGCGGACCTCGGGCCCAGGCCATTCGGGAGGCGCCGACGCAAAACGCATGTTTCGATTGACGCTGTTAGGCGTACCTTTAGTACTAAACAGTCAGTTGCAACAGACTCTCGGTATGAGAGTAGTGGAGAGGGTCGCGTCACCGCGGCGTTTCGGTGCCGCGTTTCGGCGCCGCGGCGCCGGGGCCGCAGGGGCGTTCACCAAGACGATGCCGTCTGGTGGGCGGCGTCTGATGCGTTAGAGGAAAAGTGGGGAGGTGCGTCAACCAGTGCAGCGAGACAGAGGTCAAGACAGTGGTTCGACGTGGCCCATAGTGGCGCGCGACGCGGAATTCCGGCAGGCGCTGGCCGCGCTCAACGACAGTGAGGTCCAGGGCGTCGCGTTGGTCGGTGACAGCGGTGTGGGCAAGTCCACCCTCGCACGAATGCTGGCCAAGGCGGCCGAATCTGCCGGACGGCCGGTGCGCTTTGTCCTGGGTACGCAGACGGGAAGCGCGGTCCCGTTGGGGGCGTTCTCCCGCGCCGTCACGCTGGAGATAGCCCACGAGCCCGCCATCATGCTGGCGGCCGCGCACAAAACGCTCGGCCGCGAGGAGAACCTGGTCGTCGTGGTCGACGACGCGCAATTGCTCGATCCGCTGTCGGCCACTTTGGTGAATCAACTGGCTGCGAACCGCACCGCGCGGTTGATCGTGACGATCAAGTCCGGCGAACCGGTTCTCGACGCGGTGACCGCGCTGTTGAAGGAACGGCTGCTGTTGACCGTGCACGTCGATCCGTTCACACGGGAGCAGATCGGGTCGCTTGCCGGCCGGGTGCTCGGCGGCGCGGTCGGGACGCGCTTGATCGACGAGTTGTACGAGCGCAGCGCCGGAAACCTCTTGGTGCTGCGCGGGTTGCTCAGTTCCGGCCGGGAGAGCGGGGCCCTGGTTCGCGCCGACGGCGCGTGGCAGCTCAAGGGCCCGCTGCATCCGGATCGGGAACTGTACGACCTCCTCGAATTTCGGCTGCGGTCGCTGTCGCAGGACGAGTTGGAGGTCGTCGAGGTGCTGGCCGCCGCGGAGGTGTTGGACTGGGAGATCCTGCGCGAGATCTGCGACGCGGACGCAGCGGCAAATCTCGAACGCCGAGGGCTGATCCAGCTGGTCGTTGACGGGTCACACACCTTGGCCCAGTTGAATCATCCCTTGCTGGGCGACGCGGCCACCCGGCACGCCGGGGTGGTCCGCTCGAGACAACTCAACGGCGTCCTCGCCCAGGCCATGCAGCGGCACCTCAAGGCCGGCGGACGTTCGCACCTGCCGGACTTGCGCAGCCGAATTCGGCTGGCGCGCTTCATGATGCACAGCGACCTGACGCCCGACCTCGATGTGGTGATCGACGCGGCGGCGGACGCGGTGGCCATGTCGAACGTCGTCCTGGGCGAAGAGTTGGCCAGGTTCGCGGTCGACCGTGGGGGAGGCCTGCCCGCGGCGATAGTGCTGGCCGACGCGGTGAGCTGGCAGGGACGCGGCGGCGAGGCCGAAGCAGCCCTGGTCGATGCGGAGCCCGACGAGGACGCCGACGAGTGGTTGGTGGCCCGATGGGGGTGCCTGCGTACCGCCAACCTGTTCTGGGGTTGCGGTGATGTGGAGGGCGCGGCGCGCGTATTGACGGAGGTGAAGAAGCGGGTCCGGTCCGAGGCGGCCGTTCAGCTCGTCACCGCGCTGGAGGTTTCGAGCGGATTCTTCTGCGGGGACGTCGAAACGGCGCTCAACGTCGGCCCGGGTCTGTGTGAATCGAACCTGCTGCCGTTGGCGACCGTGTGGGCGTCCATCCCCACCTGCGGCGCCCTGGTCGCCGTCGGACGCTTCGCGGAAGTCCACCGAGTCGCGGAGGCCGGACTGCGCGCTGCGGCGCTCGAGGGAACGGGCTTGCAGCGCTTTAACATTGGCCTCGCCGAGATCATGAGTGCCACCGCCGCGGGCGACTTCGTCGGGGCCGAGCGGGTCTGGAAGCGTTACGCCGCCATCGCCACCGGCGTCGCCGAGGTAGACGCGATACTGGACGCGATGCGGGGGCTCGTGCAGCTGTGTCGGGGCGACCTCCCATCGGCGTGCGCCGCGTTTCGCGGCGCGAAACAGGTCCTCTCTCAAGGGTTTCCCTCGCCGTGGGTGGTCCTGGTTGCCGTCCTGCACGCCCAGGCGGAGGGGGAGCGGGGCGACAGCGAAGCCGCTACCGCGGCGCTGCGATTCGCGGAGGAAGCGTACGGGCCGCACGTGGCGGTGTTCCTCCCGGAACTCGAACTGGCCAGGGCCTGGCAGCAGGCGTCGCTGGGTGAAACGAAACCGGCCCAGACTCATGCGCTGCGGGCCGCGCAGATCGCGGGGCAAGCCGGCATGCACGCTGTCGAGACCCGTGCCCTGCACGCCGCGGTTCGCTTCGGCGATCGCACCCAGGCTGGGCGGCTGGAGAAACTCGCTACCCTGCTCGACACTCCGTTGGCGGCCGTCACGGCGGAGTACGCGCGCGGCCTCACCAAGCACGACGCGGACATGGTCGACGCGGCAGCCCACCGGTTCGCCGACCTCGGTGCGCTCGCGCTGGCCGCCGACGCGTCGGCGCAGGCCGTCGACGAGTACGCCCGCCGGGGCGAACGTGGCAAGGAGGTCGAATCGTCGACCTGGGCGTACGGTCTGGCGAGCCAGTGCGGGCTGCGGACCCCAGCCCTCGAGGCCGCGGCGCGCCCGCTGCCCTTCAGCGGTCGGGAACGCCAGATCGCCATGTTGGTCGCGTCCGGTCTGTCGAACCGGCAAATCGCTGACCGCCTGGTGGTGTCCGTGCGCACCGTGGAGGGCCACCTGTACCGGTTGTTCACCAAGCTCGGCATCAACAATCGCGATCAACTCATCCACCTCACGAATCGGCACCTGCTCGGCAACAACACGCTGTCGATGCGCGTGGACGACGCCGGCGGTAACCCGCCGCACGATCGCCACGCGGCCGGTTGACCGCTCGAGCGGTGACGGGGCGGTGGTCGGCGCGCGCTGACACGCGAGAGTTACTGTCGCGCTGGGCAATTCAGCGCGGCACGAAAAGCCGCCAGCGTGCATCGACACCGCCTTTCGGGCGGTCCGGCAAGCAGGCCATGACTCGTCGTCCTTGACGGCCCGCCGCGCTGCGGGCGGCTCGGCCTGAGATCCGTTACGCGCCATCGCGGGAATCGCTACTCGATCCGCGCGTCGATACCACCCTAGTCGGATCAATTGGGTCTCGACGCTGCGTCCAGCAAACTTAGACTCCCGCGCATGGCATTCGTCATCGTCCCGAAAGGGGCTGCTCCAGTCCACGTTTGGAGCCCCGACCGGGCCGCGTCGCCGCCGCTGAGGGCGACGATCCACGAGGCCACTGCGGGTGGTGACGAAAAGTCGGGCCGAAGTACCGAGACCGTGACGACGTCTAGAGGTTGAACAACTATGCACGCGAAGCACCGCGTGGTCGACTACATCGTCGACCGGCTGACAGCAATCGGCGTCGACCGTCTATTCGGTGTCGACGGCGAGAACATCGAAGACCTGTACGACGCCGCGTCAGCGCGCCCCGACTTTGGGGCCGCGTTGGCCAAACACGAGTTTTCCGCGGCCGCCATGGCCGACGGCTATAGCCGCAACGGCGGCGCGCTGGGCGTGATGGCCGCGACGTCGGGAGGGGGTGCGCTCAACCTGATCCCAGGCCTCGGCGAAGCGTTCTCCAGCCGCGTGCCGGTCCTCGCCCTGGTCGGTCAGCCACCGACCGCGATGGACGGACGCGGCAGCTTTGGGGACACCAGCGGTCGCAACGGCTCGGTGAACGCCGAGGCGCTGTTCTCCGAGGTGTCGGTGTTCTGCCGGCGAGTGCTGGATCCCGCCGACGTCGCGCCCGCGTTGTCGTCCGCCGTGGCGGCCGCCCGGGCAGGTGGTCCCGCGGTACTGCTGCTGCCCAAAGACGTTCAGCGGGCGGCCATGCCGTCCGGCGTTCCCACCGACGTGCCGGCGGGGGAGCGGCCCCGCTCGATCAGCGACCCCCATCCCATCGTGCAGGCGCTGCGCGCGGCGCACGGACCGGTGACGATCATCGCGGGCGAGCAGGTGATGCGCGATGGGGCGCGGGTCGAACTGTCGGCGTTACGCGCCCTGCTGCGTGCGCGGGTCGCCTGCGTGCCACACGCCAAAGATGCCGCTGGCACACCGGGATTCGGTTCCTCCTCGGCGCTTGGCCTGGCCGGCGTCATGGGCCACCCCAGCGTGGCGGAGGCGGTGAGCGGCAGCGCGCTGTGCCTCGTGGTCGGAACCCGGTTGTCGATGACGGCCCGCGCCGGGCTGGACGACGCCTTGGCGGCGGTCCGTACCGTCTCGATCGGTTCCGAAGCGCCGTACATCCCGTGCACCCATGTCCACTCCGACGACTTGCGGGTGTCCCTGCGGACCTTGGCGGATGCGCTCACGGGTCGCGGCCGCGCGACCGGGGTGCGCGTTCCCGACACGTTGCCCCGCACCGAGTTGGCCACGCCTTCGTTCGACGGTTCGGGGGTCCGCTACCGCGAGGCCATGCGCGCGCTCGACCGTGGGCTGCCCGACGGCGTCGACATCGTCGTCGACGCCGGCAACACCGGCGCGGCGGCCCTGCACTACCTTCCCGTCCGACGCATGGGTCGATTCGTGGCCCCACTGGGCATGGGGGGCATGGGATATAGCTTCGGGGCGGGTATCGGCATGGCGTTCGCCCGCGTGAGACGCGAGAACGCGGGGCGAGTCGTGGTGATCGCCGGTGATGGAGCCTTCTTCATGCACGGCATGGAGGTACATACGGCCGTGCAGTATCGGTTGCCCGTGACGTTCGTGTTGTTCAACAACAACGCCCACGCCATGTGCGCGCTCAGCCAGCAGCTGTTCTACGGAAATCGGCACGGGCACAACCGGTTTACTCCGAGCAGGTTGGGCGCAGGCCTGGCCGCCATGTTTCCCGGACTGTCCTCGGTCGATGTCGCCGATGCCGACGGCTTGAGCGCGGCCGTGCGTGCGGCGCTCGACTGTGTCGGCCCGTCGGTCATCGCCGTCGAGTGCCAGGCCGACGAGATACCGCCGCTCGCACAGTTCTTGGAGCCGGGGCTACCGCGACGCTCGCCAGCGCAGGCGGGCCGAACTCCCGAGCCGCGCGAGCAGCCGACCGGCGACGCGGCGCCCGATCATCCTGGCGCACAGTCGATTGGTACACCCGCAGCTCCGGATTCGCCGCGCCCGGCGCACCTGTCAGATGTGGAGCGTCACCGCACGCCTACTCTATCCGGCCGCACGAATCTCTCTACTTGCCTCTGATCCGAAGTTGCACCGAATCGCTGAACCTACGCTTCCCGAAATGGCCAGTCCGAACCCGTTGGCCGGAAAGGAAATTCCCATGTCCGTGGTGATCGTGGACAACTACGACTCCTTCACATACAACCTTTTCCAGCTGACCGCCGGCGTGACCAACAGTCACGTACGGGTTGTTCGAAACGACGACTACGCCGCGTGGCGGTCCATCGTCCCGGAGAGCATCGAAGCGTTGATCATCTCCCCGGGCCCCGGTCGTCCGGAGTTCGAATCGGACTTCGGCATCAGCCGACTGGCTCTCGAGTACGACGTCCCCGTGTTGGGCGTCTGCCTGGGGCACCAGGGCTTGTGCTACTTCGAGGGCGGCGTCGTCACGATCGCGCCGGAGCCCTGCCACGGACGGACCGGCGCGATCCAACACGACGGAACCGGGCTGTTCGCGGGCATACCGTCACCGTTCCGGGCGACCCGATATCACTCGCTCGTGGTGTCCGAGGTGCCGGACTCACTGCGCGTCACCGCGAGCACCGTTGACGCGTCGGGGAAGGAACTCGTGATGGCGGTGGAGCACCGGTCGCGGCCCCAATGGGGTGTTCAATTTCATCCCGAGTCGATCGTCACCGAGCACGGCTGCACGTTGATCGCGAACTTCCTGAGGCTTGCCCACGTCAGGTCGCAGCGCTGCAGTGTCAGAAAGGTGGCCGCGGCCGCGGCGCGCATAGCCCGCGAGAACGCGCAGCCCGGCCCGGAGGAATCCACCACGCCGACCCAACGGTTCCGGGTGATGAGCACCCGGCTGAAGCTCGAGGCGGACTCAGAGCACGTCTACACGAGCCTCTTCGATGGTCAGGACGGCGCGATCTGGCTGGACAGCTCGAGGATCATCGAGGGCCTGTCGCGCTTCTCGATTCTCGGCGGCTGCGGCCCGCACGGCGAATGGGTCACGGCGGACGCCAACTGCGGCGTCACCGTTCGCCGCAGCGACGGCACGGTGTCCCACGTGCCGCAGAGCATATTCGACTACCTCGACAGCCAGACCGCCGAACGCTCGGTCGGCCGCGTCGTGGACGAATGCGACTTCGCGCTCGGCTACGTCGGCTACCTGGGGTACGAGACGAAGGCGGAATGCGGCGGTGACGCGGCGCATCAGTCGGATCTGCCCGACGCCGGCTTCGTGTTCTGCGATCGAGCGGTCGTCATCGATCATCAGCGCGGCGAGACGTGGCTGTTGGCGCTCACCACCCAGGCGATCCGTGATCAGTCCGACGCCTTGTCGTGGCTGGACACCGCCGAGCGGGCGGCGCGGTCGTCGGTGAATGCCGCGCCCGTCGGGGCCCACTTCGACCTGACTCCGGTCGACGTGCCGACCGTGATCAGGGAGTCCCCGACCAAGTACATCGACAACATCCGGCAGTGCATGAAGGAGATCCGCGCGGGGGAGACCTACGAGGTCTGCCTGACCACCACGGTCACGGTCAACGCCAACATCGATGCGCGCGAGACCTATTCGGATCTTCGCCGGCGTAATCCCGTTCCCTACGGGGCGCTTCTGCGACTCCCGGGTGTCGACGTGCTCTGTGCCTCCCCGGAACGGTTCGTCAAGATCTCCGCCGATCGGATCGTCGAGGCCAAGCCGATCAAGGGCACTCGCCGCCGCGGCCACACGCCCGATGAAGACCGCCTGCTGGCCACCGATTTGTGCACCGCGGAGAAGGATCGCGCGGAGAACCTGATGATCGTCGATCTGCTGCGCAACGACCTCGGGCAGGTCTGTGAGATCGGTTCGGTCCACGTTCCCCGCATCTTCTCGGTCGAGACCTATGCCACCGTGCACCAATTGGTCAGCACCATCAGGGGCAAGCTGCGCGACGATGTGACGCCGGCCCAGTGCGTGCGCGCCGTCTTCCCGGGCGGGTCGATGACCGGGGCGCCGAAGCGGCGCACCATGCAGATCATCGACAGGCTCGAGGGCGGACCTCGCGGAATCTATTCCGGGGCTATCGGTTACTTCTCGCTGACGGGAGCCGTCGACCTGAACATCGTCATCCGCACGATGGTCGTACGCGGCGACGAGATCACCATCGGCACCGGTGGCGCCATCGTGTCGCTCTCCGACCCCGAAGAAGAGCTCGCCGAGATTCGCCTCAAGGCGAGTTCTCTGTTGGAGTCCCTGCGCGCGACGGCCCGCTTGACGGCTCCGGCGTGACGCACGGTCCATCGGCCTCGGATGCCGGTGTAGCTCGTGATGCCCTGCGCGGCAATGTGTTCGATGTCAAGCACAGAACGGAGAACTTTTCGTGACGGACGATCGTGAGATCGAGGGCATCGCCATCGGACTGGCGATGGACGAATGCCGCAAACGCCTCGACGAACTGGACAGCGCGCTGATCGGCGTGGTCGCCGAGCGGATGGAGCTGTGCGTGCAGATAGCCCAGCTCAAACATCGAGGGCGCATACCGATGATGCAACCACACCGCCTGCGGCACGTCCGCGCGAAGTCCGTCAGGGAAGGCCGGATGCAGGGGCTCGACGAGGGTTTCGTGGAGCGGCTGATCGACGTGATCACCCAGGAATCGTGCCGCCTGGAAGATTTCGTCCTCGCCAGGCTCGGTCTCGACGGTCAGAACGGTCTCGACGGTCAGAACGGCCTCGACGGTCAGAACGATCTGCACGCGGTCCGGGCGCGGCCGCCGGTCGGCGAACCCCGTTAGGCCCGCGATGCTCGACTACGGCACACAACCCGACGTGCTAGGACCGTTGACCGCAGCACAGCGGTCGATCTGGGCCGCCCAACAGCTGCGCCCCGAGGTTCCCTACAACTTCGCCGCTTTTCTCGCCATCGATCACCATGTCGACGCCGAGCGGCTCATGCGCGCCTGCGAAGCGGCGGCCACGCGGTTCGGCTCACCGTGCACCCGAGTTGCGGTCGACGGCGGCGAACCCGTGTTCATGGTCGATCGGTCTTTCCCGAATACCCTGCACTGCAGAGATTTCCGGGGCGAAGATGACCCAGTCACCGCCGCGCGCGCCTGGATGAACGCGGAGTACCGTCGACCGGTCGACCTGGGCCGGGACCGCCTCACCGAATTCGCGCTGCTGCGGGTCGCCGACGAGCTGTGTTACTTCTACCTTCGTACGCACCACGTGGTCCTCGACGGCTTCGGGGCCAACGTCCTGATCCGCTACGTCGCGGCCGCATACACGGCAGCGGAGTCACCGGACGGCAAGGTCGTCGACTTCTCCGAATTCGCCTTGATCCGCAAGGCGGACCACAGCTATCAACAGTCGACGCGCAGCCGCGCCGATGCCGAGTACTGGAGCACCGTCGTGCAGGGCGGACTCGACGTCACCGATCTGACGGGCACGCCGCGGCTGGTCGCCCCCCGTCACCCCGAGGTTCGTGAACTGATATGCGAGCCGGGGCAGGGCGCGCGGGACTCCGCGCGCGCGGCGCTCGACGTCGCGCGGATCGTCGCCACCATGGCGGTTTTTCTAGCGAAAACTACCGGCCGTCAGCAGGTTTCGATGTCCCTTCCGGTGTCGGCGCGCACCAGCGCGGCGCTGAAAAAGTGCACCGGCATGGTGTCGAATCTGGTGCCGCTGCTCATCGGTGTCGGCGACGACGACACCATCGGTGCGATCACCGATCGGGTCGCCACGTCACTGATCGGTGCGTTGCGCCATCAACAGTTTCGACGCTGGCCCGACCTCGTAGGTGGCGGTTCGACGCGCTTGGACATGAACGTCGAATTCGGCCCGGTCATCAACATCCTCAGCTTCGTCGAGCCGTTCGCCTTCGGCCCGTCCGAGGTCGTGTATAACCTCCTGTCCATCTTCCCCGTGCAGGACATCGCGGTCAGCATCTACCCGTGGCTCGACGGCCAGGCGCCGCGTATTCAGTTCACCTGGAACCCGGACCGCTACGCGGCCGACGACATCGACCGGCACATCAGCCGCCTGGAGTCGCTCCTGAGCCGCCTGCTCTCGGCCGACGCGTCCCTGCCGGTCCGTGAGGTGTCGCTACTGGCTTCCGACGAGTGGGATTTGTTGGTGCGGTTGTGGTCTGGGGCGGTGCGGCGGGACACCCGCCTGCACCGCGAGCAGGTGTT
>NZ_LZJC01000058.1 GCF_001666755.1 Mycobacterium sp. E1214 | reverse complement strand
CCCGAACCGCAGCTGGTCCATGACCGCGATCGGCCGCGCCCCCATCGCCATGATGTCGCGGACGATGCCGCCCACCCCGGTGGCAGCGCCCTGATACGGCTCGACGTAGGACGGGTGGTTGTGCGACTCCACCTTGAAGGTGACCGCCCAGCCGTCGCCGATGTCGACCACGCCGGCGTTCTCCCCGATGCCGGCCAGCATGCCGGCGCGCATCTCGTCGGTGGTGGTCTCACCGAAGTAGCGCAGGTGCACCTTCGAGGACTTGTACGAGCAGTGCTCGCTCCACATCACCGAATACATCGCCAGTTCGGTGTCGGTGGGCCTACGGCCGAGGATCTCGCGGATCCGCTGGTATTCGTCGTCTTTGAGGCCCAACTCACCGAACGGCTGCGGCTCGTCGGGGGTGGTCGCCGCGCGGTCGACGGTGTCGATCGCCTGGGTGGGCGCGCTCGTCCCGGACACAGTCACGGCTCACAGTCTAGGGTGGCGCGGCCCGGCGCGTCCGCCCGCGCGT
>NZ_LZJC01000057.1 GCF_001666755.1 Mycobacterium sp. E1214 | reverse complement strand
GCGGCGCTGGTGGTGGCGCCCGCGGACGTCTACGCGGGCCAGGCACTGACGGCCTTGCTGGCCGAACACCGGGTCAGCGCCGCGATGCTCACGCCGACGGTGTTGGCGTCGCTGGACCGCGACCTACTGGGCGCGCTGTCCACCGTGATCACCGTAGGGGAGGCTTGCCCCGCCGAGCTGGTGGCCGCGTGGGCGCCGGGCCGGCGCATGCTCAACAACTACGGACCCACCGAGGCCAGCATCTGGGCCACCGGGTCGCGCCTGGTGCCCGGACGGCCGGTGACCATCGGCACGCCGATCCCGGGCGTCGTCGCTCTCGCGCTCGACGGGCGCCTGCGCCCGGCCCCGGTGGGGGTGGTCGGCGAGTTGTATTTGGCGGGGCCGGGTTTGGCGCACGGCTACGTGGGTCGGGCCGGACTGACCGCGGAACGCTTCGTGGCCGACCCCTTCGGTGAGCGCGGCGCGCGGATGTATCGCACCGGGGACCTGGTCCGGTGGAACGGCGCGGGGGAGCTAGCGTACCTGGGCCGCGCGGACTTCCAAGTCAAGCTGCGCGGTCAACGCATCGAACTCGGCGAGGTCGAGAACGCGTTGCTGGCGTGTGCGGAGGTGACGGTGGCCGCTGCCGCGGTCTATCGGCAAGGCGGCGCTGACCGACTCGTCGGCTACGTCGGTGGGCCCGTGCCTCCCGACGCCGATGCGGTGCGAGACGCGGTGGCTGCGCGCTTGCCCGACTACATGGTGCCCGCGCAGATCGTAGCGTTGGAGCGTTTCCCGATGACTTCGTCGGGCAAGATCGACCGAAAGGCGTTGCCCGCTCCCGAATTCACCGCCGCACACTACCGGCCGCCGCAGACCGACACCGAGAAGATCGTCGCCGAAGCATTCGCCGAAGTGTTACACCGAGACGCGGTCGGCCTCGACGACGACTTCTTCGCCCTCGGCGGTGACTCGTTGATCGCGACCCGGGTGAGCGCTCGGTTGCAGGCCGCGCTGGCCAGGGAAGTGCCGGTCCGCTACCTGTTCGAGGTCTCCACCGTGCGCGACCTCGCCGACCATCTGAACCGGCATCGTGGCGGTCCGGCGCGCCCGCCGCTCGTCGCACTGCCCCGGCCGGACCGTGTTCCGTTGTCGTACGCCCAACAGCGGCTGTGGTTCCTCAACCAGTTCGAGGACGGCGCCGCGACGTACAACATGCCGACCGCCTTTCGGTTCACCGGCGCGCTGAACGTCGAAGCGCTGGCCGCGGCGCTGGACGACGTGATCGCCCGGCACGAGTCGCTGCGAACCGTCTTTCCCGACGTCGACGGCGTGGCCCAACAACAAGTGCTGCCGGCCCACGCAGGCCTGTGGCGGCAGGAGGGTGCGCCGACGGTGCTGCCCATGGCCGAACACGACATCGCCGCCGCTCTGCAAGATTTGGCGGCGTACCCCTTCGATCTGTCGGTCGATGTCCCCATTCGCGCGCAGCTCTTCTCGGTGGGAGCCGGACAGCACGTCCTGGGTATCGTGTTGCACCACATCGCCTTCGACGGCTGGTCAATGGCGCCGATGGTCACCGACATGGGCCGGGCCTACCAGGCGCGGTGCCGGAACCGGGCGCCCGACTGGGTGCCGCTGCCCGTGCAGTATGCGGATTACGCCCTGTGGCAACGGGATTGGCTGGGACACGAGTCCGATCCCGACAGCGTGCTGCACAGGCAGCTGGCCTACTGGCGCCAGGAATTGGCCGATGTGCCGGAGCTGATATCGCTGCCCACCGACCGGGCCCGGCCACCGGCGCCCACGCACCGCGGTGCCGACGCCGAGCTGCGCATCGAGGCGCCCCTGTGGGCGGGAATCAAGGCGCTTGCGGCCGCATACAACGCGACCCCATCGATGGTGTTGCAGGCGGCCCTGGCGGTGTTGCTGAGTCACGCGGGGGCCGGACAAGACATCACGCTGGGCTCGCCGATCGCCGGGCGGCTCGACCCAGCGGTCGACGACCTGGTCGGGTTCTTCATCAACACCTGGGTGTTGCGGGTCCAGGTCAGGCCCGAGCACCGGTTCTGCGACGTGCTCGAGCAGGTGCGACGCAAGGCCCTGGACGCCTACAGCAACCAGGAGGTGCCCTTCGAGCGCCTGGTCGACCGGCTCCACTGTGCGCGCTCGACGGCTCATCACCCATTGTTCCAGGTGTGCATGGCCTTTCAGAACCTCGGCGCGCCCCGGCAGGTGACGCTGCACGGAGTGCACGTCGAGCAACTCGGCGTCTTCCGCCGGCCGGTCAAATTCGACCTGGACTTCGATCTGGGCGAGGTCCCGACCGGGGATCCGGCCGCCCCGATGGCCGCCGGCGTGCTGACCTACGCCGCCGAGCTGTTCGACCGCTCCACCATCGACCGGCTCCTCACCTGGTTCGGCACCGTCCTGGAAAACGCCGTCGCGGATCCCGCGGTCGCGGTCGGCGACATCTCGTTGCTCGAGGACGGCGAGTGGGATTTGTTGGTGCGGTTGTGGTCTGGTGCTGGTGTGGGGGCGCCGGTGGGGTTGGCGTCGGAGGTGTTGGCGGCGGCGGTGGGGTTGGATGCGTCGGCGGTGGCGGTGGTTGATGGGGCGCGGGTGGTGTCTTATGGCGAGTTGGATGCGTGGTCGTCGCGGTTGGCGCGGTTGTTGATTGAGTGTGGTGTCGGGCCGGAGCGGGCAGTGGGGGTGGCGCTGGACCGGTGTGTGGAGTTGGTGGTGGCGTGGTGGGCGGTGCTCAAGGCCGGTGGGGTGTATGTGCCGGTGGGTCGGGGGCATCCGGCGTCGCGGGTTGCTGGGGTGCTTGACGCGGTGGATGCGGTGTGTGTG
>NZ_LZJC01000056.1 GCF_001666755.1 Mycobacterium sp. E1214 | reverse complement strand
GCTGGCGCGGGCGCCGGCGAGGTCGCCGGGCCGTCCTCGCGGGCGACGACCCAGCGGTGCGCGGGGCCGTCCACGGGCTTGTGGAAGGGCAGCCGCACGTCGTGGTCGGTGTCGCCGCCCTCGACGCGGAACCGCACGCCGTAGCGGTCGAGTCCCAGGGGGCGGACGTGGCCGCGGCGCAGCGGTGCGGGCAACCGGGACACCAGGCGCGCCAGCACGTCGCTGTGCGCGGTGTCGAGGTGCCAGAGCAGGCTCGACTCGACCTCGCAGAACGGGTCGGGTCGCGCGGCGAGGAGGTCGTCGACGCTGACCGGTTCGGCGCCGGTGGCGTCGGTGACGACCACCGATGCGATCTCGAGCCGCAGCAAGGTGTATCGCTGCCGCGACCCGACCGTGGACCGCGGCGTGTCGACCTCGAGCAGGGCCGGGTTCGGGCATTCGGCGGCGATGCGGTCGAGCGTTTGCATGAGCCTCGCGGGGTGGATCTCGTGCAGGCGGCCGCGCACCCACACCAGCGACCGGACCGGCTCGCGCAGCGGGAGGGGCGCGTAGTCGGTGAGCTCGAGCAGCGCTTCGGATCCGGGGCGAACGGTTTCGCCCTCGCCTTCCAGCGGCATCGCGAGGGCAAACGAGCCGTCGTCCATCAGGTGGTGGATGGGGGTGGCGACCGGGTCGTCGTGGTCGATGGCCAGCAGCGCGCCGCCGGCGCGCACGCAGGCGCTGCGGATCCGTTCGGCGGTCGTCGGGGCGGGATAGCTCAGCGGTAACACCGTTCTCCTCACTCGCTTAGGTAAGCCTAAGTTAACTTAGAAGGGGTGGCGCCGCAAGGCTCCCCCGGCCTCGTCATCGACCCCGAGACGGGCTGGGCGGCGTGCTGCAGAACGATGCTTCGCGATGGGCTGCGTGACGGGCTTCGCCGCTAGGGTTGGGGCGTGACCCGCATCGCTTACCTCGGCCCGGAGGGGACCTTCACCGAGGCGGCGCTGCGCCAGATCATCGCGGCCGGGCTGGTACCCAAGCATGGCGTGCCGGACCCGCTGCCCACCGACAGCACGGCCGCCGCGCTGGACGCGGTCCGCAACGGCGACGCGGACTACGCCTGCGTGCCGATCGAGAATTCGATCGACGGTTCCGTCACCCCTACGCTCGACAGCCTGTCCATCGGCTCGCCCCTGCAGGTCTTCGCCGAGACGACGCTCGACGTGGCGTTCAGTATCGTCGTCGCGCCCGGGCGCGGCGCCGCCGAGGTGCGCACACTGGCGGCGTTCTCGGTGGCCGCCGCGCAGGTGCGGCACTGGGTCGCCGAGCACCTGCCGGACGCCAAACTGCGGGCGGCGTCGTCCAACGCCGACGCGGCGCGCCAAGTCGCCGAGGGCCTGGCCGACGCCGCGGTGACCTCGCCGCTGGCGGCCACCCGCTGGGGGCTGCCGGCGCTGGCCGACGGCGTCGTCGACGAACCCAACGCCTGCACCCGGTTCCTGCTGGCCGGGCTGCCCGCACCGCCGCCGGCCCGCACCGGCGCGGACCGCACGTCAGTGGTGCTGCACATCGACAACGCGCCCGGCGCGCTGCTGGGGGCGCTGACCGAGTTCGGCATTCGCGGCATCGACCTGACCCGCATCGAGTCCCGCCCGACGCGGATCGCCCTGGGCACCTATGTTTTCTTCGTCGACTGTGTGGGGCACATCGACGACGACGCGGTCGCCGAGGCACTCAAGGCGCTGCACCGTCGTTGTGCCGATGTCCGATACCTCGGATCCTGGCCCACCGGCACGCCGGCCGGGGTGCAGCCGCCGCCCGCCGACGAGGCGCTGCGGTGGTTGACGCGATTGCGAGAGGGCAAGCCGGAAGCGGCGGAAAGGAGTGAGTCATGACCGGCCGGTTGGTGTTGGTGCGGCACGGCCAGTCCTTCGGCAACGTCGAGCGCAGGCTCGACACCCGCCCGCCCGGCGCGGAGCTGACGCCCCTGGGGCGCGATCAGGCCCGCGCGTTCGCCCAGCACGCCGGCCGGCCGGCGATGCTCGCGCATTCCGTGGCCACGCGGGCGTCGCAGACCGCCGCGGTCATCGGCTCCCAGCTCGACCTGGGCGCCGTCGAACTCCCGGGCATCCACGAGGTGCAGGTCGGGGAGCTGGAGAACCGCAACGACGACGACGCGATCGCCGAGTTCAACGCGATCTATGGCCGGTGGCATCGTGGCGAGCTGGACGTCCCGCTTCCCGGCGGCGAAACCGGCAACGAGGTGCTGGACCGCTACGTGCCCGCCATCACCGACCTGCGGCTGCGCTACCTGGACGACCGGGAGTGGCACGGCGACATCGTGGTCGTCAGCCACGGCGCCGCGATCCGCCTGGCGGCCGCCGTGCTGTCCGGCGTCGAGGCCGAGTTCGCGCTGGACAACCACCTGGACAACGCCGAGTCGGTGGTGCTGTCGCCGATCACCGACGGGCGGTGGAGCTGCCTGCGGTGGGGGAGCCTGACGCCGCCGTTTTATCCCGAGGTCGCGGCCACCCCGGTGGGCGACGCGGTTCACTCCAGCACCGACCCGATGGGATGACGGCGCGGGCTAGACCGCCAGCGCGATCCATTCCGCGCACGCGCAGCCCACGGCGTCGCAGTCGATGACGAACGTGTGCGCGACCAGTTCGGGGCTGGTGCAGTCCGGTTCGGTGCACTCCGCGCGGCCCCAGAACCGGCCCTGCGCGTGACGAATGATGGTGCCGTGACAGTGATCTAGGCCTGCCCGGCAGTCGCGGCAATCGGCACTCATACGCCGTTCATAGCACCCGCGGCGGACAAATCCGGGATGCCGCGCCCACAAAAGCGAGACGTGTCGGGTCAGGCCCAGCCGAGCTCGTGCAACCGGTCGTCGTCGATGCCGAAGTGGTGCGCGATCTCATGGATTACCGTGATCGCCACCTCGTCGACCACCTGCTCCTCGGAGTCACAAACCTCCAGCAACGCGTCCCGGTAGACGAAGATGGCGTCCGGCAGCGACCCCGAGTAGTCGGAATCGCGTTCGGTCAGCGCCACCCCTTCGTACAGTCCGAGCAGCTCGTCGTCCTCGGGATGGCGGGCCTCGACGAGGACGACGACGTTGTCCATCGCCGCCGCCAGCTCGGGCGGAACCAGATCGAGCGCGTCGGAGACCAGTTCGTCGAAGCGCTGCGGATCCATCCGCACGGCCACCCGGCTACCCCCCGGGGGCGGGCTCGGGCACCGGGCCGGCCGGCGGCGCTCCGGCGTCACCGGGCGGCAACCCCGGGTCCGCGGGCGCCGGTGCCGGGGCGGGGGCCTGCGGAGCCGGTGCGGGCGCCTGCTGCTGTGGCTGCGGGGCCTGCTGCGGGGCCGGGGAGGCGGGCGACTGCGCCGGGGCGCCGCCGGGTTGCTGGCCGGGCAGGTGCTGGTTGTTCGGGGGGATCGCCGGTGGGGCGCTCGGCGGGCTCTGTCCCTGCCCCTGGCTCTGGCTGGACGGCGCCTGGGCCGGAACCTGCAGCGGGATCGGCGGCATGGTGAGCCGTTCCTCGGGGATGTCCGGGGGCGGCACCGGCGCCTGACCATTGATCAGCAATTGGCCCTTGGCGCTGTTCACCAGCGTGGCCCAGCCGCCGTTGCCCAGCGTGGAGCCGATGCTGCAGGCGACCTCTCGGCTGCCCGCCGTCCAGCTCGACAGCGTCACCGTCGGGTAGATGAGCGTCAGGGTGGTGGTCCGTAGCTTGGTCGGCGCCAGGTAGGCGTCGGTCATCTTGGTGCAGTTGTCCTTGATGTAGGCGTCCTGGTCGGGCTCCGGCGGCAGCGGGCCCGGGAACTTCTCGCCAAGGTTGACGGTGCCGGTCACCTCCATCGCGTGCGGCGTCTTGCAGTCCACAGGGGCGTCGGTGGGCTGGTTGGTCGTCGCGTCGATGCCCAGGCAGGTGCCCGCCGGCCAGACCTTGGACTGGTCGACGTCGGCGACCTTGCCCTTGAACACCTGCTGCTGGTTGTTCAGGCCGGGCAGCTGCAGGCCGCACAGCATGCGGCGATCGCCGGACTGACGCCAGGCGCGATCACCCGGCCACAGCAGGCTGACGGTAAACCTGCTGTTGGGGTCGAACTTGGCGCCGAGGTAGCCGCGGGCGGCCGTGTCGCACTGCTCCTGCGTGATCTGCTGGATGCGCGCGGGCGACGGGGGAGCGGCGTTCGGCCCGTATTCGGCGCCCGGGAACGTCCGCATGTCGATGGACTCGGCCACCTCGAACTTGTGGTCGTCGGAGCACTTGACGATGCGCGCCGACTCCGGCGTGGTGTCGGGCCACATCAGGCAGTCCCCGGTGCCGGCCCGGTTGAAGGCGGCGTCGCTACGGGCCCCGGTGCTCGGCACGGGATCGCTGTCCAGGTAGCCGGCCAGCCGTCCCGGCCCGGACCCCCCGACCGGGATGGCCGTGACCAGCCCGGCGATCAGCAGCCCACCCAGCGCGGTGAGCAGCAGCGCCCGCCGGGTCGCGCGGGCCTGCAGGCTGCGCGGCCACTGCAGTCCGGCCAGCGTCCGGTCCGCCGACCGGTCGGTCGAGCCGGCGGGCTCGTCGGCGCGCGAGGCGTCCAGGAGTTCGGGGGCTTGCGACATCCGCTCCATTCTGACAGCAGCGCCCCCGCGGCGTGACAAATGTTGCCGAAGTGAATCCTGGGATTCCGTGCCGGGGGTGCTGCGACGACCGGCCGCGCCGGCGAAAGTAGTCTCAGGGCCGTGATCGACCTGAAGCTGCTCCGGGAGGACCCCGACGCGGTGCGCCGCTCGCAAGTCAGCCGGGGCGAGGACCCGGCGCTGGTCGACGCCCTCGTGGCGGCCGACGCGGCGCGCCGCTCTGCGATTTCCTCCGCTGACACGCTGCGCGCCGAACAGAAGGCGGCCAGCAAGAGCGTCGGGGCCGCGTCACCCGAGGAACGCCCGGCCAGACTCGCGCGCGCCAAGGAGCTGGCCGAGCAGGTCAAGGCCGCCGAGGCCGCGCAGGCCGACGCCGAGGCGGCGTTCACCGCGGCGCACATGGCCATCTCCAACGTCGTCATCGACGGCGTGCCCGCCGGCGGGGAGGACGACTACCGGGTGCTCGACGTCGTCGGCGAACCCGCCGCGATCGAGAACGCCAAGGACCACCTGGAGCTGGGCGAGTCGCTGGGACTGATCGACATGCAGCGGGGCGCCAAGGTGTCCGGGTCGCGGTTCTACTTCCTCACCGGGAAGGGGGCGCTGCTGCAACTCGGGCTGTTGCAGCTGGCGCTGCGGCTGGCCGTCGACAACGGCTTCATCCCGATGATCCCGCCGGTGTTGGTGCGCCCGGAGGTCATGGCCGGCACCGGCTTCCTCGGCGCCCACGCCGACGAGATCTACCGCCTCGAGGAGGACGACCTTTATCTCGTCGGGACCTCGGAGGTGCCGCTGGCCGGCTACCACTGGAACGAGATCCTGGACCTTTCCGGCGGGCCGTTGCGGTATGCGGGGTGGTCGTCCTGCTTCCGCCGCGAGGCGGGCAGCTACGGCAAGGACACCCGCGGCATCATCCGGGTGCACCAGTTCGACAAGGTCGAGGCGTTCGTCTACTGCACGCCCGACGAGGCCGAGGCCGAGCACCAGCGGCTGCTCGGCTGGCAACGCGAGATGCTGGCCCGCATCGAGGTGCCTTATCGCGTGATCGACGTCGCCGCGGGCGATCTCGGGTCCTCGGCCGCCCGCAAGTTCGACTGTGAGGCGTGGGTGCCTACCCAGGGCGCCTACCGGGAGCTGACGTCGACGTCGAACTGCACCACCTTCCAGGCGCGCCGGTTGTCGACGCGATACCGCGACGACGGCGGCAAGCCCCAGATCGCGGCGACCCTCAACGGGACGCTGGGCACCACTCGCTGGCTGGTCGCCATCCTGGAGAACCATCAGCAGCCCGACGGCAGCGTGCGGGTGCCCGCCGCCCTGGTCCCGTACGTGGGCGCCGAGGTGCTCGAACCCTAGGCGTGCACCGTCTGGCGCGCCTGCTCGTGCCGGCGCTGGCGTTCCATGGTCGCGAAGTAGAATGCGAACGCGAACGCGAAGCTGGTGAACAGGCTCGACACGAAGTACAGCCAGGGGTGCTTGAGCCCCCGCCGGTAACCGTCGACGACCGTAAAGATGGGCAGCAGAACGACATTGGCGATGGTGTAGTCCTGGCTGGCGGAGCTCGCGGCCGGGTTGGTGAACATCAGCCGGATGTATTCGGCCCAGCTGCCGTGTTCGCCCCACAACGGATTGGTGGACCCGTGCGCGTATTCCTGCACGTAGGTGACGTTGAAGTACCAGCCGAGCGCGACCGAGGCGATGCCGACGACGTAGTACACGATTTCCATCGGCGAGAACAGCGGGCCGCCGGCGGGCCGGGCGAAGACGGCCGAGTTGGCCCTGACGATCCAGGCGATGACCGCGAGCCCGAGGACCGCGTGGGTGAGGAGCGAGACCATGTGCGCAGTCTCACCCGGTGCGCGAAGTTTTGTCAATATTGTCAAAAAGTTTCTTGATACCTTACTGCCATGGTCCGGCCAGCTCAGACGGCGCGCAGCGAACGCACTCGCGAGGCGCTGCGCCAGGCCGCCGTGGTGCGGTTCCTGGCCCAAGGCGTCGAGGAGACGTCCGCCGAGCAGATCGCGGCCGACGCCGGCGTCTCGCTGCGCACCTTCTATCGGCACTTCAGCTCCAAGCACGACCTGCTGTTCGCCGATTACACGGGGCTGCACTGGTTCCGCGCGGCGCTGAACACCAGGCCCGTCGACGAGCCGGTCATCGACTCCGTACAGGCCGCCGTCTTTGCCTTCCCCTACGACGTGGAGGCGGTGACGAAGATTGCCGCGCTGCGGGGCGGCGACCTGGACCGGGGCCGCATCGTCCGGCACATCCGCGACGTCCAAGCCGACCTCGCCGACGCCATCGAGCAACAGCTGCGCCGGCGCAGCGGGGCGGCCGATCGGTCACCCGACGCGCGGTTGCGTGTCACGGTCAGCGCCCGGTGCATCGCGGCGGCCGTGTTCGGCGCGATGGAGGCGTGGATGGTGGGCGAGGAACGGTCGCTGGGCGAACTGGCACGGATCACGCACGTGGCGCTGGAGTCGCTGCGCGACGGGTTGTCCGGCACCTGGATCACCGCAGTTTCGTCATAATTGACAAAACTTTGCGGGCGTGCGAGCCTCCATCGTGGAGGCCACAGATGACATATGACGCGATCGTTATCGGTGCCGGGCACAACGGGCTGGCGGCGGCCGTGCTGCTGCAAAAGGCCGGCCTGCGCACCGTCTGCCTGGACGGCAAGCTCTACGCCGGTGGAATGGCTTCCACGGTGGAGCTTTTCGACGGCTACCGGTTCGAAATCGCCGGCTCGGTGCAGTTCCCGACGGCCCCGGAGGTGGTCCGCGAACTCGCCCTGGACACCCTGCCGACCATCGACCTGGACGTGATGTCGGTGGCGTTGCGCGGCGTCGGCGACGACCCGCTGGTCCAATACAGCGACCCGGTCAAGCTTTTCACCCACCTCAACGAGGTCCACGGCGCCGACGCCGTCAACGGCATGGCGGGCCTGATGGCTTGGGCCCAGGCCCCGACGCGCGCCCTGGGCCGTTTCGAGGCGGGGGCACCGCCCAAGACGTTCGACGAGATGTATGCCTGCGCCACAACGGAATTCGAGCGCTCCGCCATCAACGAGATGCTGTTCGGTTCGGTCACCGACGTGCTGGACCGCTACCTGCCGGACCGGGACAAGCACGGGGCCCTGCGCGGATCGATGACGGTGCTGGCCGTAAACACCCTGTACCGCGGGCCCGCGACGCCGGGCAGCGCCGCGGCGCTCGCGTTCGGACTGGGCGTTCCCGACGGTGACACCATGCAGATGAAGAAGCTGCGCGGCGGCATCGGCGCGCTCACGGCGCACCTGGGGGCGCTGCTGGAAAGCCACGGCGGCGAGGTGCGGCTGCGGACCCAGGTTGCGGAGATCCTCGTGGCGGGCGCCGGCCCCGAAGCCCAGGTCCGCGGCGTGCGGGCGGAGGCGGGGGAGACGTTGACCGCCCCGATCGTGGTCTCGGGCATCGCGCCCGACGTCACGCTCAACGAGCTCATCGACCCGGCGGCGGTGCCGGCCGACATCCGCCAGCGGTACGCCCGCATCGACCACCGCGGCAGCTACCTGCAGATGCACTTCGCGCTGGACGAGGCCCCGGCGTTCGCCGCGCCGTACGAGGCGCTCAACGACCCGGCGCTGCAGGCGTCCATCGGCCTGTTCTGCACGCCGGAAGAGGTTCAGCAGCAGTGGGAGGACTGCCGGCGCGGCGTGGTCCCCGCCGATCCCACCGTCGTGCTGCAGGTGCCGTCACAAAACGACCCGGACCTGGCCCCGCCCGGCAAGCACGCCGCGTCGGCGTTCGCGCTGTGGTTCCCGATCGAGGGCGGCGCCGACTACGGCCAGGCCAAGATCGAGATGGGCCAGCGGGTCATCGACAAGGTCACCCGGCTCGCGCCCAACTTCGAGCGCAGCATCATCCGGCACACCACCTTCACGCCGCGGCACATGGGGGTCATGTTCGGCGCACCCGGCGGCGACTACTGCCACGGCCTGTTCAGCTCCGATCAGATCGGGCCGAACCGGCCCGGCCCCACCGGTTTTCGCGGCCAGCCGATCCCGATCGCCGGGCTCTACCTCGGCAGCGCCGGCTGTCACGGCGGGCCGGGCATCACCTTCATCCCCGGCTACAACGCCGCGCGGCAGGCACTGGCCGACCGCGCGTCCTAACCGCGCTGGCTCAACAATTCGTCGAGCAGGGCCACGAACTCGGCGGGCCGCGCCGGCGTGAACGCCGGGCGGGGCCAGGTGCCGGGCACGTCCAAGGTGATCAGCGTGGACTTGAACGGACGGCCGACGTCCAGCGGCAGCCAGCGCCGCAGGTCGGAGCTGCCCCAGATGCGCAGCCGGTGCGTCCACAGGCCCAGGTTCTCGGACTGATAGCCGCGGATCGCGTCCAGCGCGATGATTTTTGCGGTGCCCGAGGGAAAGTGGTAGCGGCACAACGTGATCGCGGTGCGGTCGAGTTGCACCAGGCCGTCGTCGTAGGTCTGTCCGCGGGCCGCGGTCATGGCCGGGAACTTCGCAGCTGATGGCCCCGCGCGGTCAGGCAGCGGCCGTCGTCCAGACGCCACTGCCACCCGTGCAGATTGCAGGTCAGCGTATCGCCCTCTACGACACCGAATTTCGACAGATCCGCCTTGAGGTGCGGGCAGCGGCGCTGAATCGTCCACCCGTCCATGGTGATTGACGCCGAGTCGTCGTGACTCTCGGCGAACCAGCCGTCGGCGTAGGCGACCCGCTCGTCGGTGAGGCACTTGAAGAAGGTGTAGAGGTATTCGTTGTAACCGCCGACCCGCCATGCCGTGAACCGGGTGGACAGGAAGATGGTGTTGACCCAGTCGGGTTCCCGGTCGCGCAACACCGTGCGGACCAGTTCCGGGGCGATCGCGAACCCGTAGCGCACCTTCTCGTGTGCGATCGGCTCGCGCACGGTCCGTTTCGGGAAATCCAGGATGACCGTCTCGGGGCCCAGCACGAGTTCCACGGGATAGCCGATGCCGTCGCAGATTTCGTCGCTCTGGGACATGATCGGCTCGAACAGCGCACGCAGCGGCTCGAGCAGCGGTTCCCCGGCGGCCGGGGCCCAGCGGGCCCGCTCGGCGGCCAGCACCGGCGCCATCCGCTCGGCGTAGTCGGCGATGTAGGCGGCCTTGCCCGTGGTGAAGATGGCCTCGACCTGGTCCTCGGGGATCGGGTGGCGCAACGAGTTGAGCGTGGTTCCGGTGAAGTCCGCGGTCGAACCGGGCATCATCAGCAGCCCGCCGTCGTGGCCGTGCGCGCGCATCTGGTCCAGAAACACCGCCTGGTCGGGGAAGATGTTGGCCGGATCGCCATGGTCGTCGTTGAGGTGGCGCAACTCGGGATCCAGGAAGCACGGCGGGCCCGCCGACGGGACGACCCAGGTCGCCCCCACCTGAGTCAGGTACTGCCGGGCGCGGTCCATCTGGCGTTGCCGCTTCTGCACGCCGAAGGACTCCTTGGCGCGGGCCGGCATGTCGTAGACCATCGGATACCAGATGGCCCCCGAGTACTGCAGCAGGTGCACGTCGATGTGGCCGAAGGCGGAATCGAGCACGTCGAGGTCGACCGGCCGGGCGTCGTTCATGTTGAACACCGTCGTGGTGCCGTCGGAGACCACCAGCGCGGAGTCGCCGATGGGGCCGTCGGCGGGCGCCCGCAGGGCGATGATCATGACGTCCAGCTCGCCCTTGGGGCCAACCAGGCGGTGCTTGACCGA
>NZ_LZJC01000055.1 GCF_001666755.1 Mycobacterium sp. E1214 | reverse complement strand
CTCCGAGGCCCTGGTGGACCTGGGCGCGGTCGCGCACAACGTGCGGGTGTTGCGTGAGCACGCCGGCGGCGCGCAGGTCATGGCCGTCGTGAAGGCCGACGGTTACGGGCACGGCGCGGGGCCGGTGGCTCGCGCGGCGCTGGCCGCGGGCGCGGCGGAGCTCGGGGTCGCCACCATCGACGAGGCGCTTGCCCTGCGCGCCGCCGGCGTGCTCACGCAACACCCGCACGTTGTGCGCGACCGCGCCCAGGTCCACCAGGGCCTCGGCGAGGGCACCCGGCGTCACGGAAATCGGCGTAACGGCCACGGCGGCCATTGTCCCAGAAGCGCCGTGCGGGCCCTTATTCTCCCGGCATTCTCCCGGCACTCTCCCGGCACTCTCCCGGCTCAATGGATGCGATCGCCAATGCGCTGGAGGACTTCCGACCTCACCCGCCCGGGGTCCGGTAGCCCCAGCGCCACCACCTTCACCAGCACTGTTGCCTTCACCAGATAGCCGAACGGCACCGACCCGGCGCTTCCGTACAGCGTCGCGCCGTCCGGTCTGGTGACCCCGTAGTCGTAATCCGGGTCACCCAAGGCGGCGCAGGCCTTCAGCAACGAGTCCACTCGATCGAATTGCGCTCGTGCCACGCCGGCATCCGGATAGACGGCGACGGACTGCAAGATGTCGGCCATCACGTTCGCTTGGCCGGGTCCCGGACTCATCGAAGCGGCATACGCTTCCGCCCGATACTGCGTCCACCCCGTGCCGAACGAAAGATCGTCCTGATACGGCGGCTGACACGGTGGGGGCGCACCCGCCTTTGGGTAGTGGCTGGGTTGGTGCTTCGTCGGTGAAGCGCGCAGATCGTCGATGCCGGCGGTCCGTGCCACCTCGGCAACGCCAACGATCAGGCCGTTGATGTCGTCCGGCGCCGCCGACGGCGTCGCCGAGGTGGTGTCGACGCGCGTCGTGGCGTGGGCGCAACCTGACACGACGAGTGCCACGCAGCAACCGATCCCCAACGAGGTGCGTGCTCGCCCGACCAACCCATTAGACGTCATCGAATCGTCCGCAGCGCCCGGTCAGTGCGCGAAGTGCTCGGCCTTGTAATGCCCGCCCGGCTTCAGCTTGTCCAGGCTGGTCAGCGCCGTGCGGGCGTCGTCGTGCAGCGCCCGCGCCAGGTCGGCGGACAGGCCCTCGCGCACCACGATGCGCAGCACCGAGACGTCGGTGGCGTTGTCGGGCATGGTGTAGGCCGGCACCTGCCAGCCGAAACCGCGCAGCTCGTGGGAGACGTCGAACTCGGTGTAGCCCAGCCCACGGGCGAGCCGGAACGCGACCACCGGGATGGCCGATCCGTCGGAGATCAGCTCGCAGTGTTCACCGGTCCGCAGCTGCTCGCCCAGCCACCGCGCGGTGGACGACAGCGCCTGCATGACCTGCGTGTAGCCCTCGCGGCCCAGGCGCAGGAAGTTGTAGTACTGGCCGACCACCTGATTGCCGGGCCGGGAGAAGTTCAGGGTGAAGGTCGGCATGTCGCCGCCCAGGTAGTTGACGTGGAACACCAGGTCTTCGGGAAGGTGCTCCTGGCTGCGCCACACCACGAACCCGACGCCGGGGTAGGTCAGCCCGTACTTGTGGCCGCTGACGTTGATGGACACCACCCGCGGCAGCCGGAAGTCCCACTTGAGCTCCGGGTGCAAGAAGGGCACCACGAACCCGCCGCTGGCGGCGTCGACGTGCACCGGGACGTCCACGCCGCCGTCGGCGGCCAGCTTGTCCAGCGCCGCGCAGATCTCGGCGATGGGTTCCAGCTCACCGGTGTAGGTGGTGCCCAGAATCCCCACCACGCCGATGGTGTTCTCGTCGACGGCGTCGACGACCTGCTCGGGGGTGATGACGTAGCGCCCCTCCTCCATCGGCAGGTAGCGCGGTTCGACGTCGAAGTAGCGGCAGAACTTCTCCCAGACCACCTGGACGTTGGACCCCATCACCAGGTTCGGGGTGCGGGTCTTCCAGTCCTTCCCGATCTTGGCGCGCCACCGCCACTTCAGCGCCAGCCCACCGAGCATGACCGCCTCGCTGGAGCCGATGGTCGACACCCCGATGGCGCTGTAGGGGTCGTCGTCGCGCAGGTTCTCCGCGTGGAACAGGTCGGCGACCATGCACACGCACCGCTGCTCGATGGCCGCGGTGGCCGGGTACTCGTCCTTATCGATCATGTTCTTGTCGAAGGTCTCGGCCATCAGGCGCGACGCCTCGGGGTCCATCCAGGTGGTGACAAACGTGGCCAGGTTGAGCCGCGAACTGCCGTCGAGCATCAGCTCGTCGTGGATGAAGCGGTACGCGGCGTCGGGGTCCATCGACTCCTCGGGCAACCGCAGCGCCGGCACCGGCGCGGTGAACAGGCGGCCGGTGTAGGCCGGCGCGATCGAGTGGGCGGGCATGGACGGGTGTTGGGGCACTCCGGGTTTCCTCTCTGGTGCGGGTCTGGTGCGGGTCTGCTGGGTTCTAGCGCACCAGCGCCGCCACGGCGGCGCGGATGTGCGGGACGATGCGCGACGCCGAGGTGGGCGCGTCGCCGGGGCCCGGGTCGGCCGCCGACAGGGCCGCCGCCCGGGCGTGGACGAACGCCGCCGTCGCCGCGGCCTCGGCCGTCGGCAGCCCCGCCGCGAGCAGCGCGCCGATCATCCCGGAGAGCACGTCGCCGGACCCGGCGGTGGCCGCCCAGGACTGCCCGGCCGGGTTGAGATAGACCGGGCCACCGGGATCGGCGACGACGGTGACGTTCCCCTTGAGCAGTACCGTCGCACCGAACGTGTCGGCCAGCTTGCGGCACGCCCCGATCCGGTCATCGCCGGGGGCACTACCCGCCAGGCGGGCGAATTCACCCGCGTGCGGCGTCAGCACCGTCGGCGCGGCGCGGTCGGCCACCAACTCGGGGTGCGCGGCCAGGATGGTCAGGCCGTCGGCGTCGACGACCACCGGCAGGTCGGTCTCCAGGGCGAACCACAGCGCCGCGGCCCCGACGTCGTCGGTGCCCAAGCCCGGACCGACGACCCACGACTGCACCCGCCCCGCCGACGCGGGGGCGGGCGAGGCGATCACCTCGGGCCACTGCGCGAGGACCTCGCGGTGCGCGCTGCCGGCGTAGCGGACCATGCCGGAGGTCGCCGCGACCGCGGCGCCGGTGCACAACACCGCGGCGCCCGGGTAGGTCGACGAGCCGGCCATGACGCCCGTGACGCCCTGGGTGTACTTGTCGTCGTGGGGTCCTGGGACCGGCCAGCGCGCGGCCGCGTCGGCGGCCTCGACGCCGAGCACGTCGGTGGGCGGCAGGTCGAGTCCGATGTCGATGAGGCGCACGCGGCCGCACTCGGCCAGCGCGTGTACCGGTTTGAGCCCGCCGAAGGTGACGGTCAGCGCGGCGCGCACCGCCGGTCCGGCCGCGGCGCCGGTCATCACGTCGATTCCGCTGGGGCTGTCCACCGCCACGACGGGGATGCCCGCGTCCTCGACGGCGGCGAACACCTCGGCCGCGTTGGGGCGCAGCGGCCCGGACCCGGAGATGCCGACCACGCCGTCGAGCACGAGTTGTGTTGCCGGCGAGACGGTTTCGATGATTCGGCCGCCGGCCTTGCGGAACGCCGCCAACCCGTTTCGGTGCGCCCGCTCGGGGTTGAGCAGCACCGCGTCGGCGGCCACGCCGCGCCGGCGCAACAACGTCGCCGCCCACAGCGCGTCACCGCCGTTGTCCCCCGACCCGACGATCGCGCACACCCGGCGCCCGGCGATGCCGCCCGTGCGGGCGCGCAACTCGCCGGCGATCTCGGTGGCCAGGCCGAAGGCGGCCCGCCTCATCAGGGCACCGTCCGGAAGGCTCGCTAGCAGCGGGGCCTCGGCCTGGCGGATCGCGTCTACGGAGTAGTAGTGCCGCACAGCAGTCACATTACGTGTCACGTTCGGGGCGTACCCTCGCGCTCGGCCCGCCGGCGGCGGCGGGCGCGGTGGCTCGAGAGGGGTGGCGATGGCACGCACGGACGACGACACGTGGGATCTGGCGAGCAGCGTGGGGGCCACGGCCACCGCCGTGGCGGTGGGCCGGGCGCTGGCCACCCGGGCCGCCGAACCGCTGATCGACGACCCGTTCGCCGAGCCGCTGGTGCGCGCGGTGGGCGTGGACTTCTTCACCCGGCTGGCCGGCGGCGAGCTGGATCCCGCCGAGGTGGACGACAACAGCGACTTCGGGATGCAGCGGATGCGCGACATGATGGGCATCCGCACCCGGTTCTTCGACGACTTCTTCGCCGCCGCGGCCCAGGACGGCGTCCGCCAGGTGGTCATCCTGGCGTCGGGCCTGGACGCCCGCGGGTATCGGCTGCCGTGGCCGGCCGGGACGACGGTCTTCGAGGTCGACCAGGCCGCGGTGATCGACTTCAAGACGACGACGCTGGCCGCGTTGGGTGCGGCGCCGACCGCGAACCTGCGCACCGTCCCGATCGACCTGCGCCACGACTGGCCGGCGGCGTTGCGGGCGGCCGGGTTCGACCCGTCGGCCCCCGTCGCGTGGAGCGCGGAGGGGCTGCTGCCGTTCCTGCCGCCCGATGCCCAGGATCGGTTGCTGGACAACATCACTGAGTTGAGCCCGGCGGGCAGCTGGCTGGCCACCGAGAACCTGCGCGGCGCCGGCGACGGCATCCAGCTGATGGGCGAGCGGATCCGCGCGATCACCGAGCAGTGGCGCCAGCACGGCTTCGACGTGGAGATGACCGACCTGTGGTACGGCGGTGACCGCCACGACGTGGTCGACTACCTGAGCGCGCGCGGTTGGGCCACCGAGGCCAGCAGCGTCTCGGAGTTGCTTGCCGCGCAGGGCCGTTCGCTGCCGCCGGGGGCCGACGAGGAGACCGACACCTCGACCGGCATACAGTACGTCACCGCCCGCCGCCCCTAGGGCCGGGCGGGCGGTGGCTCGGGCCGCCGCATCATCGCCCGAAGGCGGGCCGGGCCCAGCTGCGCGCCGGGTTTCGCGCGGGCCATCGGGTAGAAGCACAGCCCGATCAGCACGGACGTGAAGTGCCCGATCGCGGTGAAGTTCAGTTCGATGCGATCCATGGTCAGCAGCGGAAAACCGAAGATAACGAACAGGATTCCCAGGTACCCCCACCGCCACGGCCGGGAGATGTGGTAGGTCAGCATGGCCATGAGGCCGACCAGGAAGTAGCTGACTCCGATGTCGCGCGCGTAGATCAGCCGCTCGGACGCCGATCGGTCCTCGATGGCGAAATACAGCAGGCCCTCGCTGATGTAGGTGGCGAGGATGTGGGTGCTCAATCCCACCGACAGCCAACGCAATTGCCTGAGCCAGTGTTCGGCCGGCGCCAAGAAGAGGCTGAAGAGCAGCAGATACGGCGCCAGGTTCTTGCCGTCGATCCACAGCAGGCTGGCGAACAGCACGTCGAGCGGGTCGCGGGCCAGCCCGTGGATGTTGGTGGACTGGTGCAGCAGCAGCGTGTGCAGCCGGCCGCTGGGCAGCGCGTACTGCAGCATGGTCGTCAGGACCAGTACGAGCAGCCAGCCGTAGGTCAGTGGCGCGCCGCTGACGTAGTGCCAGACCGCGAGCCCCATGCGGCGCAGCCGCAACCTCACCAATGCAGATGCCACGCCGTCAACCTTCGCACGCGCGGCGCTTCGTCACTCGACTGTGACGGATTTTGCCAGGTTGCGCGGCTTGTCCACGTCGTAGCCGCGGGCCTGGGCGACCGACGCCGCGAACACCTGCAGCGGGATCGTCGACAGCAGCGGCTGCAAAAGCGTTGAGACGGAAGGAATTTCGATCAGGTGGTCGGCGTAGGGGCGTACGGTGTCGTCGCCCTCCTCGGCGATGACGATGGTGACGGCGCCGCGGGCCTGTATTTCGCGGATGTTGGACAGCAGCTTGGCGTGCAGCGTGGCCGACCCCTTCGGGGATGGCATGACCACGATGACCGGCAGATCGTCCTCGATCAGCGCGATGGGGCCGTGCTTGAGCTCACCGGCGGCGAAGCCCTCGGCGTGCATGTAGGCCAGCTCCTTGAGCTTGAGCGCCCCTTCCAGCGCCACCGGGTAGCCGACGTGGCGGCCCAGGAACAGCACGGTCGAGGACTGGGCGAACCGGTAGGCCAGCGCGGTCACCGGCTCGATCGACGCGATCACCCGCGCCACCAGGTCCGGCATGGCTTCCAGTTCCCGGTATTCGCGCTCCACCTCGTCGGGGTATTTGGTGCCGCGGGCCTGCGCCAACGCCAGGCCCACCAGGTAGTTGGCGGTGACCTGCGCCAGGAACGTCTTGGTCGACGCCACGCCGATCTCCGGGCCGGCCCGGGTGTAGAGCACGGCGTCGCACTCGCGCGG
Source organism: Mycobacterium sp. E1214 (assembly GCF_001666755.1). Taxonomy (GTDB): domain Bacteria; phylum Actinomycetota; class Actinomycetes; order Mycobacteriales; family Mycobacteriaceae; genus Mycobacterium. The sequence continues at coordinate 2,876 of NZ_LZJC01000055.1, read as the reverse complement.
GATCTGCGAGCCGTTGGTGTTGCAGATCGCCAGCACCTTGGCCTTCTGCTCCTTGGCGTGGCGGACCGCCTCCAGGGTGTCGGCGGTCTCCCCCGACTGCGAGATGGCGACCACCAGGGTGCTGCGGTCCAGCACCGGGTCGCGGTAGCGGAACTCGCTGGCGAGCTCGACCTCGACCGGCAGCCGCGTCCAGTGCTCGATCGCGTACTTGGCGAGCAGCCCGGAGTGGTAGGCGGTGCCACAGGCGACCACGAACACCTTGTCGACCTCGCGCAGCTCCTGGTCGGAGAGCCGCTGCTCGTCCAGGACGATCCGGCCGTCGACGAAGTGTCCCAGCAGGGTGTCGCCGACCGCGGTGGGCTGCTCGGCGATCTCCTTGAGCATGAAGTACTCGTAACCGCCCTTTTCGGCGGCGGCCAGGTCCCAGTCGATGTGGAACCTGCGGTAGGCCCCGGGCGCGAGGTCCTCGTTGCCGTGAAAGTCGGTGATCCGGAAGCCGTCGGCGGTGAGCACCACCGCCTGATCCTGGCCCAGTTCGACGGCCTCCCGGGTGTGCGGGATGAACGCCGCCACGTCCGAGCCGACGAACATTTCGCCGTCGCCGATGCCTACGACCAGCGGCGTCGAGCGGCGGGCGGCGACGATGGTGCCGGGCTCGTCGGCGTTGGCGAACACCAGGGTGAAGTGCCCGTCCAGCCGGCGCAGCACCGCGAGCACGGACGCCGGGAAGTCGCCGGCGGTGTCGCCGTATCGGTAGGCCCGCGCCACCAGGTGCACCGCGACCTCGGTGTCGGTGTCGCTGGCGAATTCGACGCCCTGGGCCTCCAACTCCTGGCGTAGGCCCGCGTAGTTCTCGATGATCCCGTTGTGGACGACCGCGATCCGGCCGGCGGCGTCGGTGTGCGGGTGCGCGTTGCGGTCGGTGGGGCGGCCGTGGGTGGCCCAGCGGGTGTGGCCGAGCCCGGTGCTGCCGTCCAGCGTGGCAGGCGGCACCTCGGCGATCGCCTCTTCAAGGTTGGCCAGGCGGCCCGCCCGGCGGCTGACGGTCAACGAACCCTGGCCGTTGACCAGCGCGACTCCCGACGAGTCGTAACCGCGGTACTCCATCCGGCGCAGCGCGTCCATCACGACCTTGCAGGCAGGCTGCTGCCCGACATAGCCGACGATTCCGCACATTCTCACCAGGGTAGTGCAGGCCGCCCCCTAACCCGGTGATCCGGCGCCAGGGTGAGGCTGCCCACCTGCGCGAAGGGCCTGAGAAAGGCCCCGACAGGGTCGCGCCCGGTGGACCTCGTGGGCGCATCCGCGACGCCATTTCGCTGAATCGCCGAGTTCATGCCCATTTCATAGAAAAGGTCCGTTTTTCACCTGATGTATTTGTGACGTTTTCAATCGCGCCACCGCTACCGCTGGTCACACTTTTACAGTGAGAAGACAACATAGGTCACACCACACGAGCCGCATCGAGAACGTTGGCGCGCAACGACAACCGACACCACGGCTTGTCACTCGACGCGCCCGCGGAGTCGGCCACCAATAGGCCGCAACGACAATTCGGAACCGACAGTGAATTCGCCGCAACGGTGAACGCCCGGCCAGAAAAACGTTAATAGTTGCCGATCTCGATTTCGCGCTCGGGGGCCTTTCGCCCAACGGCCCGCCGCGCGTCGCCTGGGAGGGGAGAACGATGACCGCAGCCCTGCATGACAACGCGGCACCCGCGCCGCAAGCGCCGGCCGCGCGCGCCCAACCCGCGCCGCCGCGGCGCGAGAAGGCGTCGGCCGACGGCGGTGACCCGCTGATGAGCGCGGCCACCCGGCTGCTCACCGTTCCGATGCGCCAGATGTATGCGGTGCTGTGGCGCCTGGGCGTCATCGAGGTGCGGGTCTAGAGGCCGGTTCTGCCTGCACAGCGCGCCCGCGCGATGCGCTAACGTCGACGCGTGGCCCGCATCCGCAAGCTCGTCGCCGCCCTGCATCGCCGTGGCCCGCACCGAGTTTTGCGGGGAGATCTCGCCTTTGCCGGCCTGCCGGGGGTGGTGTACACGCCGGAGGCGGGACTCAACTTGCCGGGCGTGGCGTTCGGCCACGACTGGCTCACCGGTGCCGCGCGCTACGCGGGCCTCCTCGAACACCTCGCGTCCTGGGGCATCGTCGCGGGTGCGCCCGACACCCAGCGCGGCCTGGCCCCCTCGGTGCTCAACTTCGCCTTCGATCTGGGCACCGCCCTCGACATCGTCTCGGGTGTGCGCCTCGGGCCCGGCAAGATCAGCGTTCACCCGGCCAAGCTGGGCGTGCTGGGGCACGGTTTCGGCGGCTCGGCCGCCGTGTTCGCCGCGGCCGGCATGCCGGCCAAACCCGCCGCGGTGGCCGCGATCTTCCCCACCGTCACCAGCCCCCCGGCCGAACAGCCCGCCGCCTCGCTCAAGGTGCCGGGCCTGCTGCTGACCGGCCCGGGCGACGCGACCACCCTGAACTCCAACGCGTTGACGCTGAACAAGGCTTGGGACGCCGCCGCGCTGCGCGTGGTCAGCAAGGCCCGGCCCGACGGGCTCGCCGAGGGCCGGCGGCTGACGCAGGTGCTCGGGCTCGGCGGCCAGCACCGGCGCACGCAGCGATCGGTGCGGGCGTTGCTGACCGGGTACCTGCTGTACACGCTGGCCGGCGACAAGACGTATCGCGCCTTCGCCGATCCTGAGGAGCAGTTGCCCGGGACCGACCCGCTCGATCCCGAGGCCGTGCCGGCCCCGCTGGAAGACAAGATCGTCGCGCTGCTGAAGTAGGGGCCGCCCGGGACGTCACTGGCCCGCCTGCGGCAGCTGATCGGCCGCGATCTCGCAGGGCGTCGACGCTTCGTGCGCTGGGGGTGCCGCGGGG
>NZ_LZJC01000054.1 GCF_001666755.1 Mycobacterium sp. E1214 | reverse complement strand
GGGGTGTTGTTCACGTTCGGCGGCGGGGGCGGGGTGTTACTGCCGCCGCCACCCGCACCATTGCCGCCACCCGAGCCGTTCCCCCCGCCCGAGCCATCGCCGCCGGAACCGCCCGAGCCAGGTGGCGGTGGTGTCGGCGTGGACGGATCGGTCGTCGGCGTAGAAAAGCTCGGATTATTGCTGGCGATGCCTGAAATGTTAGGCGCGTAAACCGTATTCATCACGTCTTGGGCGAACGAGTTGTACGCCTGGTTGATCTCGTCAACTTCGTTCGGCCAGCGATTCAACGATGCGGTGTATTGCGGCTCGTTCTCGTTGAGATACCACTGCGTCTGAAAAACCGTGTGAGAGAAGGCGTCGATCAACAGCCCCAGCGCATTCGCACCCGACGCGATGTTCGCCACGTCGGGTAGTGACTGCATGATGTTGTCGAGTGCGGCGTCGTGGGTCTTCCCAACCCAGTCTTGCTTGGCCTCCTGCTGGCCCAGCGCCAGCTGAAAAGCTTGTGACGCTTCCACGATCGCGCTGGCAACCTGCTGCAGGGTGCCACCGTTCCCATTGTCCAAGGTGCCGGAGGCCCCCTGGAACGCTTGATACATGTCTGTGAAGGTCACGCCCCCAAAATCTTCGATGGCGACACTGGCCGGACTTGTCGTGACGCCGGTGATGTCTTGCAGTTCGTTCTGAGACACCGCAAGCGACGTCACATCGCTATTGTTCAGCGCCGCCAGCGCCATCCAGTTCGCACCGGGCGTATCCTGAGCGTCCTTGCCGGAGTTGACCAGATCGTCGATCTGTGCCGCGGTGAGCGGCGGCGAGCTCTTGTGATGAGACACGGCTAGGCGATCCCGACTTATCCCGACCCGATGAGGCGATTGCTGGCCGCCTTCACCGTCGCCGAAAATTGATCGAGGTAAGACAGGTATTGGTTGATTGACTGCTCGATGCCGCTGAGCCCGGAGATGTCGAGTTCCAGGTTGTTCTTGGTCTGTGTCGCCGACGGCAGAGTGCCCGGGCTACCCAATGAGCTCATGCCGGTGATCGTTTTGAGCTGATCGTTCAAGGCATTTCTGAACGTGCTGACGATGTTGAGATAAGCCTGCTCGGTCTCGCTGGACAGTTTGAGGTCCACCGGCCCACTGTTCTGGAGCCCCTTCAGCGCGCTGGTCAGCGAGCTGACGTCGGTTCCGCCGCTGCCCGTCGATCCACTCCCGGTCGACCCGCTGCCCGTTGATCCGCTGCTCGACATGAGTTCTCCCAATCCTTTTCGTTCAGTGCGCGGCGCCCGGGCTCGAACTCAGAACAAGCCCGGGCTCCGCGCAGTCGTTTAGAACGCTGAAGCGTTTTGCTGGTCCAGGGCCTGCATGGCAGCCTGCTGTTCTTGCGCCTGCTGCTGCGTGATGGTCATGTTGTTCAACATGTCATCAAGCATCGAGCTGATGTTTTGCTGCGCCTGGTTCAGGGCTGATGCGCCCGCACCCTCGTAGACCGTGGCCAAAACGCTGAAGAGATTGGCGATGTCGGACCGGACTTCCTGAATCTTGCTGATGTTGCTGTTGACGTCGTCCAACGACGAGTTGTTAGCGCCGAAGTTGTAGAGGATTTCGCTCATTGTCCCGGTACTCCCTTAGCCGTTGTCCATGTTGGCGACCGCGTTGATCTGCGCTGATCCGGTCTCGACGATCTGGTTGAGGTAGTTGATGATTTGTTGCGCGTCCTCTTGCTGCTGGGATGACGTTCCGCCGTAAGTCGTTGCGCTGCCGCCCTTCCAGCTCGAACTCAACATCGATTGCTGCGTGTCGGCAATCTGGCTGAGAATCGCGACCGCCTGGTTACGAGCGTCCTGGACCTGCGAGAGCTTCTGCTGAGCCTCCGCCTGGGTAAGTGACAGTGTCATTTCGGTTCCGTGTTTCCTTTCTGATTACTTCTTTGTTGTTGTCGGCGGAAGGAGCCCGGTGCTCGAAACTCATCCCGCCATCCCGCTCGTCGTCGACCAACTTTCCTCGGCGAGCCCGATGAGCTGGAAAATCGCCTGCGCCACAGCGTGATCGGAGCCGGCTTTAAGGGTGACCCACGCGTCTCCCGACGGCGAGCCGCTCGGGGCCGCGACGACGCGACCGCGGCTGGTGTAGAACAGTGCGACCGCTGCCGGGGCGCGGGATATCCGGTCCTCGGCATCGGTGAGGGTGTAGTACACGATCTCGGCGAAAGCCTGACGTGATCCCAGCGCGGCACCCAACAGCATGGCGGCGCGGGGTTCGGCACCCAAAGCTCGTGCGCGGTCGCCGAGCTCCACCGCATCGTGGGTGCCGGACAGACTCTCCGCCACCTCTTGCAGCGGCGCTGCGACGGGATCGATATCGGCCGGCTTGGCTTTTGGCAGCTCGGCCACGACCGCCGACACCACGTCTCGAACGTCGTTGTGGTAGCCGATGATCCGCAACAGAGTCTCGTCGGCGATCCGTCGCGCGAGTACGCACAGCGCGCCCCGCCGGGTGACGCTTACGCGTGCGATGCCGTCCGGCGTCACCAGCCGCATGGCCAGCTCACGGTCCGGCCATTGCAGCGCCTGCAGCACGGTCACGAGCTCGGGGTGCACCGACCCGCCGTCGATCAGTTTGCGAGACGCTAGTTTCCGGGCCGCGCGGTCGCGTGCGGCGTTTCGCTGGTCCACGGTGGCGTGCGGGCTGCGGACGGCCAGCACTGTCGGGAATTCGTGCATGCCGACGCGCGAGGCCACCACGTGGAGTTCGTCTCCGGTCAGCGTCAGCCGGTCAGACAGCGCCGCGGTCACAGCGTCAGCCCCTTGTCGCCACCGATCACCGGAGGGGACACCCAGGAGTTCGACACCTGCTCGAGCGTTGACTGCGGCAGGTCGGCGTACTGCGGCGCCTCGGGTTCGGGCGTCGAGACGAGTTCGTCGAACACCGACGTGCTCGGGCCCCAGCTGACATGGGAGACAGTGAACGGCGCGTCGCTTTGCTGAGCCATAGGCAGCCACGCGGGATCAGCCTGGGACGGACCGGCTCCGGGCTCGCCACCACCGTCCAGGGTTGCCGCCAAGGGTGATTGGTGCTCGCGTGAATTGCCGCCGCGGCCCAGGGCCGCCAAAGGTCCGTACCCGGTTCCTGCCGGGCCCACGCCAGACGGGCCGGCAGCGGACTGGACCTTGTGCGGGGCTTTGGCGTCGCTCGTCGCTTTGACCTCGGCCACCCGAAACGGAGCGAGGGGTGGCGCCGCCAGAGCCGCACCGCCGCCCGGCCCCGCGCCTGCGGCTTTGACCTCACCGGTGGCCTTCGCGTCGCGCTCGGCGTCGAGCGCGGCCGCCTTACAGACCTCCGGCGGCGGGGGCAGCTGCCACGGGGCGGCAAGCTCGGCACACGCCTGCTCGTATTGGTACATCGCCGCGGATGCGCTCGCTTGATGAGAGCTGACCAACTGGTCGAACTCCGCGAATTGCCCGTTGAGCACCGCCCCGTTGTAGGCGGCGAGCGACGCCATGACGTCGTGCGTCGTTTTGGCCTCTATTGCTTCGGACACGCTAGGCATCGCCAGGACGGCGACGCTGTACGCGACCGCCGCCTCCTCGGCCCGCTCGCCGTTGTTGGCGGCGGTGACGCTGACCGTTTGCAGCCACTTGCCGAAGTCGTCGAGTTTGCGCGCTGCCGCGTCGGCGCCCCGACTGGAAAACGAACCCTTGATCTTCCCGACGATCTTGTCGTAATCCTCTGAGATGCTGGCCCATTCATCGGCAAGCCGCACCCAGGCCGCCCCTGCCTGTCCGACCGGCATGGGCCCGGGCCCGGTCGTGAGATCGCGGGCAAGCTGCGTTGCGCTGCGCGATTCCCATGCCACATTGGTGAAGCCCACGCCCTGACCTCCTCTCCGATGCTCGTGTTCGGGCCCGCACTGCGCCGCGAATTAGGTTGCGAAGTCTTGTTCCGCGGCCACGACGTTGTCGGCGTGTGCGCGCAGGGCCGCCGCGATCGCCCGCATCTGGTTGGTGGCGTGATCCGTCGATGCCCCGAACGACGAGTGCACGTCGTTGAGCGTCGAGGAGACGCGCTGCGAGACCTCATCGCGCGCTGCGGCGTTCACCGTGAGGTTTGGGGCCTCGGCTTGCATCAACTTTTCGGCGCGGCCGGCCAACTGGTCGAGTAGCCGGGTCGCGTCGGTGACTTCGTCTGGCTGCATCCGGAAGTCGGCAGTACCCGTCATCGCGAAACTCCCTCTCTAGATTCTCAAATCGATATCTGGACTGGTAGCGCTGTCAGCCTCACCGAACACGGGCGGGGCAACACTGCCGAGATCGCCCACGATCTCGTCACCCTGTGCGGCCGTGTGCAAAAAGGCTGCGGCACTGTGGGTCTTCCCCGCCCCGGCCCTGCTCCCCAACCCCATGGGATAACCGCCCATCGGCGAACCTGCGCCCATCGCCGGGGGCGCGGCGGCATCGCCGGTCATGGGAGGCGCCGTGTCCGCGGCCGGGATGCTCGCCGGCGCGGCCACCCGCGACTCGATCGTTTCGAGCGGGATGCCTCCCAGTGCGCCGCCTCCGCCGCCGCCGAATCCACCCTTGCCGGCCGCACCCGCGCCGGCGACGGCGTTGGTCACCGGGCCCCCTGGCGCTGTTGCTCCCGCCGGCGTCCCGGCGCCGGCCCCGCCCATACCCTGCAGGGCCCCCGTCGCGGCACTCACGCCGCTCATCGCGGGCATGGCTACGGCTTGCATCAACGCCGGCGCGAAGGACGAGACCGGTGCGGACGCGGCCGGAGCGACGGCCGCGCCGAGCGGGGCGCCGGCCGCCGCAGCCGGTGCCACGGCGAAATTGGCCGCCAAAGGCGAGGCGCTGGCCGCACCGGGAGCGACCGCGCCCGCGAGACTCGCGCCCGTCTGAGGCGCCTGCGTCACGGAGATCGGAGTTCCGATTGCCGTGACGTTCGCCTCTTCGGCGGCCAGGGTGCCCTGCAGTTGGGTCATCACGGTTGCCGCCTGGGTGACCGCCTGATTGGCGGCCGCGATCGCCTCGGCCATCCCCCACGGGAAGATGATGTTCGGACCGATGGCCGCAATGGTCGCGGTGAACTGGTTCATGATCGCCACAAGTTGCGCGTTCGCCTGCTGGACACCGGCGGTCGCCGTGGCCAGGCTGGTTGCCAGCGCGCTGGACTGGTTCGCGACCTGAGTACCGTTGGTCAACGCGGCGTCGGTCGTTGCCGTCGCCGCCGACGCGGCAGCACCCTGCCAGGCTCCGTCAAGGCCGGACATCGCCTGCTGCACGGGTTGGACGGCCGACGCGGCGGTCTGGGAAATACCGCTGAGCAGTTGCGTCGGATCCAGGTCACCGAAGGACCCCGACCCCAGCATGCCCAGGGCCTCGGTCACCGGTTGAATCATCTGCGTCAACAGACCGGTCAGCATGCCCGGGATCGCGCTGCCCGCGGCGTTCGAGCCTGCGGCGGCGTTCGGGTCGGTCGGATCGGGCGGCGGCGCGGGTTGCGGAAGGCCGGGCGCGCCCAACCGCGAGGTGATGTCGTGCACCGGTTGATTGAGATAGTCGCCCAGGTTCGATTCCTGGGCGTCGATGACAGGCCGCGTATCGAAACCCGAAAGCGTCTGCGCCAATTGACCCGTCGCGTTCACGGGCGCAGCGGCGTTGGCGTTGGTGCCCATGCCGGTGGGAGCCGCCCTTACGCCTCGTCTACGGCGACGAACGACGCGTTCGCCGCCGTAGTTGCGGCACCGATCGCAGAATGCAGTTGCCCCACGAGTAGGGCAGCCGCAAGATTGTTGGCCTGCGCGGGGCCGTAGGCGGCAAGGTAACTGGCCCCGATGGGGCCCAGCGCCGCAGCGGCCGCGTTCAGCATCGCCGCCGAATCCGATGACGCCGAAGCCGTAATTGCCTGTCCCGCTGCGCTATTGACCGCCGCGAAAGCTTCCAGACCCTGAGGAATGACCGATAAGACCACGCGTGAACCCCTCCCTGAATCGCGGGCCTATGCCTCGCGTACGTTCTACGTCGATCCGGGTGTATCACCTAAAGCGAATAGTAGCCGCGCGGCCGCGGGGCGCGGCTACAACCGGATCTGCATGAGAGACGTTGTTTCTCAACGGTATTCGTCTTAGGCGAATGAGTGATAGAACGTGCCTCGCACTGGACCCCCGGCGGTCGGAGCACAGCCCTGAACCGCCAACGCAGCGTCGCGCAACGTCGTCGAGCTTCGTTGTGAAGATGGACATTGACCGACGTGCGCGAACCCCGCGGCGCGGCCGCGACGGCGCCCGTTGTCCACCAACGCATTTGAATCACACCGACCGCCCCGTCCGAAAAATCCACACCATCCTGGCGACAGCGGGATAGATAACGCTTATCTATCAAGATTTTTTCGAGCAGCCGTAGCCGCCGGCCCGCCGCCGCGTCGATCGCACGGTCGGCGGCGGCCGTCGCACCGTGCGCCACGAAGGCCGTCACCGCGTGACACCGGACCCAGCGCACCCGCCCCAGCCGGTGAGCGCGGACCACCGGTGGTTATGGTGGCTAATCAGTAGAGCGAAGGGATTCTTCGATGGCGCGTAGCGACGACGACACCTGGGACCTGGCGACCAGCGTGGGAGCGACCGCCACCATGGTCGCCGCCGGGCGCGCCCGGGCCACCCGCGACGGGTTGATCGACGATCAGTACGCCGAACCGCTGGTGCGCGCCGTCGGGGTCGACTTCATGACCCGGTGGGCGGCCGGCGAGCTCGACTCGGCCGACGTCGACGTCCCGGGCGCCCCGTGGGGCATGCAGCGCATGACCGACATGCTGGCCGCGCGCACCCGCTACATCGACGCCTTCTTCGCCGAGGCGGGCGCCGCCGGCATCCGCCAAGTGGTCATCCTCGCCTCCGGCCTGGACGCGCGGGCGTACCGGCTGCCCTGGGCGCCGGGCACCACGGTGTTCGAGATCGACCAGCCCCAGGTCATCGAGTTCAAGACCGCCACCCTCGCCGAGCTGGGCGCGACACCGACCGCCGAGGTGCGTGACGTGCCCGTTGACCTGCGCCACGATTGGCCAACGGCGTTGCGCGAGGCCGGTTTCGACGCCCGCCAGCCCGCCGCGTGGGCCGCCGAGGGGCTGGTCGGCTTCCTGCCTCCTGAGGCGCAGGACCGGCTGCTGGACCAGATCACCGAGCTCAGCGCCGACGGCAGCCAATTGGTCGCCGAGGTCTTCGTGAATTCGGGAGTCAACGGCGACGCCCTCAACGCCGCCAGCGAGAAGTGGCGAAGCAACGGCCTCGACATCGCCCTCGGAGACCTCGGCTATCCCGGCGAGCGCAACGACGTCGCGACCTATCTGCAGGGGCGCGGTTGGCAACCGGTCCGCACGCCGCTCAACCAGATGCTGGCCAACAACGGCCTGCCGCTGCAGTCGACGGACGCCGACGCGCCGTTTTCGCAGAACTACTACTGCACAGCGGTGTTGAACAAGGCAGGCTAGAAGAAAGGCGCAACGATGCCCAAGCCCCTCGACGGATTCCGCGTTCTCGATTTCACGCAGAATATCGCCGGGCCGCTGGCCGGCCCGGTGCTGGCCGACCTGGGCGCCGAGGTCATCAAAATCGAGGCGCCCATCGGCGAGGCGGCGCGGCACATCACCGCCGTCCTGCCCGGGCGGCCGCCGCTGGCCACGCTGTTCCTCCCCCACAACCGCGGCAAGAAGTCGGTGATGGCCGACCTCACCGACGACACGGCCAAGCAACAGATCCTGCGGCTGGTGGACACGGCCGACGTTGTGCTGGAAGGCTTTCGGCCCGGCGTGATGGAGCGCATGGGCCTGGGCCCGGACGAGTTGCGCGCCCGCAACCCCCGGCTGGTCTACGCCCGCCTCTCGGCCTACGGGGGCAACGGCCCGCACGGCAGCCGCCCGGGCGTCGACCTCATGGTGGCGGCCGAGTCGGGCATGACCACCGGGATGCCGACGCCCACCGGCAAGCCGCAAATCATCCCGTTCCAGCTGGTCGACGCCGCCAGCGGCCACGTGCTGGCCCAGGCCGTGCTGGCCGCACTGCTCAACCGCGAGCGGCACGGAGTAGGTGACGTGGTGCGGGTCGCAATGTATGACGTCGCGGTGAGCCTGCAGGCGGGGCAGCTCACCATCCACCTGAACAAGCCGACCGAGGCACCCAAGCCCGACACCGACGCCAAGCCGAAGGCCAAGCGGCGCAGGGGAGTCGGCTTCGCCACCCAGCCGTCGGACGCGTTCCGGGCCGCCGACGGGTACCTGGTCATCAGCGCATACGTGCCGAAGCACTGGGCGACCTTGTGCCGGCTGATCGACCGGCCCGACCTGCTTGACGACGAGCGGTTCGTCGACCAGCGCGCGCGGGCGCTCAACTACCACGAGCTGGCCGAGGAACTCGAGTCGGCGCTGGCGGCCAAGACCGCGGACGAGTGGGTTCAGCTGCTGCAGCAGGGCGGCCTGATGGCCTGCCACGCCTATACCTGGAAGCAGGTGGTCGGCACCGCGCTGTTCGCCGAGAACGAGCTCGCCTTGCCGGTGGGCACCGGGCCGGACGCGGTCACGGTGGTGCGGATGCCGGCGCGCTACGCCAGTTTCGACGCCGCGCCCGGCGATCCCGTCCCGGCGCTCGGGCAGCACAACGACGTGCTGCTGGCCGAGCCGGAACCGGCCCCGTAGCGGCTCAGCTGCCGTTGGGCAGCCGCACCACCTGGACGAAGAACTCGTCGATCTGGCGGACCGCCTTCATGAACTGGTCGAGGTCCACCGGCTTCGTGACGTAGGCGTTCGCGTGCAGCTTGTAGCTGCGCAGAATGTCCTCCTCGGCCGAGGACGTGGTCAGGACCACGATCGGGATGCGCGCGAGGTCGGGGTCCGACTTGACCTTCTCGAGCAGTTGCCGGCCGTCGTACTTGGGCAGGTTCAGGTCGAGCAGGATCAGGTCCGGGCGAGGCGCGTCGGCGAACTCACCCCGCTTGTAGAGATAATCCAACCCCTCTTGCCCGTCGTGTGCGACGTGCAGCCGGTTCTTCAACTTGTTGTGCTCGAACGCTTCTCGGGTGATCAGCTCGTCACCCGGGTCGTCTTCCACGAGCAGGATGTCGATCGCTCTACCGGGCGATGTCACTGTTGCGCTCCTTCCAAAGCGGCTGGGCGTGTCGCGCCGGCGTCCTGGTCGGGCGTGGTCGCGAGCACCGGGAGGGTGAACCGGAACCGGGTCCCCTCGGTGTAGGTGGTGTCGATCCAGATGGTGCCGCCGTGGTATTCGACGATCTTCTTGACCAGCGCGAGCCCCACACCGGTGCCGGTATACACGTCGCGGCCGTGCAGTCGCTGGAAGATGACGAACACCTTCTCGGAGAACTCCGCGGGGATGCCGATCCCGTTGTCCGACACCGTTAACACCCAGAAGCCCTCGTGTTCGCCACTGCCGCGCTCGCATTCGATGACCACGCGGGGCGCGCGGTCCGCGTGCCGGAACTTCACCGCGTTGCCGATCAGGTTCTGCCACAACATGGTCAGCAGCGTCGGGTCGCCGAGAACTCGCGGTAACCCCTCGTCGGGGCGCACGATCTCGGCGCCCGACTCCTCGAGCGCAATGGCCAGGTTGGCCAGGCCGTTGTCCAGCTTCTTGTCCAGGCCCACCTCGGATTCCGAGGTGTTGAGCCGGCCCACCCGGCTGAAGGTGAGCAGGTCGTTGATGAGCACCTGCATGCGCTTGGCGCCGTCGACGGCGAACCCGATGTATTCGATGCCGCGCTCGTCGAGCTTGTCGCCGTAGCGCTTCTCCAGCAGCTGACAGAACGACGCCACCTTGCGCAGCGGCTCCTGCAGGTCGTGGGAGGCGACGTAGGCGAACTGCTCCAATTCGGTGTTGGAGCGCTGTAATTCGGCGGTCTGCTCGTCGAGCTGCTGGCGGGCCGAGCGTGACACCTCGAGCTCGTCGACGATGCGCCTGCGCATGTTCTCCACGTCGATCGCCATGTCCCGGATGTCTTTGGGCCGGCGCGGCGGCGTGATGGTGCGGTCGAAGTTGCCCTCGGTGATCTGCCGGCACGCCGCGGCGAGCATCGCCAGGGGCCGCGCCACCGTGTCACGGATCAGGAATCCGAGGATGGCCGCCGTGCCGAAGAACAACAGCAGCATCGCGCCCAGCACCCTGTCGCGCCACGCAGCGGTGTGTTCGAGGTCGTCCGAGGCGCGCGCCCGCGCCGCCGACAGGTGTGCGCTCTGCGTGTCGAAAAGGGCTCGCAGATGGTCGAATTGGGCCTTGCCCCGGTCCGCGGCGCGGGCCGTCATGGCGGCGAAATCGCTGGTGTTGACGCTGGCGATGAGCGGCTCGGCGTAACTGGCCCGCCACTGCGCGGCCGCGTCCTCGATGGCGTCGAGGTCCCCGAGGACGTCCGGGCGCTCGCCCGCCCTGCGCCGAATCTCCTCGGCCGCAGCGTGTTCGGCGTGTTGCCCGTCATAGTAGGGCGTGAGGAACTGTCGGTCCGCGGCGATCAAGTAGCCCCGCACGCCCGTCTCCTGGTCGCGCAGCGCCGACTGCAGCTGAGCGGCCGCCAGGCGCGCCGGCTGGAGGCCGTCGATCAGCTCGTGCGACATGGCGTCCGTGCGGGTCAGCAACGCCGCGCCGATCAACGCACCGGCCAGCACCATCGCGCCCATGCTCAGCAGCACCAGGGCCTGCCAGCCGCGCACGGTCAGTTGCGACAGGGGCGGGCGGCGGATCACGTGGCTGTCCTCTCGATGCGCAGCACGGCGATGTCGTCGGTGAGGCCGCCGCGCGGCAGGGCCAGTTGCTGGGCGCCGTCGAGCAGCGCGTCCACGAACGCCGGGCCGGGCAGCTCGGCATGCGACCTGGCCAGCGTCAGCAAGCCCTCCTCGCCCAGGCGTTCGTTGCCACGCCCCGAATACCCCTCGAACAGGCCATCGGTGAGCAACAGCAGGCCGTAGCCCACCGGCAGGTCCAGGTCGTGCTGCGGCCAGTCGTCGGCGCGCAGCCCCAGCGCCGGACCGCCCGGCGGCTCGATCCAGTCAACGGTGCCGCCGCCTTGGAGCAGCATGCCGGGGTGGCCGGCGCGGATGGCGCGCACCCAGGTGCTGTCGGGAAGGATCTGCAGGCACAGCACCGACGCGAACACGCCGGAGTCGATGCGTTCCGAGTGCAGCACGCGCTCCAGTTGCCGCATCAGTTCGACGCCGTGGACGCCGGCGAAGGTGAGGGCGCGAAACGCGATCCGCAGCGCCGCACCCAGCGCGGCCTCGTGCGGGCCGTGCCCGGCGACGTCGCCGATCAGGACGTGGATGATCCGGTCGGGGGTCTGGACCACGTCGTAGAAGTCGCCGCACAGCAGCGCGTCCTCGCGGCTCGGCCGGTAGCGGGCGACGATGTCGACACCCGGCTGGTCGCTGAGCAGCGGCGACGGCAGCAGGCCGCGTTCCAGCAGCGCGTTCTCGCGGGCCCGCAGCTGCGTCGCGTGCAGATCGGCCGCGATCAGCTCGGCGCGTTTGCGCTCGATCGCGTAGAGCAGCGCGCGGCGCAGCATCTCGGGCTCGACGCGGCCCTTGACCAGGTAGTCCTGCGCGCCGGCGGCCACCGCGGACGCACCGAAATGGTCGTCGTTGAGCCCGGTCAGCACGACGATCGGGACCGTGGCGTCGCGCTTGGCGATGCGGTCCAGCGCGTCGATGCCGTTGGCGTCGGGCAGGTGCAGGTCGAGCAGCACGCAATCGGGGCGGGCCGACTCGAGTTCGCGCTCGGCGTGGGCCATCGACTGCGCCCACACCACCCGGATGTCGGCGACGGCGTCGGCGATCAGGTCCTCGACCAGCACGGCGTCGGCGCGGTCGTCCTCGACCAACAGCAGCGACAGCGACTGCCACGTGGCGGCCGGGGTGACGGGAGCTTGCACGGGCATCAGTTCCCGGGCACCCGAAGGTGCGCTGGGAGAGCCACGTTCTTCACTCAAACCCCCTGGCCGCGTACGACCCTTGCTCGGTGACGGCGATCCGGCTCGCTGAGCCCGATGACTGACTGTACGTGTGTCTATACACCCGGAGCGCTTGCGGTGGGGCAATCTTATTCGGCGCGGCTCGGCGGGACCGAAGAATCGGGCCGCTCGGTCAGCGCAGGAGTGCCCGCGACATGACGACGCGTTGGATCTGGTTGGTGCCTTCGTAGATTTGGGTGATCTTGGCGTCGCGCATCATCCGCTCGACCGGGAAGTCTTGGGTGTAGCCGTACCCGCCGAACAGTTGCACCGCGTCGGTGGTCACCTCCATCGCGATGTCTGACGCCAGACACTTCGACGCCGCGGAGATGAAGCCCAGGTTGGACTCGCCCCGCTCGGCGCGCGCGGCGGCGTGATAGACCATGAGCCGCGCCGATTCCACCTTCATCGCCATGTCGGCCAACATGAACTGCACGCCCTGGTTGTCGCTGACCGGGCGACCGAACTGCTTGCGCTCCTTGGTGTAGGCGATGGCGGCGTCCACCGCCCCCTGAGCAATCCCGACCGCCTGAGCCCCGATGGTGGGCCGGGTGTGATCCAGCGTCGCCAACGCCGTCTTGAACCCGGTGCCGGGCTCCCCGATGATCCGATCCCCCGGGATCCGACAGTTCTCGAAGTACAGCTCGGTGGTCGGCGAGCCCTTGATGCCGAGCTTCTTCTCCTTGGGCCCCACGGTGAATCCCTCGTCGTCAGCGTGCACCATGAACGACGAAATCCCGTTGGCGCCCTTGTCCGGGTCGGTCACCGCCATCACCGTGTACCAGCTGGACTTGCCGCCATTGGTGATCCAGCATTTCGCGCCGTTGAGGATCCAGTCGTCCCCGTCGGCCTTGGCGCGGGTGCGCATCGCGGCCGCGTCACTGCCCGCCTCGCGCTCGGACAGCGCGTAGGAGGCCATCGCGGTGCCGTCGGCGATCGACGGCAACACCTGCTTCTTCAGCTCATCGGAGCCGCGCAGGATCAGCCCCATGGTGCCCAGCTTGTTCACCGCCGGGATCAGCGACGCCGAGGCGTCCACCCGGGCGACCTCCTCGATCACGATGCACGCCGCCACCGAGTCCGCGCCCTGCCCGCCGAACTCCTCCGGCACGTGCACGGCGTTGAACCCCGAGGCGACCAGCGCGTCCAGGGCCTCCTGCGGGAACCGGGAGTTCTCGTCGACGTCGGCGGCGTGCGGCGCGATCTCCTTCTCCGCTAACGCCCGAATCGCCGCCCGCAACTCCTGGTGCTCCTCGGGGAGCTGAAACAGATCGAACGTGGAATCTCCGGCCCAACCAGCCACTTTCCGGCCTCCTTGCCCTTCGCCTGATTGCCCGGTCTCGCCACGGGCACGGCCCGGCTCGCCGCCGGGCTACTAGCCAGTAACTTTACCCTGCTGCCGTTGCAGCGCTTCATCCTTGGCCCGCACGCTGTCGGCCAACTGCTCCTGGAAAGCGACGATGCGGGCGCGCAGCGCCGGGTCGAACGCGCCCAGGATGCGGACCGCCAGCAGGCCGGCGTTGCGGGCGCCGCCGATGGACACGGTGGCCACGGGGACGCCGGCCGGCATCTGGACGATGGACAGCAGCGAATCCAGCCCGTCGAGCCGGGCCAGCGGCACCGGCACACCGATCACGGGCAGCGGTGTCGCGGCAGCGACCATTCCGGGCAGGTGGGCGGCGCCCCCGGCGCCGGCGATGATCACTTCGATGCCGCGGTCGGCGGCCGCGCGAGCGTAGTCGAACATCAGCCCGGGGGTGCGGTGCGCCGACACCACCCGCACCTCGGCGGGCACGTCGAACTCGGCCAGCGCCGCCGCGGCGTCGGCCATGACCGACCAGTCGCTGTCGCTGCCCATGATCACCCCGACGCGAGGCTGCTGGGTCATGTACGCCGCTCCTGTTCCTGATGCGGATCCCACCCGTCCGTCCACTGCGCGTGGGATAACCAGTGTGCCGCCAGCTCGGCGCGTTCGCGGAGCGCCGCCAGGCCGGCCGGGTCGGTCCCCACGAAGTTGAGGTGGCCCACCTTGCGGCCGGGCCGCTCCTCCTTGCCGTACAGGTGCACCCGGGCATCGGGCATCCGCGCGAACAGGTGGTGCAGACGTTCGTCGAGCGTCATCGCGGGCCGCTGCGGGGCGCCCAGCACGTTCGCCATCACGGTGACCGCGGCCACGGCGTCGGTGTCGCCGAGGGGATAGTCGAGCACCGCGCGCAGGTGCTGCTCGAACTGGCCGGTCCGCGCGCCGTCCATGGTCCAGTGCCCGGAGTTGTGCGGCCGCATCGCCAGCTCGTTGACCAGCAGGGACCCGTCGGGCGTCTCGAACAGTTCGACGGCGAGCACCCCCACGACGCCGAGCTCGGCGGCCAGCCGCAACGCCAGCTGTTGCGCGGCGGCGGCCTGCTCGCCGGGCAGATCCGGCGCGGGCGCGATGACCTGCACGCAGATGCCGTCGCGCTGCACGGTTTCGACGACCGGCCACGCCGCACCCTGACCGAAGGGCGAGCGCGCCACCAGCGCCGAGAGCTCGCGGCGCAACGGCACCTTCTCTTCGGCGAGCACCGGCACCCCCTGGGCCAGGTAGTCGCCGGCGATCTCGCGGGCGTGCGCGAGGTCGCGGGCCGGCTGCACGCCACGGCCGTCGTAGCCGCCGCGGGCCGCCTTCACCACGATCGGCGCGGCCTCGGCGCCGGCGAGGCGCCGCGCGAAAGCGTCCAGGTCGTCGACGGTGTCGATGCCGGCGTAGCGGGGCACCGGAGCGCCCAGCGCCTCCAGCCGGCGCCGCATGGCCAGCTTGTCCTGGGCGTACAGCAAGGCGTGCGGCGGCGGCGCGACGTTGACGCCCTCGGCGACCAGCTTCTCCAGCAGCTCTCCGGGCACGTGTTCGTGGTCGAAGGTCAGCACGTCGGCACCGGCCGCCACCCGGCGCAGGTCCTCGAGGTCGGTGTGCGAGCCGATCACCACGTCGGGGGCGACCTGCGCGGCAGGTTCGTCGTCGGCGGTGGCCAGCACCCGCAGCGTCTGGCCCAGCGCGATCGCGGCCTGGTGGGTCATGCGGGCGAGCTGGCCGCCGCCGACCATCGCGACGACGGGGGCGGCCGTCGGCGCTGAGCGGGGGGCGGGGCCCGGCGGGGTTGTTTCCGGCACGGCCATCATGGTGTCACGACGTGTCCCGATCGTGACTCGGCACCGTAGGCGTGTTGACCGGCGGTGACGCCGAATTGTTATGTACGATTTTGCGTCGCTTTTGTGTGCGTCCGTACACTCTCCACTTGTGTCCTTCACCGAAGCCACAATCGCGCGCATGCCGGGGGCGCTTCAGCCCTATTTGCTGCGCCACCACGAACTGATCAAATTCGCCATCGTCGGCGGTACCACGTTCGTCATCGACTCGGTGATTTTCTACACGTTGAAGCTGACAATTCTGGACGCCAAACCGGTGACGGCGAAGGTCATCGCCGGGATCGTCGCGGTCATCGCGTCCTACGTGTTGAACCGGGAGTGGAGCTTCCGCGACCGCGGCGGCCGCGAGCGCCACCACGAGGCGCTGCTGTTCTTCGCGTTCAGCGGCGTGGGCGTGCTGCTGTCCATGGCCCCGCTGTGGTTCTCCAGCTACGTCTTGCAGCTGCGCGAGCCGATGGTGTCGCTGGCCGTGGAGAACGTCGCCGACTTCATCGCGGCCTACCTCATCGGCAACCTGCTGCAGATGGCGTTCCGGTTCTGGGCCTTCCGGCGCTGGGTGTTCCCCGACCAGTTCGCGCGCAGCCCCGACAAGGCGATCGAGTCGGCCCTGACCGCCGGCGGCATCGCCGAGATGCTCGAGGACGAGATCGAAGGCGGCAACGTCACGATGCTGCGCTCCTGGCGCAACCGGACCGGCCGGTCCGGTCAGCTGGGCGATTCCTCGGACCCCAGGGTGTCGAAGACTTCGTGATAAAGCAGCGCGTGCACGTCGCGCAGCCGCGGAATGTCGTGGAACTCCAACGGGTCCTGTGACGCCGACTCGATGATCAGCGTCCCGGTGCGGAACATCCGCTCGGTGAGCCGGTCGCGGAATTCGACGCTGTTGACCCGCGCCAGCGGGATGTCGATCCCGGTGCGGGTGAGCACCCCGTGGCGGAACATCACCCGACGGTTGGTCACCACGAAATGGGTGGTCAGCCAGCCCACGAACGGCCCCAGCGTGAGCCAGCCGACGACAAGGAGCCAGACCCCCCAGATCACGCCGTAGATGACGTTCTTGGCGAGTTGCTCGAAGTGCGTCGAGTTCAGGTAGCCGGAGCCGAACGCCGCGAGCGCCGTGACGCCGAGCAGCACCACGACCGGCCAGATCAACCGCTTCCAATGGGGGTGTCGGTGCACAATTACGTGCTCGCCCGCGGCCAGGACATTGTCGGGATAACCCATGCCGCGACATTAGCTGTGCGGCCCTTCCGATCACTAGCGATAACTACCGCAAATGCACCACGTCGCCGGCCGAAACCACGACGGTTCCATTGCCCGATTCCAGGCACAGCCTGCCCTGGTCGTCGATGCCGGTCGCGGTGCCGACGAGCTCCTTGCCGCCGGGCAGGTGCGCCCGGACCCGGGCCCCGATGGTGAGGCTGCGCGCGCGGTAATCGGCCGCCAGCGCCCAGTCGGCGCCCCGCGCGCCGCGCCAGGCCACGATGCGCCGCCCGAGTTCGCGTAGCACCGCCGCCACCAGGCGGCCGCGGTCGGGCGCCGCGACGCCCTGGTCGACCAGCGACGTCGCGCCCTCGACGCCGGCGGGCGCCTCGAACACGTTGAGGCCCACGCCGATCACCACGACGGGCCGGCTGACCTCGGCGAGGATGCCGGCCAACTTGCGCCGGTCCGGCGCGGGGCCGGCCAGCACGTCATTCGGCCACTTGAGTCCCGCTTCGGCGTCCGCCCCGTCGAGCAGCGGGGACACCGCGTCCAGCACCGCCACCCCGGTGGCCAGCGGCAGCCAGCCCCAGCCGGTGGTGGGCACGTCGACCACGCTGACGCCCACCGACATGGTGATCTGGGTTCGCGGTCCGGCGGTCCAGCCGCGACCGTGCCGCCCGCGGCCGGCGGACTGGTGCTCGGCGATCAGCACCGCCCCCGCGACGTCGGCCCCCGACGCCGCCCGCGCCATCAGGTCGGCGTTGGTCGATCCGGTCCGCTCGACGACGTCGAGGGAGCGCCACCCCAGGCCGGTGCCGATCAGCTCGCCGCGCAGCGCGGTCGCGTCCAGCGGGTCACGGGTCTGGTCTGCGTCCATCCCGCCCAGCCTAGGACTCAGCGCCGGTCGCGCATGTCCAGCGCAGCCAAGTGGCTGAACAGCATGCTGGTGCCGATCGGGTTGCCGCCGCCGGGGTACGCGGTGCCGCTGGGCGCGGCCATGGTGTTGCCGGCGGCGTAGAGGCCCGGGATCGGGACGCCGGAGGTGTCGAGCACGCGGGCGGCGGCGTCGGTGCGCAGGCCTCCCTTGGTGCCCAGGTCGGACAGGCCGAACGCGGCGGCGTGGTACGGCGGGCGGTCGAGCGGCACGAGCGGCGAGGCGCCGGCCGAGAAGGCACGGTCGAACGCCTCGTCGCCGCGGCCGAAGTCCCCGTCGACGCCGGCGGCGGCGAACGTGTTGAAGCGGGCGACCGTCGCGGCCAGCTGAGCGCCGGGGACGCCGATCTTGGCGGCGAGGCCTTCCAGGGTGTCCGCGGTGTGCCACAGGCCCGCGGCGACGTACTTCTCGGTCTCGACGACCGGGACGTTGGCCGCCTTCACCGGCGGTACCTCGCCCTCCTTGTCGTCGTAGACCATCCAATACGGCAACGTGAGCGACCCGTCGTGCAGCTGGGCGATGATCTCGCGGCCGGCCCGGTCGTAGGCGCGGGACTCGTTGACGAACCGGTTGCCGTCCTGGTTGACGAAGATGCCGCCGGTGAACCACAGCGCGAACGCCGACCGCCCGTCGGGATGGGTCATCCCGGGCGACCACCAGGCCTGGTCCAGCAGGTCGGTGTCGGCGCCGGCGGCGATGCCCGCCTGCAGCGCCAGGCCCCGGCTGCCGGGCCCGCCCATGGTGTCTCGCGCGACGCCCGGCACGCCGTACCGGCGGCGCAGCTCGTCGTTGGCCTCGAAGCCGCCGGCGGCCAGCAGCACGCCCCGGCGGGCGCGGACGGCGCGGCGTTCGCCGTGCGTCTCGACGACGGCGCCCGTGACGCGACCCTCGGACACCACCAGCTCGACCAGCGCGGTGTCGCGCCGCAGCGTCGCGGCCGGGTACTGGCCGAGGGCCTTGAGGAACCGCGCGATCAGCGCGCGACCGCCGATGAAGTAGTCCGCCGGGGGCTCGGCGCCGAGCCGGTCGGTCTCCAGCGGGCCCCGGATGGCGTCGCGCAGTTCCGGCGCCGCGGCCACCTTCAACGGTTTCGCGGCGATGTGGCGCTGGCCGTCCAGGCGCGCCTTGGGCGCCTTGCCGTAATAGTCGGGCCACGGCAGCGGCACGAACTTGAGGTCCGGGTCCCGCTCCAGGTAGGCGATCAGCGGCGCGCCGCCGCGCACGAACGTCTCCTGCAGCTCGCGGGGGGTGCGGTCGCCGACGACGGCGTGGTAGTAGGTGAGCGCGTCCTCGATGGTGTCGTCGGTGCCGGCGCGCAGTAGCACCGGGTTGCAGGGAAACCAGACCCCGCCCCCGCCGGAGTAGGCGGTGGTGCCCCCGAACTTGTCCGTCGCCTCGACCAGCAGCACGTCGAGGCCCTCGCGCGCGGCGGTGTAGGCGCCGGTGACGCCGCCGCCGCCCGACCCCGCAACCAGCACGTCGCATTCGTGCGCCCAGTCGACCATCGCCACTCCCGCGCTGTACTGGATTCGTCGTCCGACGACGATACCGGCCACGGGCGCCCGCGCCGGAGCGCCGCTTCGCGAATCGCCGACGCTAATTAAGGGCTGCTTAAGGGAGACCGACGGGGCTGCCGATACGATCGCTGCCATGACGAGCGTTACGGACCACACTGCGGAACCCGCCGCCGAGCACACCATCGACATCCACACCACCGCGGGCAAGCTTGCCGAGCTGCACAAGCGCCGCGAGGAGTCCCTGCACCCAGTCGGCGAGGAGGCCGTCGAGAAGGTGCACGCCAAGGGCAAGCTGACTGCCCGCGAGCGCATCCTGGCCCTGCTCGACGAGGATTCGTTCGTCGAGCTGGACGCGCTGGCCAAGCACCGCAGCAAGAACTTCGGGCTGGAGCACAACCGCCCGCTGGGTGACGGTGTGATCACCGGCTACGGCACCATCGACGGCCGCGACGTGTGCATCTTCAGCCAGGACGCCACGGTGTTCGGCGGCAGCCTCGGCGAGGTGTACGGCGAGAAGATCGTCAAGGTCCAGGACCTGGCGATCAAGACGGGCCGCCCGCTGATCGGCATCAACGACGGCGCCGGCGCGCGCATCCAGGAGGGCGTCGTCTCCCTGGGCCTCTACAGCCGGATCTTCCGCAACAACATCATCGCCTCCGGCGTCATCCCGCAGATCTCGCTGATCATGGGCGCCGCCGCCGGCGGCCACGTCTACTCCCCCGCGCTGACCGACTTCGTGGTGATGGTCGACCAGACCAGCCAGATGTTCATCACCGGGCCGGACGTCATCAAGACCGTCACCGGCGAGGACGTCACCATGGAGGAGCTGGGCGGCGCCCACACCCACATGGCCAAGTCGGGCACCGCGCACTACGTCGCCTCCGGCGAGCAGGACGCCTTCGACTGGGTCCGCGACCTGCTCAGCTACCTGCCGCCCAACAACGCGACCGACGCGCCGCGCTACGCGGAGCCGATTCCCGCCGGCGCCATCGAGGAAAACCTCACCGAGGAGGACCTCGAGCTCGACACCCTGATCCCGGACTCGCCGAACCAGCCCTACGACATGCACGAGGTCATCACCCGCATCCTCGACGACGACGAGTTCCTGGAGATCCAGAACGGCTACGCCACCAACATCGTCGTCGGGTTCGGCCGCATCGACGGCCGGCCGGTCGGAATCGTCGCCAACCAGCCGACCCAGTTCGCCGGCTGCCTGGACATCAACGCCTCGGAGAAGGCCGCCCGGTTCGTGCGGACCTGCGACTGCTTCAACATTCCGATCATCATGCTGGTCGACGTCCCGGGCTTCCTGCCGGGCACCGGCCAGGAATACAACGGCATCATCCGCCGCGGCGCCAAGCTGCTCTACGCCTACGGCGAGGCCACCGTCCCGAAGATCACCGTCATCACCCGCAAGGCCTACGGCGGCGCCTACTGCGTCATGGGCTCCAAGGACATGGGGTGTGACGTCAACATCGCCTGGCCCACCGCGCAGATCGCGGTGATGGGCGCCTCCGGCGCCGTCGGCTTCGTCTACCGCCAGCAGCTCAAAGAGGCCGCCAAGGAGGGCAAGGACGTCGACGCGCTGCGGCTGCAGCTGCAGCAGGAGTACGAGGACACGCTGGTCAACCCCTATGTCGCGGCCGAGCGCGGCTACGTCGACGCGGTGATTCCCCCGTCGCACACCCGCGGCTACATCGGCACGGCGCTGCGCCTGCTGGAGCGCAAGATCGCGCACCTGCCGCCCAAGAAGCACGGGAACATTCCCCTGTGAGTCGAACGAGCGGAGCGAACGCAGTGAGCGACGGGAGCGAGGCGAACGATTTGAGCCCTGTGAGTCGAACGAGCGGAGCGAACGCAGTGAGCGACGGGAGCGAGGCGAACCCAGTGAGCGGGAGCCAGGCGAACGCAGTGAGCCCTGTGAGCGCCGACGACGTGAGCGCCGACGTGACCCTCGGCGGCGCCGCGCCACACGAGCCGCACATCAAGGTCCTCAAGGGGCAGCCGACCGACGAGGAGCTGGCCGCGCTCGTCGCCGTGCTGGGCGGCGTCGGCGGCGGCGAGCCGGTGCTGCCACCCGCCGAGCGCAGCAAGTGGGGGTTGCCGATCGACCGGCTGCGCTTTGCGATGTCGAACTACCAGCGGCTCACCTTCCTACAGATGACGCACCTGAAGAAGTGACCCGCGTGGTGCTTGGGTCGGCCTCCTCAGGCCGGCTCAACGTGCTGCGCGGGGCCGGCGTCGAGCCGCTGGTCGCGGTGTCCGGCGTCGACGAGGACGCGCTGATCGCCGGCCTGGGCGCCGACGCGTCGCCCGCCGAGGTGGTCGGCGCGCTCGCCGGCGCCAAGGCCGACCGGGTGGCCGCCGGGCTGCAGCCCGGCGTCGCGGCGGACTGCGTGGTCATCGGCTGCGACTCGATGCTCGACCTCGACGGCCGGCTGTGCGGCAAACCCGCAACCGCCGACGCCGCGCTGCTGCAGTGGCGGCTGATGGCCGGCCGGTCCGGCCGGCTGCACACCGGCCACTGCCTGCTGCGCCTGCGCGACGGGGTGATCACCGACCGGCAGGCCGAATCCGCCGCCACGACCGTGCACTTCGCCCGGCCCGCGGGGCCGGATCTGCGGGCGTACGTCGACGCCGGCGAACCGTTGCGGGTCGCCGGCGGGTTCACGCTCGACGGCCTGGGCGGGTGGTTCGTCGACGGCATCGAGGGCGATCCCTCCAACGTCATCGGCCTGAGCCTGCCGTTGCTGCGCCGCCTGCTCGACCGCGTCGGGCTGTCGGTCGCCGCCCTCTGGGCGGCCAACGCCGTCGGCTGATTCCCGCACCCCTGGCGGTAGGCTCGGACCCGTGGCATTACCCCCTGACCCCAGCCCCACCCTGTCGGCCTACGCCCACCCCGAGAGGCTGGTCACCGCCGACTGGCTGTCGGCCCACCTGGGGTCGCCCGGCCTGGTCATCGTCGAATCCGACGAGGACGTCCTGCTCTACGACGTCGGCCACATCCCCGGCGCGGTGAAGATCGACTGGCACACCGACCTCAACGACCCGCTGGTCCGCGACTACGTCAACGGCGAGAAGTTCGCCGACCTGATGAACCGCAAGGGCATCGCCCGCGACGACACCGTGGTGATCTACGGCGACAAGAGCAACTGGTGGGCGGCCTACGCGCTGTGGGTGTTCACCCTGTTCGGCCACGAGGACGTGCGCCTGCTCAACGGCGGCCGCGACCTGTGGCTCAGGGAGGGGCGGGACGTGACGCTCGACGTGCCGACCAAGACCTCCACCGGCTACCCCGTCGTCGCCCGCAACGACGAACCCATCCGCGCCTTCAAGGAGGACGTGCTGGCGATCCTCGGCAGCGAGCCCCTGATCGACGTCCGCTCCCCCGACGAGTACACCGGCAAGCGCACCCACATGCCCGAGTACCCGGAGGAGGGCGTGCTGCGCGGCGGCCACATCCCCACCGCCCGGTCCATCCCGTGGGCCAAGGCGGCCGACGAGAGCGGCCGGTTCCGCAGCCGCGAGGAGCTCGAGGAGCTCTACGGCTTCCTCGAACCCGACGACCGGACCGTGGTGTACTGCCGCATCGGTGAGCGGTCCAGCCACACCTGGTTCGTCCTCACCCACCTGCTGGGCAAGCCCGGCGTGCGCAACTACGACGGCTCGTGGACCGAGTGGGGCAACACGGTGCGCGTGCCGATCGTCGCCGGCGAGAGCCCGGGGGCGCCCGGCGCGACCGCGCCATGACCATGCCCGCCCCGCTCGCCGAGGTGGTGTCCGACTTCGCCGAGGTCGAGGGCCAGGACAAGCTCAAGCTGCTGCTGGAGTTCGCCGACGAGCTGCCGGCGCTGCCCGCCGCGTTGCAAGAACAGGCCATGGAGCCGGTGCCCGAATGCCAGTCCCCGCTGTTCCTGCACGTCGACGCGCACGACGCCGACCGGGTGCGGCTGTATTTCAGCGCGCCCGCCGAGGCGCCCACCACGCGGGGCTTCGCCTCGATCCTGGCCAGCGGCCTGGACGGGCAACCCGCCGCCGACATCCTGGCGGTGCCCGACGACTTCTACGCCGACCTGGGGTTGGCCGCGCTGATCAGCCCGCTGCGGCTGCGCGGCCTCTCGGCGATGCTCACGCGCATCAAGCGGCGCATCCGCGAGGCGTCCTAGAAGAAAGTCGATACCGCTTCATCGGCGCGACGGCGCGGCGCTTAGACTTCCTTCGAGTTGTAAGAAAGTCTCTTAAGAAGCCCGCAGAATCACCGTCTGCCAAAGATGCCAAACAGGAGGCGCAGTGGCCAGTCACGCCAGCGACAGGATCTCCAAAGTGCTCATCGCCAACCGCGGCGAGATCGCTGTCCGGGTGATCCGCGCGGCCCGCGACGCCGGCCTGCCCAGCGTGGCCGTGTACGCCGAGCCCGACGCCGACGCCCCCCACGTGAAGCTTGCCGACGAGGCCTTCGCCCTGGGCGGCCAGACGTCGGCGGAGTCCTACCTGGACTTCGGCAAGCTGCTGGACGCGGCGGCCAAGTCGGGCGCCAACGCCGTGCACCCCGGCTATGGATTCCTCTCGGAGAACGCCGATTTCGCGCAAGCCGTGCTGGACGCCGGCCTGATCTGGATCGGGCCCAGCCCGCAGTCGATCCGCGACCTGGGTGACAAGGTCACCGCCCGCCACATCGCCGCCCGCGCGCAGGCGCCGCTGGTTCCCGGCACCCCCGACCCCGTCAAGGACGCCGACGAGGTGGTGGCCTTCGCGCAGGAGTACGGCGTGCCGATCGCCATCAAGGCGGCCTTCGGTGGCGGCGGCCGCGGCATGAAGGTCGCCCGCAGCATCGAGGAGATCCCCGAACTGTTCGAGTCGGCCACCCGCGAGGCCGTCGCGGCCTTCGGCCGGGGTGAGTGCTTCGTCGAGCGCTACCTGGACAAACCGCGCCACGTCGAGGCCCAGGTGATCGCCGACCAGCACGGCAACGTCATCGTCGCGGGCACCCGCGACTGCTCGCTGCAGCGCCGCTTCCAGAAGCTGGTCGAGGAGGCGCCGGCGCCGTTCCTCACCGACGCGCAGCGCAAGGAGATCCACGAATCCGCCAAGCGGATCTGCAAGGAGGCCAACTACTACGGGGCCGGCACGGTCGAGTACCTCGTCGGTCAGGACGGCCTGATCTCCTTCCTCGAGGTCAACACCCGGTTGCAGGTGGAGCACCCGGTGACCGAGGAGACCGCGGGCATCGACCTGGTGCTGCAACAGTTCAAGATCGCCAACGGCGAGAAGCTGGACCTCACCGAGGACCCGACGCCGCGCGGGCACGCCATCGAGTTCCGGATCAACGGCGAGGACGCCGGCCGGGGCTTTCTGCCGGCGCCCGGCCCGGTCACCCGCTACGACATCCCCACCGGCCCCGGCGTGCGGCTGGACTCCGGCGTGGAGGCCGGCTCGGTGATCGGCGGCCAGTTCGACTCGATGCTGTCCAAGCTGATCGTCTACGGCGCCACCCGCGAGGAGGCGCTGGCCCGGTCGCGGCGGGCGCTGGACGAGTTCCACGTCGAGGGCCTGGCCACCGTCATCCCGTTCCACCGCGCCGTGGTCTCGGATCCCGCGTTCATCGGTGACGAGAACGGGTTCAGCGTCCACACCCGCTGGATCGAGACCGAGTGGAACAACACCGTCGAGCCGTTCACCGGCGGCGAACCCCTCGACGACGAGGCCGACACGCGGCCGCGCCAGACGGTGGTCGTCGAGGTCGGCGGCCGCCGGCTCGAGGTGTCGCTGCCCGGCGACCTCGCGCTGTCCGGCGGCGGCGCCGCCGACCCGGCCGGCGTCATCCGCAAGAAGCCCAAGCCCCGCAAACGCGGCTCGCACGCCGGCGCCGCCGCGTCGGGCGACGCCGTCACCGCGCCCATGCAGGGCACCGTCGTCAAGGTCGCGGTCTCCGAGGGCCAGGAGGTCTCCGCCGGCGACCTGATCGTGGTGCTGGAGGCGATGAAGATGGAGAACCCGGTGACCGCCCATAAGGACGGGGTGATCACCGGGCTCGCGGTCGAGGCCGGCGCCGCCATCACACAGGGCACGGTGCTCGCCGAGATCAAGTGACGGTTCCTGAGAATCAGCCGTGAAGCATGGTCCCCCCGGCTCGCCGGGGGGTAGGGTGCAGGCAGGTTGAGTTCACAGCCGTCCGGATCACGTCAGACGAGGCCGGGGGGCGAACTCCCTGCTCGACTTCACTTCACCTGACGTCCTCCGCAGCATATTTGCTCTACGGATGGAGTCAGCAATGCCTGTGGCCCAATCTTGGCAACAAAGTCGGACCGCGCAATTCACGGCGCACTGGGGCGCGTCCGGGACCCTGATCACCGTCGACGGTGAGCTCGACGCGGCCAACGCCGACCAGCTCGCCGCCTACGTCCAGCACAGCGTCAACCGCTCCCGGCGCGTGATCCTCGACCTGCGCGGCCTGCATTTCATTGGCACGGCCGGGTTTTCGGCGCTGCACCGCATCAACGTGGTGTGCTCGGCGGCACAGGCCGACTGGGCGATGGCGCCCAGCCCGGCGGTGGCCAGGCTGCTGCGGGTCTGCGACCCCGACGCCACGCTGCCAGTGACCACGCCGGAGGCCGAGCCGCTGCTGGAGCCCCGAGACGACGACGGCGCCCGTGCACGCCCGCTACTGCAGCTGATCGCGCAGCCGCGTTAGCGACTTCGCCAGCAGGCGCGACACGTGCATCTGCGAGATGCCGACGCGCTCGGCGATCTGCGTCTGCGTCATCGACTCGAAGAACCTCAGCACCAGCACGGTGCGCTCCCGCTCGGGCAGCGCCTCGAGCAGGGGCCGTAGCGATTCCTGATCCTCGATGCGGTCCAGGCCGGTGTCGACGTCGCCCAGGGTGTCCGCGATCGCGCGGGCTTCCTCTTCCTCGCCGCCGCCGCCGCTGTCGATCGACAGGGTGTTGTAGGAACTGCCGGCGACCAGGCCCTCGACCACCTCTTCGCGGTCCATGTCCAGCTCCGCGGCGAGCTCGGTAGCGGTGGGCGCCCGGCCCAGCCGCTGGGACAGGTCGGCGGTGGCGGTGCCCAGCCGCAAATGCAGTTCTTTCAGCCGCCGCGGGACCTTGACCGACCAGCTGTTGTCGCGGAAGTGGCGACGCACCTCGCCCATGATCGTGGGCACCGCGAAGGACACGAAGTCCGAACCGGCGTCGACGTCGAACCGCACCACCGCGTTGACCAGCCCGACGCGCGCGACCTGAACGAGGTCGTCGCGGGGCTCGCCGCGGCCCTCGAAGCGCCGGGCGATGTGGTCGGCCAGCGGCAGGCACCGCTCGACGATGTTGTCCCGTTGCCGCTGGAATTCCGGCGAGTCGGCGGCGACGCCGGCTAACTCGCGGAACATTTCCGGGACATCGGCGTATTCGTTCGGCCGTGAGACCGAACCGCCGGCAGCTCGCGCTGTCACCTGCTGGAGGCCGCCCGTCGCGCCGTCAGCGTGATGCCGAAAACGCTGCCGGCTTCGTTGGGTTCGCGACCGTCATGGAAGGTCTGGACGTCGTCGGCGAGCGACGTCAGCACGTGCCAGCTGAAGCTGCCGGGCGCCACCACGTCGTGGGTGTCACACGCGGCCGAGGCCTCCACCACCAGCTGGTCGGCCTGGGGATCCACCACGACCACCAGCGTCGCGTCCGGGGTGGCCGAACGAATCAAACGGGTGCACACCTCGTCGACCGCCAGGCGCAGGTCCGCGACGGCGTCGAAGTCCAGGTCCTCGAAGGTGCCGATGGCACCCACGAGGGTGCGCAGCATCGCCAGGTTCTCCAGGCGCGCAGCGACGTGAAGCTCGACGGCGCGGTGGCCGCGTTGACGCTTGTTAGCGTGCAATCCCGCATCATTCATATGGTCTCCCGGCAATGTTCGACTGACACTACTACTGCCTCGCAGCTCGCCGTGGACCGTACGCTCCAGCCGGTCAGTCATGGTGGCTACCGGGTGCCCGTCCCGCGGGCGGGGCGGACGCGACCGACACAAAGCGGACGCGCCCCTGCGGGCGCGTCGCTGTCACGGGCAAGATCACGCTGGTCGTCTCGTTGGTTCTGGCATTGGGCATCGATGTGGGTGTCTTCCGTAACTACGTCCGCCACGATGGCGTGACGACGCTAACGCGACCCTTGCGGCACTCATCATGGTGCACTCCTGATACCCATTCGCCGCCGGCCATAACCTCCCGATCCGGCAGGGGCGCGCGACGGCGTCAGCTCGCGGGCCGCTGCCGGCTGACCTCGGGGTGCTCTGAGTACCAGCGGTCCGCAATCCCACGAACCCGCCGGTGTTCGGCCGCCGACCACACCAGGCCGACGACCGCGGCGACCGTCCCGATCAGGCCCGCCGTCATGCCCTGGTGCGCATGCCCGCTGCCGAAGGCGGCGAGGCTGCCGCACCAGCCGATCACGCCGACCAGCACCAGTAGATACCCGGGCCAGTGCACCACGTCGATGAGCGATTCACCGGCCAGCGGGCGCGTGGTCCTCAGGTGGTCGACCGGATCGTGGAACGTATCTCCCATGGCTGCTCCTCAAGGAGAGTGGACGCGGCGCGCAGCTCATACCGGGTTGCACCCTCAACGGTAGATCGCCGGCAGGCAAACTCAAAGGGTCAGCGCGGGCCCGGCGATCGGGCCGACACCCAGCGCCACCAGCAACACCGTGGCCGTCAGCAGGAACCACCCCGCGCCCTGCCAGCCCCACCAGGTGCCGGACGCCTTCCACACGCGGTAGGTGCGCAGCAATGCCCGCAGCGCGGCACCGAACGCGATCACCGGCGCGCCGAGGGCCAGCAGGGTGCGTTGGGCCGGGCCACACGCCACCGTGTCGGTACCCACCCCGGGGCAGGTGCTCACCCAGAGCACGGCCACCGCCAGGAATCCGCCGGCCGCCGCCGCGGCCAAGGCGGCGAAGCGCAACGCGGCGCGCACCTCGCCGTCGCGCTGCCCTAGGCGATCGCCGCCAGCTCGTTCGTCCGCCTTGTGCATGCCGCCGTCACCTCCGTTCCCCGTTTTCATCGTTTGCCGTGCCGGATTGGTTACCGTATGCAGTTCGGATAACCGCAATCGGGCGGTCCACTTAACACGCGTGAGTACTATCTGTCACATGCCGACAGCCAGAAGGCGGTTATCCCCCGAGGATCGACGCGCTGAGCTGCTCGCTTTGGGGGCGGAGGTCTTCGGAAAGCGACCCTATGACGAGGTCCGCATCGACGAGATCGCCGAGCGCGCGGGGGTCTCCCGGGCGCTGATGTATCACTACTTTCCCGACAAGCGAGCGTTCTTCGCCGCAGTGGTCAAGGACGAGGCCGACCGGCTCTACGAGACCACCAACATGGACGACGCGACGGGTCTGACCATGTATGAGGAAGTGCGCACCGGCGTCATCGCGTACATGGCCTACCACGAGCAGAATCCCGAGGCCGCGTGGGCGGCGTACGTCGGGCTCGGCCGCTCCGACCCGGTCCTGCTCGGCGTCGACGACGAGGCCAAGAACCGCCAGCTCGAGCACATCATGAGCCGGATCGCCGCGGTGGTCGCCAAGACTCCGACGGGCAAGCTGGCGCCCGACGTCGAGCGCGACCTGCGGGTGATCTGCCACGGCTGGCTCGCGTTCACCTTCGAGCTGTGCAGGCAGCGGATCATCGACCCCACCACCAACGCCGACCGCCTCGCCGACGCGTGCGCCCACTCGCTGTTCGACGCGATCGCCCGGGTGCCGGAAATCCCGGACGAGTTGGCGCACGCGATGGCCACCGCCCGCATCGAACCGCAGCAGTAGCGGGCGCCTTGTCGGTACCCGTTGGCACCATGGCTAGGTGAGCACCAACGACCCGTTGAGCCGGTTCAGCGCGATCACCAGGGAGTGGTTCGCCAGCACCTTCGCCACGCCCACCACCGCGCAGGCGCAGGCGTGGGACGCGATCGCCGACGGCGACAACACCCTGGTGATCGCGCCGACCGGTTCCGGCAAGACGCTCGCCGCGTTCCTGTGGGCCCTGGACTCGCTGGCCGCATCG
>NZ_LZJC01000053.1 GCF_001666755.1 Mycobacterium sp. E1214 | reverse complement strand
GGGGCGGCCGCCGCCGCACACCAGGCGGGCGCCCTCCTCGATGCCCTTGGCGATGTAACCCTCGACGCGGGCGCGCTGCTTCTCCGAGATCAGCGAGCCGATCTGCGCGGCCGGGTCGTCCGGCTTGCCGACCGGCAGCATCTGCACGAAATTGCCGACGGCGTCCACGATTTCGTCGTAGCGCGACCGCGGGGCGAGGATGCGGCTCTGGGCCACGCAGGCCTGCCCGGTGTTCATGATTCCGGAGAAGACCAGCATCGGGATGGCGGCGGCGAGGTCGACGTCGTCGAGGACGATGGCCGCCGACTTACCGCCGAGTTCCAGGGTGCACGGCTTGAGCAGATCGGCGGCGCGCCGGCCGATCTCCTTGCCGACGGCGGAGCTGCCGGTGAAGGAGAACAGGTCGACGCCCGCGTTGGAGGTCAGTGCCTGGCCGGTTTCGACGCCGCCGGGCACCACCGACAGCACACCCTCGGGGAGTCCCGCCTCGGCGAAGGCCTCCGCCAGCGCGTTGGCGCTCAGCGGGGTCTCGGCGGCGGGCTTGAGCACCACGGTGCAGCCGGCCAGTAGCGCCGGGCCCAGCTTGTTGACGGCCAGGAAGAGCGGCACGTTCCACGCCACGATCGCGCCCACCACGCCGATCGGCTCGCGGTACACGATGCTCTGCCCGTAGCCGCCGTTGCGGGTCTCTTTCCACTTGACCTGGTCCGCCGCCGGGCCGGCGAAGAAGTTCAGGGCGCCGATCGAGCTCATCCAGTGCATCGTTTCGACGCTGGTCGGGGGCTGACCCGTCTCGGCCGCGAGCAGTTGCGTGAAGAGGTCCTTGCGCTCCTCCATGACCTTGAGCGCGTTGGCGATCACGGCCGCGCGCTCCTTCGGCGGCGTGCTGGGCCAGGGTCCGTTGTCGAAGGCCGCGCGCGCGGCGGCGACCGCGGCGTCGACGTCGGCGGCCGCCGCCAGCGGCACCTTGCCCACGTACTCACCGGTCGCGGGGCAGTGCACCTCGATGACCTCGGAGGTCGACGGTTCCGTCCATTTGCCGCCGATGAATAGCTTGTCGTACTCCGTTGTAGCGTCGCTCATGGGCGCCACCCTACCCAAGCCGACGCCAAACGAGAACACGTTTCACTATTGGGGTTGTAGGACCAGCACCAGATTGCTCACCAGGAACTCGCGCACGACCGGTATCGAAGTCAGCCACCACGCCCATCGTGGGTGGTAGCGCGGGAAAGCGGCCACCGCGGCCCCGGTGTTGGCCGACCAGTCCAGGCCCGCGGCGGCGGTCACCGCGAACAACGACGACCCGTAGTTGTTCTTGGGCGGATGCCCGTGTCTGCGGGCGTAGCGGGCGGCCGCGCGGGCGCCGCCCAGGTAGTGGGTCAGGCCCATCTCGTGGCCGCCGAAGGGACCGAGCCACACGGTGTACGACAGCACCGCCAGGCCCCCCGGCTTGGTCACTCGCAGCATTTCGGCGCCCAGCCGCCACGGCCTTGGCACGTGCTCGGCGACATTGGACGACAGGCAGATGTCCACCGAGTCGTCGGCGAACGGCAGCGCCATGCCCGACGCCCGCACGAACGTGCCGGCGTCCGCCGCGGTGCCGGGCGCCGGGCCGGCCGCGTGCATCTCGCCCGGGTCCGGCTCGACGCCGACGTAGCGGAACCCCGCGTCGGTGAACGCGGCCGCGAAGTAGCCGGGGCCGCCGCCGACGTCGAGCACCGTGCGGCCCGCCGGTGGTTCGTCACGCGTGGCCTGCCACAGGTCGGCCACCATCGCCGCGGTGTCGGCGGCCAGCGCGCCGTAGAAGCGGGCCGGGTCGGACTGCTCGTAGCGGAATTCCGACAGCAGCCGCACCGAGCGCGCCAGCGTCGCGCGCCGCGCGAAAACGCGCGTCGGGGACGGGGGATGGGCCACCGGCGAAACCCTACGCACGGTCGGGGGAGTGGTGCGCGAAGTGCCCGCCTCGCAGCGACAACGGGACCGGGTGGGGGGTGGTGTGCGAAGTGCCCGCCTCGCAGCGACAACGGGACCTAGCACGGCACCGCGCCGCGGGTCATCGCCCGGCGGGAGGCGCTTGTCGCTGTGTTGTCGCTACGAGGCGGGCACTTCGCCAATGCCCCGGGCCGTCCTCGGCGCGCCGCCGGCCTGGTTCCCAGACCGC
>NZ_LZJC01000052.1 GCF_001666755.1 Mycobacterium sp. E1214 | reverse complement strand
CCGGCGCTCCGCGCGGGCGTGGGTTGACCGGTCGGGCCCCCGCCCGATTAGGCTGCGACCCCTGCTGACGGCTAAAACGTGAGGGGCTACGCACTTCGGCCCCCGCCCGGGCCCGCACCCTCGCCCGCGCACGGCGCGCCGCCCGGGCCGGGGCCGAAGACCGCCATCGACAAGGACGGCATCTACGCGGTGGGCAGCGACATCGCGCCGGGCATCTACAGCTCGGGCGGACCCGTCGGCAACGGCACCTGCTACTGGAAGCGGACCGGCAACCCCGACGGCGCGCTGATCGACAACTCCATGAGCAAGAAGCCCCAGGTGGTGCAGATCGACCCGACGGACAAGGCGTTCAAGACGTCGGGGTGCCAGCCCTGGCAGCTCACCCCGGACGCCGCGCTCCCGCCGAGCGCGCCGCCCGCCGGCGTGCAGGGCACGCTGGGCATCCTCAACGGCCTGCTCGGCGGGCAGAACGGCCAGCAGCCGGCACCGAGCGCCCAGCAGCCCCCCAGCAGCGCGCCGCCGCACTCCTGACCCGAGGCGTCCGTGGCCAGCACGCAACCGATCGTCGTCGTCGGCGCGGGCGTCAGCGGTCTGACCTCGGCCGTCGTGCTGGCCGAGGCGGGCTGGCCGGTACAGATCTGGAGTGCGGCGCCCCCGCGGCAGACGACGTCGATGGTGGCCGGTGCCGTGTGGCTGCCGCCGCGGCCCGCCGAACGCGCGGCCCAGACGCTGGGCTGGACCGAACACTCGCTGCACGTCTTCCATGAGCTGGCCGGGCTACCCGACTCCGGGGTGCAGCTGGCGCCGGCCCTGGCCGTCGGCGAACTGACGGCGGCGCAGGCCATGGCGTCCGCGGCCGCCCTCATCCCCGGCCTGCGCGCCGCCGACCCGAGCGAGGTGCCCGACGGATTCGCCGGCGGGTTCTGCGCCACCGTCCCGATGATCGACATGCCCCGCTACCTCGACTACCTCACCCGCCGGCTGGCCGCTGCCGGCTGCGGCATCGAGCGGCGCACGGTGCGGTCACTGGCCGAGGCCGCCGACGCCGCGCCGATCGTCGTCAACTGCACGGGCCTCGCGGCCGGAGCGCTCACCGGTGACGACACCGTCCGCCCGGTCTTCGGCCAGCACCTGGTGCTCACCAATCCCGGGCTGCGCCAGCTGTTTGTGGAGATCAACGGCGGACCGGAGTGGACCTGCTACTTCCCCCACCCGCGGCGGGTTGTGTGCGGCGGTATCGGCGTGCCCGGCCGCTGGGACACCACGCCCGACCCGGAGCTCAGCGAGCGGATCCTGAGGCGCTGCAGGCGGATCGAGCCGCGGCTGGGCGACGCCGAGGTGATCGAGACGATCACCGGGCTGCGGCCCGACCGACCCTCGGTGCGCGTGGCGGCCGAACCCCTGGGGCGGGCGCGCTGCATCCACAACTACGGGCACGGCGGCAACGGGGTGACGCTGTCCTGGGGGTGCGCGCGCGACGTCCTGCGGTTGGTGCAGCGCTAGGGCTTACCGGCCGCGCAGGCCGACGTCGCGGATCACCAGCGAGAGCACCCAACTCACGATCGACAACACGATCGCCGCCAGGATCGCCGTCCACCAGAAGTGGTCGATCTGCAGGCCCCAGTGGGTGGTGTGCGCCGTGATCCGCGCGGTGATCCAGAGCATCAGCGCGTTCACGACAACGTGGAACAGGCCGAGCGTCAGGATGTAGAGCGGGATCGACAAGATGCGGACGACCGGCTTGATGAACGCGTTGACGAGCCCGAAGATCACCGCGACGACGAAGATGATGCCGGCCCGCTGCAGCGTGCTGTCACCGCCGACGAAGGTGATGCCGTGCACGAGCTTGGTGACCAGCCACAGCGCGAACCCGGTGACGGTGGCGCGGAACAGGAAAGGGCCCATGGGCCCGATCCTGCCACCGGCCGCGGGCAACGCCGCGCGGCCGCCGGTGAATTCGGTGCGTGTCGCGCGGCCAGGCTCTCGCGCATCGCGGCGCGGTCCTGCACGATGCTCAGGTGACCACACCGAGCTTGCAGAACCCACGCCCTCGGCAGCGGCTTACCGCCGACCAACGCAACTCGTTCGTCGCGGCGATGCTGGGCTGGACGATGGACGCCTTCGACTACTTTATCGTGGTATTCGTCTATGCCGACATCGCGAAGACGTTCCACCACAGCAAGGCCGAGGTCGCGTTCATCACCACCGCCACCCTGGTCATGCGGCCGGTGGGGGCGTTGCTGTTCGGCTTATGGGCCGACCGCGTCGGCCGGCGTACCCCGCTGATGGTGGACGTCATCTTCTATTCGGTGGTCGGCTTTTTGTGTGCGTTCGCGCCCAACTTCACGGTGCTGGTGATCCTGCGCCTGCTCTACGGGCTGGGCATGGGCGGCGAATGGGGCCTGGGCGCCGCGCTGGCGATGGAGAAGGTGCCCGTCGAGCGGCGCGGGTTCTTCTCCGGCCTGCTGCAGGAGGGCTACGCCTTCGGCTACCTGCTGGCCAGCGTGGGTTCTTTGGTGGTGATGGATTGGTTGGGACTGTCGTGGCGGTGGCTGTTCGGGCTGTCCGTCATTCCGGCCCTGATCAGCTTGATCATCCGCTACCGCGTGCAGGAGTCCGAGGTTTGGGAGGCCGCCCAGGACCAGCTGAAGCTGACCAACACCCGGATTCGCGACGTCCTGCGCGACGGCGCCATCATCCGCCGGTTCGTCTACCTGGTCCTGCTGATGACCGCCTTCAACTGGATGAGCCACGGCACCCAGGACGTCTACCCGACCTTCCTGGGCTCGACCGCCAACCACGGCGCCGGCCTGTCCAGCGTCACCGTGAAGTGGATCGTGGTCGTCTACAACGTCGGCGCGATCGTCGGCGGGCTGTTCTTCGGCACGCTCTCGCAACGGTTCAGCCGCCGCTACACCGTCGCCTTCTGCGCGCTGCTCGGGCTGCCCATCGTGCCGCTGTTCGCGTACTCGCGGACGGCGGCCATGCTGTGCCTCGGCTCGTTCCTGATGCAGGTGTGCGTGCAGGGGGCGTGGGGCGTGATCCCCGCTCACCTCACCGAGTTGTCCCCCGACGCCATCCGCGGCCTCTATCCCGGCGTCACCTACCAGCTGGGCAACCTGCTGGCGGCGTTCAACCTGCCCATTCAGGAGCGGCTGGCGGAGTCGCACGGCTATCCCTTCGCGCTGGCGGCGACGATCGTGCCGGTGCTGCTGGCCGTGACCGTCCTGACGCTGATCGGCAAGGACGCCACCGGGATTCGGTTCGGCAGCTCCCAAAGCGCTTTCCTGCCAACCGAACCGACCTAGGAGGGTTGGCTCAGCAGGCGTCGCAGCAGGTGCATGGCGACGGTGGTCGAGCGTTCCCGGATGTCCGAGCGGTTGCCCGGCAACAGCAACGTGCGGGTGTCGGCGCGGCCGTCTCGCAGCCGGACCGTGAAGCACACCGTGCCGACCGGCTTGGTCTCCGTGCCGCCGCCGGGCCCGGCAATCCCGGTGATGGCGACGGCGGTGTCGGCGCCGAGGCGTTGCAGCGCGCCCGCGGCCATCGCCTCGGCCACCGGCTCGGAGACGGCTCCGTGCTCCTCGATCAGCGCCGGGTCGACGCCCAGCAGCTCCGCCTTGGCCTCGTTCGAGTAGGAGACCACGCCGCCCGCCACGTACGCCGACGACCCGGGGCGATCGGTGAGCCGTGCGGCCAGCAGCCCCGCCGTGCACGACTCGGCGGTCGCGATGAGGCGACCGGTGAGCAGTTGCGCCACCAGATCGTCCACCAGTGAACCGTTTTCGGAGAACAGCTGCTCGCCGTGCCGGTCGCGCAGCAGCCGGACCAGGTCGGCGTAGCTTGCGGCGGCGTCCGGCTCGTAGCGGGTGACCATCTCGATTTCGCCGCGGCGCAGGCAGGTGGTGATCTCGAGCGCGCCGAAACCGGGCACGGACTGCTCGGCGTCGCGCAGCGTCTCGGCCAGGCCCGACTCGGGCAGCCCGAACATGCGCACCGTCTGTTGTTCGTAGACGGTGCGCCCGGCGACCGCCTGCTGCGCGGCGGCGGTCTGAATTGCCTTGCGCCACATGGGTTGCAGCTCGCGCGGCGGGCCGGGCAGCACGACGACGGTCGGGGTGCCGGGCACCACCACCCCGGGAGCGGTGCCGACGGGGTCGAGCACCTCCGCGCCGGCCGGCACCATGGCCTGCTTGCGATTGGCGGCCCGCACCGAGTCGAAGTCGACGCCGTCGAAGCGCGCCATCAGGCGTTTGAGGATGTCGGCGATCGTGGCTTCCAGCTCGTCGTCGAGCACCAACTCGCGGTCGCAGAAGCGCGCCACCACCTCGACGGTCATGTCGTCGGCGGTCGGCCCCAGGCCGCCGCTGGTGATGATCAGGTCGACGTCCTGTGCCGCCAGGAAGCGCAGCTGCGCTTCGATGTCGGCCGGACGGTCACCGCAGATGGTGATGTGGGCGAGTTCGACGCCCAGCTCGAGCAGGCGGTCGGCGAGCCACGGCCCGTTCGCATCCTGGACGCGTCCGGTGAGGACCTCGGTTCCGGTGACAACGATGCCTGCGCGTGCGCTCACCGGGACGAGCCTACTGGTGCGCCCGCTGGGTCAGCCGCCGGCGAGGTGATCCTCGACCGTGGCCACCTTGCGCGTCATGGCGTCGCTCACCCCGGGCCGCCAGTCCGCCTTGATCACGGTGCTGACCCTGGGCGCGCGGGCGGCGACGGCTTCCACCGCACGCTGGACGACGGCCATGACCTCGTCCCACGTGTCGCCCTCGATCACGGTGAACATGGCGTCGGTCTTGTTCGGCAGGCCGGACGCCCGCACCACCCTGACCGCCTCCGCGACGATCTCGCCGACGCCCTCGCCCACCCCCAGCGGCGTGACGGAGAACGCGACGAGCACGGACACCCGACGAGCGTACCCAACTGCGGCGGGCCCGGCCTGGCACCATCGGGAACCATGCGGGTGTTGGTGCAGCGGGTCACGTCGGCGTCGGTATCGGTGGGCGGTGAGGTGGTCGGCGCCATCCGGCCCGACGCGCAGGGCCTGCTGGCGTTTGTCGGCGTCACCCACAGCGATGGACCCGACATCGCGCGGCGGCTTGCCGAAAAACTGTGGCGGCTGCGCATTCTCGCCGACGAGCGGTCGGCGGCGGACGTGCAGGCCCCGATCCTGGTGGTCAGCCAGTTCACGCTGTACGCCGACACGGCCAAGGGCCGCCGACCGTCCTGGAACGCGGCCGCGCCGGGCGCCCTCGCCGAGCCGCTGGTAGAAGCGTTCGCGGCGGCGCTGCGCCAGCAGGGCGCCGAGGTGCAGACGGGTGTGTTCGGTGCGAACATGCAAGTGCAGTTGGTCAACGACGGCCCGGTCACGGTGTTTCTCGAGCTTTGACGGTACAACTGCGGCTACGTTGGGTATGTCGGCTTCATGCGATCTGTGGGTCTGCGTATGCGCTGGAAGGGGCGGCCGTGAGCACGTCACCGGAGTTTGGTTCGCTGCGCTCCGACGACGACCACTGGGACATCGTCAGCAGCGTCGGCTACACGGCCCTGCTGGTGGCGGGTTGGCGCGCCCTGCACGCCGTGAGCTCGTCCCCGTTGGTCCGCGACGAGTACGCGAAGGTGTTCATCGCCGCCTCGGAGGACCCTTACCTCGCCGGTGTGCTCGCCAACCCCGGGACGTCCGAGGACGAGACGGCCTTCCCTCGCCTGTACGGGGTGCAGACCCGCTTCTTCGACGACTTCTTCGCCGCTGCCGGTGAGGCGGGCATCCGCCAGGCGGTGATCGTCGCCGCCGGCCTCGATTCCCGGGCGTATCGCCTCGACTGGCCCGCCGGCACAACCGTTTTCGAGGTTGACCTGCCCAAGGTGCTGGAGTTCAAGGCCCGCGTGCTCGGTGAGCACGGCGCCACGCCGAAGGCCCGCCGCGTCGAGGTCGACGCCGACCTGCGGTCCGACTGGTCACGGCCGCTGGAAGCCGCCGGCTTCGACGTCGAAAGTCCCAGCGCATGGTCGGTGGAGGGGTTGCTGCCCTACCTCACCGACGAGGCGCAGAACGCGCTATTCACCCGGATCAGTGGGCTGAGCGCGCCGGGCAGTCGAATCGCGGTGGGAGCGTTGGGTTCTCGGCTCGACCATGACCAGCTCACGGCGCTGGAGTCGGCTCACCCCGGGGTGAATGTGTCCGGCGACGTGGACTTCTCCGCGCTGACCTACGAACCGCAGACCGAACCCGCGGAGCGGCTGGCCGCCCATGCGTGGACGGTCGATCCGGTCCGCAGCACGCTGCAGCTGCAGGCCGGTTACGGCCTGACCCCGCCGGACGTCGACGTCAAGATCGACGGCTTCATGCATTCGCAATACATCACGGCAACCCGCTGACCAGCCACCCCCCGCGTCGCCGCTATGGCCTCAGCAGGATTTTGACGTCCTCGCCCGTGCGCGACCCGGCGGTCGCGTAGCCCTTCGCGGCGTCGTCCAACGGCAGGGTCGTCGTGAAGATGCCGTCCACGTCGAGCCGCCCGGACTGCAGCAGCGGGATCAGCTCCGGCCAGGTGCGTTGCACCGGCGCGGTGGTCATCCGCAACGTGATGCTACGGATCAGGCAGCCCAATGCGTTGAGCGGAAACGGGTTTAGGTCGTGCACACCGACCACGGACACCGTGCCGCCCGGCCGCACCGCGTTGAGCGCGTCGGTCAGCGAGGCGTCGGTCGCGACGGCGTCGATGACGGCGTCGGCGCCGCGACCTCCGGTCGCCGCCAGGATCGCCTCGACGGCCGGAGGCTTGACGGGCGTCGCTCCCCAACGGGCGGCGCGCGCCAACCGGCCCTCGACGTGGTCGACCGCGAAAACCGTTGCCGCGCCTTGGAACAACGCGCTGCGCAGCGAGCACAGCCCGACGGCGCCCAGGCCCAGCACCGCCACGGTGCCACCGAAGGGGATATCGGCGCGCTGCGCCGCCGCCCAGCCGGTCGCCAGGTTGTCGGTCAGCAGCAGCGCCTGCTCGTCGCTGATGCCGTCGGGTACCTTGAGGAGCTGGAAGTCGGCCGCGGGCACCGCGAGCAGGTCGGCCTGCGCCCCGCCCAGCGCTCCCCCGCCAAAGATCTGAAAGCCGCTGTGGCACATGACCGGATCGCGGGTGGCGCAGCCGGGGCAGGCGCCGCACCCGGCCACCGACGACACCATGACCTTGTCACCCACCCTGGCGGTGCGCACCTCGGGTCCCACCGCCACGACGGTGCCGATGGCCTCGTGTCCCACGGCGATCGGCTCGGGCAGCGGGAAATCGGCCTCGTAGAAATGCAGGTCGGAGCCGCAGATGCCCGCGGCCGTCACCTCGACGATCGCGGCGTCGGGTCCGGGCAGCGCCGGATCGGGCCGGGTGTCGACCCGGACGCTGCGGGGACCGTCGACGACTACCGTGCGCATGTCGGCGTGCTCACTTTCTTCCTCGCACCACGAACCGCGACCAATCGGGTTCGCGGACGGCGCTCCAGTATTCGTTGAGCCGCCATGGGCTGACGGTGTGGATCTCGCCGTCGGCGTTCTTGAAGTAGGAGTGTTTGACCGCGGGATGCGACCACACCATCTTTTTGATCTGGTGCTGCGTGCGTCGGTGCCAGTCGTCGGCCGCCTCGGCCCGCGGTTCCAGCGCATGCAGGTCGTCCTGCGCGATGCGCTGCAGGCATTGGTCGACATAACGCATCTGCAGTTCGGACTGAAAAATCAGGCTGCCGCCGTGCGCGAGGTGGGTGCCGGGCCCGTAGAGGATGAAGAAGTTGGGAAAATCCGGGACGGTGATGCCGAGGTAGGCGTACGGCCGGCTGCCCCACTTTTCGCGGAGATCCGCTCCGTCGCGGCCGGTCACCGTCAGCGGCCACAGCACGTCGGTGTGCCGGAAGCCGGTGGCGTACACGATGACGTCGGCGCCGCGGTGTGTCCCGTCGTCGGTGACCACGCCGTCGGGCGTGATCTCGCGGATCGGGGCGCGCACCAGCTCGACATTGGTGCGCTGCAACGTCTTCAGCCAGCTGCCGTTGTCTTGCAGGGTCCTCTTGCCGCAGGCGGGATAGTCCGGCATCACCTTGGCTAGCAGGTCCGCCGCACCGGGTCCGTCGATCTGGCTGGTGATCCACTGCGAGAACATGATGTGGGCCGCGGCGTTGATGTCGCTGACGGCGTGGTCCTGGTCGGCGAAGTCGGGATCGGTCTGCGCGGCGTCCAGCCCCTTGTCGGATCCCGGCCACAGGACCAGGAACCGGTACCACCGCCCGTAGTACGGCAGGTGGCGCATCGCCCAGCGGACGCCGTCGGGAACCTCGTCGTGGTACATCGGGTTCGGGAACATCCATTGCGCGGTGCGCTGGTAAATCGTCAATTGGTCGACCCGGTCCGCGATCGCCGGGGCGATCTGGAAGCCGCTGGCGCCGGCCCCGATGAGCGCGACCCGCATGCCGGTGAGATCGACGGATGCGTCCCAGGCCGCGCTGTGGAACGTCGGCCCCGCGAAGGTGTCGGCGCCGGCGATGTCGGGAACGTTGGGGCGATTGAGCTGGCCGACCGCGGCGATGACGGCCCGGGCGCGCAGCGTCTCGACGCGCCCCGTGGGGCCGCGCAGCGAGACGCCCCACGTTCCGTCGTCGTCGTCCCATGTGGCGCCGAGCACCTCGGTGTTCCACCGCACGTGCTCACCGAGCCCGTGCTTGGCGACGACCGTGGTGAAGTAGTCCTGTAGCTCGCGCTGCTCGGCGAAGAAGTGCGTCCAGTCGTTGTTCGGTTCGAAGCTGTAGCAATAGAAATGGTTCGCCACATCCACCCGGGCGCCGGGATAGCGGTTCTCCCACCAGGTTCCACCCGGCCCGGCGTTCTTCTCGACGATGGTGAACT
The DNA here is from genome assembly GCF_001666755.1 of Mycobacterium sp. E1214. Classification (GTDB taxonomy): domain Bacteria; phylum Actinomycetota; class Actinomycetes; order Mycobacteriales; family Mycobacteriaceae; genus Mycobacterium. The sequence goes on along the minus strand of NZ_LZJC01000052.1, from coordinate 49,166 downwards.
CGATGTTGGCCTGCTTGAGCCGAATGCCGGCCAGGATGCCGGATTCGCCGCACCCGATCACCACGACGGGAAGTTCGGTGGCGCGTTCTACGGGCAGGGGCGCCGGGCGGCGCGGGTCCGCGCCGTCGAGGTCCAATTCCTCGCCGACCAGGGGCAGGTAGTCGTCGGGAACGCGTTCGCAGGCCGCCCAGTCCAGCATCTCGCGGATGAGGTCCGCGCTGAGCGGCGCCGGCTCTGGACAACCGCGGTCGCGGTAGTCGGCGAGCACCGACAGGGCTTCGGCGCGGGCACGGGCCTTGTCCTCTTCGGACATGAACCCCTGCACCTCGTTGAGGAAGATGCCCAGCTGCTTGTACTCGCGGATGAAGCGCGGGTCGCCGGTGACGTGCACGAGCGACAGGAGCAGGGTCGGGACGCTGACCTCCTCGAGCGCGGCAGCGATGTGGGCGGTCGCGGTGGTGAACGGTTCGCCGGCGTAACGGCTGCGCATCGGCTGAGATCCTTTCACCGGAGACGGGCAATTACGAGACTCGTGGTGTCGTAATTGGCAGCATTACGCTACCCGCTGCCGACGGAGCGGATCAAGAGGCCACGCGAGCCCGGGCGGCCGCCGCAACGCGGCTCGCGCGGTGCGGAGACGACATCGACGGGGACGTTGCGCGTGGCGGCAACCCCGCGCGAACGCCGGCCACCGGCAAGTAGGCGGCGACGAACCGTAGTCCCGGGCCGCGCGACGGGACCCGCTGGCCACGTCAGCACGCCGGGTACTAAACTAGAACACGTTTCAATTCCGCCAGCGCCCCAGGAGTAGGCATGCATACCGCCATCTGCGACGAGCTCGGTATTGAGTTCCCGATCTTCGCGTTCACCCACTGCCGCGACGTCGTGGTGGCCGTCAGCAAGGCCGGTGGCTTCGGCGTGCTCGGCGCCGTCGGCTTCACGCCCGAGCAGCTCGAGATCGAACTCAAGTGGATCGACGACAACATCGGCGACCACCCCTACGGCGTCGACATCGTGATCCCGAACAAGTACGAGGGCATGGACTCGCAGCTGTCCGCCGAGGAGCTGGCCGACACGCTGCGCAAGATGGTCCCGCAGGAACACCTCGATTTCGGCAAGAAGATCCTCGCCGATCACGGCGTACCGGTCGAGGACAGCGACGGCGACACCTTGCAGTTGCTGGGGTGGACCGAGGCGACCGCGACCCCGCAGGTCGAGGTGGCGCTCAAGCACCCGAAGGTCAAGATGATCGCCAACGCGCTGGGCACTCCGCCGGCGGAGATGATCAAGCACATCCACGAAGCCGGCCTGAAGGTGGCCGCGCTGTGCGGCTCGCCGTCACAGGCCCGCAAGCACGCGGACGCGGGCGTCGACATCATCATCGCGCAGGGCGGCGAGGCCGGCGGCCACTGCGGCGAGGTGGGCTCCATCGTGCTGTGGCCGCAGGTGGTCAAGGAGGTCGCGCCGGTGCCGGTTCTGGCGGCCGGCGGCATCGGCAGCGGCCAGCAGATCGCGGCGGCGCTGGCGCTGGGCGCTCAAGGGGCGTGGACGGGATCGCAGTGGCTGATGGTCGAGGAGTCCTCGAACACGCCCGTCCAGCAGGAGGCGTACGTCAAGGCGGGTAGCCGCGACACCGTGCGCAGCCGCTCCTTCACAGGCAAGCCGGCCCGCATGCTGCGCAACGACTGGACCGAGGCCTGGGAGGCGCCCGACAACCCCAAGCCGCTGGGAATGCCGTTGCAGTACATGGTGTCCGGGATGGCGGTGCGGGCCACCAACAGGTACCCGAACGAAAGCGTCGACGTCGCCTTCAACCCGGTCGGTCAGGTCGTCGGCCAATTCAACAAGGTGGAGAAGACGGCGACGGTCATCGAGCGCTGGGTCCAGGAGTACCTGGAGGCAACCAACCGGCTCGACGAACTCAATGAGGCCGCCGCCGTCTAACCGGGCTTAGACGTCGTCGAGGTCGTCGCGGCCGGTGAACACCTCTTTCGCCCGGTCGACGGCGTACGTGCCGATCTCGATCGAGTTCTGAACGATGCCGCTGGCGCCGCCGGCGATGTCACCGCGGATGATGTCGCTGGCGTGCTCCACGATGTCGGAGGCCTTCTCGACGGCGTTGGTCGCGATGTCCTTGGCCGCGTCGACTGCGTCTTTGGGGTTGAAGCCCATCTCGAATCTCCTTGCTGGGGACAGTCTTGGGACAGTCGGTGGTTGCTGCGTCGGTAAGGACTCTAGACGCGACGGGAGCCACCCGGCGCGCCGGCGAGGGCCGGCCGGACGCTAGTAGTGCACCACCTTGCGCCAGTAGTCCTCGGGAATCTCGGCGCCGGACGCCAGGATTCGGGCCAGCCCGACGGCCATCGCGATGCCCAGCAGGCCGAGCCACAGCCCGGTCACCCCGATCACCGCCCACAGCGCGACGGTGACCGCGGGCCACGGCGACAGCACGGCCAGCACCGGCGCGAAAAAGAAGCCGGCGCCGATGTACCAGGCCGAGCCGGTCCGATCCGACGCCACGACGAAGCGCAGCCAGCGCGGCACCACCGCGGTGTCGGGTCGGCGGCGGGCCGTGGCTGCGTCCATCAGTCGGCGGGCGGGAAGAACCCGGCGCCCGTGAACCACCCCGGCTGCCAGCCCTGAGCGCCCAGGCAGAGCATGGGCAGCCCGTCGGGCGTCTGCGCGGCCGCTTGCGATCCCGGGCACTTGGCCCCGTTCTGCTGGACCCCGTACAGCGGGTAGGAGATGACCCAGTAGCCCGTGGTGGCGGCCGGGAACTGGTTCGGCGGCGGGAAGTGACACGCCTCGGCCTGGCCGCTGGGCCCCCGCCCGAAGATGAAGCGTTCGTAGTTATCGCACGGCGCGCCCAGCGTCGCCTGGAAGTTCATGCCCGGAACGTCACCCTCGTAGGCGGCCGCGTGCGGCGCCACGCTGATCGCGCCGACCGCCAAGGTGGCGGCGACAACTGCTTCCCGGATCATCTTCAACCCCTCGCGCTGACTCACCCCGTCCGTGTGGCGGTGACCTGCACCACAGCATATCCGGCCCGCTCGGCGCGACAAGACCATACCGGCGCGACGCTCGTGCCGAAGAGAACACGTTGCAATTCCCGTCTCGGATCTTGCGTTAATCCTTCCCATCCGAGGTGCGGCGGTGGTTTATTAGCACGAGGACGACTAGACGACTTCGTCACTCGAGGAGTGGGCCGTGTCAACTGCCAAGACGACCACCGAACCGACCTCCACGCCGGTCCCCAACCTGCCGCCCGGTTTCGACTTCACCGACCCGGACGTCCACGCCGTGCGCCTGCCCATCGAGGAACTGGCCGAGCTGCGCCGCACCGCACCGATCTGGTGGAACGAGCAGCCCCTCGGCTGCGGCGGCTTCGACGACGGCGGCTTCTGGGTGGTGTCCAAGCACAAGGACGTCAAAGAGATCTCGTTGCGCAGCGACGTCTTCTCGAGCCTGCAGAACACCGCCCTGCCGCGCTACAAGGAGGGCACCGTGCGCGAGCAGCGCGACACGGGCAAGTTCGTGCTGCTCAATATGGACGCCCCGCAGCACACGCGGCTGCGCAAGATCATCTCCCGGGGCTTCACGCCGCGCGCCGTCGAGCGCTTGCGCGACGATCTCCGCGAACGCGCACGGCGCATCGTCGAGACGGCGGCCGCCGCGGGCAGCGGCGACTTCGTCGAGCAGGTCTCCTGCGAACTGCCCCTGCAGGCCATCGCCGGGCTGCTCGGCGTGCCGCAGGAAGACCGCATGAAGCTGTTCCACTGGTCCAACGAGATGGTCGGCGACCAAGACCCGGAGTTCGCCCGCAACGACGCCATGGGCGCCTCGGTGGAGTTGATCACCTACGCCATGCAGATGGCCGCCGACCGGGCCCAGAACCCGGGCGAGGACATCGTCACGAAGCTGATCGAGGCCGACGTCGACGGCCACAAGCTCTCCGACGACGAGTTCGGTTTCTTCGTGATCCTGCTGGCGGTGGCCGGTAACGAGACCACCCGCAACTCCATCACCCAGGGCATGATGGCCTTCACGGATTTCCCCGATCAGTGGGACCTGTACAAGCGCGAACGCCCGGTCACCACGGCCGACGAAATCGTCCGCTGGGCCACCCCGGTCACGTCGTTCCAGCGCACCGCCCTCGAGGATTACGAGCTGTCCGGCGTGCAGATCAAGAAGGGCCAGCGGGTCGTCATGGTCTACCGCTCGGCCAACTTCGACGAGGACGTGTTCGACGACCCTTTCACGTTCAACATCCTGCGCAACCCCAACCCGCACGTCGGCTTCGGCGGCACCGGGGCGCACTACTGCATCGGGGCGAACCTGGCGCGGATGACCATCGACCTGATGTTCAACGCCATCGCCGACGTCATGCCGGGACTGGAGTCGATCGGCCAGCCGCAACGGCTGCGGTCCGGCTGGCTCAACGGGATCAAGCACTGGCAGGTCGACTATCACAGCGATCAGGCGGCGAAATGCCCTGTGGCGCATTAGGCTACGGCCATGCCGTCACATAGAGCGATCCACGTCAAGTCCGCGGGCGCGCCGTTGGAGCTCGCCGAAGCCGAGACCAAGTCACCCGAGCGCGGTGAGGTGCGCATCAAGGTCGGCGCCTGCGGCATCTGCGGCACCGACGCCCATTTCGTGGCCGGCAGCTTCCCCGGGATGTCCTGGCCGCTGACGCCCGGCCACGAAATCGCGGGCACCATCGCCGAAGTCGGCGCGGGCGTCGAGGAATTCGCGGTCGGCGACCGCGTGGCCGTCGGGTGGTTCGGCGGCAACTGCAACCACTGCGAGCAGTGCCGCAAGGGCCTGTTCATCCATTGCCTCAACGGCAAGGTGCCCAGCTGGCACTATCCAGGCGGGTACGCGCAATCCGCGACCGTGCCGGCGACCGCGCTCGCCCGCATCCCCGCCGAGCTGTCCGACGCCGAGGCCGCGCCGATGGGCTGCGCGGGCGTCACCACCTACAACGCGCTGCGCCACACGAAAGCCCTGCCCGGCGACCGGGTCGCCATCCTCGGTGTCGGCGGCCTGGGACACCTCGGGTTGCAGTTCTCCCGGGCGATGGGATTCGAGACCATCGCCATCAACCGGGGCACCGCCAAGAAGGCGGACGCGCTCAAGCTCGGCGCGCACCACTACATCGACGCCAGCGACGGTGACGTCGCCGAGTCGTTGAAGGACCTCGGTGGGGTCGCGGTGGTGCTGGGCACCGCCGGGGCGTCGCAGGCGATGGCCGCGACCGTCGGCGGCCTGCAACCCCTGGGTGAGCTCGTCACGATCGGCGTCACCCCCGAGCCGCTGCCGATCAGCCCGGCGCAACTGATCACGCCCGGCATCAGCGTCGTCGGCCATCCGTCGGGCACCGCCAAAGAGGTCGAGGACACGATGAACTTCGCGGTGCTGTCCGGGGTGCGCGCCTGGGTCGAGGAGCTGCCGCTGGACCGGGCGGCCGAAGGCTACGCGGCGCTGGAAGAGGGCCGAGCGCGCTACCGCACCGTCTTGACCATGTGACACAGTCGGTCGGTGACCGACATGTGGACCATTGGGCCGTCCGATGGGGAGCTGACGCTGCGCACCGCAGTGGCGGGCAGGGCCGCGCGGATGGGCCACCGGCTCACCATCGCGATGCGGCGCTGGCGGGCGACCGTGACCTGGCGCGGTGACGAACCGGTGGCCGCCGAGTTGGCCGTCGAGGTCGAGTCGTTCGACGTGTTACGCGGCGACGGCGGCGTCAAGGGGCTCTCGGGGCCGGAAAAGGTGTTGGTGCGAGCCAACGCGATGAAGTCGATCGAAGCGAGTCGGTTCCCGGACATCCGCTTCGTCGCCGGCGCCGTCGAGCCAACCGCGGACGGGTACCGGCTCGTTGGCGAGCTGACGATTCACGGCCGATCACACCAGCACGTAATCGAGCTGCGCACAGAGGATTTGGGTGATTCCTGGCGGATGTCGGCGAACACCACCGTCCGCCAGACCGACTACGGCATCAAGCCCTACTCGCTGTTGATGGGCTCGGTTCAGGTCGCCGACGACGTGTCGATCGCCTTCACCGCGGTTCACGCCAAGGTCGATTGAGCTTCACCGGCCGGTCCCGGCCGCGCGTGTACTCTCGATTCCGGTAGGTAATTGCTTGCGCTAAGTATCTAGTTATTCGTCCGGAAGGGCCGATATGCCACGCACAGACAACGATTCGTGGGACCTTGCCACCAGCGTCGGGGCGACTGCCACCATGGTGGCCGCCGCCCGCGCCGTCGCCGCGAAGGGCGACAACGCGCTGATCGACGATCCCTTCGCCGAGCCGCTGGTGCGCGCCGTCGGGGTCGAGTTCTTCGACCGGTGGGTCAGTGGGGAGATCACCGCCGCCGACGTCGACGCGCCCGACGACGCGTGGGGCTTGCAGCGCATGGCCGACCTGATGAGCGCCCGCACCCGGTACTTCGACGCGTTCTTCGCCGACGCGACCGCGACCGGGATCCGCCAGGCCGTCATCTTGGCGTCGGGCCTCGACGCGCGGCCATACCGACTCCAATGGCCGCCGGCGACAACTGTTTTCGAGATCGACCAGCCACTGGTCATCGAATTCAAGACCACCACTTTGGAAGGTCTCGGCGCGCGACCGACCGCCGAGCTACGCCCGGTCGCGATCGATCTGCGACAGGATTGGCCGGCCGCGCTGCGGGCGGCGGGATTCGACGCCGACCGGCCGAGCGCGTGGATCGCCGAGGGTCTGCTGGCCTTTTTGCCCCCGGATGCCCAGGATCGGTTGTTGGACAACATCACGGCGCTCAGCGCACCCGGAAGTCGTTTGGCCGCAGAGATTTTCGCCACTCCCCCGGACGTGGACGGCAAGCGCGGGCCGGACCTGTTGCAAACGGCCAGTGAGCGGTGGCGTCCCCACGGGTTCGACATTGAGTTGTCCGATTTGCGCTACGACGTCGATCGCAACGATGTGGCGACCTATCTCGACGCACACGGCTGGCAGAGCCGCTCCACCACCCTCAACGAGCTGCTGGCCGCCAACGGTCTCCCGGAGATCCCGCAGACGCCCGAGAACGAGGCGTTCGTCCAGAATTACTACTGCACGGCCGTCCGGGGCGGCTAGCCCCGCGACGGCGCGGGCGCAGCCTCAGGGCTGCGGGTCGGTCGCGGGTTCGCCGGCGTCGCCGGGAATGTGCTCGAGCACCCTCGTCAGGTAGGGCTGCCGGGCGCCGGGCTCTCCCCGCTGCTCGCTCGGCGCCACCCGCTGCTCCTCGGGCGCGTTGGCCTCCGCCGCCGGTTCGCTCGCCGGTTCGGGGGCCTGCGGCGTGGCCGCGGGGGCGGCGGGCGGCGCGACCACCGCAGGCGCGGCGGCCTCGGCGATCTGCGGCGTCGGCGGGTGCGGCGCGTGCTTGGCCGCGCTCGGGGCGCTGGCCGGGGCGAGCTGGATGCCGACCGCCAGCGACAGCGACGACACGAAGGTCACCGCACCCGCGGCCAGAGCCGTCACCGCTCCCGCGTAGGGCAACCGCCGCGGGCGGGCCGGCGCGGCGGCTGGCGGCCGGGTGACCGCCACCAACTGCTCGTCGGTGAACTCCGTGCTGCGCGCGGCGCACAACGCCGCGCCCCTGGCGATGGTCACCTGCGCCATCGTCTGCACGAAAACCGGTACGGGCAAGGTCTCTTCGAGATGCCAGGAGAAGCCGTCCACGTCGGTGTGCGGGCCGACGATCACCACGCCGCCCGGGCGCCATCCGTCGCGTTCGAACATGCCGGTCAACCAGCGGCTCAGGCCGTCGAAACCGCCGCGCACCTGCTTGGTCACGGTGCGGGTCTGTTCGTCGTGGGTGTCCACCATGACGACCGTCGTCGCGTCATGCTCGACGATGCACACCGCCGTCTGTTCATAGCCGATCACCGGGGCGATGGCCTGCGCCAGCGTTTCGATCGACTCCAGCAGCCGGACCGGCACCACGTTGTCGAACCCCGCGTCGGTCAGCGCCTCCAGCACCAGCGCGGCCGGGGCCGCCGCGTCGTCGCTCCACGTCACGCCGACGACGCGCAGGCGGCGCTCGTTCGCGGCGGCCGTCGCGTCAACCTGCAGAACCTGGTCCACCACCTGCTCTGCGGTACCCACGGCGCGGACGCCGCGACCGGCGCACAGCTCGACCTCCTGGTGATCCAGGATCGTGCCGTCCGCGCCGTGTCCCTCAGCGAGCACCCACCCAACGGCGGCCGGCGTCACTGACAGTCCAAGTACCGTGTCCAAAATCTGTGCCCCAATCGGTCCCGCGTCGCCGGCGCCCTCCACCGCGCGCACCAAGAATCCGCTGGTGCGGTGATTCGTGAGAGGCCGGAACAGACCCGGGATAGCGCGGTCTCCATCGGCTTGCTCCGAGAGAGCCTACGCGGTCGACGCAAATCCAGCTGCGCCGGTTCGCCGTCGGCCCGAAACGCCTGATGAGAGGCGTGCCACGCGCTCGACCCAGCCGCGACGCGGGCCAAAACGCTTGTCGGACGTCCGTTTCGAACCGCACGACGGCGCGAAACCGGCGGGCGCGGTGGCCACCATGAGTTTGCCGTGACGTCACTTCGGCGGCGGTGTTGGAGCGTCCCGGGACCCCGTCGCCGCTATCCGGTGGGCCCGACCGCGAGGGCCGTCGCGGGGACGTCGGCAACCGGCGGGATAGCCGGGTCGGTGGCCCGCGCGGGCGGCGGGCCTGCCTGGCGTTATCGGGGGCGGCGCCGGCGGCCGACGGGCCCCGTAATCGCCGCCGTGGGCGGTCCGCGCGGCGAAATCCGAGGTGGGAAACCGATGCCGAACCGAGACACCCCCGCGTCCCGATCGACATATGACGGACGAACACGGTAAATTTCCTGCTGAGATCACGATCACATCGACAAGGGGCACGTATGACAGATCTGAGCGAGAAGGTCCGGGCCTGGGGGCGCCGGCTTTTAGTCGGTGCGGCAGCTGCCGTCACTCTCCCCGGCCTGATCGGTCTTGCCGGTGGCGCGGCGACCGCGAACGCGTTTTCGCGGCCGGGCCTGCCCGTCGAGTACCTGCAAGTGCCCTCCGCGGGCATGGGCCGCAACATCAAGGTGCAGTTCCAGAGCGGTGGTAGCGGCTCCCCCGCGGTCTACCTGCTCGACGGGTTGCGGGCGCAGGACGACTACAACGGCTGGGACATCAACACCCCCGCGTTCGAGTGGTACTACAAGTCCGGCCTGTCGATCGTGATGCCGGTGGGCGGGCAGTCCAGCTTCTACGCCGACTGGTACCAGCCGGCGTGCGGCAAGGCCGGCTGCTCCACCTACAAGTGGGAGACCTTCCTCACCAGCGAGCTGCCGCAGTACCTGCAGTCGAACAAGAGCGTGAAGCCGAACGGCAGCGCCGCGGTCGGTATCTCCATGTCGGGCTCGTCGGCGATGATCCTGTCGGTGTATCACCCCCAGCAGTTCATCTACGCCGGGTCCCTGTCCGCCCTACTGGACCCGTCCGCGGGCATGGGGCCGTCGCTGATCGGCTTGGCGATGGGCGACGCCGGCGGTTACAAGGCCGACGCCATGTGGGGGCCGTCCAGCGACCCGGCCTGGCAGCGCAACGACCCCACTCAGCAGATCGGCGCGCTGGTCGGCAACAACACCCGCCTCTGGGTGTACTGCGGTAACGGCACGCCCTCCGAGCTCGGTGGCGCGAACATGCCCGCGGAGTTCCTGGAGAACTTCGTGCGCAGCAGCAACTTGAAGTTCCAGGACGCCTACAACGCGGCCGGCGGCCACAACGCGGTGTTCAACTTCAACGCCAACGGAACTCACAGCTGGGAGTACTGGGGTGCGCAGCTCAACGCCATGAAGCCCGACTTGCAGGGTGTGCTGGGCGCCTCGCCCGGCGGCGGCGGATAACCTCCGCGTTCTGCATCCGCCTTCGCCACTGCGCTCGACGGCCACGTCGGGCGCAGTGGTGTATCTGGGCCCGGTGCGCACTGCCTGTCAGGGCGCGGGGGCCACGTCCTGGGTGACGTCGACCCACGCGGCCGCGTCACCGCGGTGGTCGTTCACGTTCCGGCACTGACCGTAGATCCGCGCGACGCCCGAGGCCGGGTCGTCGTCTTGCCGGTAGACGACCGCGGTGACGCCGTCGCGGGTGAGCGTCCTGGCGAAGGGGTGATTGTTGGGCGGTAGGCCCTCCCGCCAGCCACGGTCCGCCAGGGTCGCCGCCAATCCGGCGAAGTACAGATCGCCCCGCGCCCCGGGCGGCAACGCGAAGGTCACGTAGACGGCGCCCTGGTACGGCGGGTCCTGCTGGTTCTTGCACGACATGAGCGAGTAGCCCGCCGACACGGGTGTGCAGCTGGGCGACGCCGACGATCTGCCGCGCCGAGGCCACCGCCTGGGCCTTCGATCCGCTGTCGTCGAGCGGATCGCCGGGATGGTCCAGGGCGTCGGAAGGTGTCGCGTGCAGCCGGTTGACCGCGAGGAAGCCACCGCCCAAGACCAGCGAGGTCGTGAGCGCGGCGGCGGTCAGCGTGCGAATCTGGTTGAGCCGCAACCGCTGTCGATGGCCGTGCGTCGCGTTCGGCCGGTCCGGGTCTGGCGTCGTCGGCGTCACACCAACCTAGGCTAATCCGGTCGGCGGGCTTGCCGGTCCGTCGAAAAGCCGCCAAGCGGCCAGGAACCCGCCAGAATCGTGCGCATGCGCAGCCGGCATCCGATTGTCATAACGCCTCCGAGGCGCCGCCGGGATGCGGTCGTCGGGTCGCTGGGCGTCGTGGCGGTGGCCGTGGCCGCGGTCTTGGCCGTCGGATCCGCGCGCGCCGGCAGCGCGAGCCCGCTGACCGAGCTGGTGGACGCCGCCGCGCAGCGCCTGCAGGTCGCCGAGCCGGTCGCCGCGTTCAAATGGAACACGCACGGCGCGGTGGAGGATCCCGCCCGGGTCCAGCAGCAGCTCGCCGAGTTGGGCGACGCGGCCGCCGCCGACCACCTCGACCGCGACTACGTCACGCGGATCTTCGGTGACCAGATCGAGGCGACGGAGGCCATCGAGTACCGGCGGTTCGCCGACTGGAAGCTGAACCCGGCCGCCGCACCGGGCGCGTCCCCCGACCTGTCGTCCTCCCGCGCGACGATCGATGGGTTCAACCGGACGATGCTGAGCCAGATCGCGGACCACTGGGACGAGCTGCACTCGGCGGCCTGCGCCGCGCAGCTCGACGCCGCCACGGTCGACGTCACGCGGGCCCACCGGCTCGACGGCCTCTACCAACAGGCGTTGGCGTTAGCCACTCACGCATATTGCCAGCGATAGTTTAATTTTTCCTCACCGATTTCTAACCCTCCGATTTTCGCCGCCATTAAGCGATTCGCGCAGATAGACGGCCAATCTCGCGCCATTTCCAATTAGGTAACGCTTCGGCCACGGCCGCCGAAATCCCTGGCATGAGAAAACTCTGCAAGCCTCTCGTCAAGTCCTTGGTGATCGGCGGGTTCGTTGCAGCGTCCATGGCGTCGACGTCCGGTCCGGCCGGCGCCGCGCCCACCCCCAACTGGGATGCGGTCGCCCAGTGCGAGTCCGGCGGCAACTGGCACGCCAACACCGGCAACGGCGAATACGGTGGACTGCAATTCAAACCCGACACCTGGTATCGGTATGGCGGTGTCGGCAACCCGGCGGCCGCCTCGCGAGAGCAGCAAATCGCCGTCGCCGACCGGGTTTTCGCCGACCAAGGGGTGGAAGCGTGGCCCAAGTGCGGCGCCCAGTCGGGCCTGCCGATCGGCTGGTACTCGCATCCCGCCCAGGGCATCAAGGAAATCATCAACGGCCTGATCCAGGCGGCCGTCCCGCACTGATCAAACCCGGCAATGAGCTATGACCACGCATGAAGCTGTGTTTGGATCAGCCCATGGAAGGTTCGGCGACCGTGCACATGGCCGCGCCCGCGGACAAGATCTGGGAGCTGATCGCCGATGTGCGCAACGTCGGGCGGTTCTCCCCCGAAGTGTTCGAAGCCGAATGGCTGGGCGGCGCGACCGGGCCCGCCCTTGGCGCCACCTTCCGCGGTCACGTCCGCCGCAACGAAAAGGGGCCGGTCTATTGGACGACGTGCAAGGTCACCGCGTGCGAACCCGGCCGGGAATTCGGCTTCGCCGTCCTACTCGGTGACCGACCGATCAACAACTGGCACTATCGGCTGACGCCCGGTGACGGCGGCACCGACGTCACGGAGTCGTTCCGGCTGAACCCCGCAGCCTGGCTGGGCCTGTACTGGGTGTTCGGCGGCTTCCTGCGCAAGCGCCGCAACATCCGCGACATGACCAAGACCCTCAACCGCATCAAGACTGCGGTCGAGGCGAACTGAACCCGTCGGCGGCGCATCGTGCAATCGGTCTTCATCACCGGCGCCGGCAGCGGTATGGGCCGCGCCGGCGCTCAGCTGTTCCACGCCAAGGGGTGGCGGGTGGGTGCGGTGGACCGCAACGCGGACGGCCTGTCGGAGCTGGCCGGCGAGCTGGGTGACGACCGGCTGTGGACCCGGTCCGTCGACGTCACGGACAAGGCCGCGCTGGACGGCGCCCTGGCCGACTTCTGCGGCGGCAACCGCGGCGGCGGCCTGGACATGATGTGGAACAACGCCGGCATCGGCGAATCGGGCTGGTTCGAAGACGTGCCGTACGAGGCCGCCATGCGCGTCGTCGACGTCAACTTTCGGGCGGTGCTCGCCGGGGCGTACGGCGCACTGCCGTACCTGAAGCGGCGCCCGGGCAGCCTGATGTTCTCGACGTCCTCCTCGTCCGCGACCTACGGCATGCCCCGCATCGCCGTCTACTCCTCGACCAAGCACGCGGTCAAGGGGCTGACCGAGGCGCTCAGCGTCGAGTGGCAGCGGCACGGAGTGCGGGTCGCCGACGTCCTGCCCGGCTTGATCGACACCGCCATCCTCACCACCACGACCAACCACTCCGACGACGCGGCCGCCCGGATGACGGTTGAGGAGCTGCGCGCCGCCGCGCCGAGGCGGGGGATGCTCCGGCTGATGCCCGCGGCCAGCGTCGCCGAGGCGGCATGGCAGGCTTACCAGCACCCGACGCGGTTGCACTGGTACGTGCCGAAAAGCATCCGTCTGGTCGACCTGCTGAAGGGGCTGAGCCCGGAATTCGTGCGCGGCCGAATCGCGCAGTCCTTGCCTAAGCTGATGCCCAACCGCGAGCAGAGAAGGTGAGCTGATGCAACCGCGTTCGCCCTCGATCACTGTCGTCATCCTGGTCGCCGTCGCCGTCCTGGCCGGATGCGGTCAGGCCCAGACGACCGGACTGAAACCGGCCCGCGTCACCATCGCCGGCGCCGCGCACACGACACGGCCGCCCGCCTGCAGCCAGAACCAGTCGTACCGGACCATCGACATCCGCGACCACGACGGCGATGTCGAGGCGGTGGTCCTGCTCAGCGGCTACCGCGCGATGCCGCAGTGGGTCAAGATCCGCAACGTCGACGGGTTCACCGGAAGCTTCTGGCTCGGCGGGGTGGGCGACGCCCACGCCGACGTCACCAACAGCGCGTACACCATCTCCGGCAGCGCCTACGGCATCAACAGCAGCAAGCCGGACAAAGTGGTCACCACCGATTTCAAGATCGTCGCCGAGTGCTGACGCGCAGCGGTTCAGACGTGGGCGCGGCGACCGGCAGTGGGGAGGTCCGGTGAGGGAGCGACTGCACTGGTTGGCGATGCACGGCTTCGTCCGCGGCGCCGCCGCCCTCGGGGCGCGCCGGGGCGACATGCAGGCCAGACTCATCGCCGACCCCAGCGTTTCCGCCAACCCGGTGCCGTTCTACGAGGAGCTCCGCGCCCGCGGCACCCTGGTGAAGGGCCGGGTGGCCTATCTGACCGGGGACCACGCGCTGGCTCACGAGCTGCTGCGGTCGGACGACTTTCGGGTCGTCCTCTTCGGGTCCAATCTCCCGACGCCGCTGCGGCGGCTGGAACGGCTGAGCCGCGACAGCCTCATTCACCCGCTGCGGGCGCCGTCGCTGCTGGCCGTCGAACCACCCGACCACACCCGCTACCGCAAGACCGTGTCGGCGGTGTTCACGCCGCGCGCGGTGGCCGCGCTGCGTGACCGCGTCGAGCAGACGGCCGCGGAGCTGCTGGATCGGTTGGCCGCCGAGTCGGGGGTCGTCGACATCGTGGGGCGCTACTGTTCCCAGCTTCCCGTCGCGATCATCAGCGACATCCTCGGCGTGCCCGAACGGGACCGGCGGCGCGTACTGGAGTTCGGGGAGTTGGCCGCGCCGAGCCTGGACATCGGCCTGCCGTGGTGGCAATACCGCAGCGTGCAGCGCGGCATCGCCGGCTTCAACGCGTGGCTCACCGAGCACCTGCAACGGCTGCGGCGCGAACCCGGCGACAACCTGATGAGCCAATTGATTCAAGCCGCCGAAAGTGGTTCAGCAGACACGCATTTGAGCGAACGGGAGCTTGAAGCCGTCGCCGGCCTGGTGTTGGCCGCCGGCTTCGAGACCACCGTCAACCTGCTCGGCAACGGCATTCGGATGCTGCTGGACGCGCCCGCCCACCTGAACACCTTGCGGGCCCGGCCCGACCTGTGGCCCAACGCCGTCGAAGAGATCCTGCGGCTGGATTCGCCGGTGCAGCTGACCGCGCGGGTCGCCCGAACCGACGTCGAGGTCGCGGGCCGCCAGCTCGAACGCGGCAACCTGGTGGTGGTGTACCTGGCCGCCGCCAACCGGGACCCGGCCGTCTTCCCCGATCCGCACCGCTTCGACATCGAAAGACCCAACGCCGGAAAACATCTCGCCTTCTCCGGCGGCCGGCACTTCTGCCTGGGAGCGGCCCTGGCGCGCGCCGAGGGCGAAGTCGGGCTGCGGACCTTCTTCGAGCGCTTCCCCGACGTGCGCTCTGCGGGCGCGGGAAGCCGGCGCCAGACGCGGGTCCTGCGGGGCTGGTCGACGCTGCCGGTGACCCTGGGGCCGGCGCGGTCCATGGCCGCGGTCGACGGGTAGCGCGGCGGCGTCGCCGCGGCGGTTGACAGCGCCGCCGGGACGGAGTTAATTGAGCCGTTATGGCAGAGGCTTCCATGATTGCGGTGGACGACGTCGTACTCGGGCTGTGGCAGGCGCTGTCCCGGCGGGACTGGGACGCGGTGCAGGGCTTCCTGGCCGACGAGTGCCTGTACGTCGACATGCCCGTGCCCGCGCTGTCGGCGCGCGGCCCCGAGGACATCGTCAAGCGCCTGAAGATGGGTCTCGAGCCGCTGGCGGCCTACGAGAACCACGATGGCGTGTTGGTCTCCAATGGCGACGACGTCCTCTACGAGCACTCCGAGACGTGGACCTTCGGCACCGGCGAGCAAGGCGTGCTCCGGTTCGTCACCGTCCACAAGGTCGTGGACGGGAAAGTGACTGTCTGGAAAGACTATTGGGACTTCAACAGCCTGGTGGCGTTCGCGCCCCCGAACCACTTCGAGAACCTCGCGAACGCCGACACCAGTTGGGTGTTCGACGCCTCGGCGTTGGTGTGACGAGCGGCTAGGCCGCCGGCGGCGCCTGGTTGATCTCCGCGGTCGTGTCGGAGCGCTGCACGTAGGCCGCGTCGCGCACCGCGGCGTCCGACTCGAGCGCCGCGCCCAGGGCGCCCCCGATCATCGCTAAAGAGCATGTGAGCCACGCTAACTCGAGATAATCGCGCAGCGACGCCGGGTGGCCCACCGCGTCCCGGAACACCCGCGGCACCACGAACCAGAAGGCCGCTATCAGCGCCAGCACAAACAGGGCGGCGTAGAGGACCGTCACCCCAATGACGACGGTGACCGCGGTGGCGATGTTGAACAACAGGACCTGCTTGCGCGAGCCGGCGGTGACGACAGGTTCCCAAAGTTGCGCCCCCACAATCAGTGTCCCGGCGGTTGCGCCGATCGACAACACGCCCGTCCCCGTGAGACGAATCCAGTCGAAGGCGTCGGAGAGCCGCCAGATGTCCGAGGTCACCAGGGCTAGGACACCCACCGCCACCGCGCCGGTCAACGCGCGGGACAGCCGCAGGGACAACCGCCACGGCTGGTTGGCCGCCACCATGCCGCCCAACAGCACCAGGTTGCCTGTCAGGACCCGGGCGGTGTAGGCGAAGGACCCCTCGGCCGGGTCGGTGCCCAGCTCCCGCACCCGTTCCACCCACAACCGGCGGGCGGGCCGACGTGCGTCGCCGGCCGGGACGCGCTGCTGGTCCAGTCCGATCAGCCGCTCGAGCAGCCGCAGGATCATCTCTCGAAGCCGCAGGCGCGCGCCCAGGGCGCCGAGCGCGGGCACCGACACGATCGCCACGTTGCGCACCGGATTCGCGTGCGCCATCACGGGCCGCCGGTGCACGTGTAGCGGCAGATCGGTTAGGCACACCGCGACGTCCCAGCCGCGGTCGAGCAGCATCCTGCGGGCCGCCTCCACGATCGCCGCGTCGCTGGCCGGGGGCGCCACCAGGCGGTCCTCGACCAGCTCGATGCACCATTGGGCCCCGGACAGTCGCCGCTCGAGCTCCGCACTCAACCCGTTTTCGGCAAGTTCGGAGGCCAGACTGAACGCCGGGCCCGGCGCGCCGATGAGGCCCAACACAATTCGCGGCCCCGGCGCGGGGCGGGTAGGTTCCGTCGCAGTCACCATGCCTTCATTCTGACGTGCGTCGGCATCCGGACACGTCGACCGGTGCCCCGCGGAGCGCCGGCATGGCCACCCCTCGTCGGCCATGCCGGCGGTTCCCCGGCGCGTCACAGGTACTGCTGGACGCCTCCGTGTCCGTGGCAGGTGCCGCCGGAATGCGGATGCTCGCTGAACGACCAACTGCCGTCGGCACATTTGGCCGTCGCGTTCGGCGGTTGCGGACCACCCTGCTGCGGGTAGGGGACGCAGTCCCCGGACGCGGCGGTGTAGCAACCGCCACCCGGTGACGCAGGCACCGGCGAAGCTACACCGATGGCGACGGAGGCGAGGGCCGCGGCAAGAACGGCGGCGCGGGGCAACATCGGGTCGAACCTCCGGTAGTACGACTGAAGTGTGGTGACGCTGCCCGATTCGTCGATGGCAGCGTATGCGCCGCCAAGATTGCTCACACCGCGTTTGCGGAAAATTCCGTTACGGCTAAGGGATTTCCATCGCGGCAAGACCGCCGGTGGCGGGTTCCACCCCGATCCAGCACCGGCACAAGGACTTTCGCGGATACGCGGGGCCCTCACTCCCCCAGCCCGTGCAGCACCCGCAGCCGCACCGGGTCACGCTTGCCCTTGACCCCCACCCAGCCGTGCATGGTCACCCGCGCGGCCGCCCCCAGCGCCGCCGCGGTGTTGGGCCCGATCACGACCTGCCCGGGCTCGGCCAGGCTTTCCAGCCGGGCGGCCAAATTGATGGTGTCGCCGATGGCGGTGAAGTTGCGGATCTGTGGCGCACCGACATTGCCCACCAGGGCCGGTCCAGTATTGACCCCGACCCGGAATCGCGGCCACTCGGGGCGCCCGGCGGCCGCGGTCGCGACGACGCTGTGCAGCGCGAGCGCGGCGCCCGCCGCCCGCCGGACGTGATCGCGTTGGCGCACCGGCGCGTTCCAGATCGCCACCACCGCGTCCCCGGCGAACGGAAGGACCGTGCCGCCGGCATCGAGGATGACCGGGACGACCGCGCCGTAGTAGGCGTTGAGCATGCCGACCACCCGGTCGGGCGGAGTGACCTCGGTGAAGGCGGTGAATCCGTGCAAGTCGGCGGTCAGGACCGACACCTCGGTGGTGGCGCCGCCCAGGCCGGCCTGATCGGGGTCGGCGAGCAACGCGGTGGCCACCGCCGGCGACATGTAACTGCGGAACAACCCGTCGAGATGCCGGTACAGGCGCGCGTTCTCGAGCGCCATCGACGATTGGGTGGCGAACGATCGCAACAGCGCGACGTCGGCCTCGGAAAACTCCCCGTCCGGGCGGTGCGCCCAGATCATCCCGGCGACCTGGCCCTTCACCTCGAGGGGCAGTTCCACCGTCTGGTCGCGCGTCTCGGGGCCCAGCGCGTCGCAACAGCACTCGAGCACGCCGGAGTGCATCAGGCTCATCTGGAACCGGTCGCCGGGGAACGCGTCGGCCAGCGCGGCCATCACCCGGGCGAGGAGGTCCTCTTCCTCCTGGATGACGCTGGATTCCTGGCCCAGCGTGATCAGCCGGCCGAGCCTGCGGACGCGCTCCCGCTCGGCGCCCAGCGCCTCGGCGCCGCGTTTGAGGACGGCGACCTGCTGCTCGGACAGCTCGAACCGGTCGGCGAGCGCCGCCGCGGCCAGGCCAGGCGCCACCTGCTCGCCGCGCTCGCGGCGCTGCAGGATGTCGACCATCGCCTCCAGGGCCGCGGCGTAGTCGTGGCGCAGCTCGGCCACCGTCTGCCGCGTGGCCAGCCCGTCGAAGAGGCCCCGCACCGATCCCTCCTTGCGGAACTGCACCCGCGCGCTGTAGGCGATGAAGCAGAACGCCATCGTCATCAGCAGGTGCCACAGCCACCACGACGCGTGCCAGCTCATCCCGAGCGCCAGCGCCACCGAGGCCTCCGCCAGCAACACGAACGCGGTCAGCACAGACATCACGACCACCGCGGGGCGGCGCCGATAGATCGGGAAATAGGCGAGCGCCGCCACCGTGAACAGCACGCCGCCGGTGAGCGCCGCGATCTGCTCGCCGTGTTCCACCGCGTCCTGGTCGGGCAGCCGGTCCAGCACGCGCAGCCCGATCACCAATGCGGTGAGCCCGATGAGCGCCGCGACCACTGTCGAGACGGTCCGGCGCCAGGCCCACAGCCGGGCGCTGCGCGCCGGGGTGAACGTCATCGAGGAGGCCAGCGCCGCCAGCCCGGCCAGCACCAAACCCAACCGGGTGGCCAGCATGAAATTGGTGTCGGAGGTGTCCACCAGGACGCCGGGCGTGTAGAGGGCGTGCACGCCGAAGAACCCGGCCGTGGTCATGAACACCAGCGACACCAGCCATAGGCGGGCGTCGTCGCGGGCGCGGGATTCGCGGGCGATCATCGCGCCCAAGACCACGCTCACCGAGGAGGCGGACAGAACGAGCGCGAAGTGCGCCAGCCGGTTGTCCCATTCCAGGTCGACCCTCGGCACGTCCAAGAGCAGCCACAACGCCAGCATGGGCAGCGTCATGTGCATCAGCCAGTTCGCGGTGCGCACCCGCGACCCGCGGCGCGGAGGCGCGCTGGTGGTCGTCATCCCTAGGGCAACCGCGCACGCGGCCGTCGTCATCCCGGTTCGGCCGAACCGCCCGGACATCTCCTGACCGCGCGGCGGGATCAGAGGCGGTAGAGGCGGCGGGCGTTGCCGTGGGCGATGAGGTCGGCCACCCGGATCGCGTCGCCCACGCTCCAGTCGCCCCGGTCCACGAACTCCCCCAGCACGCGCCGCATGCCCCGGCGCCACAACGCGGCGCCGAGGTAGTGCAGCTCCGCCGGGCCGAAGCCGTCCGAGGAGTACAGGATCTTGCCGAACGGGGCCATTTCGAGCAGCCGGGCAAGGAATGCCGGCGCGCGCCCACCCAGGTGGGTCACGGTCAGCCCGCAGTCGAGGTAAACGTTGTTGAACGCCTGCGCCAGATACCCGGCCTCCCGTTCGTAGGGGTAGCAGTGCAGCAGCACGATCGGGGTGTCGGCCGACTGGCGCAGGAAGTCCAGTAGCAGCAACGGATTGGCTTGGTGCAGGTCGCAGTCGCGGTCGCCGAACCCGACGTGGAACTGCAACGGCTTGCCCAGCCGCAGCGCCCGATGCAGCCCGAACCGCAGCAGCACCCGCTCCTGTAGCCGGGTGCCGCCGTCGTCGCGCCACCGGCTCGCGGCCGCGGCCACCTGGCTCGGGGACGGTTCGCTCAGGTCGCCGGCGAAACCGCCCCGGTAGGCCAGAATCGATTTGGTGCCCACGGCGGTGGCGCAACGCCGGTGCAGGATGTCCTCGAACGCCGCCGCGTAGTCGCCGGGCGCGCGCGCTGCCTGCTCGGCGACCTCCTCGAGCCGGACGATCTCGTGGGCGCGCTCCCCCGACGCCGCGGCCATCTCGGCGACGCCGGCGATGTCCGCGGGGATTCCGGTGTCCACCAGCCAGTCGCTGACCTGCGCGGCGGGCAGGAACAGCCGGGCCAGTTCGTCCTCGCGCAGCGCGCTGCGGCGGTCCCAGTACGCGTCGGGTTCCACGTGCTTGGGCAGCCCTAGCACCGGGGCGCAATGCGCGCGCACCGCGAACCCCAGTTGGGAGTCGAACCCGGACGCCGCGAGCGGGGCGGTGTTCGCCTCGTTCAGCGCGTTCTCGAAGCGTGCCCGGTCGCCGGCCGTGCGCCAGCAGCCGTGCACGTGCTGATCGATCAGCCGCACGTCATCGAGGTGCCGGGCCAGGGCGGCAGCATCGGGCATCGCGGCTCACACGCTCCAGGCCATGCGGAAGGTGTTCACCAGGTCCTCCGGCGTGAGGTCGCCGTAGCGTTCGTGCTCAAGGCGCCGCACCGCGACCACCATGTCCACCGCGGCGTCACCGAGCAGGTTGCGGACCAGCGCCGAACGGTCGAGCGCGGCGATCGCCTCGGGCTGCGACGGCGCCAGCCCGACGATGCCGCCCTGCCGCCGCTCGGCCTCGGACAGCCGCGCCGGATCGACCGTCACCTCCGGCGGCAACGGGGCCTGGCGCCGGATCCCGTCGAGGGCCAGGCCCAGGATGACGGCGGAGGCCAGGTAGGGGTTCGCCGACGGGTCCACCACTTTCACCTCGACGTTCGCGCCGTGCGGGTTGGCCGGGCCGGCGGCGATGAACCGCGCCGCCGCCTCGCGATTCTCGGTGCCCCAGCACGCGTACGCGCCGGCCCAGTTACCGGGACGCAGTCGCAGGCCGGACACGATCGACCCGCACAGCACGCCCTGCGCCTGGGTCAGACCGCTCACGACGCCGGCCAGCGCGCTTTCCCCGGCGGGCCGCATTCCGCGCGCCCCGGTGCCGCCCGAGAACACCGGTCCGCCCCGGGTGTGTAGCGAAAAGTGTTGATGCGCGCCCGATCCCACGCCGCCGGCGAACGGCACCGGCGAGAAGCTCGCCCGCAGGCCGTGCCGCCGGGCGAGGCGGCCGACGAGCAGCCGGGTCAACACCAGCTGATCGGCGGCCGCCACCGGGGATTGTGGCGGCAGCGACAGCTCGAATTGGTTGGCCCCGTACTCGGGGTGCAGTTGCTCGATCCCGACGCCCGCCGCTTCCGCGTGCGTGATGACGTCGCGGACGAACGCTTCGTGCTCAAGGACGCCGGCGAGGCCGTATTGCGCCCACAACGTCGACGGCAGCCGGGCCCCGTCGGGGGCGACCAGCACGAATTCCACCTCGTGGCCCACCGCCGCGGTGACACCGGCCGCGGCCAGCGCGGCCTCGACGCGGCGCAGGGTGCCGCGGGCGCACGCGGGCACGGTCGCGCCGTCCTGCTCGAAGAAGCCCGCGGGCGCCCAGGCCAGGCCGCGGTCGACGATGCGCAACGCCGCGGGGTCGATGCGTAGGCGCTGGTCCCCCACGACGCCGACTTCGCCGGTGAAGGCGATGCCGACCTGGTCGATGGCGAAGGCGTGCCACGAGGGGCTGGCGCCCAGCCCGGGGTCGGCGAACGCGCCGGCGCGCCGCCCCGAAACCGTCTTGGCCAGGATGAGGCCGGCGGGGTTGACCACGGTGCCGACGACGGTGTCTATGTCACCGTCCGGGAGGTGCCACGCTGCGCCGCCCGCGGCCGGTGTGGCCGTCACCGAGGTCCCGCCGCGCGCGCTGCCATGCAAGCATTGTGCCGGGCCGCGGGCTTCAGTTCTGCCGGGTGACCAACTCGGTGACGAAACGATCGAGGAAGCCCTCAAGGGGCGCTCCGCCGGCGGGGCGGATCACGAACTTCGTCAGTCCGGCCTCGATGTAGGCGTCGAGCTGGCGGTGTAGCCGGTCCCAGCCCGCGGCGATCAGCTCGCCCGGGTCGACGTCCGGGCGCCGGCGGCGCGCCGCGGCGGCCAGCTCCGCGGGTACCTCGCCCTCCACGACGGCCAACGAGATGCCGAAATGGTCGGGTTCGACCCGCCGGCCGGCGTCCGCGGCCGCGTGTTCGATGGCTTCGCGCCCGGCCCGGGCCTCGGCCGGCGTCAGGAAGCTGCCCAGCCAGCCATCACCGAGCTCCCCGATGCGCCGAAACGCCGCCGGCGCCGAGCCGCCTAGCCAGATGTCCAGCGGCGGTGTGGGTTTCGGCGCGACGGCGGCGCCGGTGACGGTGAAGTACTTGCCGGCGTAGTCGGCCGCATCCTGAGTCAACGCGGCGCGCAGCACCCGTAGCGATTCGTCGAACACGGCCGCGCGCTGCCCGTCGGGTACCACGAACACCTCGCGCTCGGCCGGGATCGCCGAGCGCAGCCCGAACACCGGCAGCACCCGCTTGGGCGCGAGCGCCGCGAGGGACGCCAGCTGCTTGGCTACCAGCACCGGGTGTCGCCCGGGAAGCACGGCGACGGACGTGCCGACCTTCAAGCGGCTGGTGCGCGCCAACGCGTAGGCCATGCCGATCATCGGGTCGACCGCCGGGGAGTACACCAGCTCGGAGAACCAGATCGAGTCGACACCGTTGCTTTCGAGATGGTCGACGATGCCCGCCAACCGGTCCGGCGCCGTGTCCGCGCCAAGGCCGACGCCGAAGCGGATCTTCACCGGCGTGTTCTTTCGTTCACCGCTAGCGCAACGCCCCGCCGCCGGGTTTTGTGCCCAGCGCGGCAAGAATTGGACGGCTACGCGCGGCTGGGGATGGTCAGCTTGCAGGCCTGTCCCAGGTCGAGCGTCCGCAGCACCCTGCCCATGCCCACCCAGAGCGCGCAGGACAGGGCCAGGTCGGCAAGCAACTCGTCGGAGAAGTGTTGCGCGCAGCGGCTCCAGAAGTCCTCGTCGTCGCGCAGCGCCGTGTGCTCCGTCGCGAACCGATCCGCGAATTCGGCGGCCAACCGCTCCTGGTCACTGAAGCCGGGCCAGGTGCGCCAGTCCAGCGCGTGGTCGTACAACTCCTCGTCGACGCCCTGGGCGGGGCCGTCGGCGTCGCGGGTGTTGACGCAGACGACACACTCGTTGCGGTGGGCGATCACCGTGCGCGCGATTTCGCGGGTCCGCAGCGGCAGCCGGCTCTTGGAGTACACCGCCTCGCTGAATCCGGCGAGCGCCCCGCCGAGATCGGGAGACTTCACAAACCATCCGGCGAGGTCATCGTCAGCGAAGGTTCCGATTCGGCTCATGGCGTGATGGTACGCCCGCGCCGGACGCCGGCATACAGCTGTCAGCGCAGCGGACGCGGCGCCGGTGTCCGGATGGTCGTGGTGGGCTGCTCTTCGTGCCAATCGCGTTGCGCCACAAGGCGTCCTGCGACGCGCTCCAACGCGGCCTCCACCTGCCGGCGATCCGGGCGGCCCTCGAATCCGGGCGAGCGCGCGAGCTTGTCGACGAGCCAGGCCACCAGCAACGCGTGCACGTAGGCGACCTGTTGCGCCCCGGCAGGCGTCAGCCACATCAGCTCGCCGTCGCGGCGCACGTAGCCGGTGGTGACCAGGCGCGTGAAGGTCGGCTCGAGCACCTCGAACGGAATGCGCGCGTAGTCGGCCATGTCGGTGATCTTGGCCGTCCCGTACAACTGGGAGTACCGGTTGACGCGCAACACCCCCCACAACCCGGCGACGTCGAGTTGGCAATCGGGGCGCATGGCGATGCTGCGCAGCCGCATCCCCGTCTCGCCGCGCAGCATCCGGGCGATCGCGGTTTCCAGCATCTGGTCCGGCGTCTCGCTGGTCGGCATGCCGAACGCGTCGCCGAGATCGACTGTGCTGTCGTGCAAGTCGCGCAGCGGCACTTCGCGCAGAAACAACGCCAACACGAAGCCCACCAGGGCGACCGGCGCCGCCCACAAGAACACCTGGGTGAGCGACTCGGCGTAGGCGGCGACGATGGGCGCGGCCACGTTATGCGGCTGCCGGTGCAAGGCTTCCGGGGACGCGACGGCGCTGGGCGGCGCGCCGCTGGCCGCCAGAGCCGCCCCCATTCGGTGGTTCAGGAAGTTGACGAACAGCGAACCGAAAATTGCCGCCCCGAACGAACTTCCGATCGTCCTGAAGAAGGTGACGCCGGAGGTGGCGACGCCCAGGTCTTCGAAGTTCGCCGTGTTCTGCACGATCAAGACCAGCACCTGCATGGACAGGCCGATGCCGGCGCCGAGCACGACCAGATACAGCGACTGCACCACCGTCGGGGTGGACGGCTGCATCCGCGACATCAACACAAACGCCAACGCCATCAGCGCGGTTCCGGCTACGGGGAACACCTTGTAACGACCCGTGCGCCCGACGATGGTGCCGCTGCCGGTCGAGGTGAACAGCATGCCGACCACCATCGGCAGCGTGCGCAGACCGGAGGTGGTCGCCGAGACGCCGTTGACGTACTGCATGTAGGTCGGCAGGAACGTCATGGCGCCCAGCATGGCGAACCCGACGACGAAGGAGAGCACGCAGCACACCGTGAACACCGGGCTGGCGAACAACCGGATCGGCAGGATCGGCTCGGCGGCGCGGCGCTCCACGACGACGAACACGCCCAGCGCCACGGCGGCCCCGACGAACAACCCGACGATGGTCGGCGATCCCCACGCGTACAGGGTGCCGCCCCAGCTGGTGGCCAGCGTCAGCCCCGCCGCGCCCAGGCCGATGAACGCGATGCCCGCGTAATCGACGGCAGGTTTGGAGGCGGCGGTCAGCGCCGGAATCGCCGCGGCCGCAACGAAAATGACGATCACCGAGATGGGCACGTTGACCCAGAACGCCCACCGCCAGGTCAGGTAGTCGGTGAAGTAACCGCCCAGCAGCGGACCGATGACCGTCGTGACGCCGAAGACGGCGCCCAGGATGCCTTGGTAGCGGCCGCGTTCCCGCAACGGGACGACCTCGCCGATCAGCGCGCTGGCGGTGACAGTGATGCCGCCGCCGCCGATCCCCTGCAAGGCGCGGGCCGCGACCAGCATGGCCATCGATTGCGCCAGGCCGCACAGGATCGAGCCGACGACGAAGAAGACGATGGCGACCTGGAACACCCGCTTGCGACCGAAGACATCACCGAGCTTGCCGACCAAGGCGGTGACGATCGTCGAGGCGAGCAGGTAGCTGGTGACCACCCACGACTGGTGACCCGCGTCCCCGAGATTGGCGACGATCGTCGGCAACGCCGTCGCCACGATCGTCTGGTCCAACGCGGCCAGCAGCATGCCGAGCACGATCGCGACGAAAATCAGGTTGCGTCGTTGTGGGCTGATCAGCGCCGCGCTGCCCGCCTGGTCGGCGAGAGCGGGTCCGCTCGGCGCCGCCGTGTCAGGGGTCGTCATGGGTGCCTCTCGTTTGCCGTTCGCCGCTGATAATGCCCAGGGTCAGTCGACGGCAATCGCAGGCGCGCCGGGTGCGCCCGTGCGGGGCGCGCCGCGGTTAGCCCCCGGACCCGCCGCCCGGCGGCCGCGAAACGCACTGCGCCGAGTAGAGCTCCTCGCCGAGCTTGTCCATCAGTTGCAGCTGCGTCTCCAGGTAGTCCACGTGCAGCTCCTCGTCGGCCACGATCCGCTCGAAGAGGTTGGCGGTGGTGCTGTCCTGCTTTTCCCGGCAGAAGACGATCGCGGGCTTGAGGCGTTCCAGCACCTCGTACTCGATGGCCAGGTCGGCCTCGAACTGCTCGCGCAGCGTCTGGCCGATGCGCAGCGAAAACAGGCGCTGATAGTTGGGCAGCCCGTCGAGCAGCAAGATGCGGTCGGTGATCGCCTCGGCGTGCCGCATCTCGTCGAACGATTCGGCCCGGGTGTGCTCGGCCAGTTCCGTGAAGCCCCAATTGTCCTGCATCTTCGAATGCAGGAAGTATTGGTTGATCGCGGTGAGCTCGCTGGTCAACTGTTCGTTGAGCAGGCGCAAAACCTCCGGATCCCCTTGCATGAATCACTCCTCCGGTGTGGACGGGCTGTCGCGGCGGGCCATGGCGGGCGGATGCGCACCCCCTGGGCTGTAGCAGCACTTTGCCATGCGCACAGCGAATCTTCCAGCAAGGTTTGGCTGCGCTCACCGCGTCGCGGCGTGGACCGCGCCCAGGCATTCTTAGGTTAGACTGCGCTTATCGACTTAGGTTAGACTCATCTAATATGCGGCGATATGCGGCGGCGAGTTCGAGGGGACTTCTGATGATCCGGGAGCACCACTTCGGCACCGGCCCGCGGTCGCGTGCGGGAGCGTTCGACGAAGGGATTGCCTGCGTGCGGGGGTGGCGCTGATGTACGTGTGCCTGTGTGTGGGAGCCACCAATCAGACGGTGTGCGACGTCGTCGCCCGCGGCGCCTCCACGTCCAAGGAGGTGGCCGCCGCGTGCGGTGCCGGCGCCGACTGCGGGCGCTGCCGGCGCACGCTGCGGGCCATCATCGCCGCCGCAGCAAACATGGAGACGGCGCCCGCGGTGTAGCGGTTTGCAGTTCGGCCTAGCGCGCTCTGTTGAATTCGGCGAGCGCCGCGGCGTTGGCCTGGGCGCCCATCAACTCGGCGAAGTGAGCGTTCTCCCGGGCGCTGGCCGCCGCGATCTGCGGGCGCAGCGGTTCGGTCATGGTGTGCTTCACCGCCATCAGGCTGGCAATGGGGCGTGCGGCCAGGACCTCCGCATGCCGGCGCGCCTCGGTCAGCAGTTCGTCGGGTTCGCAGACGCGCCAGACCAGACCCATGCGGAGCGCCTCGTCGGCGTCGACCCATTCCGACGACATCAGCAGCCAGGCGGCGTTCTGCCGGCCGACGAGCTGGGGCAGCAGGTACGACGACGCCGCCTCCGGCGCCACGCCCAGGCTGGTGAACGGGCACTTCAACCGGGCCGTCGACGACATGAACGCCAGGTCGGCGTAGCCGAGAATGGTGGCACCGATCCCGATTCCGACGCCGTTGACCGCGCAGATCAGCGGTTTGGGGAACGCGCTCAGCGCGTCGATCAGGCCGACGAAACCGTGCTTGCCCGGCGTGAAATCCGGGTCGGTGATGCGCGCCTGCATCTCGGTGAGGTCGGTGCCGGCGCTGAATCCGCGGCCCGCGCCGGTGAGCAGCACGACCGCCACCTCCGGATCGTCGGCGGCGGCCAACAGCGCCTCGGCCGTGGCGTCGTAGAGCGCCTCGTTGAAGGCATTCAGCGCCTCCGGCCGATTCAGCGTGAGAGTGCGTACCCGCTTATCGTCGTTGATCTGCAGCGTCACGGCTTGAGAGCCTATCGGCCTCAACCGTTGCTGTAGACCCGGGTCGGGTCGATCAGCACGACGGCGCGCCTCTCGTCGGCCATCACCCGGTCGTAGGTGTCCCAGTCGTCGTGGGTGCCCCCCGCGGCGGTGAACACCTCGCGCAGCAGCAGCCGCAGCCGGTCGGGGTCGGCGAGCCACGGCCGCGGGTCGTCGGGGCCGACCAGTTCGGCGCGGCCCTCGACGGTGGCCCAGCGCCATCCGTCGCGGAAGGTGACCGCTAGCTGCGGGCGCGCCCGCAGGTTGGCGAGCTTGACCTTGCCGTAGGTGGTGAAGCCGAGCACCCGTTGGCCCCCGTCGGGGTGCGTCAACAGGCCGACGTTGACCAGCGACGCCTGCACCGTCGAGTCGGCGCGGACCGTCGAGATCACCGCCAGCCCGCTGTCCGCCGCCGCCAGCCCGACGGCCTCGTCCAGCGTTGTCATACGACCACCACCTCAGTCCTTGAACGGCGAGCGGAGCACGTACCGGCTGGTGGGCACGGTGTCGATGTTCTCGTTGGCGCCGAATGCTGTTGTACTGGCGACCATCCGGCTCAGGCGGTCGTGCAGATCGGCGTCGTCGGCGGCGCCGAAGAACGCCCTGAGGTCGGTGACGGCCTCCGCCGGGAACAACTCCTCGACGATGGCGGCGATTCCCGGCGCGTCGGGAGTCAGGGCTCGCACCACCCAGTTCTGGGTGTAACCGAACGTCGACTGCGTCTCGATGGCCACCGGCGTGTGGTCGCCTTGCCAGCGCGCCAGCCACGTCTCCCGGTCCAGGCCGGCGGGCCGGCGCAGCAGCGCGACGTTGGCCAATCCCGGTGTCGCGGTCCCCGGCTCGACGGCGGGCGCCTCGAGCGGCACCGACTCGGTCACCAGGTAGGCGGCGAGCCGTTCGCACTCGCCGGCGAGCAGCCCGAGCGCCGCTCGCAGCTGGTCGCCGTAGCACTGCTGCGTCCACATGCTGACCACCGCGGCGGCCGGCGGGTCCAGCGTGGTCAGGGTCATCAGCGAGTTCCGCACCGGGGCGTCGCGGACATTGATCGCCAGTCCCGGCAGTCCCAGTTGCAGCAGCGCGTCGGCGACGGGGCCCCGCTGCCGGGCGCACCAGTCGTCGTCCGGCTCGGCGCGCATCAGCACCGCGATCACCTTCTCCATGCGCCGAACCTACCGCCGCGGGCGCGGCCTATTTCACCAGCCGGACCTGGTGTTGACTGCCGACCAGTTCACCGATCGTCGCGGCGAGCCGGCGGTAGGACTCGTCGCGGCCGCTGGAGGACCGGTACACCAGCCCGATCCGCCGACCCGGCCGGGGGGCCGCGAACTGCGCCAGGCCGAGCCGGCTGCGAGAGGCCTCGACCGGCACGGCGGTCTGCGGGATCAGAGTCACGCCGAGCCCCCCGGTCACGCACTGCACCGCGGTCGCCAGCGACGCCGCCCGGGTGTTGGCCAGGTCGGGGCGCACCCCCGCGATGTGGCATACCTCGAGCGCCTGGTCGCGCAGGCAGTGCCCCTCGTCCAGCAGCAACAGCGGCAACTCGGCGAGCGCCGTGGTGGGCACCCGACGCTTGCCGGACAGCGGGTGTGCGGGCGGCAACGCCAGCACGAAATCCTCGTCGTAGATGGGGATTGCGGTGACACCGCCGACGTCCGCGGGCAGGGCGATCAGCGCCGCGTCCAGCGCCCCCTCCCGCAGCACCGTGAGCAGGCGTTCGGTCTGGTCCTCGATGACGCGCAGGTTCAGCCCGGGCAACTCCTCGGCGAGCCCCGCCAGCACCGTCGGCAGCACATACGGCGCGACCGTCGGGATGAGCCCCAGGCGCATCCCGCTGCGCAACGGGTCGGCGGAGCCGGCGGCCGCGGCCGTGAACGCGTCTGCCGCGTCGACGACGGCCTGCGCGCGCGGCAGCAGCTGCGCGCCCTCCGCCGTCAAGAGGACACGCCGGGTCGACCGCTCGACCAGCCGGGTGCCCAGGCCGCCCTCCAGGGCGGCCAGCGCCTGCGACAAGGTGGACTGGCTGAGGCCGAGAGCCGTTGCGGCACTGCTGAATTGACGCTTCTCCGCCACTGCGACGAACGCCCGCAGGCCGGCGATCGTGGGCTGATAACTCTTATCGGGCATGCCTATAAGTGTAGTGGGAAATATCACCTTTACTTCAACAAGGGTAGACGGCACCATGGGCGTAGACCACCAAACTTGACTTGATCCAATTAAGGAGCGATATGCCTTTGTTGACCATCGGCGACCAGTTCCCCGCCTACGAACTCACCGCGCTCATCGCGGGTGATCTGTCCAAGGTCGACGCCAAGCAGCCCGAGGACTACTTCACGACGGTCAGCAGCGACGACTACGAGGGCAAGTGGCGCGTGGTGTTCTTCTGGCCCAAGGACTTCACCTTCGTGTGCCCCACCGAGATCGCGGCGTTCGGCAAGCTGAACGACGAGTTCGCCGACCGCGACGCGCAGGTGCTCGGGGTGTCCATCGACAGCGAGTTCGTCCACTTCAACTGGCGCGCCCAGCACGAGGACCTGAAGAACCTGCCGTTCCCCATGCTGTCGGACATCAAGCGGGAGCTGAGCCTGGCCACCGGCGTCCTCAACGCCGGCGGCGTGGCCGACCGGGCCACCTTCATCGTCGACCCCAACAACGAGATCCAGTTCGTCTCCGTGACGGCCGGTTCCGTGGGCCGCAACGTCGAAGAGGTGCTGCGAGTCCTCGACGCGCTGCAATCCGACGAGCTGTGCGCCTGCAACTGGCGCAAGGGCGACCCGACGCTGAACGCCGGCGAGTTGCTCAAGGCGTCCGCCTGAGCGGAGCCCGCGCGTGATCCGTGGTCCGGGCCTGATTAAAGGCCCGGACTTCGGTCATTCCCCCTAAGGTCGAGAGGTCGGACGAGGAGACCAGGATGAGCATAGACAACCTCAAAGAAGCGCTGCCCGAGTACGCCAAGGACCTCAAGCTGAACCTCGGCTCGATCAGCCGCACCACCGAGCTCAACGAGGAGCAGCTCTGGGGCACCCTGTTGGCCTGCGCCGCGGCCACACGAAACCCCCAGGTGCTCAGCGAGATTGGCACCGAGGCGGCCGACACGCTGTCCGCCGAGGCCTACCACGCCGCCCTGGGCGCGGCGTCGATCATGGCGATGAACAACGTGTTCTACCGCGGCCGCGGGTTCCTCGACGGCAAGTACGACGACCTGCGCGCGGGGCTGCGGATGAACATCATCGCCAACCCCGGCGTGGAGAAGGCGAACTTCGAGCTGTGGTGTTTCGCGGTGTCATCGATCAACGGGTGCCCCGACTGCGTCGCCGCCCACGAGCACACGCTGCGCGAGGCGGGCGTCAGCCGCGAATCCATCCAGGAAGCGTTGAAGGCCGCGGCCATCGTCTCCGGGGTTGCCCAGGCGATCGCCGCGGCCCAGACGCTGGCGGGCGTCGGCTGATCGCCGCGCCGTGACGGGGCTGTCCTGGGTCGACCACGCCATCTGGTGGCACGTCTATCCCCTGGGCTTCGTGGGCGCCTATCCCACGGCGGCGTCGAATGAGCCGCCGCGGCCCGAGGAACACCGGCTGCGGCGGCTCGTCGACTGGCTGGACCACGCCGTCGCGTTGGGCGCCTCCGGCCTGGCGCTGGGCCCGATCTTCGCCTCGCGCACGCACGGATACGACACCACCGATCACTACCGCATTGACCCGCGGCTCGGTGATGACGCGGACTTCGACCACCTGATCGCCGAGGCGCACCGGCGCGGGCTGCGGGTGCTGCTCGACGGGGTGTTCAACCACGTCGGCCAGGACTTCGCCCGCTATCGCGCCGCCGCGGACGTCGCCGCGGCCGATCACGCCGCGGCCGCGCGCTGGTTTCGCGGGCGCCCCGGCCGATTCCACACGTTCGAGGGTCACGACGGCCTGATCACCCTCAACCACGACAACCCCGAAGTCCTCGACTACACCGTGAACGTACTCACCCACTGGCTGCACCGCGGCGCCGACGGGTGGCGCCTCGACGCCGCTTACGCCGTACCACCACGGTTTTGGGCCGCCGCGCTGCCGCGGGCGCGGGAGCGCCACCCCGACGCCTGGTTCGTCGGGGAGTTGATCCACGGCGACTACGCCGCCGCGGTCGAGGCGGCCAAGTTCGACTCGGCAACCCAGTACGAGCTGTGGAAGGCGATCTGGAGCGGTCTGAACGACGGCAATTTCTTCGAGCTCGACTGGGCCCTGCAGCGGCACAACGACTTTCTTCGCCGGTTCGCCCCGCTCACCTTCGTCGGCAACCACGACGTCACCCGCATCGCGAGCCAGCTCGACGACTCCCGCCACCTGGCGCACGCGCTGGTGTTGCTACTCACCGTTGGCGGCGTCCCCAGCATCTACGCCGGCGATGAGTTCGGATTCCGCGCCGTCAAGGAGGAACGGTTCGGTGGCGACGACGCTGTGCGCCCCGAATTCGGCTCTCCCCCACAGCCTTTGGACGCGTTCGGCGCCGAGGTGTGGAGTCTGCACCAATTTCTGATCGGGTTGCGCCGCCGCCACCCGTGGTTGCACCGGGCGTCGACCACCGCGGCGCGCCTGGAAAACCGCCAGTACGTCTACGCCGCGCGCAGCGGCGACGACGCCCTGTTGGTCGCCCTCAACATCGACGACAAGCCGCTGCGGGTCGCGGTGTCGGACTGGGGCGTGGGGCGCGCTGAGGTCCTCGGCGGGTCGGCCGCGCCGCCGCCGGAGGTCGTCGACGCGGTGACGGTGGAACCGCACGGCTGGCGGATCCTGAGCCCGCGCTAGGCACCGCCGAGGCGGGCCACCGTGACGGGATCCTCCTCGCCGCCGTAGTAGCGGTCGAGCACGGCGACGAACGCGTCGTTGTCGTCGGTGGCGCGGGCGAACAGCGTCATCGACGACCGCAGTTTCACGTCGTCGGGCGAACCGAAGATTTCGCCCGCCGTGCGTCCCCGCACCCGGTTCACCAGATCCGTGCATTCGCGCAGCCGCGGCCCCAGCAGGTCGTGGCGCAGGTAGGCGCCGGCTTCCTCCAGCGAGGCGATGCCGTAGCGCACCGCCATCGCGCTGCCGCCCAGGCCGCGCAGCTGTGGGAACACAAACCACATCCAGTGACTGCGTTTTCGGCCATTACGCAGTTCGTCGACGACGTCGTCGTACACGGGTTCCTGCGCCTCGACGAAACGGGCGAGGTCGAAGGGGTCGCCGACGGGATTCATATGACTACGGTGGCACATATGGCGGTCAATCGACGAGTGCCCAGCTTCCACGATCTCGCTCCGCTGATGCAGTTCAAGCGGCCACAGTTCAGCGCGACCAAGCGGCGGCTCGCCAACGCCTTCAGCATCGAGGACTTGCGCCGCATCGCCAAGCGGCGCACGCCCAGGGCGGCGTTCGACTACACGGACGGGGCCGCCGAAGACGAGCTGTCCATCGAGCGTGCCCGACAAGCGTTCCGCGACATCGAATTTCACCCCACGATCCTGCGTGACGTGAGCAGCGTGAGCACCGGCTGGGAGGTGCTCGGGCGGCCCGTCGAGCTGCCCTTCGGGATCGCGCCCACCGGCTTCACCCGGCTGATGCACACCGAGGGCGAGATCGCCGGGGCGCGGGCGGCCGCCGCGGCGGGAATCCCGTTTTCGCTGTCTACTTTGGGCACCTGCGCCATCGAGGACCTGGTGAGCGCTGTTCCCCAGGGCCGCAAGTGGTTTCAGCTGTACATGTGGCGCGACCGGGAGCGCTCGATGGCGCTGGTGCGACGCGCCGCCGACGCGGGTTTCGACACGCTGCTGGCCACGGTCGACGTGCCGGTCTCCGGCGCCCGGTTGCGCGACAACCGCAACGGCATGACCATCCCGCCGACGCTGACGCTGCGCACCGTCTTAGATGCGGTGCCCCACCCGAAGTGGTGGTTCGACCTGCTGACCACCGAGCCGCTGGCGTTCGCGTCGCTGGACCGGTGGCCGGGCACCGTCGCGGAATACCTGAGCACGATGTTCGACCCCAGCCTGACCTTCGACGACCTGGAGTGGATCAAGGCGCAGTGGCCCGGCAAGCTGGTGGTCAAGGGCATTCAGACGCTCGAGGACGCCCGCGCCGTCGTCGAGCGCGGCGTCGACGGCCTCGTGTTGTCCAATCACGGTGGGCGCCAGCTGGATCGGGCCCCGGTGCCGTTCCACCTGCTGCCCGCGGTGGCGCGCGAATTCGGCGCGGACACCGAGATCTTGGTCGACACCGGCATCATGTCGGGCGCCGACATCGTGGCGGCGATCGCGCTCGGGGCGCGCTGCACCCTGGTCGGGCGGGCCTATCTGTACGGGCTGATGGCCGGCGGCGAGGCCGGCGTGACCCGCGCGATCGACATCCTGGCCGAGGGGCTGACCCGCACGATGCGGCTGCTGGGCGTCACCTGCCTCGAGGAGCTCTCGCCCCGGCACGTGACGCAGCTGCGCCGCCTGGGGCCGGGCTAGCCGATCGAGCGTGAAGCCAGTTTCACGTTCGTCGTCGAGCGTGAAGCCAGCTTCACGTTCGGCGAACCGACCCGGCCGCGGGAACAAACCGGCCACCTCCTGGGTTAAGCGCATCAGACTCAACTTTTGGAGGATTGATGGCTGAAGCCAAGTCGGTGCCGGTGCTGTTTGTCACCGACACCATCGTGTTGCCGGGCATGGTCGTGCCGATCGCGCTGGACGACGCCGCTCGGGCGGCGATCGACGCCGCGCAGGCGAGCGACTCCGGGCAGCTGCTCATCGCCCCGCGCCTTCATGACCGCTACCCCACCCACGGGGTGATCGCGAAGATTCTGCAGGTCGGACGCGTGGCCGGCGGCGGCACCGCCGCCGTGGTGCGTGGCGAGCGCCGGGCGCAGATCGGGGCCGGCGCGTCCGGGCCCGGCGCCGCGCTGTGGGTCGAGGTGACCGAGGTGCCCGACGCCGCGACCACCGACGAGATCAAGACGCTGGTGGCCGAGTACAAGAAGCTGCTGCTCGCAATGCTGCAACGGCGCGAGGCGTGGGAGATCATCGACTACGTCAACCGGCTGACCGACCCGTCGGCGCTTGCCGACACCTCCGGGTACGCGTCCTACCTCAGCAACGAGCAGAAGCGGCAGTTGCTGGAGACCGTCGACGTGACCGAGCGGCTGCGGGTGCTGATCGAGTGGACCGCTGACCACCTCGCCGAGGTGGAGGTCAACGACAAGATCGCCGAAGACGTCCGCGAGGGCATGGAGAAGACCCAGAAGGAGTTCCTGCTGCGCCAGCAGCTGGCGGCGATCCGCAAGGAACTCGGGGACGGCGAACCGGACGGGTCCGAGGACTATCGGACCCGCGTCGAGGCCGCCGACCTGCCCGAGAAGGTGCGGGAGGCCGCGCTGCGCGAGGTCGGCAAGCTGGAACGGTCCAGCGACCAAAGCCCGGAGAGCGGCTGGATCCGCACCTGGCTGGACACCGTGCTGGACCTGCCGTGGAACGTCAAAAGCGAAGACTCGACCGACCTGGTGGCCGCGCGGGCGGTGCTGGACGCCGACCACCACGGGCTGGACGACGTCAAGGACCGCATCGTCGAGTACCTGGCCGTGCGCGCCCGCCGGGCGCAGCGCGGGCTGCAGGTCGTCGGCGGTCGCGGCTCCGGCGCGGTGATGGTGCTGGCCGGCCCTCCCGGCGTCGGCAAGACCTCGCTGGGTGAGAGCGTCGCGCGGGCGCTGGGCCGCTCCTTCGTGCGCGTCGCGCTGGGCGGCGTGCGCGACGAGGCGGAGATCCGTGGCCACCGGCGCACCTACGTCGGTGCGTTGCCGGGCCGGATCGTCCGCGCGATCGGCGAGGCGAAATCGATGAACCCCGTCGTGCTGCTGGACGAGATCGACAAGGTGGGCTCCGACTACCGCGGCGACCCGAGCGCGGCGCTGCTCGAGGTGCTGGACCCGGCGCAGAACCACACGTTCCGCGACCACTACCTGGACCTGGACCTGGATCTGTCCGACGTGGTGTTCCTGGCCACCGCCAACGTGATCGAGAACATCCCGTCGGCGCTGTTGGACCGCATGGAACTGGTGACCATCGACGGCTACACCGAGGACGACAAGGTTGCCATCGCCCGCGAGTACCTGCTGCCGCGGCAGCGGGAGCGGGCGGCGCTGACCGAGGACGAAGTGACCCTCACCGACGCCGCGCTGCGCAAGATCGCCGCCGACTACACCCGGGAGCCGGGCGTGCGGCAGTTCGAGCGGCTGCTGGCCAAGGCGCTGCGCAAGGCGACCACCAAGCTGGCGGCCGATCCGGCCCCGCTGACGATCGAAGAGCCCGACCTGGTCGGCTACCTCGGCCGGCCGCGGTTCACGCCGGAGTCTGCCGAACGCACGGCGGTGCCGGGCGTGGCGACGGGCCTGGCAGTGACCGGCCTGGGCGGTGACGTCCTCTACATCGAGGCCGGTGCCACCGACGGCGACGCCGGGTTGCAGCTGACCGGTCAGCTGGGCGATGTCATGAAGGAATCGGCGCAGATCGCCCTGTCCTACGTCCGCTCGCACGCCGAGCAGCTGGGCATTGACACGAGGGCGCTGGACCGGCGCATCCACGTGCACGTGCCCGCGGGCGCGGTGCCCAAGGACGGGCCGTCGGCCGGTGTGACGATGGTGACGGCCCTGGTGTCGATGGCGACCGGGCGGCAGGTCCGCTCCGACGTGGGCATGACCGGCGAAGTCACGCTGAACGGGCGGGTGCTGCCGATCGGCGGGGTGAAGCAGAAGCTGCTGGCCGCGCAACGCGCCGGCCTGTCAACGGTGTTCATCCCGGCGCGCAACGAGCCGGATCTGGACGACGTGCCCGCCGAGGTGCTCGAGGCCCTGACGGTCAAACCGATGACCGACGTCGCCGAGATCGTCGCCCAGGCGCTGGAACCGGCCACCCAAGGTGCGGTCGCCGCCGCCTGATTACCTGTGACAGCGACGTCACATCAGCGCCGAGCGTGACACCGTCGTCACGCTCGGCGTTACCTTTGGCGGATGGCCTACGACGAAGACCTGGCCAACGGCATCCGGGAATGCCTCGCCCGCGAGGGCGGGGTCGTGGAGAAACGGATGTTCGGCGGCCTGGCGTTCCTCGTCAACGGCAACATGGCGGTGGCCGCGAGCGGCCGGGGCGGGTTGCTGGTCCGGGTGGGCGACGCCGACACACTGCTGCGGCGTCCGCACGTGACCCCGATGGTGATGGCGGGCCGCGAGATGCGCGGCTGGCTTCATGTCGACGCAGCCGCCCTGCGCACCCACCGCCAACTGCAGGGCTGGGTGCGCCGCGGCACCGACTACGCGCGGGGCCTGCCGCCCAAGTGAGCGCGCGGTTTGCTGGCACAGGGTGCGGGTACGCGAGGCGGTATGGCTAAGCCGCAACAGGTGGCGTGTCGGCTGCTCGACGTCGCCGGGACGACGTACGCGGCCGAGGCGCGAATCACGACCCGCGACAAGCCGATGCCGTTGTTCCAGCTGCTGGTGCTGTGCATGCTGGCCAGCAAGCCGATCGACGCGGCCATCGCGACGAGCGCCGCCCGGGAGCTGTTCAGGGCCGGCCTGCGCACCCCGAAGGCGGTGCTGGCCGCCGAGCGCGGGGCCGTAATCGACGCGTTCGGGCGCGCGCACTACGTCCGCTATGACGAAAGCTCGGCGACCCGCCTGACCGCCATGGCCGAGCGGGTGAACGCCGAGTACTCCGGCGACCTGCGCGGCCTGGCCGAGCGCAGCGGGGGCGACGCCGGTACCGCAAAGCGGTTCCTGAAGGCGTTCAAGGGAATCGGCGACACGGGCGCCGACATCTACCTGCGGGAAGTGCAGGACGTGTGGACCTGGGTGCGGCCCTACTTCGACGACCGCGCCACCGCCGCGGCCGGGCAACTGGGCCTGCCCACCAGCCCGGCCAAGCTGAGTTCGCTTGCCCCGCAGGATAATGCGCGCCTGGCCGCCGCATTGGTCCGGGCGTCGCTGGACGACGACGTGCGTCGGCGGGTGACCGGTTGACCGTCCGCATCGGCACCTCCGGGTGGTCCTACAACCACTGGGCCGGCGTCCTGTACCCCACCGGGACACCGGCCGGGCGCCGGCTGGCGCGCTACGTCGAGGTTTTCGACACCGTCGAGCTCAACGCCAGCTTCTACCGCTGGCCCAAGGACGCCACGTTCGCGGGCTGGCGCGAGCAGCTGCCGCCCGGGTTCACCATGTCGGTCAAAGCACACCGCGGGCTGACCCACTACCGCCGGCTGGCCTCGCCCGAGCCGTGGATCGAGCGCTTCGAAAGCTGTTGGCGCACATTGGGAGATCGCCACGGTGTGTTGCTGGTGCAGCTGCACCCCGAGCAACAGCGCGACGACGAGCGTCTGGACTCCTTCCTGAGCAGCATGCCCGCCGAGATCCGGGTGGCCGTCGAGCTGCGCCACCCGTCGTGGAACGACCCCGCCGTGTTCGAGGTGCTGGAACGCCGCCGCGCCGCCTATGTGGTGATGAGCGGCGCGGGGCTGCCGTGCATCCCGCGCGCCACCACCGACCTGGTGTACGTGCGGATGCACGGTCCCGATCCGGACGCCATGTACGAGGGCTCCTACCCGGACTCCGACCTGGGGCGGTGGGCCGGCCTGATCGCCGACTGGGGCGCCGCCGGCAAGGACGTGTGGATGTATTTCAACAACGACCTTGGCGGCCACGCGGTGCGCAACGCGTTGCGGCTGCGCGAGCTGCTGGCCTGAGCGCTCAGCCCGCGGCGCCGTCGGCGACCGGCGTCCACGCCCCGTCGACGACCTCGGGTGGACGCTGGGCCTGCAGGCGGTCCCGCTCGGCGCGGCGGCGTTTGACGCGCAACCGGGCGTCGGCGGGCGTGCTGACGAGCTCGTCGCAGGTGAGGTAGTACACATCGTCGACGGCGTCGGCGGTGTCGGCCGCGACTCGGCGGGTCCCCAACTCGCGCAACGTCGTTCGCAGTTCGTGGGTGAAACGCAGCGTGGCGTCGTAGGCCAGCTCCCGCGAGCCGCGGGCAGGGTCGACGGCCCGCGCGGGCCCGGGAGTCGGCGCGTCCGCTTCGGCGGCGGCCGCCGCCAGCAGCAGCGTCGGGTCGTCGGCGAAGGTCGCGGCGGCCAGCTCCGCCTCGCCCGGTCCTCGATGCCGCAGCCGGTCCACGGCGGCGTCCATGGCGGCGACGGTCCGCGGGGATAGCGCACGAAGGCTGGCCACGTTGCCCTGGCGGGCCAGGGCGCACAGCGCCGGGTCGGCGCGCAACAGCGCCGCCAACTCGGCGAGTTCGCCGGCGACCAGGGACGTGTCGGTGATCATCCCGATACCGGGGACCGTGCCGGCACCCCTCGAGCGCTGCGCCGCCGCGGTGACGCCGGTGTCGATCAGCCACAGCGCGGTCAGGATCCAACCTTGGTGAATGCGGTCGCGCAGCAACCGGATTCGCACCTCGAGGCCGGCGTCGGGCAGGGTCGTCAGCGAGGTCGCGTCGAGGTGCTCGGCGGTCGCGGCGGCGACGTAGTCGCGGGTGTCGCGCCGGAGGTGGCGCAGCAGCGCGACGGAGCGCCCGGCGGCGACCGCCTTGGCGACCGATCCCCGCGCGCCCCCGGCCAGCGGCGGATCCCCGAACGGCAGCGGGTCGCCGACCTGCGGCTGCCCGACGAGCGCGTCACGGGTGAGCGCGTCTTGGTCCCAGCCCGGCAGCTGGGCGGCCGCGACGATGTTCACGGACACCCCGACGTAGGGGCGGTGGCCGAACACCGCGACGGCCCGGCTCGCCCACTCCCGGTCGACCTCCCCGCCGAGGGCCAGGATGCGACCCAGCACGCCGGCCGCGGTGCGCAGCCCGCTCATCTGCACGTCCAGCGTGATCGGGGTGAGCGGGCCCGGCAGCGCCTCGGCGAGGCCGGCGCCGCTGAACACCGGGAACCGGGGGTCGATGCGGTCGTCGAACTCGCCGTCGACCCCTTCGGGCGCGGCGCCGCGCACCCGCTGCGATGGGCGCGGGCGCGGCTGCACCTCCACGGGCAGCGGGAATTGGCCGCCGCGGTTGGTCGCGCCCGCGGCGCCCAGGCGCCGGCCCACCAGCCCCCGGGCGGTGTCGGCGACCGCGTCCAGCGCGTGCCAGCCGAACTCGAACGACCAATCCTCTTGTACCTGAGCGACATTCATGTAGGGGAACAGCGTCGCCCAGCCGCGGACTCGCTGCGCCCGCGACCGTGGGTCCGCCGCGCGCAGCAGCCGCCAGGCGGTCACCATGTTGACGGTGTCGGGGGTGGCCAGGTCCACCACGCCGGTCCGGTCGGTGTCGACCGCGGCGACCAGGAACCGCATGAGATCCTCGAGGTGCAGGACGCGCAAGGGCCTCTCGGTGACCTTGGCCCGCAACACCGTGGCCGCCGTGCGGCACACCGTCCAGTCGAGTTGGCGCCCCACCGGCGGCGCGCTACGGACGATCAGGCTGGGCCCCCAGCTGCCGACGACCAGCTCCTCGGCCGGCCCGTACAGGTCCGGCCGGCCCGCGGCCTGCGACACGACCAGCAGCCGGGCGCCGGCGCGGGCGGCGGCGTCGGTGACCCGCGCCAGGCCGTCGACGTCGGCGCCGCCGGGCGCGCTGGGGTCGACCGGCGCCAGGTGCAGGACCGCGTCGGCCTGCGCGGTGAGCTCGTAGAGCACCGGCTCACGGAGCGACGCGCAAACAAGCTCGACGTTGCCGTGCAAACACGGATGCGGGAGTTCAGCAATGCCGGTGACGGAGTGGCCGGCAGCGATCAGCTGCGCGGACACCAGCCGCCCGAGCGCTCCGGTGGCGTCGGTAACCAGGATCTGCACCCGGGCCCACCTCCCCCAACATCCGCCTAAACCATAGGCAGGCCGCTAGCACCTACGCGACCGTTACCCCGCTCGCGGCCCTGACGAGCTGGTGTGTGGCGCCGGTTGGATTACTGCAGAATGGCGCCGCCGTCGGCGCTGACGGCAACCTTGGCGCCCGCGATATCGTCGCGCACCGACGCGCGCACCGCGGCGTCGTCGGTGAGGACGGCCAGCGCGCGCGACCCGTCGGGTGTGCGCACTGCCAGGAAAGCCTTCTCTGGATTGCCGTCCCGGTCAAACGGGGTGGTCCAGGCCTCGACGGTGCCGACGCCCTCCCACTCGACGGCCGCCTCGCGGGTGGGTTCGGCGGCGACGGCGGGCTGCACGTCCTCCCAGCGGAACCGCGCCGGCGGCTCGGTGCTGTAGACGCCGAAGCTGTGTTTGGTCAGATAGCCGCCGTTGGCGGTGATCAGTCCGCGCCGGCCCGGGTTGGCCACCAGCAACTCCGCCATGGTCGCGATGGAGTGCATGACATAATTGCTCCACGGACCACCGGCGAACGTCAACCCGCCCGTGACCGTCAGCGGCCGTGCCGGGTCGTCGGCGGCCAGCCCCAGTTCGGCCGCCGCCACCTGCACCGCCGAAGGGAAGCACGAATACAGGTCGACGTAGTCGACGTCGTCGATGCCCACACCGGCCAGCTCCAGCGCCCGCGCGCCCCCGATGCGGATCGCCGGCGACCGATGCAGTTCGGCGCGCTCGGCGACCGACGGGGTGTCGTGCGCGTCGGTGCCCGCGTGCGGAAACACCCACCGTTCGGCGGGGACGCCCAGCCGGGTCGCCTGCTCGACCGACGCCAGGACCAGCGCGGCGCCCTGGTCGACCATGTTGTTGGAGTTCATCAGCTTGGTGTACGGCCAGCTGATCATCCGGTTCACCGGGCCGGGATGGCTGATCTCCTGGGCGGTCGATGGCGTGCGGATCCAGGCGTGCGGGTTGTCGACCGCGACCGCGTTGAACCGCGCCCACAGCTGCCCGATGCGGTCGAGGTGCGCCTCGACCGACTCGCCGTTGGCGATCCGCAGCGCCTGCTCGAACAGCGGATAGACGTAGGCCGGCCGGTCGAGCCGGATCCTGATCTCCGCCTCCCCGGCCATCGGGACGTCGGCGCCGGCGATCGCCGCCATCGGCACCGAGGGGTCCTGCTCGGTCCAGGTGAGCTTGCCGCCCCGGCCGCGCAGGGCGCGGCGGGTGCGCCAGGTCTCGGCGCCGGCCAGCAGCACCACCCCGGCCCGGCCGCTTTGGATGTCGAGGCAGGCGTGGTTGAGCAGCGACTGCGGGACGTTGCCGCCGACGGGGCTGTACAGCGTGCCGAAACCGGAGGCCCCGATGCGCTGGCCCAGCAGCAGGCCGGGATCCCGATACTGCGCCGACAGGATGTTCACCACCCGGATGGAGTCGACCGCGTCGATGACCGCCGCGTCGGCGGCCGCGCGGGCCGCGGCGACCATGAGGTCCATGGGCTCGACGGTGGGCCCGTCGGGGTCGATCTCGCCGCGATGGTTGACCTGGCCGTAGCCGATCAGCACCGGTGTCTTGGGGTCGACGGTCATGCGACGAATTTAGCGAAGCTATGAATTGGTCCCGGGAACGGGCCGCCCCGCGTCAGGCGTGGGGGGTCGGCCCGAACAGCACCCGCGCCTCGCGCAGCTGCTCGACCTGGGCGGGGCTCATGCCCAGCAGCGTCCGGCAGATCTCGACGGTGTCCTGGCCGGGCAGCGGCGCCGGGCGTTGCGGCGCCGGCGGGATGTGGTGGAACGGGGCGGGGCCGGTTTCGGCCGGCAGCGGGTGCCCGATCAGCGGATGCACCATGGGGCTGTACACCTTGCGCGCGGTCAGCTGCGGGTCCTCGAGGATGTCGGGTGGGCGGTTCATCGGCCCCGCGGCGATCCCGGCCGCCTGCAGGATCTCGGCGACCCGCGCGGGAGTGCGGGTCCGGGTCCAGGCCGAGACGAGGTCCATCAGCTCACGACGGTGATCCTGCCGCGCCTCGCCGGTGGCGAAGCGCGGGTCGTCCGCCCACGCCGAGTGGTCGAGCACCCACGCGGCGCGGCGCCAGTCGTCGTCGGAGGTGATCGAGATGACGCACCACTCGTCGTCGCCGGCGCACGGGTAGACCGCGTGCAGGCTGGTGTCGTCGCGGACCTGCGCGACGCCCGCGGCGAGCGCCGCCTGCGTGACGTAGAGCGTGTCGAGCTGGTTGACGACGGCTTCGGCCTGCGAGATGTGGACGTGGGAGCCCCTGCCGGTGCGGTTGCGGTGGATGAGCGCCGCGAGCGCCGCGACGGCCGTCACCCGCCCCACGACGTGATCGGGGAAGATCGTGGTCGCGTCATAGAACGCGTGCCTGCCCGAGTCCGTCTCCTGCGCGTCGTCGGATGTCCAGAGCCGGGTGACGCCGGTGGTGGCGCGCACCAGCGGGCCGTAACCCATGCGGGTGCTCCACGGACCGGTGTCGCCGAACGCGCTGCTCTCGGCGAGCACGATGCGCGGGTTGATCGCGCGCAGCGCGTCGTAGGAGAAGCCCAGCGCCGTCAGCGTTCCCGGTTTGAAGTTGGCGAAGACGGCGTCGGCGTCGGCGACCAGCCGGCGGAACAGCTCGTTGCCCTGCTCGCTGCGCAGATCCAGGCCGAGCCCGAGGTTGTTGCGCCGGGTCCAGGCGAAGGACTCGCTGATGGCCTCACCGGCGCGGGCCTGCCGGAGCCCGTCCGGGTAGTCGGCGCTCTCGATCTTGATCACCTGGGCGCCCAGGTCGCCGAACAGCCGGCTGAGCTCACCGCCGGCGACGATGATGCCCAGGTCGAGGATCCGCAGGCCGGCGAACGGGTAGTCGCCGAGGCGGCCCCCCGGTGACGGCACCACCGACGGGTTGCCCCGCCAGAACGGTTCGTCGCGCCCCGCGGCCGGTGCGGGGGTGCGGAAGCCGGCGCGGCGCCCGTCGACCACGAAGTAGCCGGTCGGCACGCTGGTGCGCGCCCCGGCGGCCAGCTCCGCGTCGGTGGTGGCGCCCACCTCCTGGAAGTGGTCGGACGCCAGGATCTGCGCGGGCGTCAACACCGCGGCGATCGGCACCCCGTGCGCCTGCCCCGCCGTCACCAACTCCTTCATGGTCTGCGGGCCGAACATCTCCTGGATCAGCACGCTGATCTGCGGCCAGGCCGCGAAGCGCGCGCCGATCACGTCGTACTTGGGGTCCTGGAACTCTTCGGGCTCCCCCAGCCAGCGGCGCAGGCCCCGCCACTGCCGGGGCGCCATCACGCACAGCCGGACATGGCCGTCGCGACACGGATAGATCGGGTAGGCGTCCTGGTTCTTCGGGCGGCCCCGCCACCGCTCGCCGCTGCGGATCCCGGCCGCCGCCTGGCCGTGGGCGCCGAACGCCGGGTCGAGCGCCATCACGACCGCGTCGAACCAGGAGAAGTCGATGTATTCGCCGGTGCCGCACCGCAGCCGGTTGTAGTACGCGGCGAGCGCGGCCCACGCCGCCTGCACCGACGCGGTCGCCGACGCGATGCCGTCGGGCGGCAGGACCGGGGTGCCGGTGGTGGGGCCGGACCGCGACAGCGCGCCGCACATCGCGTACAGCACCGGGTCGGTGGCCCGCCACGACGACCGCGGACCCGCGGCCCCGAAGTAGGTGATGGACAGCACCACCAGGTGCGGGTAGCGGGCCGCCAGCTCGGCGCCGGAGGTGCCGAACATGGCGCCCTGCTCGTCGAAGCCCGTGTCGATGACGATGTCGGATTCGGCGGCCAGGTCGTGGAAGCGGTCGCAATCGTCGTCGTCGAAGGGGTCGAGCACCGCGCAGCGCTTGTTGGCGTTGTGCACGGCGAACGGGATGCTGGCCCGGCCCAGGGCGGGTAGCGCGTCACGCCCCGCGCTGCCGCCCGGCGGTTCGATCTTGAGGACGTCGGCGCCCAGGTCGGCGAACAGGCGGGTCACCGCGTCGGCGACGCCGC
This sequence comes from Mycobacterium sp. E1214, assembly GCF_001666755.1. Classification (GTDB taxonomy): domain Bacteria; phylum Actinomycetota; class Actinomycetes; order Mycobacteriales; family Mycobacteriaceae; genus Mycobacterium. The sequence continues at coordinate 5,031 of NZ_LZJC01000052.1, read as the reverse complement.
TCGACAAGTCGAGCACCCGCACGGCATCGAGTAACCCGTCGGCCATTCGCACACCGTACCTGCCCCCGACGCGCCCGACGCGGTGCGCCGTCTTGCGCGGCGGACCGCCCCGGCGTCGGCCCAAAAGGCCTGTCGCCAACCGGATTCGGCCCGCCGGGGCGCGCCTGCGGCACCCGGTGAGGGGTGCGGTGGGCTATCGTCACAGGCCGATCCGCCCAGACCGTCGATGGAGGCACCGAGTCATGAGCGCGCACTTGAGCTACGTCGAGGCGGTGGTGGTCGGGGCGTTTCAGGGGGTCACCGAGTTGTTCCCGGTGTCGAGCCTGGGGCACGCGGTGCTGGTGCCGGCGCTGGTCGGCGGGCGGTGGGCGGCCGACCTGAGCGTGTCCGCGCCCAAGTCGCCGTACCTGGCGTTCATCGTGGGCCTGCACGTCGCGACGGCGGCCGCGTTGTTGGTGTTCTTCTGGCGGGACTGGGTGCGCATCCTGTCCGGCTTCGTCTCGTCGGTGCGGCACCGCCGCGTGCAGAACGCGGACGAGCGGTTGGCGTGGCTGATCGTGGCGGGCACCATCCCGGTGGGGCTCGCCGGGCTGCTGCTGGAACAGCTGTTTCGCACGACTCTGGGCAAGCCCGTGCCCGCCGCGGCGTTCCTGCTGGTCAACGGGGTCGCCCTGTACGTGGGTGAGGTGCTGCGGCGCCGCGTCGCGCCGGCCGCCGAGCCCGCCGCGCGCCCGGCCGGCGAGCCGTCGGACGACGCCGGGGAGGCCGCCGATCACCGGCTCGCCGAGCTGCCGCTGCGGCGCGGTGTGCTGATCGGCGCCGCGCAGATCCTTGCGCTGCTGCCCGGCATCAGCCGATCCGGCATCACCATCGTGGCCGGCCTGTGGCGGGGCCTGTCGCACGAGGACGCCGCCCGCTTCTCCTTCCTGCTCGCGACGCCGATCATCCTGGCCGCCGGGGTGTACAAGATCCCGGAGCTGTTCGGGCCGCTCAGCCAGGGCATCCAGGGTCAGGTGCTGGCCGGCAGCGTCGCCTCGTTCGTCTGCGCCTACCTGGCGGTGCGGTTCCTCACCCGCTACTTCGAGACGCGCACGCTGACGCCGTTCGCGATCTATTGCGCGCTGGCCGGCGGGGGCAGCCTGGCGTGGCTGCTGCTGCGCTGATTCGCCGCTACGCTCGGGCCGACGGGGGGCGGCACCGCGACGACCAGCCAGGGAGACGACAGATGAGCGAATCCGGGCCCCGGCGCGAGTCGGTGTGGGACTACCCCCGGCCACCGCGCGTCGAGCCGTTCGCGGGTTCCCTCACCGTCGAGCTGGGGGGTGAGGTCGTCGCCCGCGCTTCTCGTGCCTGGCGGGTGCTCGAAACCAGCCATCCGCCGACCTACTATCTGCCTCGCGAAGCGTTCGCCGAGGGCGGCCTGCGCCCGGCGTCCGGGAATTCCTGGTGCGAGTGGAAAGGCCGGGCCGCCTACTACGACCTGATCGGCGGCGGCCAGGTCGCGCGCAAGTGCGCCTGGAGCTATCCGGAGCCGACGCCGGGTTTCGCCGCGATCGCCGGTGCGGTCGCGGTCATGGCCGGCGCCGTCGATCGGTGCACCGTTAACGGGGAGGTCGTCGTACCGCAGCCCGGGGGCTTCTACGGCGGTTGGATCACCAGCTGGATCAGCGGCCCATTCAAAGGCGGCCCCGGTTCGGCGGGGTGGTGATCGCGCCGCCGCGCGCCGCCCGGGCAGGGCATTGCGCGCCCGGGCCCCGAGTGCTGTGCTTGTCACCGGAAGGGGCGACATGGCGGACACGGAATCCCTCGCGGTCAAGGTGGGCGGCAAGGTCGTCGTCATCACCGGCGGCGCCCGGGGCATCGGCCTGGCCACCGCGACGGCGCTGCACGGCCTGGGCGCGAAGGTTGCCATCGGCGACGTCGACGAGGTGAAGGTCAAGGAGGCCGGCGCGGACCTCGGCCTCGACGTCTACGGGCGGCTCGACGTCACCGACCCCCAGTCGTTCGCGGACTTCTTGGACGGCGTCGAGCGGCAACTCGGGCCGGTCGACGTGCTGGTCAACAACGCCGGCATCATGCCGCTGGGCCGCGTCGTCGACGAGCCCGACGCCGTCACGCGGCGGATCCTCGACATCAACGTCTACGGCGTCATCCTGGGCAGCAAGCTCGCGGCGCAACGCATGCTCCCGCGCGGCGCGGGCCACGTCATCAACGTCGCCTCCCTCGCGGGCGAGACCTACCTGGCGGGGGCGGCGACCTACTGCGCCAGCAAGCACGCGGTCATCGGCTTCACCGACGCCGCCCGGATCGAATACCGCACGACCGGTGTGAAGTTCTCCGCGGTCCTGCCGACGTTCGTCAACACCGAGCTGACCGCCGGCACCTCCGGCGCCAAGGGCATCAAGAACGCCGAACCGGCCGACATCGCCGACGCCATCGTGCGGCTGATCGCCCATCCCCGGCCGCGGGTGCGGGTAACGAAAACCGCCGGCGCCCTCATCGTGTCGCAGAAATACCTGCCGCGTGCCGTGTCCGAGGGAATGAACCGGCTGCTCGGCGGCGACCACGTCTTCACCGACGACGTCGACGTGGCGAAGCGGCGCGCCTACGAGGCGCGGGCGCGCGGCGAAGAGTGACCTTTGAACCTGGCGGCGCGCAGCGACGCCTTGGACAATTGGCGCGGTGAGCCTTGAGACGAGCGTAGGAAAGTCCACCACCCTTGCCGACGACGAGCTGGACCTGATCGACGCCTACTGGCGTGCCGCGAACTATCTGTCCGTCGGACAGATCTACCTGCTCGACAACCCGCTGCTCACCGAGCCGCTGGCCGTCGAGCACGTCAAGCCGCGGCTGCTCGGGCATTGGGGCACCACGCCCGGGCTCAACCTGATCTACGCGCACCTGAACCGGGTCATCCGCGACCGCGACGCCAACGTCATCTACGTCACCGGCCCCGGCCACGGCGGCCCCGGCCTGGTGGCCAACGCCTACCTCGAGGGCACCTACAGCGAGGTCTACACCGGAATCGAGGAGGACACCGAGGGGCTGCGCAAGCTGTTCCGGCAGTTCTCCTTCCCCGGCGGCATCCCCAGCCACGTCGCCGCCCAGACACCCGGGTCCATCCACGAGGGCGGTGAGCTCGGCTACGCGCTGGTGCACGCCTACGGCGCGGCGTTCGACAATCCCGACCTGGTGGTGGCCTGCGTGGTGGGTGACGGTGAGGCCGAGACCGGGCCGCTCGCGGCCAGCTGGCACTCGAACAAGTTCCTCAACCCGGTGACCGACGGCGCCGTGCTGCCGATCCTGGCGCTCAACGGCTACAAGATCGCCAACCCGACCGTCCTCGCGCGGATCCCACACGTCGAGCTGGAGGCGCTGCTGCGCGGCTACGGTTATCGGCCGATCACCGTCGCCGGTGACGACCCGACCGACGTGCACCGGCAGCTGGCCGCCGCGCTCGACGACGCCTTCGACGACATCGCCGCCATCCAGCGCGCCGCGCGCGCCGGCGACCACCCGCAACGGCCGGTCTGGCCGATGATCGTGCTGCGCACGCCCAAGGGCTGGACCGGCCCGAAGGAGGTCGACGGCAAGAAGGTGGAGGGCACCTGGCGGGCGCACCAGGTGCCGCTGTCGGAGACGCACGACAACCCGAAGCACCGCGCGCAGCTGCAGGACTGGCTGCGCAGCTACCGGCCCGAGGAACTGTTCGACGGTGACGGCGCCCTGCGGCCCGAGTTGCGGGCGCTGGCGCCGACCGGCGATCGCCGGATGAGCGCCAATCCGCACGCCAACGGCGGCCTGTTGTTGCACGACCTCGAGCTGCCCGACTTCCGCGACTACGCGGTGCAGGTGGACCGCCCGGCGGCCGTCACCCACGAGGCCACCCGCGTCCTGGGCGCCTTCCTGCGCGACGTGATCGCCCGCAACCCCGACCGGTTCCGGCTGATGGGCCCCGACGAGACCGCCTCCAACCGGCTGGACGCGGTGTTCGGGTCGACCGCCAAGGCGTGGATGTCGGAGATCGGCCCCGACGACGAGAATCTGGCGCCCGACGGCCGGGTCATGGAGGTGCTCTCCGAGCACCTCTGCCAGGGCTGGCTGGAGGGCTACCTGCTGACCGGGCGGCACGGGCTGTTCAACTGCTACGAGGCGTTCGTGCACATCGTCGACTCGATGCTCAACCAGCACGCGAAATGGCTGGGCACCAGCCGGGAGCTGCCGTGGCGGCGGCCCATCGCGTCGCTGAACTACCTGCTGACCTCCCACGTGTGGCGCCAGGACCACAACGGCGCCTCGCACCAGGACCCGGGGTTCATCGACCTGGTCGCCAACAAGCGGGCGGAGCTGACGCGGGTGTACCTGCCGCCGGACGGCAACACCCTGCTGTCGGTGGCCGACCACTGCCTGCGCAGCCGCGACTACATCAACGTCATCGTCGCGGGCAAGCAGCCCGCGCTGGCCTACCTGGACATGGACGAGGCGATCGCCCACTGCGCGCGCGGCCTGGGCATCTGGCAGTGGGCCAGCACCGCCACCGCGGAGCCCGACGTGGTGCTGGCCTGCGCCGGCGACGTCCCGACGCTCGAGACGCTGGCCGCCGCGGCGCTCCTGCGCCGCGAGCTGCCCGACTTGGCGGTCCGCGTGGTCAACGTCGTCGACCTGATGCGGCTGCTGCCCGACTCCGAACACCCGCACGGCCTGCCGGACCGCGAATTCGACGCGCTGTTCACCCGCGACAGGCCGGTCATCTTCGCCTATCACGGTTACCCCTGGCTGATCCACCGGCTGACCTACGCCCGCACCAACCACGGGCACCTGCACGTGCGGGGCTTCAAGGAGCGGGGCACCACAACGACGCCGTTCGACATGGTGATGCTCAACGACCTGGACCGCTTCCACCTCGTCATGGACGTCATCGATCGGGTGGACGGCTTGGCGAGCAGGGCCGCGGTGCTGCGGCAGCGGATGGTCGACGCCCGCCTCGACGCGCGGCGCTACACCCGGGAGCACGGCGAGGACGACCCGGCC
>NZ_LZJC01000051.1 GCF_001666755.1 Mycobacterium sp. E1214 | reverse complement strand
CGGCGTCGTGGTCTCGGCCTCCGCGGCGGCCACCTGGTGGCGGGCAGATCGACGATCGCGCGCGCGCGGGGCCGGTGGGAGCGGCGGCGGTGCGGCCTCCTCGGTGCGCGGTGGTGGCGGCGGGCTGGGCGCGGGCACCAGCACCTGGGGCGGCGCGCTCGGCGCCGCGGCGGGCAGCTGCGACACCGGGCTCGCCGCGGTGACGCTCGGCCGGTGCGGCGCCGGGATGGCCGGACGGTCCGACGACAGCGACACCAGCGCCGCCGCGGCGGCGACCGCCGCGACGCCCGCCAGCACGCCGCTGGCGCGCCGCCGCCGGTCGACGCCCGGGGCGTGCTGGTCCTCGTCGTCCACGGCGCTGTACGCCAGCGCCCCGGCGGTGACGTCGGCGTTGCCCCACACGTCGAGGTAGGCCGGAGCGAGCTGGCGCGGATTCATCTCCCCGGTGCCGGGATCCAGCGCGTAGGCCAGCGCGGCCGTGGTCGACGCGAACAGCGGCGCGTTCGCCGACGCCAGCGCGGCGCCGCGCGCCAGGGCCAGGTCCGGCTCCTCCGGGGCGGTGAGCAACAGGGAGGTGGCCGCCTCCAGCGCCGGCTTGAGGCCGACGATGTCGGCGCCGCAGCCGACGAGAAACACGCCGTCGGCGCCGGAGCCGCGCGCGTCCAGAGCGGCCACCATCGTCGCCAACTGGGCGGCCTGCGCCCCCGCCTCCGCGGCGGCCACCTGGTGGCGGTGCAGATCGACGATCGATCCGTCGCCGACGTCCACGACGGCCAGCGTCGCGGCCTCGGGTTCGACGAAGAGCATGGCGATGTGGCGGTAACCCAGCGCGGCGCCCACCGTCTGAGCCAGGGCGGCCGCGGCCAGCAGCGGAGAGACCAACATGACGCTGCCGACGTCATGGGCCGCGATGGCGTCCCGCAGGGCGCCGGCCGTGGCCGGGTCGGTCCAGGTAATCCCGGTGGTAGCCAGCTGGTAGCCACCGTCGGCCGCCCCTTCACGGGTGCCCCCGATGGCCGCGACCACCCGCTCGACGGCGTCGTCGGCGACCTCGAACTCGTCCTGGTCGACGGTGACACCGTCGGCGTTCTGCCCCTCGATGACCACCAGCCGGACGGTGTCGGGCGCCACCGACACCCCGAGCACGATGTCGAC
>NZ_LZJC01000050.1 GCF_001666755.1 Mycobacterium sp. E1214 | reverse complement strand
TAGTACGTCCCTAGGTATTGGCACGTTCCCGGGTCCGCGTGCGCCGGCTGCGCGGCGGCGACCGCGGTGGCCGCGAATGCTGTTGCGCCGGCGATGCCGGCAGATACGAGTACTTTTCTCATCGGCTCCCCCTGCATTGGTTGGGTTGTCGGCCAATGTTCGGCGGCCCGACGGCGCCTTGGTCGAAGTTTGTTCGCGGCCGCCGCAGACGTCGCATGGGCGCGGCCAGCATCGGTGTTGTCGGCCAGCTGTTCAGCACATGCCGGCTGGCGACCACGCCTGCCGATCGAACCGGGACGGTCGCTGGCGGCTGGATTGGTGACAGGTAATCGCGCGCGAACACCGCGCCGGCGATTTCCTGCCGGTAGTCAAAATTCGCTCGAGCGATGATGCTTGCTCGCCGGCGGTTGCGGTGGTCGACGAGCACCGCGCAGACGACGACGAGCAGCGGCACGAAGAACCATGGGTACGCCAGGAAGACGCCGGCGACGGTGTAGAGCGCCGGCAGGCCGACGAAGACGCCGGCGCACACCGCGGCGGCCGGGTGGCGATCCGCCCAGGCGGCCCCTTTGGGCCGCCTGGACTCGTAACCGCACCGCAGGCACTCGCGCCCGTTCACGCCGCCCGATCCAACTCGTCGACGACCCACCGTTCCAGCTCGTCGATGCTTGTGCCGTTGCACTGGGCGAGTCGGCGGTTTGCGTTCTCGGTTCCGTGTCGCCGCTCAAGCTCGTAGGCCAATTCGAGCAGCGTGACGGCGAGGTCGCGGTCGGACATTGGCTCAAAGTCGATGCGGCGGTTGTTGTTGGTTGTCATGCTCATATCTGTCGAACTCCTTATTCCGTGTGTCAGTTCGGCCACTGCCCCGGGGCCGGCTCGAATCCGGTCGCCGGGGCCCATCAGCCTGTTTTCGTCGTTGTCGTGAAATCAATTGCCGTTTCTCTGCGAGATGGATCGGCGGTGATCTGGCGCTACGCGGCCGCGATCGGTCTCCACTTTCCCGATATAAACGCCCGTGAACCAACCTAGATTCGCGTGGACGGCCGCACATCATGTTTCCTCAATGATGTTGGGCCACAAGCCTTTTATGGACGTCAATAGACGCGCTCGGACGCGCGAATATATCAGAAGGTTAGGGGTTCGAATCCCTTCGGGCGCACTCTCGACTTAGATCCCGGCGCCGACCTCGCCCGCGCCGAGTAGACACAAATCGTTAAGACCGAATTTCTTGTCTCACCCGACCGATCGGCGATAGCTTCCGGCGCATGACTACGACAAGCATTGCGCGAATTGGTGGGGGCGCCGGCGGTGGCCGGTACGGCGGCGGTGCCGGCGGTGGCCGCTTCGGCGGTGGCGCGGGCGGTGGCCGGCACGGCGGTGGCGCGGGCGGTGGCCGGCACGGCGGCGGCGCCGGTGGCGGCCGTTTCGGCGGTGGCGCCGGCGGCGGCCGCTAACTCAGATCGACTCCCACCCCGGGTCCGGACACGGGCCCGGGGTCAACTAATGGGGCCGGGCGGTTCCCCGCGATCGCCGGCGCCCAGTAGATCGAGTTGCAGCCATGCGACGTCGTGCCAGCCGTCGTGCTTCCACTGGACCCGCCGGTACACGCCCGCCTCGGTGAAGCCCAGCGAGCGGTGGAACGCGGTGCTGGCCTCGTTGGGTTGCGTGATGCCCGCGAACGCGCGTCGATAGCCGCGTTCGGCCAACCGCCCCAGCAGCCGTGTGTAAAGCTCGCGGCCGGCGCCGCTGCGCTGGTGTCCCGCGTCCACGTAAATCCCGGTCTCCGTCGACCAGCGAAAGGCGGGGAACCGCGTCAGGGTATGCCCGTAGGCGAACCCGACGACCCGACCGTCGCGCTCGAGCACCAGCCATTCATGCTGCTCGCGGGCTGAGGCGATCCGGGAACCCATCTCCTGAGCGGTCGGAACCTCCAGTTCCCAGCTGACCGCGGTGTTCTCCACGTACGGCCGGTAGATGGCCAGGCAGGCCGCGGCGTCGCGCGACTCCGCCGGGCGGACGAGGCTGCCTGTCGCGGCCATGCGGCTGCGTCAGGGCCGCGGCCCGCCGGGGCCCCCGAACGGTCCGCGCCGCGGCGGGACGGTCACGGTCTGCGTCACGGTGCTGGTCTCGTTGCTCGGCGGCGCGGTGGTGCTCGGCGGCGCCGTGGTCGTCGGCGTGTCGGTGCTCGCCGGCGGCGCGGTCTCGGTGACCGTCTCGGTCGGCGCGCCGCCCCCGCCCCCGCCGTGGTGCCGCGGCGCCTCGGTGGTCGCCGGCGCGGCGCTGGACGGTGCCGGTGTGGTTGTGGTGGCCGGGCTTTGGGCCGGACCGCCCGAGGTCAGTTTGACCACCGTGAAGACCAGCGCCGCCAGCAGCACCACCCCGACCGCGCCGGCGGCGACCAGCGCGGCCGGTCGGCGATACCACGGAGTCGGCGGCGGCGGCGGTTCGGGCGCGGCGTCGTAATACCCGCCGTAGCGCGCGGCCGCGGTGGGCTCGGAGTAGTAATCGGGTTCTTCGGGATACGGCGGCACGAACGAGATGCTAGTAGCTCAAGCCTCGTTGTCGATGAGCCGCAACGCGCGCTCGAACAGATACACGGTGGCCGCGTGCAGTTGGTCACCGACGGCCCGGTCCGCCTGACCCGCGTAGGCGCGGGCCAGGGTCCCCTCGATGACGATGCCCAGCTTGAAGCACGCCAGCACCACGTACCAGGTCAAATGCGTCAGGTCCCGGGTGGTGTTGGCGGCATACCGCTGTAACAGGTCGTCCGTGCTGGCCAATCCGTCCTGCCCGCCCAGGGCGTGGCTGAACACCGCCGAACCGTCGGATTGGCGCCAGGTGGCCAGCAGCCAGCCCAGGTCCAGCAGCGGGTCGCCGATGGTGCTCATCTCCCAGTCGACGATCGCGACCACGTCGGGGCCGGTGCGCGAGAACATGACATTGGCGGCGTGGTAGTCGCCGTGCATGATGCCAGGCGTCCACTGGGCCGGCCGGTGTTGCTCCAGCCAGGACGAGACTTCCCACACCCCCGGGATCTGCGGCCCCGGGTAGCCGTCGTATTGGTTAGGAGTCCAATTCTCCCAGCCAGCGGGGCACCTGGCGCTCGAGAAATCCCTCCGGCTTGCCGAAGTCGGCGAGACCGACCGCGACGTGGTCGACGGCGCCCAACCTGGCCAGCGCGTCGGCCATCGACAACCCCATGTGGAACCGCACTCCGGGGTCGGCGGCGTGCAGGGGCGGCAGGCCCTCGCCGGCGTTGAACCCGTCGATGGGCTCCATCAGATAGAAGACGGCGTCGCCCAGGACGGCGGGGTCCGCACAGGTGGCGATCAGATGCGGGTGCGGAACGTCCGAACCAGCCAGCGCGGCAAGGACTTTCGTCTCCCGCAGGATGACGCTGTTGCTGCGGGCACGCAGGTGTCGCGGTCCACGCCGCAACACGTAGGGACGCCCGGCCCTGGTGAAACGCAACATCACGTTCTGGGTGCCACCGGTGACGGTGGCGACGTCCTGGATCGGACCCTCGCCGAGCCCCTGCGTCGACATCCATTCGGCGACGGCGGCCAAGTCCACGGCCTGCGGTGTCATGGCACTCCTTTTCCAACCTGTGGACCCTCTGGGAAAAGCGTAGGCCAGGGCCGGCGAGCGGCCGCTGGGCGGCGGCGGCTGGAAGAATAGTGTGCATAACTTACTTTCTGGGAAGGGGAACGACGATGCCGCGGACCGAAAACGATTCCTGGGACATCACGCACAGCGTGGGCGCCACCGCACTGGGGGTTGCGGCGGCGCGGGCCGCGGAGACGGCGAGCGAGAACCCGCTGATCAACGATCCGTTCGCGCGCGTGTTCGTCGACGCCGCGGGCCCCGGCATGTGGAGCATCTACACCGATCCCGACTTGCTGGCCAAGGCCGTCGAGGCCGAGCCGGAGGTGCGGTCGCGGATCCAGCTGATGATCGACTTCATGGCGACCCGGACCGCCTTCTTCGACTCCTTCTTCCTCGACGCGGCCGACGCGGGGGTCCGGCAGGTGGTCATCCTGGCGTCCGGCCTGGACGCGCGCACGTGGCGGCTGCCCTGGCCCGACGGCACGGTCGTCTACGAACTCGACCAGCCCAAGGTGCTCGATTTCAAGTCCCACACCCTGCGTCAGCACGGCGCCAGCCCGACGGCGCAACTGGTCAACGTTCCGATCGATCTGCGGCAGGACTGGCCGAAAGCGTTGCAGGAGGCGGGCTTTGACGCGTCGCGCCCGGCGGTGTGGTCGGCCGAGGGTCTCGTCCGCTACCTGCCGGCGCAGGCCCAGGACCTGCTGTTCGAGCGGATCCACTCGCTCAGCGTCCCAGGCAGCTGGCTGGCGTCTAACGTGCCGGGCGCGGGCTTCACCGACCCGGCTCTGGTGGCGCGTCAGCGCGAGGACGAGCGGCGGATGCGGGACGTGGCCGCCAAGCTGGTCGACGGTGAAGTCACGGACTACGGCGACCTCTGGTACCCGGAGGAGCGCACCGCCGTGGACGCCTGGTTGCGCGAGCGTGGCTGGGACGTGGCGGCGTTGACGTTCCCCGAGCTGATGGCCCGTTACGGTCGCGCCTTGCCGTCGGGGGACGAGGACGCGATGCCGCCGACGGTGTACGTGTCCGCCCAGCGCCGGGCCGACTGACCTCGACTCCGATAACCGACGCACCGCGCCGGGAGGCCGGGCGGCCGCCGGCGGCAATCGCCGCGCAGCAGCGGGTGCGACGGGCGGCCGCGGCCCTACGGCAAAACGGCCCGTGGCCGCCGTCGCGCCGAACTCGTTGACAGCAAACCGAATAGGTGGCTCTGCGCGCGTGGCCTGCCCGGTGCGCGGCGGCGGGGCGAGCAACGTAACACCTTGCGGCGGAACGGGATTTTGCCGATTTGCTCCGCGGCTACGAGGACGGCTGTGTTGTAAAGACGTTATGTCACAACATGATTCAGATGCGTTGATCGACTCGGCCGCGCGGGTACAAAGGTCGGCGTGAACAAAACAATTCGCATTGCAGCGTCATCGTTGGTCATGAGCGCCGGACTGGGGCTCATCGGTGTGGGGGCGGCGGCGCTGGCCGAAGCCCAGCCGGCGCCGCTGCCGGATTACCACTGGTGCCCGGGGCAGTTCTGGGACCCGGGCTGGGGCGGCAACTGGGATCAGGGGCGCTGCCACGACGACCACTTCCGCGACGGAGAGCCGCGCGATCGCGGCCATTGGCACTGACGCCGCGCCGCTCGTGGTTGTGTCCGCTGTCCGTCACCGTGGCCGGCGCCTCTCCCGTCGGCCACGGTCGGACTCACGGCAACTAGGGCGTCAGCACGATCCGCTCGTCGACGTCGGTGTCTAACCACGCCGACTCCACCTCGGCGAGCGGGACCCCGCGAGCCGCGACATCGAAGGTGCCCGCGGTGATTTCGCTGATCAGCGCTGGCATCTCGACCAGGAAGTCGGCGGCGGACACCGACCCCTGGCCGCTGCCGACGATCTGCAGGCGCGACGAGCGAAGCGCCGCGGAGGCGATGTCGGCCGAAGCGCCGGCGACTGCGCCGATCTCGATCCAGGTCAACGGTTTTCCCGGGTCCGTGCGCACGGCCGCGATGCCGGCCATCAGCTCCGCGGTGATCGGGCCCCACAGGTAGTCGACAACGACGTCGACGTCGCGGGCCAGGTCGGCCAGTTCGGCGAGTGCCGCGGGCCCGTCGAGTTGCACGACGGCGTCGGCCCCCAGACCGGGCAGTGTCGCGAGCCGCTGCGCGTCCCGCCCCGCGCCGATGACATGACCGGCGCCCAGGTGCTTGGCCACCTGCACCGCCAGCCGCCCGGAGCTTCCGGTGGCGCCCAGCACGAGAACCGTTTGCCCGGGGGCGAACTGGATCCGCTGCCGCAGCGCTACCCACGAGGACATCACCGGGTTCGCCGCTGCGGCCACCAGAATCGGGTCGACGTCGTCGGGTAACTCGACGCTGCGGCGTGGGGCGATGACGGTCCGCTCGGCCATCGCACCGAGGGTGGTCTCGGGCAGGACGAAGTAACGCAGACTTCCGTCGGGTGCGCGCCCGACCCCGTCGATGCCGGGCACCAGCGGCAGCACACCGGAACTCGTGTAGTGCGACCCGTTGGCTTGGGAGCGGACCCGCGGACTCAGTCCCGCGGCAACCACGTTGACGACAACCTCGCCCGGCGACTGCGCTACGGGGTCGGGGAACTCGCGGTAGCTCGGCGGCTTGTCGAACGCGGTGACGACGGCAGCGCGCATCGGACCCTCCTCAAATAGTTCGTATTGAGAACTAAAAATAGATCGTAATACGAACTATTGCAAGTTATAGTTCAGCCATGGACACGGCGGAGGATCTGAGAGACAGCCTGGTGCAGATGTCGTTCACGGTGGTCGCGGCGCTGAGTCGCGTTGCGGCCGAACATGATCTGTCGCTGACTCAGCTGCGGGTGCTCGGCATATTGCGGGATCGCGAACCGACCATGGCCGAGTTGGCCGGCTACCTGGGTCTCGAGCGCTCCACCGTCAGTGGCCTCGTAGATCGAGGCACCCAGCGCGGCTTGCTTCGCAAGAAGGCCGACCTCGCCGACGGCCGGTCGGTGCGGGTCTGCCTGACGGCGGAAGCGCGGCGCCTGGAGGTGGTGGTGCTGGGGAAAATCGGCGATCTCCTGGCGCCGTTGACCGATCGCCTGGGGCAGCCTGAGCAGCAGCGACTCGCCGGCCTGCTGACCAAAGCCCTCGGCAACGGCTAGCCGAATGCAGGTTTAGACATGAGTCGAATGGGTAACTACTCGCTCCACGAGAAACCTTTTCTCGACCACAATGGAGGTCACCATGCGTGGCAGCGGAATCATCAGCTCGGTTGCCCTGGTTTGGTTGATCATCGGAGTGATCGCAGCGTGGCAGCGCGATTACTTCAAGAACGACCAGACAACCTGCGCATCAGCGGGCACCGTCGCGGTGACCGTGATCGCGGGTCCATTGAATTACTTTGGCGTCAACCCGAAAGTTGCGGATTGCCACCTGCCGCAACCGAGTTCGATGCCAACGTTTCACCTCTAACCCCTCACCTGAACGGAGTTGACATGGTCATCTTGGGAATTGTCCTGCTAGTTCTCGGGTACTTCGTCCACGTACCGATTCTCACCACGCTGGGTGTGGTGCTGCTGGTCATCGGGGCCATCCTGTGGATCCTGGGCTCGGTGGGCCGCCCGGTCGCCGGACGGCGTTACTGGTACTAACCCGCTGGAAAACGGCATCGCGCGGCTGCTCTGCAGTCGCGCGATTTCGTTTCACAGGACACGCATAGGTATGTCATAGCGGCGGCCTAGAGCCCGGCGGATACTGGAACTTGTGACACAGCCCCGAACTTCCGTAGAGCGGGTCGTGATGTGTCGTGCCGACGGCAACCCGATCAACGTCCTGGTGGTGGACGACGAGTCCGTCCTGGCCGAGATGGTGTCGATGGCCCTTCGGTACGAAGGCTGGAACATCGCCACCGCCGGTGACGGCGCGACAGCCATCGCGGCCGCGCGTGCCCAGCGACCCGACGTCGTCGTCCTCGACGTGATGCTGCCCGACATGAGCGGGCTCGACGTCCTGCACAAGCTGCGCGAGGAGAATCCGCAACTGCCCGTGCTGTTGCTCACGGCCAAGGACGCGGTCGAGGACCGCATCGCCGGGCTCACCGCCGGCGGCGATGACTATGTCACCAAGCCGTTCAGCATCGAAGAGGTGGTCCTGCGGCTGCGGGCGCTGTTGCGCCGCACCGGCGTGACGACGGTGGACAGCGGGGCCCAGTTGGTGGTGGGAGACCTGGTTCTGGACGAGGACAGCCACGAGGTCACCCGCGCCGGTGAGCCAATCTCGTTGACCTCCACCGAGTTCGAGTTGCTGCGCTTCATGATGCGCAACTCCAAGCGGGTGCTGAGCAAGGCGCAGATCCTGGACCGGGTGTGGAGCTACGACTTTGGCGGCCGATCCAACATCGTCGAGCTCTACATCTCCTACCTGCGCAAGAAGATCGACAACGGTCGCGAACCCATGATTCACACGCTGCGCGGCGCAGGTTATGTCCTCAAGCCGGCCCGCTGACACGGGGCGGGTCTGGTCCCTTCGGTTGCGGCTGCTCGTCGGGCAGATCGTCGTCCTGGCCTGCGTGTGCGTGGGCATCACCGCGGTCACGGAGCTGGCGCTCAACCACCACCTGGTCAAGCAACTCGACGGGCAGCTCGCCGGGACCTCCTACCGGTCCGCCTTGATGTATCCCGATCCGCCGCATTCGGGATGGCGGCATCAGCACTTCTACCCCAGGCCGGGCCCCGGTCCGCGCTTTTTGGACGCGCCGGGCCAGCCGGCGGGCATGGTGGCCGCGGTCGTCAGCCACGGGCAGACGGTCGATGCCGGCTACACCACGGCCAGCGGCGAGCGCGCCGAGCTGACGCCTACGGCCCAGCGCCAGTTGGCCGAAATCGCCGACGGCCGTAGGCCCGTCACCCTGGATCTCAACGGCTTGGGTCGCTACCGGGTAATCGCCGCGCCCAGCCGCAACGGGGGCGACGTCATCGTCACCGGGCTGTCCATGGCCAACATCGACGCCACCCTGATGCGGATGCTGGTGATCTTCGGGATCGTCACGGCGGTCGCGCTGGGCGCCGCGACCACCGCCGGCGTCGTCATCATCCGCCGTGCGCTGGCGCCGCTGCGCCGCGTCGCCCAGACGGCGAGCAAGGTGGCCGACCTGCCGCTGTCGCGCGGTGAGGTCGAATTGCCGGTGCGGGTGCGGGAATCGGACGCGAACCCCGCGACCGAGGTGGGCCAGCTCGGGGCGGCCCTGAACCGGATGCTCGACCACATCGCGGCCGCGCTGTCCGCGCGGCAGGCCAGCGAGACCCGGGTCCGTCAGTTCGTCGCCGACGCCAGCCACGAACTGCGCACCCCGCTGGCGGCGATCCGTGGCTACACCGAGCTGACCCAGCGCATGGGTGACGACCGCGAGGCCGTCGCGCAGGCGTTGAGCCGGGTGGCGTCGGAGACCGAGCGGATGACGCGCCTCGTCGAGGACCTGCTGCTGCTGGCCCGCCTGGACTCGGGCCGGCCGCTGGAACGCGAACCCGTCGACCTGTCGGCGCTGGCGGTGGACGCCGTCAGCGACGCGCACGTCGCCGGGCCCGACCACCAGTGGGAACTCGACCTGCCCGACGAGCCGGTCATGGTCACCGGCGACGCGGCCCGGCTGCACCAGGTGCTGGCCAACCTGTTGGCCAACGCCCGCGTCCACACCGGCGCCGGCACCGTCGTGACCACGCGGTTGGCCGCCGAGCCGGAGGACACCGTGCTCCAGGTCATCGACAACGGACCCGGAATCCCCGCGACATTGCAGTCCGAGGTCTTCGAGCGCTTCGCGCGCGGCGACTCCTCCCGTTCCCGCAAGGGCGGCAGCACCGGGCTGGGCCTGGCGATCGCGTCGGCGGTGGTCAAGGCGCACCACGGCACGATCAGCGTGGACAGCGCGCCCGGCCGCACCGCGTTCACGGTGCGGTTGCCACTCAACGGGGCGAATGGCAACCGCCGGCCGGAGACCCCTAGCTAGAGCAGGTCACGTCGATCTCGAAGGGCTTGTTCACCGTCTGCGTCGGGTTGGCCATGTCGACCCCCGTCGCGGTGCCGGTGATCTTGTAGTGGTTGCCGTCCTTGGTCGCCGACGCGTTACCGCCGACTCCGCCTTGGGTGTAGGCCAGCGTGACACCGTTGACGTTGCCCAGGCCCACCGACTTCACCTGCGGGGGGTTTCCGTCACTCAGGACCGCCCCGATGCCGGTGGCTTTCTCGCCGATCGCGATGTTGACGGTGCCGCCGGCGGTGTTGCACGCCACCGAGCCGGCCACGTTCTGGTTCTTGCCGTCGATGGTCACCGTGGGGCCGCTGCCGCCGCCCGAGGTGTTCCCGCCGGAGCTGCCGTTCGACGATTTGTTGCTCGAACAGCCGGAAATGCCGGCGGCCAGAATTGCCACTCCTACCGCGGCGATCGTCAGTTCACGCTTCACCTGGACTCCTTTGCCCGAAGTTGCGGTCCTCGGCATTGAGGGCCGTGGAGGCAGTATGAGGGTTAACTGAGCCCGAGATCCAGGCCCCCGAGAAATTGTTTCTGTGTTCATTAATTGGTCGGCGTAAAGCAGCGTGAATGGCCTGCGCGGAATGGCGGATTAATGGCAATGTAGCGGCCGTGGACCGCACACCTGTCAGCCCAGTGATCGAGTCGGCGCATCGAGCGCACCACCTGCCTTTCGACGACACCGCCGACTTCGCCGACGCCGACCGCGGCTTCATCGCCGCGTTGTCGCCCTGCGTCATCACGGCGGCCGACGGGCGAGTGGTATGGGACAACGACGCGTATGCCTTCTTGGACGGCCAGGCGCCGGCCTCGGTGCACCCCAGCCTGTGGCGGCAGTCGTCCCTGGCCGCCAAACAGGGTCTCTACGAGGTGGTTTCGGGGATCTACCAGGTCCGCGGGTTCGACCTCTCGAACGTCACCTTCGTCGAGACCGACACCGGCGTCATCGTCATCGACCCGCTGGTGTCGACGGAGGTCGCCGCGGCGGCGCTGCAGCTGTATCGCGAGCACCGGGGCGGCGACCGGCCCGTCGTGGCGGTGATCTACACCCATAGCCACGTCGACCACTTCGGCGGCGTCCTCGGCGTCACCTCGCAGGCCGAGGTCGACTCCGGCGCCGTGGCCGTCTTGGCGCCCGAAGGCTTTACCGAACACGCCGTCCAGGAGAACGTCTACGCCGGGCCCGCGATGACCCGCCGCGCCACGTACATGTACGGGTCGCTGCTGCCCCGGGGGCCCCGGGACCAGGTGGGGTGCGGGCTAGGTCAGGCCGCGTCGACGGGCGAGGTGGCCATCATCGTCCCGACCGTCGACATCCGCGCCACCGGCGAGACGCACATCATCGACGGCGTCGAGATCGAGTTCCAGATGGCCCCGGGCACCGAGGCACCGGCCGAAATGCACTTCTATTTTCCGGGTTTTCGCGCGCTGTGCATGGCCGAGAACGCGACCCATAACCTGCACAACCTGTTGACCCTGCGCGGCGCGCTGGTGCGCGACCCCCGCGCCTGGGCGGGATACCTCACGGAGGCGATCGACGCCTTCGGTGACCGCGCCGACGTGGTGTTCGCGTCGCATCACTGGCCCACCTGGGGGCGCGACGACATCGTCGCGTTCCTGTCGCTGCAGCGCGACCTGTACGCCTACCTGCACGACCAGACGCTACGGCTGCTCAACCGGGGATTCACCGGCGTGGAGATCGCCGAGATGTTCCAGATGCCGCCGGCGCTGGAGCGGGCGTGGCACGCCCGCGGCTACTACGGCTCGGTCAGCCACAACGTCAAGGCGATCTATCAGCGATACATGGGCTGGTTCGACGGCAACCCGGGGCGGCTGTGGCCGCACCCGCCGGAGGCGCTGGCGCCCCGTTACGTGGCGGCGATGGGCGGCATCGACCGTGTCGTCGAGCTGGCCCAGCAGGCCTTCGATGGCGGTGACTTCCGTTGGGCCGCAACCCTGCTCGACCATGCGATGTTCACCGACAGCAAGCATCCCGGCGCCCGCGGCCTGTACGCCTCGACCCTTGAGCAGCTGGCCTACGGGGCCGAGAACGCCACGTGGCGCAACTTCTTCCTGAGCGGGGCGACGGAACTGCGCGACGGCAACTTCGGCACGGCGGCGCAGGTCGCCTCGGCGACCATGCTCGCCCAGCTCTCTGCGGAGCAGATCTTCGACAGCCTGGCCATCCGCGTCGACGGGCCGCGCGGTTGGGGCCTCGACATCACCATCGACCTCGCGTTCGCCGATGCGGCCGTCAACTACCGGCTGACCTTGCGCAACGGCGTGCTGGTCCACCGCCAGGCGCCCGCGGATCCGCCCACGGCCACCGTCACCCTCGAGCTGGCCGGCAAGGACCGGCTGCTGGCCGTCGCCTTCGGCGATTTCACGTCACCGGGGCTGACGGTCTCCGGGGATGCGTCTGCGCTGCAAGCCTTTTTGGGTGTGCTGGATCGACCCGACCCCGGATTCAACATCGTCACGCCCTGACCCGGTCAGGCGACGTCGATGACGACCTTGCCCAACACCTTTCGATCGGCCACGTAGCGCAGCGCGGCGGCGGTCTCGGCCAACGGGAACCGGGCGCCGATGTAGGGCCGAACGGTGCCGTCGGCGAACATCCGCGACAACTCGGCCAGGTCGCGCGCGCCCTGCTCGGGATGGTCGGCCATGAACGTGCGAATCTCCATGCCCCGCACGCAGACATCCTTCAACAGAACCAGGTTCAGCGGTATCGCCGGGATGGTGCCCGTCGCGTAGCCCAGCGTGACGAAGGTGCCGCCCCGGGCGAGCGCGCGTAGCGCCGGTTCGGCGTACCCGCCGCCGACGGGATCCAGCACCACGCGCGCGGCGTCGCCGGTGAGCTCGCGGATCCGCGACTTGAGGTCTTCGCGGTCGTAGTCGACGGTGGCCTCGGCGCCGCGCTCGCGGCACAGCGCGAGTTTGTCCGCGCTCGACGCGGCGGCCAGCACGCGAGCCTTCATCGCGACCGCCAGATCGACCGCGGCGAGCCCGACCCCGCCCGCGGCGCCCAGCACCACCACCCAGTCGCCCGGTGCGACGGCCGCGGTCGACCGCAGGGCGTGGTAGGCCGTGCGATAGGTGACGCCGAAGGCCGCGGCGGAGGCGAAGTCGGCGTCGTCGGGCACGCTCTGCGCCTGGGCCGCGTCCAGCAGCGCCCGCTCGGCGAAGGCCCCGAACGTCGTTCCGGCCACCCGCTGGCCCGGGGCGAACGACGCTCCTTCACCGGCGGCGATGACCTCGCCCGCGATTTCGTTGCCGGGGATGAACGGTGGCGGGATCTTGACCTGGTATTTGCCCGCGATGAACAGCACGTCGGGGAAATTGACCGCCGCGGCGCGCACCCGCACCAACAGCTGACCGGGACCGGGTACGGGGTCGTCGACGTCGTCGACGACGAGATCCTCCGGCGTGCCGTAGGCCCGGCAAATCACAGCGCGCATCAGCTGACTCCCAGTCCGTGTAGACAGAATTGCACCACATGCGCGATGTCGTCGGGCGTGGGCCGCTCGGTCGAGCCGACGTAGCGCCGCAGGGTGTGGGCGGTGCAGCCGAAGACTGCCTCGACGTCGCGCTCGACGTCGCTGCTGCCCAGCGCCGCAACGGGTTCGACCAGTAGCGCGCGCAGCGGTCGCAGTATCTCCCGGTCGGCCGTCCGGCTGGCGACCGGCAGCTGCCCGGCCGCGGCCCGGCTCATGCTGATCAGGTGGGGGTCGGCCACCTGGGCGAGCGTGCCCTCGATCCACCGCGCGATCTGGTCGCGCGGCGTCGATTCCTTCGCCATCCGGTGCTGCAGGTAAGACACCACGAGGGCGACGCCGCGCTCCATGACGGCCAGGATCAGATCGTCCTTGCCCGCGAAGTACCGGTAGAAAGCCTTGTTCGACGACCCGGCCTCGGCGACGATGTCGCTGACCCGCGGCGGGTCGGGCGCCACCCGTTCCATGACGCGCACCGCGGCGGCCAGGATGCGCTCCACCTCCTCGGTGGCCTCGCGCTGCCGCTCGTCGAGCGCGCGCTCGACCGCCGCCGCGACCCTAGAGGTCAACGAGCTCACCGTATTTGGCGCGCGCGGCCGCGCGCCGCACCGCCAGCATCTCACTGGGCCATTCACTGTCCTCGGCGTCATAGTCCCTGAGCAGCATCCGCGCCAGGTTCACCTTGTGCGCCTCGGTGGGGCCGTCGGCCAGGCCCAGCGCGATGCCGCCCAACAAGACGTTCACCAGGGGCAGTTGGTCGGTGAGGCCGAGCGCGCCGTGCACCTGAATCGCCCGCATCCCAATGGACTTGAGCACCTGTGACGCCAGGATCTTGCACGCGGCGATCTCGGCGCGGGCGGCCAGCTCGTCGCCGCTGTCGATCAGCCAGGCGGCGTGCAGCACGGTCAACCGGAACGGGATCAGCTCGGTGTAGGAGTCGGCGACGAACTGCTGCACGAGTTGCTTGTCGGCCAACGAACTGCCTTGGGTGAAACGACTTTTCGCCCGCCGACTCATCATCTCCACGGCGCGTTGTGCCATCCCGATCGAGCGCATCGCGTGGTGCAACCGCCCACCGGCGAGCCGCGTCTGCAGAATATGGAAGCCCTGCCCCGGCTCGCCCAGCAGTGCCGCGGCGGGCACCCGCACCGCGTCGTAGTGGACCAGCGAGTGGCCGGGCTCGTGCGGTTCGGCGCCCACCAGATGGTGGGTGGCCTCGACGCACAGCCCCGGTGTGCCGGCGGGGATCAAAAACGTCGACGCGCCACGGTGCACGGGTACGTCGGGATCGGTGATGGCCACCACGATGAAAAAGGTTGCTACGGAGGCGTTGGACGAGAAGTACTTTCGGCCGGTGATCACCCAGCCGTCGCCGTCGCGCTCGGCGCGAGTCGTGAAGACGCGGGGATCGGCGCCGCCCTGCGGTTCGGTCATGGAGAAGCAGGAGAAGATCTCGCCGGACAGCAAGCCCGCCAGGTAGCGGTCCTTCTGTTCCGGGGTGCCGAAGCGGGCGATGATCTCGGCGTTGCCGGTATCCGGCGCCTGCGTTCCGAACACGATGGGGGCCCAGGGGCTGCGGCCCAGGATCTCGTTGATCAGGGTCAGCTTGACGGCACCGAACCCCTGACCGCCCAATTCCGGGCCCAGGTGGGGCGCCCACAGGCCCTCGTCGCGGACCCGCTTTTTGAGCGGGTCGACGATGCGGCGGCGCTCGTCGTTGAGCGGCAGGAATTCACAGCCGCCGAACAGCACCTCCAGCGGCTCCACCTCGTCGCGCACGAACCCGCGGATCCAGTCGAGCTTCCGTTGGAATTCGGGCTCGGTGGAGAAGTCCCAGGCCATTCGATTCTCCTCGTGTCAGGGGATCCCGCCGTCGGCCCGCACGATGGACCCGGTGGTGAAGCTGGACGCGTCGGACACCAAAAACAGTGCGGCGCCGACGATTTCGTGAGGATCACCGGCGCGCCGCAGCGACAGATGACCGAACGGCGCGGTCTCGGCGGCCTCGAGATTCCAGGCCTTGCTCACGTCGGTGAGAAAGGGTCCTGCCATCAGCGTGTTGACCCGCACGGCGGGGCCGAAGGCGCGCGCCAGGCCCTCCGTCATCGCGTTCAGTCCGGCCTTAGCGGCGGCGTACGGAATGATGCCGCCGTCCGGCCGCAGCGACCCGGTGGAGCTGACGTTGATGATCGACCCGCGGCCCGCCGCCACCATCCGCTCACCCACCAGCGCCGACAACCGGAACGGGCCCTTGAGATTCAGGTTGACCACGGCGTCGAACAACTTCTCCGTGACGTCGGTGAGCTTGTCGTAGAGCGGCGACATGCCGGCGTTGTTGATCAGCGCGTCCACCTTGCCGAACCGGTCGTAGCTGGCCTCGACCAGCCCGTCGAGTTGGTCCCAGCGGCCGACGTGCACCTGGTAGGGGAGCGCCGAGCGGCCCGTCTGGGCCTCGATCTCTCTGGCGGTGGCCACGCAGTTGTCCATGTTGCGGCTGGCGATCACCACATCGGCTCCGCACCGCGCGGCGGCGAACGCCATCTCGCGGCCAAGGCCCCGGCTGCCGCCGGTGATCAACACCACCCGGTCGGTGAGGTCGAAAAGGGTGTCGGCATAGCCCATTTCAGCGGCCACCGGAAGGCTGGGCGCGGGCGAGCTCGGCGGCCGTGGCGATGAGCTTGGGGATCATCGAACCGAAGGCCGCGCTGATCTTGGGGTCAACCTTGCCGGTCCGTACCCCGGCGGCATAGGTCTTCTCCAGCACGATGCCCAGCTTCCAGTTGGCCAGCACCAGGTAGTAGCCGATGTTCTCGGTGGACAGCCCGCTGACCGCCTCGTAGCGCTCCAGCAGCTCGCTGCGGGCGGGCATCCCGCGCATGTCCAGGTAGAAGCCGTCGGTGCTGGGTTCGTCGCCGTCGTATCCCAACAGCGCCCAGGCCAGGTCCAGCAGCGGGTCCCCGACGGTCGTCATCTCCCAGTCCACGATTGCGGCCAGTCGAGCCGGCTTCCCGTGCGCGAACATGACATTGGCGAACTGGTAGTCCCCGTGCATGATGCCGGGGCGGTACCGCACGGGAATGTTGCGGCGCAGCCAATCCGCGGCGTCGTCGAGCCCCGGCAGGTCGCGGACCTTGTACGAGTTCAGGAAGGCCAACCACCGGTCCACCTGCCGCTCGTGGAAGCCGTCGGGCCGGCCGAAGCCGTCGAGCCCCTGCGCGCGCCAGTCGACCCGGCCGAGCCTGGCCGCGCCCTCGACCAGTTCGAACGCCAGCTGCCGCCGGGCCTGCAGGTCGGTGTCGAACGGCGCCTGCCATCCGCCGTCCATCGGACTCCACCCGTCGATCGCCTGCATCACGTAGAACGGCATCCCGAGAACGCTGCCGGTCTCGTCGGCGGCCACGAGCGCGGCGTGCGGGACGTCGGTCCCCGCCAGCGCCCGCACCAACCGGATCTCCCTGAGGAGGCCGTCGATTCGCGCGGCGTCGGCGCGCGGGCCGGGCATGCGTAACACCAGGCGTTGTCCACCGCGGCGGATCAGGTACAGGGTGTTCTGCGAGCCGCCCTTGAGCTGTTCCAGGACGGGTTCCTCCCCGGCTCCCGGCGCATCGTTCGCGTCGAGCCAGCGCCCAAGCACGCCCGGCTGCACTTGGGTTCCCTCGGCAGTCACCATTGTCCGCACACCCCACTCTCGCTGTGGAGAATAACATTCTCCGGTGGGCCGGTCCGCGCGGCGCATGCAAGGCTGGCAGGGCCAGCCCACCGACGACGGGACGATCCCATGCAACTGCTTCTGGTCCGCCACGCCCTACCGCTGCGCAGCGAACCCGGCGAAGGCTCCGACCCGGAGCTCTCGGCGGAGGGAATAGCGCAGATCGAGCGGCTCCCCGACGCGCTGGCCCGGTTCCCCATCTCGCGGGTGGTGAGCAGTCCGCAACGGCGTGCGATCCAGACCGCGGAACCCGTCGCGGCGGCCCGCGAGCTGACGGTCGAGATCGACGATCGCTTCGCCGAGTACGACCGCGACCTCAAGCTCTACATCCCGGTCGAGCAGATCCGCGCGGAGATGCCTGAGGAGTGGGCGCGCCTGGCGCAGGGCCACCTGCCCAGTGCCGTCGACGAAGACGCGTTCCGCGACCGGGTCCGCGCCGCGGTGGGCGACCTGGTGTCCGCCGCCGACCCCGAGGACACGGTGGCGGTCTTCAGCCACGGCGGCGTGATCAACGTGCTGTTGCACGAAATCCTCGGGACGGCGCGGCTGTTGTCGTTCCCAGTCGACTACGCGTCGGTGACCCGGCTGCTGTACTCCCGGTCCGGGCAAGCCACCGTGGCCGCGGTCAACACCACCGAGCACGTGTGGGATCTGTTGCCCCGCAACCAGCGGCTGCTCGATGACGCGACGGGTGGCGGCTCGGCGTGATCGACGAGACCGCCGAGGCCCGACGATGCCGTGGTGGTGCAGCCCGCCGCCGGCCGCGATGGTAAACAAGATCGGTGACTACAGCTGACCAACTCGAGGGCCTCGACCTGGCCTCGCTGGATCGGTACCTGCGTTCCCTAGGCATCGAACGCGACGGCGAGTTGCGTGGCGAGTTCATCTCCGGCGGGCGGTCCAACCTGACGTTCCGGGTCTACGACGATGCGACCAGCTGGCTGGTGCGACGCCCGCCGCTGCACGGCCTGACCCCGTCGGCGCACGACATGGCCCGCGAATACCGCGTGGTCGCCGCCCTGCAGGACACGCCCGTCCCGGTGGCCCGCACGGTCGCGCTCTGCAAGGACGACGCGGTGCTGGGCGCGCCCTTCCAGATCGTGGAATTCGTTGCCGGGCAGGTGGTCCGCCGCCGTGGTCAGCTCGAGTCGTTCAGCCACACCGTGATCGGCAGCTGCGTCGACTCGCTGATCCGGGTGTTGGTCGATCTGCACAACGTCGACCCGGACGCCGTCGGCCTCGGCGATTTCGGCAAGCCCAGCGGATACCTGGAGCGCCAGGTGCGGCGCTGGGGCTCGCAGTGGGCGCTGGTGCGGCTCCCGGACGATCGGCGCGACGCCGACGTGGAGCGGCTGCACGCGGGCCTGAACGCGGCAATTCCGCAGCAGAGCCGGACCTCGATCGTGCACGGCGACTTCCGCATCGACAACACCATCCTGGACGCGGACGACCCGACGACGGTGCGGGCGGTCGTCGACTGGGAGCTTTCGACGCTGGGCGATCCGCTCTCCGACGCGGCGCTGATGTGCGTGTACCGCGATCCGGCGCTGGACCTCATCGTCAACGCGCAAGCGGCTTGGACCTCACCGCTGCTGCCCAACGCCGACGAACTCGCGGACCGCTACTCGCTGGTCGCGGGCCTACCGCTGGCGCACTGGGAGTTCTACATGGCGTTGGCCTACTTCAAGCTGGCCATCATCGCCGCCGGCATCGACTTCCGTCGGCGGATGTCCGACCAGGCCCGCGGCCTGACGGACAGCGAGCACGCGCCCGAGGTGGTGGCGCCGCTCGTCTCGCGCGGCCTGGCCGAACTCGCCAAGCTGCCGGGTTAGTCGACCGGCAACCGGCCTAGCGCAGTGTGGCCGCGTGATTCTTCTTGGCGGCGCGGCGCAGTTGGACGATGCGCGCGGTCCCGACCGCCACCGTGATCAGGCCGCCGACCACCGCCGCCAACAGGATCGCCACCCCCAACGGGAGGCTCCAGTGCCACATCAGGAACTGAAACCGCGTCGACGCCGTGTTCTGGGTGATGAAAACCAGCAAGGCGATCAGGATCAGGAAGCCGACGGTCAGCGACGACCACAACGCGCCGGCGCGGGTGAACGGGATCGCCGGATCCTTGCGCGCCGCCCCGGCCGGCGGCGTGGCGGCCGCGCCGGTCGGCGGCGGGGCGACAGGCTTGTGCGGCGGCTGGCCGGGCGCAGGGGTGTTGCTGCTCATAGTGTCATCTTTGTCCGATCCGGCGCGGATTGAAACCACACCGCTCACCCCGGTTTGCGCAGGGCCGGTCGCGAGGCCGTCCGAGACGTTAGTGTCGGCGGTATGACGCTCCTGCCGCGGCTGCACGGCGCGATCGCTCAGGCGGCAGTGTGGATGACGGCAATGGCCGTCGCGGCGGCGTGCGGCAACTCCGATCCGCTCGGAGCGCAGGTGCGCAGCCCGACGTCCATTGTCGTCGGGTCCGGTGACTTCACCGAATCGCAGATCATCGCCGAAATTTACGCACAAGCGTTGCAGGCCAACGGGTTCGATGTCGGCCGGCGGATGGGGATCGGCAGCCGAGAGACCTACATCCCGGCGCTCAAGGACCACTCCATCGACCTGGTGCCGGAATACATCGGCAACCTGTTGCTTTATTTCGCGCCCGAATCCCGGGTCACCACCCTCGACGCCGTCGAGGGGGAGTTGGGCGGGCGGCTGCCCGCCGACCTGGCGGTGCTGACCCCGTCGCCGGCCAGCGACACCGACACCGTCACGGTCACGGATCGGACCGCAAACTCCTGGTCCCTCACATCGATCGGCGATCTGGCGGCGCACTCGGCCGACGTCCGATTCGGGGCGCCCGCGGCGTTCGCCACCCGCCCCGCCGGTCTGCCGGGACTGCGGCAGAAATACGGGCTGGTGATCCGGCCCGGGAACTTCCTGGCGATCGACGACGGCGGCGGCGCGGTGACGGTGCGGGCGCTCACCGAGGGGCGGGTCAACGCGGCCAACGTGTTTAGCACCTCGCCCGCGATCCTGCAGAATCACCTGGTTGCCCTCGACGATCCGGAGCACAATTTTCTGGCCGGAAACATTGTGCCGCTGCTTAACTCGCAGAAGAAGTCGGGACGGCTGCGCGACGTGCTGGACGCCGTGTCGGCGAAACTGACCACGGCCGGGGTGGCCGGCCTCAACGCCGCCGTCTCGGGTAACTCCGGCATGGATCCCGACCAGGCGGCGCGAAACTGGGTTCGCGACAACGGTTTCAACCATCCGATCGGGGTGACGTGATCGTTTACGACAAGGTGCGCAAGGCGTTCGCCGACGGCACCACCGCGATCGACGAACTGAATCTGACCGTCCCCGAGGGGAAGCTGACCGTGTTCGTCGGTTCCTCCGGTAGCGGCAAGACCACGGCGCTGCGGATGATCAATCGGATGGTCGAGCCGACGTCGGGCACCGTCACGATCGACGGTACCGACGTGGCCACCCGCAACCCCGTCACGCTGCGCCTGGGCATCGGCTACGTCATCCAGCACGCGGGGCTGATGCCGCATCAGCGGGTGATCGACAACGTGGCGACGGTCCCGGTGTTGCTGGGGCAGCCCCGCCGGGCCGCGCGCGCCGCCGCCTACGACGTGCTCGAGCGCGTCGGCCTGGACACCAAGCTCGCCACCCGCTATCCCGCACAGCTGTCCGGCGGTGAGCAACAGCGGGTCGGGGTGGCGAGGGCGCTGGCCGCCGACCCGCCCATCCTGCTGATGGACGAGCCGTTCTCGGCCATCGACCCGGTGGTGCGTCACGGCCTGCAGGACGAGATCTTGCGGCTGCAAAGTGAATTGCACAAGACGATCGTGTTCGTCACTCACGACATCGACGAGGCGCTCCGGCTCGCCGACAAGGTCGCCGTGTTCAAGGGTGGCGTCCTGCAGCAATACGACGAGCCCGCGCGGTTGCTGTCGCACCCCGCGAACGATTTCGTGGCCAGGTTTATCGGCCTGGGCCGCGGCTACCGGTGGCTGCAGCTCCTCGACGCCACTGGCCTGCCCTTGCGCGAGCTCGACTGTGTGACCGCCGAAACTGTTGCACGACAACACCATTCGGGTGGATGGACGCTGGTGGTGGACCAGGCCGGCGCGCCCGTCGGGTGGCTCGACGCCGACGGGCTGCGCCGGTGCGCGGCCGGCGCCGCGCTGGTCGACAGCATGGGCGCCGTCGGCTCGCTGTTGTTCCCGCGGGGAAACCTCAGCCAGGCGCTGGACGCCGCGCTGTCGTCCCCGTCGGGAGTCGGCGTCGCCGTCGACGAGGGCGGCAAGGTGATCGGCGGGGTGTCGGCCGAGGATGTGCTGGCCGCGGTGGACGCGCGACGACGGGCGTCGGGGCCCTAGGCGATGCATTATCTGCTGACCCACCTCGACGATGCCTGGCGGCTCACGGTCGTGCACCTGCGGTTGTCGTTGGTGCCGGTGCTCATCGGGCTGGCGATCGCGGTGCCGCTGGGCGCCGCGGTGCGGCCGATCCCGCTGGCCCGCGGGCTGACGACGGCGGTTGCCGGGGTGGTATTCACCATCCCGTCGCTCGCGCTGTTCGTGGCGCTGCCGACGATCATCGGCACCCGCGTCCTCGACGAGGCCAACGTCATGGTGGCGCTCACCGCCTACACCGCGGCCCTGCTGGTGCGCGCGGTGCTCGAGGCGCTCGACGCGGTGCCGGCGGTGGTGCGCGACGCGGCGACGGCGGTCGGCTACCGCCCCCTCGTCCGCGTGGTCAAAGTCGAACTGCCGCTTGCCGTTCCGGTGCTGATCGCCGGCCTACGGGTGGTGGTGGCCACCAACATCGCGATGGTGTCGGTGGGATCGGTGATCGGCATCGGCGGCCTGGGCGCCTGGTTCACGCAGGGCTACCAGACGGATAAGAGCGATCAGATCCTCGCCGGGATCATCGCGCTGCTGGTGCTGGCGATCGCCATCGACGTGCTCATCGTCGTGGCGGGCCGGCTGGCCGCCCCGTGGGAACGCGCCACCACCGGCCAGGGTCCGGTGACCGCGCCAGTTGTGGGGGGTGCCCGGTGAACTTCGTGGGCAGGGCCGTCACCTACCTGTTGACCGCCGACAACTGGACGGGTCCGGTCGGCCTGGCGGCCCGCGTGCTCGAGCACCTCGAGTACACCGCCATCGCGGTGGGCGCGTCGGTGCTGATCGCCGTTCCCCTCGGCCTGATCGTCGGGCACACCCGCCGCGGCACCCTGCTCGTCGTGGGCGCCGTGAACGGGTTGCGCTCGTTGCCGACGCTGGGGGTGCTGCTGCTCGGGACGTTGCTGTTCGGGCTGGGCCTGGGCCCTCCGATAGTGGCCCTGATGCTGCTCGGCGTCCCCGCGCTGCTGGCCGGCACCTACGCGGGCATCACCAGTGTGGAGCCGACGGTCGTCGACGCCGCCCGGGCCATGGGCATGACCGAGACTCAGGTGTTGTTGCGCGCCGAGGTGCCTAACGCGTTGCCGTTGATCCTGGGCGGCTTACGCAACGCGACGCTTCAAGTGGTCGCGACCGCGACCGTCGCCGCCTACGCCAGCCTCGGCGGGCTGGGCAGGTACCTCATCGACGGAATCAAGGAGCGGGAGTTCTCCCTGGCGCTGGTGGGCGCCGTCATGGTGGCCGTACTGGCGCTCGCCCTCGACGGCCTGCTCGCCCTGGCGGTGTGGCTCTCGCAGCCGGGCGCAGGGCGACTGCGCCACACTTATCGGGCACTTCCCTCGCGGGCGGGCTGGACGTCTTACGGTAGATGAGTGAACGCAGCCCCCTCTGATCCCAGTCGGCGCGTGTGGCAAGCAATGCTCACGTGGCGCGCCCAGGACGTCTCCCGGATGGAGTCGGTGCGAATACAGGTGTCCGGCAACAGAATCAAGGCCAACGGCCGCATTGTGGCGGCCGCCACCCCCGGCAATCCGGCGTTCGGCGCGTATTACGACCTGCAGACCGACGAGACGGGCGCGACCAAGCGGCTCGGCATGACCGTCACCTCCGCCGAGCGGGAGCGCGTCATCTCGTTCGCCCGCGACGACGAGAACATGTGGCTGGTGACCGACCATCAGGGGGAGCGGCGCGCGGCCTACAACGGTGCGCTCGATGTCGACGTCGAGTTCAGCCCGTTCTTCAACGCACTGCCGATCCGGCGGCTGAGCCTGCAGCAGCGGGCGGACTCGGTGGCGCTGCCCGTCGTCTATGTGAACCTGCCGGAGATGTCGGTCACGGCGGCCGTGGTGAATTACACCAGCACCGGAACCCTCGACGGCATCAAGCTGCGGTCACCTATCTCCGATACCACCGTGAGCGTCGACGAAGACGGTTTCATCGTGGACTATCCAGGCTTGGCAGAGCGGATCTGATCACCCCGCCCGCGCGCCCGGCGGCGGCCAATTCCTGACGCCAGTTCTCCGCGCCGATGACGATGTGCACGATGTCGGACCGCGGAAAGCTGTCATAGCGCGTCCGGGCAGCGTGCCCGGCTTCGATGAGGTCGGCCACCGGTTCGTGGTGGGCCAGCGCGTCGCGGGCGCGGCTGAGCAGCTCGATGACGCGGTCGGCCGTCGGCGCCAGCTGGTCGGAGTTGGCTTCGCACATCGCGCGCACCAGGTCGGGGGCCGTGGCCGCCACCCGGGTGCCGTCGCGGAACGACCCCGCGGCCAGCGCGAAGGCCAGCGGCACCTCGCCGGCGATGACGGCCAGCGCCTCGGCCAGCAGGTGCGGCAGGTGCGAGATGGCGGCCGCCGCGGCGTC
Organism: Mycobacterium sp. E1214; assembly: GCF_001666755.1. GTDB lineage: Bacteria > Actinomycetota > Actinomycetes > Mycobacteriales > Mycobacteriaceae > Mycobacterium. Next base: position 57,753 of record NZ_LZJC01000050.1, on the reverse strand, counting down.
GTGCTCGTCGGACCGGGCCGGCACCACCACCGCGCCACAGTCCAGGGCCAACCGCATCGCCAGCGACCACACCGCGGGGTCCACGTCGTCGTCGACGCTGAGCACCCACGGGGCGCCGGTAAACAGGCCGGCGTGCCCGGCGGTCCAGCCGGAGTGCGCGGTGCCCGTCATCGGGTGACCGCCGACGAAACGGCCGCGCAGCCCGGCCGCGACGACCTCGTCGAGCACCGCCTTCTTCACGCTGGTGACGTCGGTCAGCGGGCAACCGGGGGCAAGGTCGGCGATGTGGCGCAGCATGCCCGCCAACGCCGGCACCGGCACGGCCAGCACGATCAGCGCGCCGGTGTCCGCGGCCCGGTTCAGCGTGGCGGTTAGATCGGTGCTCGCGTCGTAGCCGTCGGCGACCGCGCCGTGGGCACCCTCGACCGAGCGGTTATAGCCGAACACCTGGTAGCCGGCCGCGGTGGCGGCCCGCATGATCGAGCCTCCGATGAGCCCCAGCCCCAGCACGCACACCGGAGTTCGCGAGGAAGGGCTGGCCACACTTAAAAGGTTGGCACATTCGGCAAGCCGCGGCGCCGCCAGATGGGGCGGGGTCGCGGGCGCGGTCGGCGCCGTCTGGTCAGGGGCCTGGTCACGGACTACCGTAAGCGCCCATGGGAGCACAACGGGCCTCTGCCCAGGGCCTGTCCGCGGATACGCCGGACGGTTTTGGCGTCGCGGTCGTGCGTGAAGAGGGCCAGTGGCGCTGCTCTCCCTTGGCCGCCAAATCCCTGACGAGCCTCAAGGCCGCCGAGACGGAACTGCGAGAGCTGCGCAGCTCCGGGGCCGTGTTCGGCCTGCTCGACGTTGACGACGAGTTCTTCGTGATCGTGCGCCCCGCCCCGTCGGGGACGCGGTTGTTGCTGTCGGACGCCACCGCCGCGCTGGACTACGACATCGCCGCCGAGGTCCTGGACAAGCTGGACGCCGACCTCGACCCCGACGACCTCGAGGATTCCGACCCCTTCGAAGAGGGTGACCTGGGGTTGCTGTCGGACATCGGGCTGCCGGAGGCGGTGTTGGGGGTCATCCTCGACGAGACCGACCTCTACGCCGATGAGCAGCTCGGCCGCATCGCCCGCGAGATGGGCTTCGCCGATCAGCTGTCGGCGGTGATCGACCGCCTCGGTCGGTGATCGCGAGCGCGGCCGTGGCGATCGCAAGCCCGGCGCCGCGGGTCGCCACTAATGAGGGAGCCGGGCGAAGCGGGTCGCCGCAGTCAGGCTCGGTCGGTGATCTCTGACGAAGACCTGATCCGGTCCGCTTTGTCCGTCGCGGTGACGGCAGGGCCGCGTGACGTGCCGATCGGCGCGGTGGTGGTCGGCGCCGACGGTTCCGAGCTGGCCCGGGCGGTGAACGCCCGCGAAAAGCTGAGCGACCCGACCGCCCATGCCGAGGTGTTGGCGCTGCGTGCGGCGGCCGGAGTGCTCGGGGACGGCTGGCGGCTGGAGGGCGCCACGCTGGCCGTGACCGTCGAACCCTGCACCATGTGCGCCGGGGCTCTGGTGCTGGCGCGGGTGGCGCGGCTGGTGTTCGGCGCCTGGGAACCCAAGACCGGCGCGGTGGGTTCGCTGTGGGACGTGGTTCGCGATCGTCGGCTCAACCACCGCCCGCAGGTCCGCGGCGGGGTGCTCGCCGCGGAGTGCGCTGCGCCACTGGAGATGTTCTTCGCCAACCAGCGATTGGGGTGAGCGGGCATCGGTTCGGTAAGCTGCTCGGCGGTGGCGTGTCCGAGCGGCCTAAGGAGCACGCCTCGAAAGCGTGTGACGGCTAAAACCGTCCGAGGGTTCAAATCCCTCCGCCACCGCCAAAATCGTCAGCGCGAAAGCGCTGGTGTGCTCGTCCTGCCCCAGCGGGCCGAAGCCAACGCCGAGAGCCGCCTGCGTGCCGCTCTGGGCGCACTCCACTGGCGCTCGGGCCCGATATAGATTCTCACGATGGCCGACGCAGGCTTCAGCTCGCGATCCGCCGCGTGCGTTTATTCGCCGCAATGCGACCTCTGGACGGCGAGCTGATGACCGCCAGAACACCGGATCCGAACCGGTTGGGCGGCCTGAGCTGGACCCGTCGCACCGGCGGCCAGTTGTCGCGGGCCGAGCGCCGACGCCTGGTCGTAGCGACGGCGGTGGGCCAATGGGCCAATGCCGTCGGAAGGGTCAAGCTCGCGCTGGGCGCGGTTCCCGCGGCGGCAGCGCACGTCGACCTCGCCGCATTCCAGGTGCCCGATTCCAGGTTCGCGCGCGAGGCCGAAGAAGCGTGCGCGGAACTGCCGGCGACCCTGCAGGGGCACTCCTATCGCACCTGGCTGTACGGCAACGCGCTCGCGGCGGTCGATGGGTGTCAACTCGACGACGAACTCTTCTATTGCGGGGCGCTGCTGCACGACTACGGCATCGTCAACCCAACGGCGAACCAGGATTTCACCCTCGCCAGCGCCGAGCGAACTCTGGGATGCGCCAATAACACGGGCGTCGCCGACGAGCGCGCCCAGCTGCTCGCCGACGGTATCTGTGTGCACACGACGCCAGGCATCACAATCGACACCGACGGTGCGCTCGGCTGTTATCTGCAATGGGGAGCGATGGTCGACGGTGCGGGACTGCGCGTGTGGGACGTCGCGCCCGGCAACGTCACTGAGGTTCTCAGGCGTTACCCGCGAGGCGACTTCAAGCGTGAACTGGTGACGATGATTCGCGCCGAGGCGGCGGCCGTTCCGCAGGGGCGGTTCGCGCTGCTGGTTCGCTGCGGGATGCCCTTGGCCGTGCGATTGGCGCCATTCGATTCGTGAGACATCTGTAAATCGGTTCTCTATTCGTTGGCAGCAGGACTGTGTCCGCCTCCCCAGCACTGGCTCCCGTGATGGCGAATTTGGAACGCCGCCTGGTCCAGTATGGTTAGCTTGCTTAACGGAAAACAGCACAGCGCTCGGCTAAGAGGCCCTATGACGGACAGAATCAAGATCGTCGCAGTCGTATCCGCTTGCTGTGTCTTGGTCGCCGCTCCTGAAATTCAAGCGCGCGCAGACGGTTTGGGCACAGCGCTGTACACCGGCATCAACGGGTTGCGTTCGCCGTGCGGTGCGATCCGCGACGACGCGCGCCTGACGGCAGCAGCGCAACGGCACGCCGACGACATGCTGCACAGCGGCTTAAGCGGACACATCGGATCGGACGGCTCGTCGCCCCAGACGCGCATCGCCGAGGCGGGTTACAGGACTCACGCCACGGGCGAGATCGTCTATTGGGGCACCGGAACCGCTGCGAACCCGAACCAGGCCCTCGATTCGTGGATGCAAAGCCCGCCGCACCGGGCGATCATCACAAACTGCGCATTCGGTGCGGGCGGCTTCGCCACCGCCTTTGATGGCAACAAAATGACCGCGGTGGGTGACTTCGCGGCGCCTTAAGGCATGGACCCCGAGCTTCCTGACCGTTTCAGCGAGGGGCTGCCACCTACCGGCTGCCGAGAGAACAATTAGCGAACGAAGCTGTCGTCGCGCAGATCTTCTGTGGCCCGGTGGCGAGTAGCCGTCATATCAACTACTGCCTTCACACATGAGGCAGCCAACCCGAACCATGTGGTGAGAGTACAAAGCCACGGCCTTGCGAATCCTTACAGGCCGTCATACCTGAATTGTCCACTCCGCAGATGATGTTATTTACAGATATAGCGTGCAGCGGTGGAAGCGTTTTAATAGGTCGACCATCGATTACTCGCGACGGCTCTCCTTCATTGGTCTGCTTAAGGCCGGTAGTAGTTCCTATCCAATTTACTGCTGCGCCGCTCGCGCCGGGCTTAGTGGTCGCGGGTGGTACCGACGGGAAATTGTTTCCGCTGCACTGTGCTTGATCCGGCACAAAGTTGCATACAACACCATCGGGTGTGATGAAGTAAACGGTCGACAGTGGTGGTCGCCCTGGATTGGGAACATCAATTGTATAGTCGCTCGGGTCAACGGTAGCGTAACGGCTAAGGTCGGGAAACGCGGGTGTATCAGCATGAGCTGTGCAGCCAGCTAGTGAGCTGAGTGAAATAGCACCGACGCAAATAGTCACATGAAGTCTGGTCATTATCACCGCTGCCCATCCCATCGCCGCACACCACCGTACACTAATTACCAAGGTTTAGTTGAAACTCACGCGTGTCGTAGGGTGTGCCAATTGGCTTGTTATTTGGCCCATTAGCTGTGTTCCATTGGCTGACGAACATTCGAAGGTTTTCCAAAGTCGAGCCCGGCAGAATATACCCGCCATACGGCTGGGGCAAAAATTGCGGAGCGTTGCGATCACCGTTCTGCACGACCACCGTCGGGTTGACATCTGAACCGAAGATCTCGGTCGGGCTGGTCCCGACTCGTACTTCGACACTTCCGCCATGGGCGTCTTCGTTAAAACCGGATAAGACAGGCATGCCGCCGATTTCCCGAAAACTGAGCTCACCATAACGGTCGTTTGTCACCTGTACGGGCCGATCCGTCGGCGCGCCCCAGTCCTTCCCCGTCCAGGGCTGCCAGCTGCCGCGATCCCCGACCCTGTCAGGATCTGCCCGATACATGGTGACACCCCGGCTCCGGTCAAAAGAATCGGCGGCGATGTAAACCTTGCCGTCCGAACCCTTATAACCGCTGACTTGAGTGGGCGCTGCATCAGCAGCACGGTAAGAACCTGGAACCATCGTCCATCCATTGGCGGGATCGCCATTTACTTCAACTAGCCACGAAGCCGCCGGGTGGAGGTTCCCCTTGGTGCCGGTCACCATCATGTAAGTTTTTCCACCGGACACGATCGTTCCCGCGGGGAGCGTGTCCTCTATGTGCGCCTTGATCGCTTCATCGGGCATGGGGAAGAGCTCATGGCCAGTTGGATTGCCTTCGGGGACATTTGCGGGTGCCCCGAAGTGTGGACGGCCGTCAGGGTCGAAAGTCACCGGTACGGCTACCGAACGATAGTGTTGGCCCTCCGCAACTTTATTGCCCGAGAATGAGTCCCCAAAGATCGCAAGATATTTGCCCGGCTGTCCGGGAACCTCGATAACTTCACCTAGATCGGCCGCCCCGATGCCAGGAATACCCGGAACGGCTCCGGTACCGGCGATAGGTCCTAGGTCCCTCACAGAATTTTGCAGCGGCTGATCCATGGTGTTGCCGACATCCTGTGGCGGGTCATAGCCCTCGCTATGTAGGGAGCCTTGCGCTTTGTGCAAGGTATCCGCATAAGCGCTGCGAATAGAGATCATCTGCTTCAACGCGTCGCGAACCTCGTCCACGGCGTCGGCGTGGCAAGCGTCGGCGAATTTCCGCAGCTTCGCTGCATGTTCGGGCGGCATGCTCACCTCGGCCAGGTCCGTTTCCGCCGCGTGTTTGAACATGTCGAGCACATGCAGTCGATGATCCAGTCCGGCGATCTCCGCGGCGCCTTGCTTCTGGGCGTCCGCCAAGGCTGCCGCGACGATCTCCAGATCGGCGCCGATCTTGGGCAGCTGCTCGGACTGGTCGCCGAGGGCCTTCGACACCCGCTGAACCTCCGCGGAGTCGTTGATCGGGTTGTCACCGTTTTGGTGGTTCCACGACTCATCGAACCGCTTTCGGGCGAGCTGGAAGACCAGTTCGGCTTCCGCGGTGTGCCGGCCCGCGGCATGGAACGCCTTGGCCAACTGCGAGATCTGAAAGGGCCTACCCGATTGCAGGCTCTGGTTGATCGCCCACGGGTCGCCGCCGGCCGAGGCGATCAGCTCCGGCTCGCTCAAGCTGGTCAGAGTCATCGCCGCCCCCTTCCGCGGTTCAACCCTACTACCGCAACGGGGCCGTTAAACGGCGTCAGCTCAGGCTTGGCTGCCGGCCAACTTCCGGACCGTTTGACCTTCGCTGTCCTGGAAGGGGCGGCCGTCGGGCCGCAACAGGTCGTGGAACCATACTTTCGGAACCGCGCTGTACGGGTGATCCCACGAATCCCAGGGAAAGTACGTCTGGGTTTTTCCGGCCACCAGGCCCCAGTTGATGGCGCCGACGTTGTGGCGCTTGGCGACGGGCAGGATGCTCTCGACGGTGCTGCCCCGCGGCCGCGCCATGTACTCGGTGCAAATGATCGGGCGCCCAAGCGGAGTCAGCTCGCCGATCCGCGACTCGAATCCCGCCGGCTCGGCGTACGAGTGGAACGTGACCACGTCGGCATTGGCGAGCTGGATGTCGCTGATCGGGGTGCGGCCCTTCGGCTCGCCCCAATCCCCATGCCACACACCACTTGTCAGCGGTTGGCTGGGATCCACCGCGCGTGCCCACCGGAAGACCTGGGGCAGCAGGTTGGTCACCAGCTGCTCCTTGTCGCTCCTCTCGGTGCTCTGGTACTGGTGGGCGGGGTTGTCCGGTTCGTTCCACAGGTCCCACCCCAAAATGCGGTCGTCGCTGCGGAATTGGGTCAACACGGACGTGACGTAGTCGTGCATGACCTGCACATAGCGGGGATCGCCGAGGCGGTCCGCCCCCGGGCTCTGCGCCCACCCGGAGTTGTGCACGCCGGGCCGCGGGGCGCGCTGCCGACCGCCCTTCGGGTGCGGGTCCCAGCAGGAGTCGAAGAAGACCAACAGCGGCTTGATCCGATGCCGCGCGGCGATGTCGACGAACTGGGCGAGGCGCGTCTGAAACCCGCGCTGATCCTGCGTCCACAGCTGATCGTGGAGGAACACCCGCGCCGTGTTGTGGCCGTAATACCTGGCCCAGCCGAGCTCGGTGTCGATGCGCCGCGGGTCGAAGGTGTCGGGCTGGAACATCTCGAACTGATTGATCGCGTTGGCCGGAATGTAGTTCGCCCCGACGAGGAAGCCTTGAGCCTGGTACCAGCGGTTGGCGCGGTCGGGTGACCAGCGGCCCGCCTCCTCGGCGGCGGCCCGCGGCGCCTTGGCCAACGCAGCGCCCGCCGCCAGCAGCAGGGGGAGCTTCAGCGCCGTTCGACGTTCCACGGGGTGACCATAGTTTTTCCAAGCGGTTTCCCCGGTATTTGCTCAGGGTGTCGCGTCACCTTGAGTGAAGAATTGTTATCCGCCCGTCACCCCGGCGGTTCGGGCGCGCACACCGGCAACACGAATCGCGAAGTTACTTCAACGTAAGCCCCCGGGGGCGCAATACTGAGCGGGTGCTGGATCGAAACGTGCTGGGCGGCCCGCTGGACCCGTGCGGCAGCGAACCCCTCACCGGTTACTACCGCGACGGCTGCTGCTCGACTGGGGCGGAGGACCGCGGCCGGCATACGATCTGCGCGGTCATGACCGCCGAATTCCTAGAGCACCAACGCTCCATCGGCAACGACCTGTCGACACCGGTTCCCGAATACCGCTTTCCGGGGCTGCTGCCCGGCGACCGCTGGTGCGTCACCGCGCTGAACTGGTTGCGCGCGCACGAGGACGGTTGCGCAGCCCCCGTCGTGCTGGCCTCTACGCACGAGCGCACGCTCGAGGTGGTGCCGCTGGAAACGCTGCAAGAGCACAAGGTCGACGTGCCCGACGACCTGGCCAACCTGTAGGCAGCCAGAAGTGAGCTCAGCCGTTGACGACATCGACCTCGACGACCTGACCTCGCCCGTACTGACCGACCTGCAGCGGCAGATCCTGGAATACACCGAAGCCAAACCTGTCGACTTCGACCTCGACAAGATGCTCGCCGAGGCGGTCCACCAGGCCGGTGTCGGAACGGACATCGACGACCACGACGGCTTCACCGACCGCCTCACCGCCCACGTGGCGGCGATCGAAGGCGACCAGGGTTTGCGCCAACTGACCCGGTCGACGCTGCGGCAGCGCGTGGTCCGCCTGCTGCGCAATCGTTTATCGCTGACCGATCTGCTCAAGCGGTACCCCGAAATCGAATCGATCACCATCGAGAAGCCGTTCGTCGTGGTCGGCATGCCCCGCTCGGGCACCACCCACCTCGTCAACCTCATCGCCGCCGACCCGCGCCGGCGCGCGCTGCCCTACTGGGAAAGCCAGGACCCCATCCCCGCCCGCGGGCAGGGTCCCGACGCCTTCGGTGTCGACCCGCGCTACGCGCGCGCCATGGCCGAACACGACGCGCTGATGGCCAGCGCCCCGTTGGTCGCCGCGATGCACGACCGCTTCCCCGAGGCGATCGAGGAAGAGGTCGAGCTGCTCGACCTCGACCTGGCCGCCTACGTCCTGGAATGGCATGCGCGGGTGCCGGATTGGCGCGACTACTACCTGAGCCTGGACCAGAGCCGGCACTACGCCTACCTCAAGAAGGTGCTGCAGGCGCTGACATTCCTGCGCGGACCGCGAACCTGGGTGCTCAAGAGCCCCCAGCATTGCGAGCAGCTGCGCCCGCTGCTGGCCACCTTCCCCGATGCACTGGTGGCATTCACCCACCGCGATCCCGTCGCGGTGGTCCAGTCGGCGATCACCATGATGGCGTACTCGGATCGGTTGCGGCGCACCAGCATCGATCCGGACTGGCTGCTGACCTATTGGACCGACCGGGTGGACCTGCTGCTCGGCGCCTGTGTGCGCGACCGCGACGCGGTCCCCGCCGAACGCAGCATCGACATCAGCTTTGACCACCTCAACGGCAACGAGATGCCGGTGCTCGAGGAGCTCTACCGGCGCGGCGGCGTGGACCTTCCCGCCAACGTCCGGGACCGCTTCCAGCGCTACCTGCACAGCAATCCCCGGGGCAAGCACGGCAGAATCCGCTACGACCTGCAACGGCACTTCGGCACCTCCGCCGACGAATTGCGCGGCCGGTTCGGCTACTACTTCGACAGGTTCGACGTCCGCCCCGAGAGCGAGTGAAGGAGACAGCGGCGATGGGCAGTGACGCGGCGCGCGGTGAACCGGTCTACCGCGGTAGGCCGACGCCGGACGCCATGCGTCCGGCGTCGGCCGAAAAGGCCCAGCGCATCGCGCCGGGGCTGTGGTGTTCGCCCGGACTGTCGAATTCCTACCTGCTCACCACCGGCGAGGGCCGGGTGGTCGTCAACACCGGCATGGGTTTCGAGGGGCCGGTGCACCGCGCCAACTTCGACGCGGTGGACTCCTCGCCGGTGCGCTATGTGATCTTCACGCAAGGCCACGTGGACCATGTCGGCGGCCTGGAGAGCCTGCGCGATCCGGATACTATCGTTGTAGCGCAAGCGAATTGGACGACGTGGCGGGACGACAACGAACGCCTCATCCCGTACCGCGCCAGCCGCAGTGCGTTCGCGTTCAAGGACACGCTGGCGGCGGGCATCGGCGCCATCCAGCGCCGGCTCGGCACCACCCGACTGGCCGGTCAAAGCGCGCCGGTCGTGGACCTCGATTTCGCGGACACCCTGACGTTGCGGGTCGGTGATCGGCGCCTCGAGCTGATCTCGGTGCCCGGTGGTGAAACCACCGATTCGCTGGTGGTCTGGTTGCCCGATGAGCGAATCTGCCTGTGTGGGAACACGTTCGGCCCGCTGTTCGGGCACATTCCCAACCTGGTGACCATGCGCGGCGACCGTTATCGCGACGCCTTGACGGCCATCGCGTCGGTGGAGCGGGTTCGCGACCTGGGCGCCGAGTTGCTGGTGACCGGCCACTTCGAGCCCATCGCCGGCGCCGACCTGATCTACGCCGAGCTGACACGGCTGCGCGACGCGCTCGAGTACGTCCACGACCAGACCGTCGCGGGGATGAACGCCGGCAAGGACGTCCGGACGTTGATGCGCGAGATCACCTTGCCCGCGGATCGCGAGGTGGGACAGGGCTATGGCAAGGTCGCCTGGGACGTGCGCGCCATCTGGGAGAACTATTCCGGCTGGTTCCACCACGAGTCGACCACCGAGCTGTACCCCGTCGGGTTTGACGCCGTCGCCGCCGATGTGGTGGAGTTGGCCGGCGCGGACGCCCTGGTGCGACGGGCCCGCGACCACCTCGACGCCGGCCGTCCCCTGCACGCCATCCATCTCGCCGAGCTGGTCTCCACCGACCACCCGGAAGTGCGAGGCGTGCTCCGGGAAGCTCACGACAGACTCCTCGCCGCGAGCACCAATTTCTGGGAGAGCGCCTGGCTCAAGCAGCAGGTGGCCAGGAACTCATGACGGCGCGCGTCACCTTCGATTTCACCGGGACCACCGCGCTCGTCACCGGCGGCACCAGCGGCATCGGGCACGCCATCGCGCGCCTGTTCCGCGACGCCGGGGCCGAGGTCGCCATCACCGGAACCCGGCCCGCCGCAACCGATTACGACCGCGACCTGGATGGCATGAGCTATCGCCAGCTGCGGATCACCGATTCCGACTCCGTGGACGCCCTGGCGCGGGGGTTCACCCACCTCGACGTGCTCGTGAACAATGCGGGCGCCAACTTTCCCGGCGGTCTCGACGAGTCCCGGCCGGACGGCTTCGACGCCTCGGTGGCCCTCAACCTCACCGGACCGTACCGCCTGACGGTCGGCCTCCACCGCGCGCTCAAAGCGTCCAGCGCGGCCGGCGGCGCCAGCGTTGTGAACCTGGCGTCGATGTCGGCGTTGCGCGCCGTCACCCTGGTGCCCGGATACGGCGCCGCCAAGGCCGGCGTCATCTGTCTCACCAGGAACCTCGCCGTCAAATGGGCCGGCGACGGCATCCGGGTCAACGCGGTCGCCCCCGGAGTCATCGACACCCCGATGACCGCGCCCATGCGCGGCGCCCAGGAACTGGTGGATGCCGAGCTGGCGCACATCCCGCTGCGCCGTCTCGGGTCCGCCGACGAAGTCGCCCCGACCGTGGCTTTCCTGTGCACTGAGCAGAGCAGCTACACCAGCGGTGCGCTCTTCGTCGTCGACGGCGCGTCGGATTGCATCTGAGAATGGGGGATGGGCAATGACATTGGCGCTACGCCCGGAGGATTTCTATCACACCGGCATCGTCGTCCCTGATGTCGGTGAGGCCATGGCCTACCTGGGTGCCTTGGGCGGATACCGGTGGACCAGCCCGATGAGTTACACGCTGCCTCTGCGCACCGCCGACGGAACCGTGGAGCTGACGTCCACCTTCGTCTACTCGCTGCAGGCACCACACCTCGAGCTGATCCAGGAGGTACCTAGCAGTCCTTGGACGGCGGCGCCGGGCAACGCCATCCACCACCTGGGTTACTTTGTGGACGACCTCGCCGCGTCGGCCCGGTCGTTGCAAGACAACGGTTTTACCTTGGAGGCGACGGCTAACACCGCGCCGCCGGGCCCGGCGCTGTTCGCCTACTATGTGCATGCCTCCGGTACGCGGATCGAGATCGTTGACCGAGCGCTGTTCCCCGACTTTCCGGCGTTTCTGCGGTCCGCCGCGGATTCCGAGTAGGGGTCCCGACGTGCCGCTGACCGTCTTGCGTTTCAATTTCGCCTCGCCACAAGGAGATCCGCGCAACCAGCACAAGCTGGTGGCAGCCGCGCTGGAGATGGCGCAGTGGGGCGAGGCGCGCGGTATCACGTCGATCAGCGTCGACGAGCACCACGCCACCGGGCACGGCTGGAGCTGCAACCCGATCATGGCCGCGGCGATGCTCTTGGCCCGCACGTCGACGCTGATCGCCAGCGTCGATTGCGCGCTGGGCCCGCTGTGGAATCCGGTGCGGCTCGCCGAGGACATCGCGCTGGTCGACAACATGAGCCGCGGGCGGTTGCACACGACGGTGGGCCTCGGCTACCGCCCTGTCGAATACGAAGCGCTGGGCGTCGATTTCGGCGAGCGGGGTCGGCTGATGGACGGCCTGCTCGAGCGGGTGCTCGCCGTCTGGTCGGGCCGCGATCCCGAGGCGGCGTTCGGCGGTGGCACCTGGTCGCGCCCGCACCCGCCGCTATACGTCGGCGGCGGCGTGCCCGCCACCGCCCGGCGCGCGGCGCGTTTCGGGTTGCCGCTGAGCCTGGCCGACCACCTGCCCGACGTCGCCGCCTACTACCGGCAACTGTGCTCGGAGACCGGCCTGAAGCCGATCATCCTGATGCCGGGCCCGGTGAACCGCGGCATGATCTACCTGCACGAGGATCCCGACCGGGCCTGGGCCGAGCTCGGTGAACACATCCTCTGGGAGGCAAAGACTTACGGCCGCTGGTCCACCGACCAGCGTTCGCTGATGCACCTGCCCGGAGTCGAAACCTTAGACCAGGTGCGGGACTCAGGCCGATACCGCTTCCTGACCCCCGACCAACTGATCGCCGAGGTGCGGGCGGCCGACAACTACGGCCCGCTCGTGCTGCACCCTCTCGTCGGCGGCATGCCGATCGACGAGGCCTGGAAGTCGTTGCAGTTGCTCACCGATTCGGTGTTACCCGCCTTGGCATGACCCGCGATTACGCGAACCGATAGCGGGTACCTCGGACTGAACCGAAGCGAGATAGGGGATCACGATGAGGGCAGAAGCACAACGCGCGGCGGCGCTCCTGGGCGGAGCCGCCGTCGTCACGCTGGGGCTCGGTTTGGCCGGTGGCGTCGGCGCGGCGGCCACCGGCGGTCAGGCACCGGCCGCACCGCCGACGACGTCCAATCCGGCGCCGCCGCAGTCGGCGCCACCGGCCGCACCCCAGGTGCCGTCCGGCGGCGGCACCGGCGGTGGTGTGTACGGCGACAACGGTGGCGGCGGCGGGGCCGGTGGCGGCGGAGCCGGTGGTGGCGCTGGTGGCGGGGGCGGATAGCGCGGGTTAGCCGTCGCGGCGCTGCAGCCACTCGGCCAATGAGTGACCCGCGTCCAAGACGTGCCGTTCGGCGATGGACCGAGCGCGCTCAACGTCCTTGTCGGCGAGCGCATTCAGCAGTTGCTCGTGCTCGTCGAGCGAGTGTTGTTCGTGGTCCGGGAACACGGTCAGGAAGTTGCTCGGCACCACCCGCACCGCGTGCTTGATCTGCGTCATGAGCCGCGGCGAATGGGCGGCGCGGTGAATCTTTTGGTGAAACTGCCAGTTCGCCGTGCCGATGCTGGCGTCCCCGGAGCGCGCCACCACGTCCGCGGCTAGTTCGCGCAACGTGGCGAGTTCGGTCGGGTCCATGCGCTGGGCCGCCCAGGCCGCGGCCTGCCCGGTCAGCACCCCGAGAATGGTGAAGCTGTCGACGACATCCTCGGGGCTGATGCCGATCACGGTCACGCCGCTGCGCGGGGCCACCTGCACCAAGCCCTCGTAGGACAGTTCGAGCAGCGCCTCCCGCACCGGAGTCCTGCTGGTAGCGAATTCTTCGGTGATGGCGTCCAGGTCGATCCGAGTGCCGGCCGGCAGCGCGCCGGTCAGGATGCGGTCCCGCAACTCCCGGGCGGCGCGTTCGCGCACCGTCCCGGCGATATCGATCGTGGCCATTCCGGCATGGTATCAACTGACGTTTGATATCTGAAATGTCAGATGTTACGTTTCTGGTATGGCTGATCGGCGCAACGACAAGATGTCCCTGGTCGCGTTCATGCAGGCGGGCAGTACCTCGGTCTATGCCGGCTCGTGGCGGCATCCGGCCACGGAACACGGCTACCTGGACGCCTCGTACTACGCCAAGATCGGCCGGCAGCTCGAAGAGGGCTGCTTCGACCTCATGTTCTTCGACGACCGCCTGGCCATGCCCGGCGTCTACGGCGGCTCGGTCGCCGACGCGGTGTATTACGGGGCCCGCCCGGTGAAGTTGGACCTCGGCGTCGTCCTCGGCGTCCTGGCCCAGGCCACGTCGAAAATCGGCCTCGGAGCGACGTATTCGACCACGTACTATGCGCCGTTTCACGTCGCCCGCACCTTCGCCACCCTCGACCACCTGTCCGGCGGCCGGGCCGCGTGGAACGTGGTCACATCCGTCAACGACAGCGAGGCCCAGAACTTCGGCGTCGACGCCCACCTCGGGCACGACGAACGCTACGACCGCGCCGACGAATTCATGGATGTGGTCACCGGATTGTGGGACACCTGGGAGGACGACGCCATCCTGCACGACCGGGTGGCCGGTCAATACGCCGATCCGGCGAAGGTGCACGAGCTGGGCCACGTCGGCCGCTTCTTCTCCGCGCGTGGACCGCTGACGGTGCCGCGAACCCCGCAGGGCCGGCCGGTCATCATCCAGGCAGGCTCGTCGGGCCGGGGTCGCGAATTCGCCTCACGCTGGGCGGAACTGATCTTCACCGGTGACCCGGGCATCGATATCGCCCGCAGCCACTACGCCGACCAGAAGGAGCGCATCGCCGACGCCGGACGCGATCCCGGCAGGGTACGGATCTGCCCCATGGCCTACGCTGTGGTCGGCGAGTCCGAAGCCCACGCCAAGGAGCGCGAAGCGTTGTTCCTCAACGATCTGGTCCATCCGATGGCGTCGTTGACGCTGCTGTCGGAGTTGATGAATTACGACTTCGCTCAGCATGATCTCGACGATCCGGTGACGGATGAACTGTTGGCGTCGGTGTCCGGCATCCGGGGGCTGGTGCAAAACCTGCGCACCCATATCGGTGGGGACACGGTTACGCTTCGCGATCTCGCCAACCATCGCGCCACCCTGCTGCAGGGCCCCCGCTTCGTCGGCACCGGCGAGCAGGTCGCCGACCAGATGGCCGATTGGTTCCAAAGCGGTGCGTGCGACGGATTCGTCTTGGCCGCAACGCATTTACCGGGCGCCTTCGAGGATGTCGTCCGCATGGTGGTGCCCGAACTGCAGCGCCGCGGCTTGTTCCGCACCGAATACGAGTCGACTACGCTGCGCGGACACCTCGGACTGGACCGGCCGACGAGCACGAGGGTGACCGCCGGTGCGCATGCTTGACGGTGTACGCGTGCTCGACCTCGCCACCCTGGCGGCGGCCCCCCTGGTGGCCACCTACCTCGGCGAGTTCGGGGCCGATGTCATCAAGGTCGAGGATCCGCGCAGCGGCGATCCGATTCGTGGCTGGGGCAACCAGCGCGACGGCGTCGGGCTGATGTGGAAGTCGTTGTCCCGCAACAAACGCGCCGTGACGCTCGACTTGCGCAGCGCCGAGGGGCAGGCGTTGGTGCGCCGACTGGTGGAGCACGCCGACGTCGCCATCTTCAACACCCGGCCGCAGACCCTGCGCAAGTGGGGCCTGGACTATGAGAGCCTGCGCGCCGTGAACGAGCGCATCGTGATGCTGCACATCACGGGGTACGGGCTGACGGGCCCCAAAAGCGAGCGCCCGGGCTTCGGCACGCTCGGGGAGGCGATGAGCGGCTTCGCGCACATCACCGGCCAGGCCGGTGGGCCACCGACGCTGCCGCCGTTCATGCTGGCCGACGGTGTGGCCTCGCTGAACGCGACCTATGCCGTGTTGATGGCGCTCTACCACCGGGACGTGCACGGCGGTCCGGGTCAGTTGATCGACGTGAACCTGATCGACCCGCTCGCCCGTCTGCTCGAGCAGACGCTGCTGGGTTACGACCAACTGGGTCTGGTACCCGAACGGTCCGGGAACCGTTGGGACATCTCTGCTCCCCGCAACACCTATCAAACCGCGGACGGGCGGTGGCTGGCCATGTCCGGCAGTTCGCCCGCGCTGGCGTTGCGGGTGTTCTCGGCAATCGGGCGTGACGACCTGGTGGCCGACCCCGACTTCTCCGACCCGCAACGCCGCCTGGCACGGGCCCGGGAGGTGGACAACGTGGTCGCCGAATGGGTTGCCACCAAGACGCTTTCGGAGGCGATGGCCGTGTTCGAGGCGCACGAGGTCGCCGCCGCACCCGTGTACGACATCCGCGACCTCGTCGCGGACGAACAGCTGGCGCACCGGCAGGTGTTCGTCTCGGTGCACGACGAACAGCTCGGGTCCATGACCGTGCAGGCGCCGGTCCCGCGGTTCTCGGCGGCGTCCGGCTCCGTCGAGCGTTTGGGTCCCGACCTCGGCGAGCACAACGTCGAGGTGTATGGCGAACTACTCGGCCTGACGCCCAACGAGATTGACGACCTACGCGCCCGCGGGGTGCTGTGACCGAGGGACTTCGATGACCGACCTGCTCCGCCGCTCCGAGCTCGCGGTGCCCGCGAGCAATGACAACATGTTCGCCAAGGCCGCCGGCTGCGGCGCGGACCTGGTGTTCCTGGACCTCGAGGACGCGGTGGCCCCGGCGTTCAAGGAGGCGGCCCGCGCCAAGGCCATCGCCGCGCTCAACGAGATCGACTGGGGCCGCACCGCGCGGGCGATCAGGATCAACGGACTCGACACCCAGTGGTGCCACGACGACGTCGTCGAGGTGGTGACCCGGGCCGGCGAGAACCTGGACACCATCATCGTCCCGAAACCCCGCCGGGCGCGCGACGTCTGGTGGGTGGACGTGCTGCTCACCCAGCTCGAGGCGAAGCTGGGGCTGAGCAAGCAGATTCGGCTCGAGGCGCTCATCGAGGAGGTGGAGGGCCTGGCCAACGCCGAGGAGATCGCAGTGGCCAGCCCGCGGCTGGACGCGCTGATCTTCGGTGTCGGCGACTTCTCGCTGTCCCAGGGCGCACGGGTGGACACTAACTTCGCCCCCCTCGGCGAATATCCCGGGGAATTCTGGGCTTATGCGCGTAACAAGGTGATCGTGGCGGCGCGGATCGCCGGCATCGACGCGATCGACGCCCCCTATCCCGACTACCGGGACCTCACCGGGTACGAACGCGACGCCCGACGCGCGTCGCTGCTCGGCTACACGGGCAAGTGGGCGATCCATCCGGACCAGGTGCCCGTCGCCAACGAGGTGTACGCCCCGACCGCCGACGAAATCGCCCGCGCCGAAACCAACGTCGCCGCCTACCGCGAGGCCGAGGCCAACGGCCGTGGGGCGGTCGGGGTTAACGGCGTGCTCGTCGACGCGGCGCACGTCAAGCAGGCCCAGCAGACGCTGGCCCGGGCGGCCCTGGTCGGCCGCAACCGCTAGCCCAGCACCACCAACAGGTCGCCGCCCTCGACTTGGGCGGTCTGCGACACCGCGACCCGCGCGACCTTCCCGGATTTGGGCGCGGTCACGGCCGCCTCCATCTTCATGGCCTCGATCGTCGCGACCGTCTGCCCGGCCTCGACGTCGTCACCGACGCTCACCGTGACGGTGACGACACCGGCGAAGGGGGCGGCGACCTGGTCCGGGTTGGCGCGGTCGGCCTTCTCCGCGGCCGGGACGTCCGCCGCGATGCTGCGGTCGCGCACCACGACCGGGCGCAATTGTCCGTTGAGGATGCACATCACCGTGCGCATGCCGCGTTCGTCGGCCTCGGAGATGGCCTCCAACCCGATCAGCAACTCCACGCCACGTTCCAGCTCGACCCGATGCTCGTCGCCCTGGCGCAGGCCGTAGAAGAATTGATTGGCGCTCAGCCTCGAGGTGTCGCCGAACTGCTCGCGGTGGTCGTCGAGCTCTTTGGTGGGCCCGGGGAACAGCAGGCGGTTCAACGCCGCCTGCCGATCGGCACCCGGCACGGCCAGAGCCCGCTCGTCGTCGGCCGCCAGCTCCTGCTCCGGCTTCGCCGGCCCGCGGCCCTCCAACGCCTTGGTGCGCAACGGTTCCGGCCACCCACCGGGCGGGTCGCCGAGCTCACCGCGCAGGAAACCGATCACCGAGTCCGGGATGTCGTAGCGGGCCGGGTCCTCGGCGAAGTCCTGCGCGCTGATGCCCGCACCCACCAGCGCCAGCGCCAGGTCGCCGACCACCTTGCTCGACGGGGTCACCTTGACCAGGTGCCCGAGGATCGCGTCGGCCCCGGCATAAGCCTCTTCGACGTCCTCGAAGCGATCCCCGAGCCCCAGCGCGATGGCCTGCTGCCGCAGATTGGACAGTTGGCCGCCCGGGATCTCGTGGCGGTAGACGCGCCCGGTCGGTGACGGCAGCCCGGATTCGAACGGCGCGTACACCTTTCGCAGCGCCTCCCAGTAGGGCTCCAGGTCACACACCGCGGTGAGCGACAGGCCGGTGTCGTGGTCGGTGTGTGCGGCGGCCGCCACGATCGACGACAGCGCGGGTTGGCTCGTGGTCCCGGCCAGCGGCGCCGCGGCGCCGTCGACGGCGTCGGCCCCGGCGTGCCAGGCCGCCACGTAGGTGGCCAACTGCCCGCCCGGCGTGTCGTGGGTGTGCACGTGCACCGGCAGGTCGAACCGGGACTTGAGCGCGGAGACCAGCGTCGTGGCGGCGGGGGCGCGCAGCAACCCGGCCATGTCCTTGATGGCAAGGACGTGGGCGCCCGCGGACACGATCTGCTCGGCCAGCTTCAGGTAGTAGTCGAGCGTGTAGAGCGTTTCGGCGGGGTCGCTCAGGTCGCCGGTGTAGGACATCGCCACTTCGGCGACGGCGGACCCGGTTTCGCGCACCGCGTCGATCGCGGGCCGCATCGAGTCGACGTTGTTCAGGGCGTCGAAGATTCGGAAGATGTCGATGCCGGTCGCCGTCGCCTCCTCGACAAAGGCCGACGTGACCACCTCGGGATAGGGCGTGTAGCCAACGGTGTTGCGTCCGCGCAGCAGCATCTGCAGGCAGATGTTGGGCATCGCCTCCCGCAGCGCGGCCAGCCGCTCCCACGGATCCTCCTTGAGAAACCGCAGGGCGACGTCGTACGTTGCGCCACCCCAACATTCGACGGACAGCAGCTGCGGCATGGTCCGCGCGATGTAGGGCGCCACCATCATCAGGCCGCTGGTGCGCACCCGAGTGGCCAGCAGGGATTGGTGCGCGTCGCGGAACGTGGTATCCGTGACGCCGACACCGCGCGACTCGCGCAGCCAGGCGGCGAAGCGCTCCGGCCCCAGCTCGGCCAGTCGCTGCTTGGAACCGGCCCGCGGGGCCGCCGACAGGTCGATGTCGGGCAACTTGTCGTGTGGGTAGACCGGTGACGGGCGCTCTCCGTGCGGCTTGTTGACGGTGACGTCGGCCAGGTAGTTGAGGATCTTGGTGCCGCGGTCGGCAGAGCTGCGGGCGGTGAGCAACTGCGGGCGTTCCTCGATGAACGACGTCGTCACGCGGCCGGCGCGAAAGTCCGGATCGTCGAGAACCGCTTGCAGGAACGGGATGTTGGTGGACACACCGCGGATGCGGAACTCGGCGACCGCGCGGCGCGCTCGCCGCACGGCCGTCGGGAAGTCGCGGCCCCGGCAGGTGAGCTTGAGCAGCATCGAGTCGAAGTGCGCGCTGATCTCCGCGCCCAGCGTGGTGCCCCCGTCCAGCCGTATCCCGGCGCCGCCCGGGGTGCGGTAGGCCGTGATCCGCCCGGTGTCCGGGCGGAACCCGTTAGCCGGGTCCTCGGTGGTGATGCGGCACTGCAGCGCGGCGCCGTGCGGCACGATGGAATCCTGGCTCAGGTCAAGGTCTTCGAGCGTCTCCCCGCCGGCGATCCGCAGCTGCGACGACACCAGGTCGACGTCGGTGATCTCCTCGGTAACCGTGTGCTCCACCTGGATGCGGGGGTTCATTTCGATGAACACGTGCCGGCCGTTCTCGTCCAGCAGGAACTCCACCGTGCCGGCGCACGAGTAGCCGATGTGGCGGGCGAACGCCACCGCGTCGGCGCAGATGCGTTCGCGGACCGCGGGATCGAGGTTGGGCGCGGGTGCCAACTCGATGACCTTCTGGTGCCGCCGCTGCACACTGCAATCCCGCTCGTAGAGGTGGATCACGTTGCCCTGGGTGTCGGCGAGGATCTGCACCTCGATGTGCCGCGGATTGATCACGGCCTGCTCGAGGAACACCGCGGCATCGCCGAACGCCGATTCCGCCTCGCGGCTGGCCGCCTCGATGGCTTCGGCCAACGAGCTGCTATCGGCGACCCGCCGCATGCCGCGGCCGCCACCGCCGGCGACCGCCTTGACGAACACCGGGAACGTCATCGACTCGGCGGCTGCCAGCAGCTCCTCCACCGATGTCGAGGGCGCCGAGGAGCTCAGCACCGGCAGGCCGGCCTCCCGCGCCGCCGCGATCGCCCGGGACTTGTTGCCCGTCAGCTCCAGCACCTCGGCGCTCGGTCCGACGAAGGTGATGCCGGCCGCGGCGCACGCCGCCGCCAGGTCCGGATTCTCCGACAGGAAACCGTAGCCGGGGTAGATGGCGTCCGCCCCGCACGCCCGGGCCGTCGCGACGATGTCCTCGACCGACAGGTAGGCGCGGACCGGGTGGCCCTCGGTGCCGATCTGGTAGGACTCGTCGGCCTTGAGCCGGTGCACCGAGTTACGGTCCTCGTAGGGATAGACCGCGACGGTCCCGATTTCGAGCTCGTAGGCGGCACGGAACGCCCGAATCGCGATTTCCCCGCGATTGGCGACCAACACTTTGGCGAACACGGTACTTACGATAGAGGCCGCTGCGGCGGTCCGACATACTCGCTGAGGGGACGGATCAACGCGTTGGACGCGGTCTGCTCGATGATGTGGGCCGTCCACCCCGTAATCCGGCTCATCACGAATATCGGTGTGAACGCGCCGATGTCAAAACCCATGAGGTGGTACGCGGGCCCGGTGGGGAAATCCAGGTTCGGCTTGATGCCGTTGGCCTCGGCCATACCCTTTTCCAGGACGGTGTAGATGTCGAGCCACTTGCGCCCGTCGCGCACCGCCGCCACCCGCTCGAGCGCCGCCTTCATGGTGGGCACCCGCGAGTCACCGTTCTTGTACACCCGGTGGCCGAAGCCCATGACCTTCTCTTTGCGGGACAGCTTGCCGCGCAACCACTCCGACGCCCGCTCGGCACTGCCGATCTCGAGCATGTCGTGCATGACCGCCTCGTTGGCACCGCCGTGCAGCGGCCCCTTGAGTGCCCCGATCGCGGCCGTCACCGCGCTGTAGATGTCGGACTGCGTGGAGGTGACCACCCGCGCCGCGAAGGTTGAGGCGTTGAAGCTGTGCTCGGCGTAGAGCACCATCGACTGCTCGAAGGCGTCCACGATGACCCGCTCGGGGACGTCGCCGAAGCACATGTGCAGGAAGTTCTCCGCATAGTTCATGTGGCTGTGCGGGGCGATGGGTTCCAGGCCGCGCCGCCGGCGCATATCGGCCGCGACGATGGTGGGTAACGCGGCGAACATCCGCAGCGCCTTGCCGTAGTTGGCCTGTTCGCTGCTGTCGTCCTCGTCGGGGTCTTCGGCTCCCATCGAGCTGATGAAGGTGCGCACCACGTCCATCGGATGACAGTTGTCGGGCAGCTTGGCCAGCAGCGACAGCTGGGACCGGGTCAGCCGGCGCGCGGCGCGTTCCCGCTGAGCGAACAACGCCAGTTGCTGGTCGTCGGGCAGGTCGCCGTGCCAGAGCAGGTACGCCACCTCTTCAAAGCTGCGTTGCGTGGCGAGGTCTTGCACGGCGTAGCCGCGGTAGGTCAGCGAATTGGTCTCCGGGACCACCTTGGAGATCGCCGTGGTGTCGACGACGACACCGGCCAAACCCTTGTAGACGCGCGGTTGGTTGTCTTCCACGGTGCTCACGGCGTGACTCCTTGCAGGGCGAAGTTGTAGATCTCGGAATCGAATTGGTTGTAGTCGGCGTAGCGGAGCAGCTCGTAGAGCCGGCTTCGGTGCTGCATGTTGTCGAGAATCCCCGATTGCGTTCCGCTGGAGGCGATTTCGCGCAATCCCAGCTCGACGGCGCGCATGGCCAGCCGCAGCGTCGTCACCGGGTAGATGACGGCGTTGTAGCCGATGTCGGACAACTGCTGGGCGGTCAACAGCGGCGACTTGCCGAACTCGGTCATATTGGCCAGCAACGGGGTGTCGACCGCGTCGCGGAACCGCTCGAACTCCGCCGGCCCGCGCAGGGCCTCGGTGAAGATCAGGTCAGCGCCCGCGTCGGTGTAGGCCTTGGCCCGGTCGATCGCGGCCGCCAGGCCTTCCACGCCGGCGGCATCGGTGCGGGCGCAGATGACGAAGTTGGGGTCGCGGCGGGCGGCCACGGCGGCCCGCAACCGCTTGATCATGTCGGCGGCCGGCACCACCGCCTTGCCGTCGAGATGCCCGCAGCGCTTCGGGTTTTCCTGGTCCTCCAGGTGCAGGCCGGCCAGTCCGGCGTCTTCGAGCACCGTCACCGTGCGGGCGGCGCTCATCGGTTCCCCGAAGCCGGTGTCCGCGTCGATCAGGGTGGGCAGGTCGGTCACCGACGCGATCTGCGCCCCGCGCCCGCTAACCTCCGTCAAGGTGGTCAGGCCGACGTCGGGCAGCCCCAGGTCGGCCGAGAGTGCCGCGCCGGACACGTACACCCCGTCGAACCCGATCTCGGCGATGAGTTTGGCTACCAGCGGCGAGAACGCGCCCGGATACCGTTGCAGCACACCGCCTTGCAGGCCGCTCCGTAACCGGGCGCGTTTCTCGGTCGCGGGCACGGCGCTGCCGATCAGTCCACTCATCCGAAGATCCCCGGTGGGATCGTCGGCGCCTTGTCGAGCACCAGGGGTCCGACGGTGATGTTGAGCGCACCCAACGCGCCCGCCTGCAGGTCCGGCAGTGCCTCGACGGCCGAGAGGAACCGGCGCTGCTCGCCGTCGGACACGACGCCCTCGGCCAGCTCGGTGAACTTCCCGATGTATTGCTTGCGCTCGAATGGCCGCGCCCCCAGCGGGTGTGCGTCGGCGACCGCGATCTCGTCGACAATGACCTCGCCGCTTCGCAGGGTGATCTCGGCACGGGCGCCGAACGCCTTCTCGCCCGGGTCGTTGGAGTGGTAGCGCCGGGTCCACTCGGGATCCTCGACGGTCGACACCTTGCGCCACAGCTCGACGGTGTCGGGCCGGTGTGCTCGCTCCGGCGCGTAGGAACGCTCGTGATGCCAGGTGCCGTCCTGCAGCGCCACGGCGAAGATGTACATGACCGAGTGGTCCAGGGTCTCGCGGGAGGCGTCCGGGTCGAACTTCTGCGGGTCGCCCGAACCCGTGCCGATCACGTAGTGGGTGTGGTGGCTGGTGTGCAGCGCGATCGTCGCGATCTGCTCGAGGTCACCGATCCGGTCGCGTAGCCTGCGGGCCAGGTCGATCAGCGCCTGGCTCTGGTACTCGGCCGAATGCTCCTTGGTGTAGGTGTCGAGGATGGCGCGCTTGGGCTCGCCCGGTTCGGGCAGCGGCACCTGATAGGTGTGCTCGGGGCCCGACAACAGCCAGGCGATGACGCCGTCCTCGCCCTCCCAAATGGGTGCCGGCGCGCCCTCACCGCGCATGGCGCGGTCGACGGCTTCGATGGCGACCTTCCCGGCCCAGGCCGGGGCGTAGGCCTTCCAGCTCGAGATCAGGCCCTTGCGGGACTGCCGGGTCGCGGTGGTCAGGTGCAGCGCCTGGCCGACGGCCTGGTAGATCGTCTCCTTGTCGAGGCGCAGCATGGTGCCCAGCCCGGCGGCCACGGACGGGCCCAGGTGCGCGACGTGGTCGATCTTGTGCTCGTGCAAGCAGATTCCCTTGACCAGGTCGACCTGGATCTCATAGCCGGTGGCGATGCCGCGGATCAGGTCGGCACCGCCGACCCCGAGGTGCTGGGCGACCGCGACCAGGGCGGGGATGTTGTCGCCGGGGTGGGAGTATTCGGCAGCCAAAAACGTGTCGTGAAAGTCCAACTCGCGCACGGCCACCCCGTTGGCCCAGGCCGCCCATTCCGGTGAGTAATCACCGTCGACACCGAACACCTTGGCGCCCGCCGCGGAATGGGGGTGCGCCACAGCCTGCGCGCGGGCGGCGGTGACCGGCCGGCGGGTGATCGACGCGGCGCTGACCGCCGCGTTGTCGATGATGCGGTTGATCACCATCGCCGCGGTGTCGGAGGGCACCTCGACGGGGTCCGCGGCGACCTCGGCGACCTTCCACGCCAGATGCTCGGTGCGGGGGAAGTTTTCGGCGCTACGCCGGGTCCGAACGTCGTGAATGCGCATAAGCCGCACAGTACGCACGGGCGTCGAGCCGGTAAAGGCACTGCAAAAGCGTATTTTTGTGTCCTGTGCGGGGCGGTTTTGCGAAGTTTGCGAAACTGCCGCGGGTACCGTGAGGCGGGTGGCGAAGACGTTCGCCGGAGCGCGGCTGCGGCGGTTGCGTGAGGAGCAGGGGCTGACCCAGGTGGCGCTGGCGCGTGTCCTGGGACTGTCGACCAGCTACGTCAACCAACTCGAAAACGACCAACGGCCGATCACCGTGGCGGTGTTGCTGACCCTCGCCGAGCGCTTCGACCTGCCGTCGCAATACTTCGCCCCGGACTCCGATGCCCGCCTGGTCTCGGATCTCAGGGAGGTGCTCACCGACACGCCGGCCACCGATGCGCAGATCGAGGAGCTCGTCGCCCGCATGCCGGAGATCGGCCAGACGCTGGTCAACCTGCACCGGCGGCTGCACGACACCACGGCCGACCTCGA
This sequence comes from Mycobacterium sp. E1214, assembly GCF_001666755.1. Lineage (GTDB taxonomy): Bacteria > Actinomycetota > Actinomycetes > Mycobacteriales > Mycobacteriaceae > Mycobacterium. Next base: position 33,486 of record NZ_LZJC01000050.1, on the reverse strand, counting down.
GGCGCTGCACAGCCGCGCCAACCTCGACCTGTCGGTGCCGCCGCAGCAGTCGATGCCGTTCGAGGAAGTGCGGGACTTCTTCTACGACCGGAAAAATCACGTGGCCGAGTTGGACGTCGCGGCCGAAGAGCTGTTTGCGAAGGCCCGCTTGCGCATCGGTGGGCTCGACGGACAACTTGCCGAGCTGCTCGGCGCGCAACTCGGCGTGACGGTGGTGATCGACGACGGCCAGGTGTTGAGCGCCAACGCCAAGCGCCTCTTCGCCCCCGAATCGCAAACCCTGTATCTGGCCCGCTGGTTGCTGCCCGGGCAGCGCGCCTTCCAGCTGGCCACACAGATCGCGCTGCTCACCCAGGACAGGATGATTGCCGGGATCATCGCCGCCGACGACCAGCTCAGTGACGACGCGCGGGGCGTGGCCCGCATCGGGCTCGCCAATTACTTCGCCGGCGCGCTGCTGCTGCCGTACCGGGCCTTCCTCGGCGCCGCGGAACGGGCGCGGTACGACATCGATTACCTGGCCCGCCGGTTCGAGGTGGGCTTCGAGACCATCTGTCATCGGCTGTCGACCTTGCAACGGCCCGGTGCGCGTGGGATTCCGTTCATCTTCGTCCGCACCGACAGCGCCGGAAACATCTCAAAGCGCCAGTCCGCCAACGCCTTTCACTTTTCCCGCGTCGGCGGAAACTGCCCGCTGTGGGTGGTGCACCACGCGTTTGCCCGCCCGGGTCAATTCCTGACCCAGGTGGCGCAGATGCCCGACGGGCGCACCTACTTCTGGGTGGCGCGCACCACCACGACGGAGCCCAGCCGATACCTGGGTCCGGACAAGAGCTTCGCCATCGGGCTCGGCTGCGACGTCGCGCACGCGAACAAGCTGATCTACTCCGTCGGCATCGACCCCGCGGACCCCGAGGCCACCGTGCCGATCGGCGCCGGCTGCAAGATCTGCGATCGACCGGCGTGCCCGCAGCGGGCCTTTCCCTCGCTGGGGCACCCGGTGTACGTCAACCCCGACAGCAGCACCGACCTGCCCTACCCGCCGGTCATCTCGTGACGGCCGTTTCGCTTGCCGGATAGGCGCGGCTGAGCGGACCGTTTCGATCCGCCGTCCGGGGAAACCCTTTGCGTCAGCTGCACATCGGAGGACGTGGAGGTCGTATGCGCGCGGCGGTGCTAGAAGCGGCGGGGCAGAACCCGACGGTCCGGGACTTCGACGAACCCGACGGCGATCCCCGCCGCGACATCGTCGAGGTCACCCTCGCCGGATGCAACCCGGTGGACCTCATCCTGGCGTCGGGGAAGATGGGGCAACCGGTGATTCCGTCCGTGGTCGGCAGGGAAGGGGTCGGCACGTTGGGCGGCAAGCGCGTGTACTTCAACGCGCCGCCGGATCCGTTCGGGTCGTGGGCGCAACGCTGCCGCATCGACCCGGCGAAGACCTTTCCCGTTCCCGACGGCGTCGACGACGACCTCGCCGTGGCATGCGGCATCGCCGGGCTGGCGGCGTGGTTGCCGCTGACGCGGCACGCCGACGTGTCACACGGCCAGTCCGTGTTGGTGCTGGGCGCCACCGGGGTGGTCGGCCGCATCGCCGTGCAGGTGGCCAAACTGCTTGGCGCGGGCCGGGTTGTGGGTGCGGGCCGCAACCCGGACGCCCTGGAACAGGCGCGCGCCCTCGGCGCGGACGCCACGGTGCAGCTCGGCGGTGACGACGACGCGGAATCCCTGCGGGCCGAGGCCGGCGATGCGGGCGGCTACGACGTGGTGATCGACCTCGTCTATGGCAAGCCGTTCCTCGCGGCCCTGGACGCCACCGCGAACGGGGCCACGCTGATCACCGTCGGCGAAGGCGCGGGACCGACCGCCGAGGTGCCGTTCCGGTCGTTGACCGGGCGCACCCACGTGGGGCACCTCAACGACGCGATGGGACCCGACGTGCTGCGCGACGGTTACCGGGAAATCACCGAACACGCCGCCGAGGGACGGATCAGCGTCGAGACGCGCCGGTATTCCCTGGAGGACGCTCAGCGGGCCTGGCACGACCAGGAATCCGGCCCGCATATCAAACTCGGAGTGGCCCCATGACCGACCGTTACGGACCGTTCACGTCGATGCCGATTGGAACCCGTTGGCGCACCGGGTCGTCCGGTGAGAAGCGCGCCGATACCGACCCGTGGACCGGGGAGACGCTGACCGAGATCGCCCAAGCCGACGCCGGCGACCTCGACGAGGCGTACGACACCGCGTCGCGCGCGCAACGCGAGTGGGCCGCCCGGCCCCCGTCGGGGCGCGCGGGCGTATTGCGCCGCGCCGCCGACGTGATGACCTGGCGCAAGGACGAGATCACCGAGTGGCTGGTGCGCGAGACCGGTGGGACCCTGGCCAAGGCCGAATTGGAGTGGAGCCAGGCGCTGGCCGTGCTCTGGGAGGCGGCGTCGATGCCGCACCACGTCGAGGGCAAGATCATGCCGTCGGACGTGCCCGGCAAGGAGAGCCGCGTCTACCGGGAGCCCGTCGGCGTGGTCGCCGTCATCTCGCCCTGGAATTTCCCCATGCAGCTGTCGAATCGGTCGGTCGCACCGGCTCTGGCCGTCGGCAACGCTGTGGTGCTCAAGCCGGCCGGGGACACACCCGTCACCGGTGGGCTGCTGCTGGCCCGCATCTACGAGGAGGCGGGCCTCCCGCCGGGATTGCTGTCGGTGCTGATCGGGTCGGGATCGGAGATCGGCGACGCCATCGTGCAGCACCCGGCCGCGAAGGTGGTGTCGTTCACCGGGTCCACCAAGGTGGGCGAGGGGATCGCCCAGAAGGCGGCGCTCAAGCGGACCGCCCTCGAACTCGGGGGCAACGGGCCGGTGGTCATCCTCGACGACGCCGACCTCAAGCTCGCGGTCGACGCCGCGATCTTCGGGTCGTTCTTCCACCAGGGCCAAATCTGCATGATCGCCAACCGGATCATCGTGGACGCCGGCATCTACGACGACTTCGTCGAACGCTTTGTGGCGCGGGCGAAATTGCTGCGCGTTGGCGACCCGTCCGACCCGGCCACGCAGCTGGGGCCGATCATCAACCGATCGCAGCTGGACTCGATCCAGGACAAGGTGGCGCGGGCGGCGAAGGACGGCGGTGAACTGTTATGTGGCGGCGACCCCTTCGGGCCGACCGGCCTGGCCCTGCCACCGCACGTCCTGACGGCGGGCAACGACGCCCCGACCGCCCGCGAAGAGGTGTTCGGCCCCGTGATGACGGTGATCCGCGCCGAGGACGAGGCCGACGCGCTGCGGCTGGCCAACGACACCCCCTACGGGCTGTCCTCGGCGGTGTTCAGCGGCGACGTCGAACGGGCGGTGCGTTTCGCGCGGCGCATCGACGTAGGCATGACGCACATCAACGATTCGCCGGTCAACGACGACGCCAACACCGCCTTCGGTGGCGAAAAAAGTTCGGGGATCGGCCGTTTCGGCGGTCAATGGGCCATCGACGAATTCACCACCGAACAGTGGATCTCCGTTCAACACGAGCCGCGTGAGTACGCAATCTGAGCCCCAGGTTCAATAGGGGCCATGGGAGAACCCACCCGCCGCGTCGCGATCGTCGACGACTACGGCGGCGTGGCCGTCGAGCTGGCCGACTGGTCACCGGTGCGGGCGCGCGCCGAGCTCACGGTGTTCGACCGGCATTTGTCCGAGGACGACGCCGCGCAGGCCCTCCGGCACTTCGATGTGGTCTGCACGCTGCGCGAGCGAATGGCCTTCCCGCGCACGCTGATCGAACGCCTGCCCGAGCTGCGGCTGATCACGATCGTGGGCAAGGCCCTGCCCAACTTGGACATGGCCGCCGCCACCGAGCACGGCGTCCTGGTCGCCCACTCCGACTTCTCTCACCCGCGGTTCCGCTCGCTGCGCGACGCCACCCCGGAATTCGCGTGGGGCCTGCTGCTCGCGACGGTGCGCAACCTGGCCGAAGAGCACCACCGGATGCGCGCCGGCGGGTGGCAGACCAGCACCGGGGTGACGCTGGCGGGAAAGACGCTCGGGCTCGTGGGCCTGGGCCGAATCGGCACCCGGATGGCCGAGTACGGCGCCGCCTTCGGCATGAACGTCATTGCCTGGAGCCAGAACCTGACCGCGCAGGCCGCCGCCCGGGTGGGCGCGGTACGGGTCGAGAAGGCCGAGCTATTCGAGCGGGCCGACGTGGTGTCCGTGCACGTGGTGCTCTCCGAGCGCACGCGGGGCCTGATCGGCGCGTCCGAGCTGGCGCTGATGAAGCCGGACGCGTACCTGATCAACACCTCGCGGGGCCCGATCGTCGACGAGGCCGCGCTGCTCGGCGCGCTGCGGTCGCGGCGCATCGCCGCCGCCGGGCTCGACGTCTTCGACATCGAGCCGCTGCCGGCCGACCACCCGCTGCGGCGGCTCCCCAACGTGACGCTGTCGCCGCATCTGGGCTATGTCACACGAGAGATGTTGGCCGCCTTCTACGCCGACACCGTGGAGGCGGTGCTGGCCTGGCTCGACGGTGCTCCGATTCGCGTCGCCAACCCCGAAGCGGCGCGGCGCGAATCATGAGCCGCTGGGTAATGGGACGGCTGGTGCCGCGCGGCCTCTTCGTCGCCGTGGCGGGCACTCACGCGCCCGGCGACGTGATCCGGCGCGAGCGCCTCCAGTGCGGGCTTTTGACCGCGTCCAGCGCCTCGGCCACGTAACCGTCCAGCGGCCGCGGGGCGCGGGATTGCCGAACCCATTGCTGGAACGCGAAATCCGCGGCGGCGAATGCGAGGTGAACCAGCAAGCCGGGCCGCAGATCGGTCCCCGGACGTGACCCCATCCGCTCGGCGATCAGCTTCGTCGCACGTTCCTGGTCGGCGGGGGTGTGCACCTTGACCTTGTCGAGCAGGTCGCCGGAGACCAGCAGAGCTTTCCGCCACTCCTCGGTGTCGGAGTGGTCGAACGAGCGGGTCCGGGCGATGATCGCGTTGATCAGGGCCACGTCCGGCGGCTCGCCGGCCGGGCGAGCCTCGAGGAGGCCGACGATGACGGCGCCCCCGTGGCGGACGGGGGCCAGCAGCAGGTCCTCCTTCGCCGGGACGTGCCTGAAGAACGTGCGTGCGGAAACCCCTGCCGCGGTGGCGATTTCCTCGGTGGTCACGGCCTCGTAGCCGCGTTCGACGAACAGCCGGAACGCCGCCCGCCGGATTTCGGCGCGGATCTGCGCACGCTGCCGATCCCGCAGTGACTCGTGCCCGGCGGTGCTCACCGAAAGCAGCCGATCCCGCCGTCGACGTGAATGGTCTGCCCGGTGACGAAGGAGGCGTCGGATCCGAGCAGGAACGCCACCAACGCGCCCACGTCGGTGCGCACGTCACCGATCCGCTTCATCGGGACGCGGCTCACCGCCTTCTCGTATTCCTTGGGCGCGAACGACTTCCAGAACTTGACGCCCTCGGACTCGGCGAACGGGCAGACGACGTTGACCCGGATGTTGTCGCGCCCCCACTCCAGGGCGGCCACCTTCGACAATCCGCGGATCGCCTCTTTGGCGGCCGCGTACCCGCCCCACTTGGGCTCGCCGCCGGTGCCGGTGCCCGAGCCGAGGTTCACGATCGACCCGCCACCCGCCTCGACCATCACCGGATGCACGGCCTGCATCAACAGAAAGGTGGCCCGGGGACCGACGTCGTGGCCCAGCGCGATGTCCTCGGTGGTGATGTCGACGAATGCCTTCGGTTCGTTGGTGGCGATGGCGTTGTTGACCAGGCCGTGCACGGCCCCGAACGCGTCCACCGCCGCGGCGACGATCCGTGCGGCGCTGGCCGGATCGCGCAAGTCGGTGACCAGCTGCTCGACCCGGCCGGCCGCGCGCAGCTCGTCGGTGGTGGCGCCCAGACGTTCCTCCTGAATGTCGACCACCAGCACCGACGCGCCGCGTTCGAGCAGGGCGGCGGCCACACCCTTGCCGACGCCCTGCGCGGCGCCGGTGACGATCGCGGCGTGCCCGCGCATCGAGTCGGGGTGGCTGTAGCTCACGGGGCCACGGTCACTGGGCGGCGAGCTTGGGCGCCGGGCGGCCCGCGAACAGCGGCAGGTCCAGGTAGGTCTTGATGCCGGGTTCGGCGGCGCAGACATCCGGGATGGCGTTGACACAGTGGTTGGCGGTGACCACGACGCCCGGGTTCTTCACCAGCCCTTCGGCGATCGTCTCCGGTTGCAGGCCCTTGAAGGTCAGGTTGATGGTGGGGTCGCCGGTGATCTCGACCTCGAAGCGCTCGCCCTGCTCGCCGAAGTGCCAGGCGGGATCAAGGTTCTCCTCACCCATCAGCCAGTTGACCGCCGCGGTGATGACCGGCTCGCCGTCGACCAGGGCCTGCCAGCGGAACCGCCGCGCCGCCACCTTGCCCGCGGTGATCGGGAAGGGCGCGTAGTCGATGTCGGCGGTCGCCACCGCGACGTCCTGAATGGTCCTGATGTTGGGGTCGATCCGAAAACCCATGTGCTCGGCGATCATTCGGACCGATTGCTTGAACCCGGCCTCGAGCAGGCCGGCCATCGGCCCACCCATGGCCTCCTCGGGGGTGCCGCCGAAGCCCATGATGTGGCGCACCACATCTGGTGCGTTGTAGGTGCGGATGTCGGAGAATTCCTCGGCGCGGACGTGGGTGACCGCCGACGACAGCGACGAGACCATCAGGGGAAAGCGTTCCGTGATGCCCCCGGGGTGAATGCCCGAGCCGTGCAGCGTGACCCCCGCCGCGACGGCGGCGTCGGCGACCGCGCGGTGCCGAGGGTTGTCCACGTCGGGATAGACCCAGCCGACCGGGGTGACGACGTTCTTGCCGGATCGCAAGATCGCGATCACCTCGTCGTCGTTGGGGATCAAGGGACTGTAGACGACGCAGTCGGCGGGCAGCGCCAACACCTCGTCGGCGTTGTTGCTGGCGGTGACGCCCAGCGGTGCGCCGCCGAGGATCTCACCGACGTCGCGGCCGTTCTTGTCCGCCGAGTGCACCCAGCAGCCGACCAATTCGAGCTGTGGGTGATTAGCCACGCATTCGATGGCGGCGCGCCCGACACCCCCGGTCGCCCACTGGATCACACGCAGCTTGGACGGGCTTGCCATCGCGACCTCCGAATGGTCAGGGAGAGCGCGTCGTCACGCCCAGCATGGCACAGTATGACCCATTGGCAGTGACTGTCAACGACGGCGGTCAGGTCGACGAAATCTGTTCGGGGATGTCGCGCAGGTGCCAGGCGCCCCCGCCCAGCAGCGCCAGCTCCAGGTGATGGTGTTGTTCGATGGTGCTGCGGTGGCTGACGCTGACGACGACAGCGTCGGGCAGCTCGGCGCGTAACAGGTTGTACAGCAAGAACTCCAGCGCCTCGTCGACCGCCGACGTGGCCTCGTCCAGGAAGACCGCCCTGGGCCGGAGCGCCAGGAGGCGCGCGAACGCGATGCGTTGCTGCTCGCCGGGGGAGAGCACCTTGGCCCAGTCCCGCTCCTCGTCGAGCCGGGCGACGAGGTTGGGCAGCGCCACGTTGCGCAACGCCTCCTGCAACGTTGCGTCGTCGACGTCGCCCGCCACGGCCGGGTAGGAGACCACCGCCCGCAGCGAGCCGAGTGGGACGTAGGGCAGCTGCGAGAGGAACAGCACCTCATGGCTACCGTCGGGGCGGCGCAGCGTGCCCGAGGCGTACGGCCACAGCTGCACCAGCGCGCGCAGCAGCGACGTCTTCCCGCTGCCGGACGGGCCTGTGACGACGAGGGCGTCCCCCGGCGTCAGGCGCAGGTCGAGCGACGAAATGAGTTGCGCGCCGGCCGGTGTGCGGACCTCGACGCCGGCGAGCTCCACCACACCGTCGGCGCTGGGCGCCGTCGCCAGCTCCGGCAGTTGCCGCGCCGCGGCGTTGGCCCGCACCAGGCCGTCGAGGCGGATGATGACGGCGCGGTAGCTGGCGAAGCGGTCGTAGGCGTTGCGGAAGAACGACAGCGAGTCCTCGATATGGCCGAAGGCACTGGACGATTGCGTGACCCCGCCCAGCTTGATGCTGCCCGCGAACAACCGCGGCGCCTGCACGATGAACGGCAGCGGAGTGATCACCTGGGTGACGGTCACGTTCCAGCCGAGGAACCCGATCGTGCGCCGCACGTAGCGCCGGTAGTTCGCGATCGTGGCGTCGAAGCGGTTGAGCAACTGGGTCCGTTCGGCCCGCTCCCCGCGGTAGAACCCGACCGCCTCCGCGGCGTCGCGCAGCCGGACCAGCGCGTAGCGAAAGGCGGCGTTGAGCGCCTCGTTACGGAAGCTGAACCCGATCAGCGGGCGGCCCAGCCAGAACGCGACCACCGTCGCGATGGTCACCTGCCCGAGCACGATCCAGAACAGGGCCTTGGGCAGGCTCATGCCGAACAGGTGCAGGGTGCCGGAGAGCCGCCACAGGATCGCGGCGAAGGAGATCACCGAGACCACCGCGTGCACCGCCCCGAACAGCAACTTGCCGGAGGTGCCGACGTTCGGGTGGTTGGCCGCACCGCCGATTCCGGCGGTGAAGATGTCGATGTCCTGCTGGATGCGTTGGTCCGGGTTGTCGATGGTCGCGTCGATGAATCTGGCGCGGTAGTAGGCGTGGCCGTCCAGCCAGTCCGTGGTCAACCGTTCGGTGAGCCACACCCGCCACCGGATGACGAACCGTTGCGTCAGATACAAATCGGCCATCACCCGGCACACGTGCACGGTCGCGATGATGCAGAAAATCCACACCGCCACCCAGAAGCCGTGAATCCCGGAGTCGCGCACCGCTTTATTGCCCGCACCGGCGCCTTGAAACGCGGTCTGCAACCCCGAGTACAGGTCGTTGCTGTAGTAACTGAGCAGGATCTCGATGCGCACCGCCATCATCACCGACAGCAACAGCGCGCCCAACAAGACCCATACCGGGACGCTGTGCCGGCCGGTGAAGTAGCGGCCGGTCACGCGCCAGAACTGCTCGCCCCATCGGGTGAGGTGAACGACGGCGACCCCGAAGAGCACGAGGCACCCGGCGCTGATCGTCCAGGTTTGGGCGATCCACAGGGTCGAGGACGCCAGCTCGTGATCCCAGTCGATCGACGGGGTGAACTTTTCCATCGCGGTCCGGCTCCTCGCGGGGCGTATCGGCGGCACGTCTGTTGAGCCCAGTATGGGGACGCGGCGGGCCGGCGCGTGTCCGGCCACGGTGTGCTTTCGGTAACCAGCCGAAATGGGTGTAATGGGTGGATGGACTTGATGGCGCCCACCGACGCGATATTTCTCCTCGGAGAGTCTCGGGAGCACCCGATGCACGTCGGTGGCCTGCAGTTGTACGAGCCGCCGCAGGGCGCCGGCCGCGGCTTCGTCCGGGAGTTCTACGACCGGCTGGCCGCCCAAGACGATTTTCAACCGACCTTCCGCAAACACCCGGCGACGTTCGTGGGTGGAATCGCCAACCTCGGTTGGGCATACGACAAGCACGTGGAGGTCGACTATCACGTGCGCCGCTCGGCGCTGCCGTCGCCGCGGCGGGTCCGCGAACTGCTGGAGCTGACGTCGCGGTGGCACAGCGCCCTGCTCGACCGGCACCGCCCGCTATGGGAGACGCACGTCATCGAGGGTCTCAAAGACGGCCGGTTCGCCGTGTACACCAAGATCCACCACGCGCTGATCGACGGCGTCTCGGCGCAGAAGTTGATGCAGCGCGCGCTGTCGACCGACCCCGACGACACCGAGATCCGGGCGCCGTGGACCCTGCCGAAACGGCCCCGGCCGCGGAGCTCCTCGGCACCGCTGGCCTCGTTGCGCCGCACCGCGGGATCGCTTGTCGCGCTTGGCCCTTCGACGGTGTCGTTGGCGCGGGCGGCGCTGTTCGAGCAGCAGGTCACCCTGCCCTTCGGAGCGCCGCGAACGATGTTGAACGTCAAGATCGGCGGCGCCCGCCGGTGCGCGGCGCAGTCGTGGTCGGTGGAGCGCATCAAGGCCGTCAAGAGGGCGGCGGGGGTGACGGTCAACGACGTGGTGCTGGCGATGTGTTCGGGTGCCCTGCGCTATTACCTGTTGGAGCAGAATGCGTTACCGGACGCGCCGCTGATCGCGATGGTTCCGGTGAGCCTGCGCACCGAGGACGAGGCCGACGCCGGCGGCAACCTCGTCGGCGCCATCCTGTGCAACCTGGCGACCGATACCGACGATCCAGCGCAACGATTGCGAACCATCAACGAATCGATGCGCAGCAATAAGACGGTGTTTTCGCAGTTGCCCCGGTTTCAGGCGCTGGCGCTGTCCGCGGTCAACACCTCCGCGCTGGCCTTGGCGGCCGTCCCGGGCTGGGTGAACTCGACGTCGCCGCCGTTCAACATCATCATCTCGAACGTGCCGGGGCCCACCCAGCCGATGTACTGCGGCGGCGCCAGGCTGGACGGCAACTACCCGCTGTCCATCGTGCTGGACGGCCAGGCCCTTAACATCACGCTGGCCAACAACGCCCGCAATCTCGACTTCGGCCTGGTGGGTTGCCGACGCAGCGTGCCGCATTTGCAGCGGCTGCTCGCGCACCTGGAATCGTCGCTCAAAGACTTGGAACATGCTGTCGGACTGTGAGATTCGATGCCCAAATTGAGCGCGGGAGTGCTCCTACACCGGGCGCGCGACGGTATCCTCGAGGTGTTGATCGCTCATCCGGGCGGCCCGTTCTGGGCCCGCAAGGACGACGGGGCGTGGTCGATTCCGAAGGGGGAGTACGCCGAGGGCGAGGACCCGTGGCCGACCGCGCAACGGGAGTTCCTCGAGGAACTCGGGCTGCCGGTGCCCGCCGGGCCGCGCGTCGACCTGGGGGCCATCAAACAATCCGGCGGCAAGGTGGTCACCGCCTTCGCCGTGGGCAGCGACCTCGACATCACCGACGCCCGGAGCAACACCTTCGAACTCGAATGGCCCAAGGGTTCGGGGCGGATGCGCGAGTTCCCGGAAGTCGACAAGGTGCAATGGTTTTCGGTGGCGCAGGCGCGCGCCAAGCTGCTGAAGGGCCAGGTCGGCTTCCTGGATCGGTTGCTGGCTGATCCGGCTTTGGCGCACTTGCGGGAAGGGACGTGACATGCTGACGCTGCGGACACCGGAGAACCGGTTCGACGGTCTGCCCGACTTCGCTTACGCGCCACACTATTGCGACGTGCCGGACGGTGAGGGCGGCACGCTGCGCGTCGCCTGGGTCGAAGACGGCCCGCGCGACGCCGAGCCCGTGTTGATGTTGCACGGAGAGCCCACGTGGTCCTACCTGTATCGGAGAATGATTCCGGCGCTGGCCGCCGCCGGGCATCGCGTCATCTGCCCGGACCTCGTGGGGTTCGGCCGTTCGGACAAACCTGCGCGCCGCGAGGACCACAGCTACGCGCGCCACGTCGAGTGGATGCGGGCCGTGGCGTTCGACGTGCTCGACCTGCACGGCGTCACCCTGGTCGGTCAGGACTGGGGCGGTCTCATCGGATTGCGGCTTGCCGCAGAGCATCCCGAGCGCTTCACCGGCTTGGTCGTGGCCAACACCGGCCTGCCCGACGGCGAGCAACCCATGGCCGACGTCTGGTGGCGATTCCGCGAGGCCATCACGAAGGCGCCGACGCTCGACATCGGCGCGTTCGTGCAGGGCGGGTGCCGCCGGCCGATGAGCGCGCAGGTTCGCGCGGGTTACGACGCGCCGTTTCCCGCCGACGAGTACTGCGCCGGCCCCCGCGCCATGCCGGCGTTGGTGCCGACGTCACCGGAGGATCCCGCGGCCTTGGCCAACAAGGCGGCGTGGGCGACCCTGGCGGCCAGCCCGACGCCAATGCTGGTGGCGTTCAGCGACGGCGATCCGATCACCGGGCCGATGGGCCCGGTCTTCCAGCGCACGATGCGCGGCGCGCAAGGGATCGAGCATCCCGTGATCCGCGGTGCCGGGCACTTCGTGCAGGAGGACGCGGGGCCGGAGCTGGCCGGCCACATCGTCGAGTTCCTGCGGCGCTGAGGGCGGCGCGGCGTGGCTGCGGGCAGAATGTCGGCATGCCCACCGCGCCCACGGAGCCCGAGCAGGCCGAATCGCAAGGATTGCTGCTGCAACTGCTGGACCCCGCGTCGCGGGCGGACCCCTACCCGTTGTTCGCCCGGTTCCGCGGCCGCGGCTCGTTTCGCTTGGCCGAGGGCAACCTGGCGGTCTTCGCGACCTACCGAGATTGTGACGAGGCCCTGCGGCACCCGTCATCGAGCAACGACCGGCTGAAGTCGACGGCCGCCCGGCGCCAGATCGAGGAGCAAACCCGCGAGCTGGTCGCGGCGGGCGCCGCGGTGCCGCCCCAGACGCCGCCCGGCTTCCTATTCCTCGACCCGCCCGATCACACCCGGCTGCGCCAACTCGTCAGCAAAGCCTTTGCGCCCAAGGTGGTGAACGCGCTGCGGCCCGACATCACCGCCCTGATCGACGGATTGCTCGACCGGATCGCCGAGCGAGGGCACTTCGACGTCGTCGAGGACCTGGCCTACCCCCTGCCGGTGGCGGTCATCTGCCGCCTGCTGGGGGTGCCGCTGGAAGACGAACCGCAATTCAGCCGGGTGTCGGCGCTGCTGGCGCAATCGCTGGATCCGTTCGTGGCCTTCACCGGGACGCCGTCGGACAACCTGGCCGAGCGGATGGACGCCGGCATGTGGCTGCGCTCCTATCTGCGCGGCCTGATCGAGCGGCGCCGGTCGCAACCCGGCGACGACCTGATGTCGAGGTTGATCGCGGTGGAGGAGTCGGGTGACCAGCTGAGCGCCGAGGAGATCGTGTCGACGTGCGTGCTGCTGCTGGTCGCGGGCCACGAGACCACCGTCAACCTCATCGGCAACGCCGTGCTGGCGATGCTGCGCGAACCGTCCCAATGGGCCGCGCTCGGCGCGGACGCCGGCCGCGCACCGGCCGTCATCGAGGAGACCCTGCGGTATGACCCGCCGGTGCAGATGATCGCTCGGACGGCGGCGGCCGACATGACGGTCGGCGAGGTCACTGTGCCCGCCGGTGACATCATGATGCTGCTGACCGCCGCGGCCCAGCGCGATCCGGCTGAATACGATCGGCCGGATGTCTTCGACCCCGATCGGACAGGCTTGCGGCACTTGGGTTTTGGGCGCGGTGCCCACTACTGCCTGGGCGCACCGCTGGCGCGGTTGGAGGCCGGCGTGGCGCTGTCCGCCGTCACGGCGCGCTTCCCGCACGCCCGACTGGACGGCATCCCGGTCTACAAGACCAATGTGACGCTGCGCGGGTTGGCGGCACTGCGGATCGCGGTGTAATCAGCCCCGCTACCAGGGCGGCCCCGGCGCAGTCAGCTCCGTTCCCAGGGCGCGGTTTCGCCCATTTTCTTGTAGTACTTGGCCAGGTGGCTCTTGACGCGGTCGACGTCGTTGTCGGGCAGGTCGATACCGCCGCGGGCGCCGTCCATGATGGCCCCGGCGGCCATCACCCCACGGGGCACGGCTTTCAGGTCGCCGTCGATCACGTCGGCGATGAGCAGCTTGTACGCGGTGAAGTTGTCCTTCTTGTCGCCGTCGTACCAGACGTGGGCGTCTCGGTATTTCTGGTTGGGCCCGTCCTGCGCGTCCGCCCACTTACGCACCCGCTTCTCGGCGGCATCGCCGTCCCACTTGCGGTCGCGGTCGGCCAGCGGGAGGTCTTGAAACGCTGTCACTGACATGTCTTCTGGCGTGCCCTCTGGGTGCTGCGGCCAAACCGCCTGGTTATGCACAGTCGGGGAGTTATCCACAGATTGCCGTCGAGAGGTGGGTGTGGACGGCACGGGCGACTATCTTCGAACGTATGTGCGATTTGTCGAGTACCGCGGCGCTGGGTAGTGCCGATGACGCCGCCGTCGTGGCGCCGATCGCGTCGGGCGCCCGCGCGGAGGCGGTCGCCGCCGCGCGCCGGCTGGCGGCAACGGCGGAGTTCGTGCGTCGCCACGCCGACGGTCCCACCGATTGCGCGCACTGGTCCTGTGACAATTGGGACGCAATGGCCGCGGAAGTCGCTGCGGCACAGGGCATCAGCCACGCGATGGCGTCGTCGCAGATGTATCTGGCTGTCGCGCTCGGTAACCGGCTGCCCCAGGTGGCGGCGCTGTTGGCTCGCGGTGATATCGGCGTCCGATTGGCTTCGACGATCGTGTGGCACACCGACCTGATCAAGGATCCCGATGCGTTGCGGCTCGTCGACGCGCGACTGGCCGATGCCGCCGTGCGTTTCGGCCCGCTGTCGGTTGGCAAGACCGCGCAAGCCATCGACGCGATCGTCGACCAACACGATCCCGGCGCTGTGCTGCGCGCGATCGCCGCCGCGCGCAGCCGCCGGGTCGTCATCGATCAGTCCGACGACGCGTCGGGAACCGCAAGCCTGTGGGGCCGCCTGTATGCGACCGACGCCGCCGCGTTGGACCGGCGGCTCACCCAGCTCGCCGAACAAGTGTGCCCCGATGACCCGCGCACCCTCGCGCAGCGGCGCGCCGACGCGCTCGGCGCTCTCGCCGTTGGAGCGCAACACCTTTCGTGCGGATGCGGGAGCGCCACCTGCCCGATTGGTACGGGCCCCGACGAGCGGTCCGCCGCCGTGGTCGTCCACGTGGTGGCCGACGAGTCGGCACTGGCCGTCGCTCCTGACCCGCACATGTCCGGCGAACGGCCTTCGGAACGCATCGTCGTCACCCCCGAGACTGTGCTCGGTGAGGTGCTCGCGCCGGATCCGGAACCCGACGTTCCGGCCGCCCCTGCGCCGTCCGCCGTCATTCCCGGCGGCGGCCTGGTACCACCGGCGCTGGTGGCCGAGTTGGTCCATCGCGGCGCCAAGGTCCGCCCGGTGTGGCACCCCGGCGACGCGCCACCCGAGCCGAGGTACCGGCCGTCGGCCGAGTTGGAGCGGTTCGTCCGGTGCCGGGACATGACGTGCCGCTTCCCGGATTGCGATCGCCCCGCCCGCGGAGTTCATCGACATCGACCACACCGTGCCCTATCCGATCGGGCCGACCCACGCGTCCAACCTGAAATGTCTGTGCCGAAAACATCATCTGCTGAAAACGTTCTGGCCGGGCTGGACCGACGAGCAGTGCCCGGACGGCACCGTCGTCTGGACCGCACCGTCAGGGCGCACCTACACCACCCACCCGGGCAGCCGCCTGCTGTACCCTGCCCTCTGTCAGCCGACGGGCGAATTGCACTTGGCGGCAACAGCTTCCCCGCCAGCCGGGAACCGTGGGGTCATGATGCCGACGCGCCGCCGCACCCGGCGGCAGGACCGCGCCCGCCGAATCGACGCCGAACGGGCGCTCAACGCGGCACGCGTCGCGCGACGCAACGAGCCGCCGCCGTTTTAACCGAGGCCGGGCACGATGTCGGCGAGGCTGAAGGTCACGGGCTGGTCGAGCTGTTCGTAGGTGCAGGAGCGCGGGTCGCGGTCCGGCCGCCACCGGTTGAACTGCGCGGTGTGCCGGAACCGTTGGCCCTCCATGTGGTCGTAGCGCACCTCCACCACGCGCTCCGGGCGCAGCGGGACGAAGGACAGGTCCTTGCCGGCGTTCCAGCGGGAGAACTCGTTCTTGCGGGGCGTGCGTTCACCCGCCTCGTGGGCCGCCCAATTCCACGGGTGACCTTCGAAATCGGTGACCAACGGCTGCAATTCGGCAAAGAGCCTGCGTCGCTCGGCCATCGGGAAGGCGCCGATCACGCCGACCGACGCCAGCTGGCCGTCGTCCTGGTACAGCCCGAGCAGCAGCGAGCCGATCGACTCGCCGCCGGACTTGTGGACCCGGTAGCCGGCGACCACGCAATCGGCGGTCCGCTCGTGCTTGATCTTGAACATGATCCGCTTGTCCGGCTGATAGGTGATGTCCAGCGGCTTGGCGATGACCCCGTCGAGGCCGGCGCCCTCGAACTCGTCGAACCAGCGTTGCGCGAGGTCGAGATCGGTGGTCGCCGGCGTGACGTGGATTGACCGGCCCGTTTCCGGCAGGGCGTCGACGAGCGCCGCCCGGCGCTCGGTGAAGGGCCGCCGCAGGTAGTCGGTGTCGCCGAGCGCCAGCAGGTCGAAGGCGATGAACGACGCCGGCGTTTTCTCGGCCAACATGCGCACCCGCGAGTCGGCCGGATGGATGCGCTGCTGCAACGCCTCGAAATCCAGTCCCCGGTCGGTGGCGACCACGATCTCCCCGTCGATCACGCAGCGCGGCGGCAGCTCCGCGCGGACCGCGTCGACCAACTCGGGGAAGTAGCGCGTCATCGGCCGCTCGTTGCGGCTGCCCAGCTCGACGCCGTCGCCGTCGCGGAAACAGATGGACCGGAAGCCGTCCCACTTGGGCTCGTACGACGCGTTCGGCGGGATAGCACGCACCGATTTCGCCAGCATCGGCGACACCGGCGGCATGACAGGCAGGTCCATACCCCGATTGTGCTGGAATCGACCCTATGGCTGCGGCAGAGGAGCTCGATGTCGACGGCGTCGCGGTGCGCCTGACCAATCCGGACAAGGTCTACTTCCCCAAACTGGGGTCGAAGGGCACCAAGCGCCGACTGGTCGAGTACTACCTGAGCGTCGCCGGCGGCCCGATGCTCGACGCGCTACGCGACCGCCCCACGCACTTGCAGCGCTTCCCCGACGGCATCGACGGCGAGGAGATCTACCAGAAGCGGGTCCCGCAGCATCACCCCGACTACCTGAAGACCTGCCGCGTGACGTTCCCGTCAGGGCGCACGGCCGACGCCCTGCAGGTGACGCACCCGTCGGCCATCGTGTGGGCAGCGCAGATGGGGGCCGTGACCCTGCACCCGTGGCAGGTGCGGTGCCCGGACACCGACCACCCCGACGAGCTGCGCATCGACCTCGACCCGCAGCCTGGCGTCGGTTTCCCGCAGGCCCGCGCCGTCGCGGTGGACGTGCTGCGGCCGCTGCTCGACGAGCTCGGCCTGGTCGGCTACCCCAAGACGTCCGGCGGCCGCGGCATCCACGTCTTCCTGCGGATCGCCACCGACTGGGACTTCATCGAGGTGCGCCGGGCGGGCATCGCCCTGGCGCGTGAGGTGGAACGCAGGGCGCCGGACGCGGTCACCACGTCCTGGTGGAAAGAGGAACGCGGCGAGCGCATCTTCATCGACTTCAACCAGAACGCCCGCGACCGCACCATGGCGTCGGCCTACTCGGTGCGGCGCACCGCGATCGCCACCGTCTCCACCCCGCTCACCTGGGACGAGCTGGCGAGCGCCGAACCCGACGATTACACCATGGCCACCGTTCCCGGCCTGTTGAAGGACCGCGAAAACCCCTGGGCCGCAATGGACGACGTTGACCAATCGCTGGCGCCGCTGTTGGAAATGGCCGCCGCCGACGCCGAACGCGGGCTCGGTGACATGCCCTACCCGCCCAACTATCCGAAGATGCCCGGGGAGCCCAAACGGGTGCAGCCGAGCAAGGACACCGACCTCAAACACAAGGACCATGAGTGAGCGGTGCCGCGGCGGTGCGAGCGCTGTCCGCGTCCTGCGCGACGCTGCTGGCCCTGCTCGTCGGAGTGGGTACCGCCGGTCTCGCCGTGGCCGAGCCGGGGGCCGCGGGGCTCGCCGACCGGCTGGTCGGCTGGGAGACCTACCGGCAACTGGACCGGCTGCCCTACCTCAGCGCGGACACGCAGACGCTGCAGGTGTCCAGCTTCGATCGCGGCGGCGGCGACTACGACATCTCGACCGGTAACCACAACGGCAACGGCGGGTGCCTGGCGCCGGGGGGCGCCGGCTGCGTCATCGCCGAGGATCACGGCGCCGGCGAGATCGACTCGATCTGGCTGACCCGCGACGGCGGCAACGTGCGCGCCCTGGGAAACGTGCGCATCGAGCTCGACGGGCGCACCGTCGTGGACACCGAACTGCAGTCGCTGGTCGACGGCGCGCTGGGCGCGCCGTTCGTGTGGCCGTTGGTGGCCAACGCCGCGCAATCGCCGGGCGGTGTCTACGTCAAAGTCCCCATGCCATACCGCAATTCGATGCGGATCAGCGTCACGTCGCATCTGGAGTACTACCACGTGGACTACCGCCAGTTCCCCAGCCCCCAGGGGATCAGCACCTTCTCGCCGTCGGACCCCGCCCTCGACGTGCTCGCCACCCTGCGCGCCGCGGGAACCGGCGACCCCAAACCGGCGTCGAGGGCGGCGGCGCGTAGCGAACGCGTGGTCGACGTGCCCGCCGGGGCCAGCGTGGTGCTCGCGGAATCCTCGGGGCCCGGCACCGTCTCGGCGCTGCGCGTGCGGCTGCCCGAACCGACCGACCGATTGCTGTCGGACCTGCGGTTGCGAATCGAGTTCGACGGCCGCACCACGGTCGACTCCCCGCTCGGGGAGTTCTTTGGCGCCGGGCTCGGTGCAAACCCCGTGCAGTCGCTGATGTTCGCCGCCGCCCCACGGGATTCTGGCGTCGAGCTGTCGTCTTGGTGGCCGATGCCGTTCGCGAATACCGTCCGGCTGAGCCTGGACAACACCGGCTCCGAGCCCGCGACGGCCGTCGGCACGCAGGTCGAGACGGCGCCCGACGCCCACTGGGCCGCCGCCCTGGCCGACGGCCGCGCCGGCTATTTCACGGCGCGCTCGCACGCCGGAGCGACCACCTTGGGACAGGACTGGGTGTTCGCCGACGAGCGGGGGCACGGCAAGTTCGTCGGGGTCAGCCACACCATCCGGGGCCAGCGAACCAAGACGGCGTTCAGCGACGACGCGCCTTACTTCCTCGAAGGTGCCGAACGCGTCTATACCGACGGCGCCGCCTCTCCCCAGTGGTACGGCACCGGCACCGAAGACCTGTACGAGGGTGGCTGGTATTTCAAGAACGGCACAAACTTCAGCGATCCCCTCACCGGCCAGCCGGACCAGCGCACCGCGACCGGGGGCTGCGCCGACTACTGCGTCGCCGCCTACCGGCTCATGCTCGCCGAGGCCGTCGGCTACCACGACGCGCTGCGGTTCGGCATCGAGCACGGCAAACGCAACATGGTCCAACCCGACTACAGCTCAACGGCCTTCCTCTACACCCAGCCAGGCGACACGCTCGCCGACGGAGACGAGGTGGACCCCGCCGATCCGCTCAGCCGGTTCCAGCACGCCTACACCGACACCGATGCCGGTGACCAGTTGCTGGTCAGCGAGTACGAGGGCGTCGAAGACACCCGCCCGGTCGCGGGCCTCGTGCGCGCCACGGTGGCACCGATCAGCTTCGACGTCGCGGTGGACCCCGGCAACCGCGGTGTGGCGCTGCGCCGCACGTCCGACCAGGCGGCCGGCTTCCAGTCGGCCGGCGTCGCCGTCGACGGGGCGCAGGTGGGCGACTGGCTCCAGCCGCGCAGCAACACCGTGCACCGCTGGCTGGACGACACCTATCTGCTGCCGCCGGCCGCGACAGCCGGAAAAAGTCGGATCACCATCACGCTGACACCCGCCGCGGACGGCCCACCGTGGACCGCCAGCCGCTACCGAGTCGAGACACTCACGGGTTGATCGGCGGTGGGCCGGCGGACACGCGGTTGCGGGTGGCGACCCACGCGACCGCGGCACCCGCCAGCCCGCCGCACGGCGCCAGCACGGACGGCCCCGAGACGAGGAAGAATCCGAACGTGCCGCCCACGACGAGCAACGCCAGATGGACCGGCGTCCACGCGGTCGTCGCGCGCAGCCGGAACGACAGGCCCATGCCGAGCAGCAGCGCCACTACGTGCCCGGCGGCGGTGAAGTCGAAGTCGGCGGCCACCGCGGCCAGCGTCGCGGTGCCCAGCCACCAGCCCACCCACGCCGCGCGCCACCGCGGCGGTAGCGACGCCGTCAGGGCGCCCAGGACGCAGACCGCGCCGTAACTGATGCCCACGTCGCTGGCCCGGGCAACCGAGAACGGCAACCACCCCGACTGGACCGCCGCGACCAACCCCACCGCCACGATCAACGTGGCACCGATGTGGCCGACCGCGAAGGTGATCAGCAAACCCATGCTGCGCCAGAGCATTTCCCCCAGGGCGAGCAGGCATACCAGCCCCGGCAGCCACAGGCACAGCTCACCGCCGTCGTCGACGAACGCGCTGCCGATCAGGGTGCCCAGATGCCCGCGCGCCAGATTGTGCAGGTTGGTGCTCATGCGGCTGACGGCGACGTGGCGCGCGTGCGGACCCAGGGCGTTCAGGCCCGCGTAGACCGCGATCAGCAGGACCGCGTACGCGGAGGTGACGCGCAGCGACGCCGCGCCGCCCCAGGCCCGGGTGGGCGCGTCCAATCGCAGCGTGGTTGCGCCGCGGCTCGCCGCGTCGCGGACGGCGCCCAGCGACACCATCAGTCACCACCCGATCCCGGCCAGCCGCTGTCGCGGGCCAGGAGGTCGCTGATGGTCTCTCGGCGCACCAATTCGCGGGACCGCCCGCCGGACACCCCGACGAGCGGCGGTCGACCGACCATATTGCGGCTCGATCCCACCGAGTGGTGATAGGCGCCGGTGCACGCGATCGCCAGCAGATCACCCGGACGGATGTCGGCGGGCAACTGGACGTCGCGCGCGATCTCGTCGTCGGCGCCGCAGTCGCGGCACACGACCGTGACCTGAGCGGTCGCCGAAGGCTGATGACGATTCGCCAGCGCGACGGTGTATTTCGTGTGTTGCACGGCCTCGCGCGGGTGATCGATCCCGCCGCCGTCGACAGCGACGAAGGTCCGCCCGCCCGGGCCCCGCTTGACCGTCACCACCCGGCACAGGGTGATCCCGGCTCGCGCCGCGATCGCCCGCCCCGGCTCGATGACCACCCTCGGCCGGGGATAGTCGTGGTCGGCGCAGGCGTCGCCCAGCGCGGCGTCGATGACGGCGCCCAGCTCGCGCAGGTTGAACTCCGGGTCGCCGGACAGGTACGGCACGGCGTGGCCGCCGCCGAGGCTGAGCTCGGTGAGCACGATCTGGTGGCGGTCGCGCACCGCGGCCATCGTGGCGACCATCTGCCGGATTGCGGCGCCGTACGGCGCGGCGTCGGTGAGCTGCGAGCCGAGCTGGCAGTGCAGCCCGACCGGCTGCAGCCACCGCTGGTCGGCGACGCGCTTGACCGTGGCCGTCGCCTGACCGCCGGCCAGGGTGAAGCCGAACTTCTGCTCGGGCGCCGCGGCGCCGACGTCCGGGATGACCTGCACCAGCACCTTCTGCCGGCGCCGCCACCCGGCCAGCAGGGCGATCTCGTTCGGCGAGTCGATGACGATGCGCCCCACCCCGGCCGCCACCGCGTCGTGCAGTTCGCCCGGCGTCTTGGCGTTGCCGTGCAGGATGATCCTCGATGGCGAGACGCCGGCGGCCAGGGCGATCGCCAGCTCGCCGCCCGAGCACACGTCGACCCCGGCGCCCTCGGCGACGGCCCAGCGGGCCACGTCGACGCTGAGCAGCGCCGTGCCCGCGTACAGCAGTTCGACGTCGGGAAGCGTGGCGCGGTAGCAGCGGATGCGGGCGCGAAAGTCCTCTTCGTCAACGACGTAGCAGGGCGTGCCGCTTTGGGCGGCGATCTCGGGCGTCGCCACCCCGCCGACGCACAGCCGGCCCACGTCGTCGACATAGGAGCTCAACGGCCAGATCGCGCGGTCGAGGTGCGGGTTCAACCCGTGCCGCAGCGAGGGGAGGAGCTCGAAGAGCGTCATCCCTCTACGGTGCGGGCCGGCCGAAGGATCGGCCACGTTCTTAACGAAGCTTTCACACCCTCGAGACAAAACTTCACGGATCCGCTGCGCCCGCCGCGAGCCGTCCCGATCGGTGCCGGTCAGGACCGTGATCAGGCCGCCGATTCGCCCGCGGCGGCCGCCGCGTCGAAGGGCGCATCGTCGGGAGCCGTGCGGCGCGCGGCCAGCACCGCCCGCGCGGCGTCGCCGATCGGGATGCGCAACGGCAGGTCCGGCCGCTCGGCGGCGTCGGCCACCTCGGTCGCGACCCGCTGTGGGGTCATCAGGCCCGCGCGGGGCCCGCCGTTGCGCAGGATCGCGGCGTAGGGGTCGTCGGGCAGGGTGTAGGTGGTCACGTCGTCGAGCGCCCCGGAGCTCACCGCGCCGGGTTCCAGCAGGGCGGCCTGCACGCCATGGGGCGCGACCTCGATGGCCAACGCCTCGACCAGCGCCTCCAGCGCCCACTTCGTCGCGGCGTAGGCGGCCCCCGGCGGCAACACCAGGCGCCCCATCACGCTGGACATGAACAGCAGCTTGCCGCCGCCGCGGGCCCGCATCCCCGGCAACACCGCCTGGGCCACCCGGATCGCGCCGACGGTGTTGAGGTTGAGCAGGCGTTGCAACTCCGGCAGCGGGGTGGCCTCGACGGCGGCATAGAAGATCAAGCCTGCGTTGGAGATGAGGATGTCGACGTCGCCGGCGGCCGCGACGGCGGCGGTGACGCTGGCGTCGTCGGTGACGTCGAGCGCGAGGCGCGCGTCGACGTCGAGGTCGGCGAGCGTGCGCGGGTCGCGGGCGGTGGCGACCACGCGGTGCCCGCGGCGCCCGAATTCGGTGGCCAGCGCCCGGCCGATGCCGCGGCTGGCTCCGGTGATGAATACCGATGACATGGTGTGCTCCTTTGTTGACGGTGTCAGGTCGTGCTGGATGACGGCAGGAAGCGGTGCAGGTTTCGCTTGACGAAATCCGCGAAGGGGGTCGGCGGCCGGCCGAGCACGCCGGCCAGCGCGTCCGGATCGGGTGCGACCATCGGTTCGCAACGTTGCGACAGCGCGGCGCCCAACGTTGAAATGTGTTGAGCCATGGCGGCGTTGATGGGCGAGGCCGGGTCTGACTCGGCGGCGCGCTCGAGTTCAGCGCGCCACGCCGCGGCCGACAGCGGCTGGTAGCGGACGTCGCGCCCGGTGTGCTCGGCGATGACACGGGCGATCTGCGCGTGGGTGATCACCTCGGCCGGTGGCGGGTAACTGATGGCCGGGGCCGGCGGCCGCGGGCTGAGCAGGTGCGCCACGGTGATCTCGGCGGCGTCCTGGCCGCCGATCCACGGCGCCGGACTGTCACCAAAACTGTTGGCAATCAAACGGTCCGACCGGATCGTCGCCCCGTGCAACAGCAGGACGTTCTCGTGGAAGAGTCCGGCGAACCGCAGCACGGTCGGATCGAGGCCGGCCCAGGCGAACACCTCCTCGGCGACGGCCTGCGCCTGCCCCAGCTTGCTGGGGCTCTCGACCGAGGACACCACCATCGACATCACGACCAGGTGCGCGCCGGGCGCGGCGGCGCGCAGCGCCGACGCGAGATTCGCGGCGGCCGAAACCGCGCCGGCCGCAACGGGGTAGGTGAAGTAGACGGCGGCCACGTCCGCCGCCGCCGGGACCAGCGACGCCCGGTCGTGCAGGTCGCCGAGCACCGTCACGGCGCCGCGCCGGCGCAGCTCGGCGGCGCGTTCGTCGTCGGTCCGCACCAGGGCGCGCACCGGATGCCCGCGGCGCAGCAACTGGTCGACGACGGTCGCGCCGGTGCCGCCGTGCCGGCCGGTCGCGCCGATCACCAGGATCGGGGCGGTCATCGGGACCCGTTCTGTCGGCCGGGCGCCTGGAAGATCAACAGGGTGCTGGTGGCGGTGGCGACCAGGTTCCCGGCCGCGTCGCTGGCGGTGGCCTCGGCGAACCCGATGCGCGAGCCGGCTTTGATGACCGTGCCCACCGCGGTCAGCGGAGCGCTCGCCACGGTCACGGCCTTGAGGTAGTTGACCTTGATTTCGACCGAGGTGTAGGCGACCCCCTCGGGCAAGGTGGTGTGCACCGCGCAGCCCGTGACCGTGTCGAGCAGGGTGCACACCACGCCGCCGTGCACCATTCCCAGCGGGTTGTACATCGACGCGTCGGGCTCGCAGCTGAACGCGATGCGGCCGTGTTCCACGTCGGTGACCCGCATCCGGATCAGCTCACCGATCGGCGGGGGCGGCAGCTGGCCGTCGGCGACGGCGCGCCAGTAGGACAGGCCGGACATCGACGCGACGCTGGCCTGGGTGGCGATCGGGTCGTGCCAGGTCAGCATCCGTGACTGTTGCTCACCCCAGCCGTCTTGGGTGCCGGGCCGCGCCTCGGGGGAACTGCGCATCCGCTTCCTCTCGAATGAAACTGATCGGTTTACTTGGTTGGCCTCACCCTAATCGCAACGCCCGCCGTTGTAAACCGAACGGTGTAGCATGAACCGATGAGCGACGTCGGCAGAGCGCAGACCCGGCCCGGGCGGGGCGCGCGGGAGCGCATCGAGCGGGCCGCGGCGCGGCTGTTCTACCGCAACGGAATTCACGCGACCGGCGTCGAATTGATCGCCCGCGAGGCCAGCGTGTCCAAGCGCACGCTCTACCAGCACTTCGCCACCAAGAACGACCTGGTGGACCACTACCTGCGCGCCATCGATGAGCGCGGTGGCTCGCCGCTCGAGCGCTGCCTCGACGACAACACGCTGTCCCCCCGCGAACGGCTCCTGGCGATCTTCGACGTGGGCCGTGGCGAGGTCGTGCGCGGCTGCCCGTTCCACAACGCGGCGGTGGAATCGGCCGGGGCGCTGGCCAGCACCGACGGGATCGTCAGGGCGCACAAGCGAGACTTCATCCGCCGGCTGATCGCGGTCGCGCAGGACGCCGGCGCGGCGGACCCGCATCTGCTCGGCCAGCAGCTCGCCGTGCTGTTCGAGGGCGCGGCCGCGCTGGCGACCTCGCTCAACGACACCGCGCCCGCCGTGCACGCCCGGGCGGCCGCCGCCGCGCTGATCGACGCCGCGGAACTGAATGATTAAAAATGTGAACTATTGGGAAATGGTCCTGGCAACCCAGACAGATAAGGACCGACCGTGGCCATCACCTTCGCGGACGTCATCAAGTCCAAGTACCTGCTGTTGACGACCTTCACCAAGGACGGCCGGCCCAAGCCCACGCCCATCTGGGGGGTGCCCGACGGCGACAAGCTCCTGGTCATCACCGACGACGGCTCGTGGAAGACCAAGCGGATCAAGAACACCCCGCGGGTGACCCTCGCCAAGAGCGCCGCGCTGGGCAAGCCCAAGAGCGACGAGGTCGAAGGCGTCGCGCGGGTGCTGCCGAAGTCGGAGACCCGGCGGGTCTACAACGCCGTGCTCAAGCGGTACTGGTATCACGCCTGGTGGTTCTACGCCCACTCGATCGTGCGCGGCGGCATCGACAAGGTGCACGTCGGCCTGGAGATCCGGCCCGCCTGACGCCTACTCGGCGACCTGCGCGCGAATGGCCTGGAACGTGTCGGCCATGGTCTGCTGCGGGTCCCGGTAGGTGATGCCGAGTTCCCGCTCGCTGGGCGAATCGTCGGAGGCGGGCATCTGCGTGTAGTACTGCATGCCGGCCCAGGTGATCGAGGTCTCGAACGGCAGGAACCGGCCCGCCCGATCCAGCACCGCCCCGGCGACGCGCAGCGCGGTGTCCGGGATCGGCACCGCCAGCATGGGCGTCCCCGCCACCTGGCCGAGGATGTTCGCCAGCTCACCGGCGGACACCCGGTGGCCGCCGGCGGTGTAGCGGCGCGGCCCGCGGCCGGGCTCCAGCAGCGCCGCGTGCAGGGCGGCCAGGTCGCGCACGTCGACCACCAGCCACCCGGCGCTGCGCCCCGGGATCGCGTGCATCTGCACTGCGGCCCGCACACCCTCGCCGGCCTCGCCGAACTGGTCCCCGACGGGCGGCCCGATCACCATCCCCGGATAGGTGATGTTGACCGGCGCGCCCGCGTCCTGCAGCCCGCGGGCGTAGATCTCCACCTGGGCCTTCGACGTCCCGTAGCCGTCCGCCCCGCCGGTGACCGGCAAATCCGCCGTCATGGTCTCGAGGCCCGGATGGAACAACGCGGTGAAGCTCGAGACGTGCACGATCGGGTCCAGCCCGAGCTCGACGGCCTGGCCCAGCACGTTCTGCGCGCCCTGCATGTTGGTGGCCAGCATGTCGGCGGTCTGCCGCGGGTCGGTGGCGACCAGCGCGGCGCTGTGCACGACGGCGTCGCAGCCCTGCAGCGCGTCGCGCACCGCCATCCGGTCGGTGATGTCGGCGACGGCGAAGTCCGAGACGTCCACCCCCAGGGTGCCGACGGTGGTGTCGAGCTTCTTGGGGTTGCGGACGAGGAACCGGACGGTGTGACCGGCGTCCTCGATGGCCTTGGCCGTCCAGCCGCCGACGAATCCGGTACCGCCCGTGATCAGAACGCGCATGGTGTGATTCTGCTATCCGGGTCCGCGGCGCCTACAGGTGGCTCGCGGCAAAGTCCGCGGCCTGGTTCGTCATGCCGTTCAGGCCGTAGGAGACGTGCGCCGCCGGGTCGCTGCCGTCCCCGCTGCCGCAGATCGGGTCGCCCTGGGCGCATAGCTCGAGGGTCTTGGGCTGATACGACGGCCCGATGACGAGAGGGGGCGCGTGGTACTTGTCCAGGAACTGACCCGACGGGGTGCCGAACAGGGTGACCGCGGCGACATGCCGGGCCACCTCCGGGGGCATCGGCGGGGGCACCGCCGACGCGGGCACGCCCGGCGGCACGGTCGCGGCCGTGACGTAGCCCAGCACGGCGGCGCCTTGCGAATAGCCGCCGAGCACCTCGCGGGTGTTGGGACAATTGGCCGCCGTCGCCTCGATGTGGGAGCTGGCGTCGCGGATGCCGTCGATGACCGTCGACGGGAAGTTGCTGTTGGCGAAGTCGGTGCTGGCCAGGTAGTTCACCGGGTAGACCGCGTAGGTCCTGCCGCCGACGCGGTTGTGCAGCGCGTCGACGAACGACTGGCCGATTCCGCCGACGCCCGGGGGCTCACCCGAACCGCGGGCGAACACCACCTCGACGTCCGGGCACGGGTCCGCGGACGCTGGCGGCACGCTGGCCACCAGCGTGCCGGCCAGTCCGAGCGCGAGGGCACCGGACGCCAGCAACCGGCGCCCCGTCTTGACGGTTCCCATTACTTCTTGAAGGCGTCCTTTACCTTCTCGCCGGCGTCCTTGAGGCTGGACTTCGCCTGGTCCGCCCGGCCCTCGTCCCTGGTCTCGTGGTCGCCGGTGGCCTTACCGATGGCCTCCTTGGCCCGGCCGCCGAGGTCTTCGATCTTGTTCTTCAGCTTGTCTTCGGCACTCATGCCGGGGTATCTACCCGGCGACGGGAGCCGCCCAAACCCATGGCCCTGTCATCATGGACGGTGTGAGCACCGCGGTCGTGGTGGTGATAGTGGCGGCGCTGATGCTGGTGGGCATCGGCATGGTGGTCAATCAGCTGCTGCGGTTGCGCCGGTACCTGGGCGAGTCGCCGCCCCAGCGGCCGCCCGGCCCGGACGAGCCGCCGGCGGACGGCCCGCCCTGAGCGCCGTTCAGCGGGCCCGGCTGACGTGGGCATTCCCCCGCGGGAGGGTGAGCGGTAGGTCGGCGTAGGTCGCGATGCCGGGCGGCGCGGCGACGACTGCCGGGATCGCGTTGAGCGCGGGCACCGCGGTCATGATGTGACCGAGGTCCATGAACTCCTCGAGCGTGGTCGCCTCGAAGTAGGGCGGCGGCAGGAAGCCGACTTTCGTCGTGACCGTGGGCTGCCCGTCGATCTGGATGACCCAGCCGTCCTGGTCGATCTTCCAGTCGGGCTCGAGCGTCTGTCCCTTGCGCCAGCGCACGTTGAGGTCGATCAGGACCGTGTCGCCGACGAGCCCCTGCCAGCTGATGTAGGTGCCGGCGACGCAGCCGGCCGGAATGGTCCAGGAGGCCATCTCCAGATCGGCCGTCGTCTGGGCGAATTCGGCCACGCAGCGCACCTCGTCGAGCTCGACGCCCAGCGCGTCACCCACCAGCCGGACGGCCTCGCCGAAGATCGCCGTGCCCTTGGCCGCCATCGCGGGCAGCTCCGGATTGTCGATCGGCTGGCCGAAGCCCACCGGCTTCTCGGTGTCCGGCGAGTCGTAGAACGTGGTGTCCGCGGCCTCGTTGACCGTCACCTTGTCGATCCGGTTGCACACCATGGCGGACACGATGGCCAGCAGCTCGGCGAAGCCCGGGCTGACGCCGGACCCGAAGATGGTCGCGTTGCCCTTGCCGCACGCCTCGAGGATCCGGTCGCGGCCCGCGCCGAGGTTGTGCCCGGTGATGAACGACGCCGTCGTCACCACGTTGACCCCCGCGGACAGGATGCGGACCAGCTCGTCGACGTCGATCCACATCGGGTTGTAGACCACGCAGTCCGGCTTGAGGGCCAGCAGCTCCTCGACGTCGTTGGTGGCCGTGACGCCGACCGGGGCGATGCCGACCAGCTCCCCGGCGTCGCGGCCGGCCTTCGCGGGGGACCAGGCGTAGCACCCGACGAGCTCGAGGGTGGGGTTGGTGACGATCGATTTCAGCGAGCTCTTGCCGACGTTTCCGGTGTTCCACTGGACGACGCGATAGGTGTTTGGCACTCGCTCAGCATAGGGGTTTTCGGTCTGCCCCAATAGGTGGATTCGGCGGCCAATATGTCGGCCGAAAACGCCCCCGGCGCCGGTAGGCTCCGTCGTGATCGGCGCCGCGGAAGCGCCGTCGAGGCGCCACGAAAGGGAGATCATCGATGGCAGGCGTGCAGTGGCTGAGCAAGCCCGAAGCTCACGACTTCCCGGCGGCGGCCGACTACCTGGCCATGCTCGCCGACGGCAAGACGGTGAAGAAGCTGATCAAGGAGCTCAAGGCGGGAACCGTCGCGCACAAGAAGGCCAAGGACATCTTGCGGGCGGCCCAGCTGGGCTTGCTCGACGTCGGCAATCCCCACGTGGCCGACGACCTCGCCAAGATCGAGAAAGGCCAGCCGCTGTCGCCGATCCTGCTGGTGCGCGGCAACTTCGCGAAGGGCGTCCCCCTGCAGATCGCCGACGGCTACCACCGGGTGTGCGCCAGTTACCACACCGACGAGAACACCGACATCCCCGTCGTCCTGGTCGCGGCGAGCTGACGGGCATGACCATGATCGAGGCCCGACGCTCCGGCGACGTCCGCATCCTGACCCTGACCGCCGGGCGCGTCAACGCCCTCGACGTCGAACTGCTCGAAGAGCTGGCCCGATCGGTGAACGAGCTGGCGCATTCGGGCGCCGGGCCCCTCGTCATCACCGGGGCGGGTCGCGTCTTCAGCGCGGGGGTGGACCTGAACCGCGTGGTCGACGGCGGCGCCGACTACACCGACCGGCTGGTGCCCGCGCTGTCCGCGGCCTTCGAAGCCGTGTTCGCCTACCAGGGCCCGACCGTGGCCGCGATCAACGGCGCCGCCATCGCGGGTGGCTGCGTGCTGGCCTGCGCCTGCGACCGGCGATTGATCGGACCGGACGCCCAGATCGGCGCGACCGAGGTGCGCGTCGGCGTGCCCTTCCCGGTGGCCGCGTTGGAGGTGCTGCGCTACGCGTGCGGGCGGCACGCCGAGGACGCGCTGCTCGGCGGCCGGATCTACCGCGGAGCCGACGCCATCTCCGCCGGATTTGCGCACCGCGTCGTCGCCGAGGACCTGCTCGAGGCTGCGGTGGCCGAGGCGGCCGACCTCGGCGCCATCCCCGCCGAGGCGTATCGGCACACCAAGGCCCAGCTGCGGGAGCCGACGATGGCGCGCCTGCGCGCCCGCGGCGTCACCGACGACGAGGTCCGCCGGCTGTGGGGCGCCGAGCACACGCAGCGGCTGCTCGGGGACTACGTGGCGCGGATGCGGCACAAGGGCTGATCGAGGGGTTTCAGTCCTCGTCGAGGGCGACGCCGCTGCGGGT
Organism: Mycobacterium sp. E1214; assembly: GCF_001666755.1. GTDB lineage: Bacteria > Actinomycetota > Actinomycetes > Mycobacteriales > Mycobacteriaceae > Mycobacterium. The sequence continues at coordinate 3,745 of NZ_LZJC01000050.1, read as the reverse complement.
GCGCCTGCGACGCATCCGGTGCGACCCCTTGCCCGTGGGGCGCCGGTTGCGCAGCCGCGCCGGGACGTCCGCATCGGGCTCGTCGGCCGGCTCGGGGTCTTCGGGGGTTTCGTCGGGGGCTTCTTGCTTGGGCTCGGCGGGTGGCGTCGCCTCGGCGTCGGCCACGACGGTGTCGGGCTCGGGCTCGGCTTCCGTCTCGGGCTGGGCTTCCGTCTCGCTGTCGTCGACGTCCGCGGCGTCGGCAACCACCTCGTCGTCGGCCGTTTCGTCGTCGGCCGTTTCGTCGTCGGCCGTTTCGTCTAAGTCGGCCAGGCGCTTCTTGTCCCGACGCTTCTTCGGCTTCTTCCCCTTGATCGGTTTGGGTGGCGGCGGCGGAAGTTCCGCGACGAAGGAGAGATAGAAGGCGAAGATGCCCAGCACGGCGATCGCGGCGGCCGCGCCGTAGATCCCGAACAGGTAGCGCCCGGCGGCGTTCAGGCTGAGCCAGATCTCGCTGATCGCGGTGCCGATGATCAGCACGCCGGCCAGGACGTGGGCCACGATCGACCACACCCGCAGCGTCAGCGCCAGCTGCGGGGTGCCGAACTCTGGCCTGCGGGTGCGCAGCAGCGTGAACACCACGGGCAGCGCCGCCAGCGCGATGACCGCACCGGTGACGATCCGCAGCGCCGTCCCCAGGGAATGCGCGGTGTCACCCATCAGCTCGAGCCAGCGGGGCAGCACGAACAAGAAGTAGAGGAAGCCGGCAGCGATCGAGAACGACGCGTGCCAAAAGACGGCGACCTTGCGCCCCATAAGCCTCCTCAAGCTGATCGGCACGGGTCAGCCTAAAGGTGACCGACCCGGCCAATTGGCGGAGGATGCGGGATTTGAACCCGCGAGGGCTGTTAACCCAACCCGCGTTCCAGGCGAGCGCCATAGGCCACTAGGCGAATCCTCCGTGGGCCATGGTAACCGAGGCCACGTCGGTTGCTGCCAGTCGCTCGCCTGTCGCGCGGAACCGGGTACTAGACTCGTTGCCGGACCCCGCGCGGCGTCTATCCTGTGAACTCCCCCAGGGCCGGAAGGCAGCAAGGGTCAATGGGCTCTGTCGGGTGCGCGGGGTCCCCTATCGTCTGGGGCCCGCGCTGACCCCGCAACCACGGTCGAGGAGTGAATGGGTCCATGGTGTCGCTGGAGTCCCTCGGAGCTACCGAGCTTGCCGCCGAACATGCCCGCAACGAGCAGGCCTACGCGGAGCTGCAAGCCAAGAAGCTGTCGCTCGACCTGACCCGCGGAAAGCCGTCGCCGGCCCAGCTCGACCTGTCCAACCAGCTGCTCAGCCTGCCCGGTGACTCCTACCGCGACAGCGAGGGCACCGACACCCGTAACTACGGCGGCCTGCACGGACTGCCCGAGCTGCGCGCCATCTTCGGCGAGCTGCTCGGCATCCCGGTGCAGAACCTGATCGCCGGCAACAACTCCAGCCTGGAACTCATGCACGACCTGGTCGCGTTCTCGATGCTCTACGGCGGCGTGGACTCGCAGCGGCCCTGGAAGGACGAACCGGTCGTCAAGTTCCTCTGCCCCGCCCCCGGCTACGACCGCCACTTCGCGATCACCGAGACGATGGGCATCGAGATGATCGCCGTGCCGATGCTCGAGGACGGCCCCGACGTGGGGCTGATCGAGGAGCTGGTCGCCGCCGATCCCGCGATCAAGGGCATGTGGGCGGTGCCCGTGTTCGGCAACCCGACGGGCGTCACCTACTCCTGGGACACGGTGCTGCGCCTGGTGCAGATGCGGACCGCGGCCCCCGACTTCCGGTTGTTCTGGGACAACGCGTACGCCGTGCACACGCTGACGCACGACTTCCTGCGCCAGGTCGACGTCCTGGGGCTGGCCGCCAAGGCCGGCAACCCGAACCGGCCCTACGTGTTCGCCTCCACCTCCAAGATCACCTTCGCCGGGGCCGGCGTCAGCTTCCTGGGCGGCTCGCTGGGCAACATCGCCTGGTACCTGCAGTACGCGGGCAAGAAGTCGATCGGCCCGGACAAGGTCAACCAGCTGCGGCACCTGCGCTTCTTCCGCGACGCCGACGGGGTGCGCCTGCACATGCTGCGCCACCAGCAGATCCTGGCGCCCAAGTTCGCGCTGGCGGCGGAGATCCTGGAGCAGCGGCTGAGCGACTCGAAGATCGCCTCCTGGACCGAACCCAAGGGCGGCTACTTCATCAGCCTCGACGTGCTGCCCGGCACCGCCCGGCGCACCGTCGCCCTGGCCAAGGACGCCGGGATCGCGGTCACCGAGGCGGGCGCGTCGTTCCCCTACCGCAAGGACCCCGAGGACAAGAACATCCGGATCGCCCCGACGTTCCCCTCGCTGCCGGACCTGCGCGACGCGGTCGACGGGCTGGCCACCTGCGCGCTGCTGGCAGCCTCCGAGCGGCTGCTGGCGCCGTCGGCGTCGGGCGTGCACTGACGACCGCCGCGCGGCGGGCCGTCGTCGGGCCGCGCCGGTAGCCTGCTCACCGTGGCTCTCTACCGCAAGTACCGACCGGCAACCTTCGCCGAAGTGGTCGGGCAGGAGCACGTCACCGAACCGCTGTCGATCGCGCTGGAAGCCGGCCGGATCAATCACGCCTACCTGTTCTCCGGCCCGCGGGGCTGCGGCAAGACGTCCTCGGCCCGCATCCTGGCCCGGTCCCTGAACTGCGCCCAGGGCCCGACGGCCAGCCCGTGCGGGGTGTGCGACTCGTGTCAGGCGCTGGCGCCGAACGCGCCCGGCAGCATCGACGTGGTGGAGCTCGACGCCGCCAGCCACGGCGGCGTCGACGACACCCGGGAGCTGCGGGACCGGGCGTTCTACGCGCCCGCGCAGTCGCGGTACCGGGTGTTCATCGTCGACGAGGCGCACATGGTCACCACGGCCGGGTTCAACGCGTTGCTCAAGATCGTCGAGGAGCCGCCCGAGCACCTCATCTTCATCTTCGCCACCACCGAGCCCGAGAAGGTGCTGCCGACCATCCGGTCGCGCACGCATCATTACCCGTTCCGGTTGCTGCCGCCCAAGACCATGCGGGGGCTGGTCGGGCGGATCTGCGAGCAGGAGGGCGTCGTCGTCGACGACGCGGTGTACCCGCTGGTGATCCGTGCCGGCGGCGGCTCGCCGCGCGACACGCTGTCGGTGCTGGACCAGCTGGTGGCCGGCGCGGAGAACTCCCACGTCACCTATCAGCGGGCGTTGGGCCTGCTGGGCGCCACCGACGTCGCGCTGATCGACGACGCGGTGGACGCCCTGGCCGCGGCGGACGCCCAGGCGCTGTTCGGGGCGGTGGAGTCGGTGATCGACGCGGGCCACGACCCGCGGCGCTTCGCCACCGATCTGCTGGAGCGGTTCCGCGACCTGATCGTGTTGCAGGCCGTGCCCGACGCGGTCAGCCGCGGGGTGGTCGACGCGCCCGAGGACGTGCTGGAGCGGATGCGCGAGCAGGCGGTCCGCATCGGGCCGGCCACTCTGACCCGCTACGCGGAGGTGGTGCAGGCCGGGCTGGGGGAGATGCGTGGCGCGACGGCGCCGCGGCTGCTGCTGGAGGTCGTCTGCGCCCGCCTGCTGCTGCCGTCGGCCAGCGACACCGAGTCGGCGCTGCTGCAGCGCGTCGAACGGATCGAGACCCGCCTGGACCTGTCGATTCCGGCCTCCGACGCCCCGGCGCGGCCCGCCCCCGCACCGGCGGCCACGCCGGCCGCCCCCGCGGCCGAGGCGC
>NZ_LZJC01000049.1 GCF_001666755.1 Mycobacterium sp. E1214 | reverse complement strand
GGCCAGCTTGCCGGGCAGCCCACCGAGGTCGGTCGCGCTCTTGCGCCGCACCAACTCCCGCGCCTTACGCGCCGCGACGCGGGCTCGGGCCGAGGACGCGGTCTTGGCGACGATCACCCTCGCTTCGGCCGGATTGGCTTCGAACCAGTGGGTAAGCCGCTCATGGCACATCTTCTGGACGAACGAACGCACGTTTGCGTTGCCCAGTCGCGTTTTGGTCTGGCCCTCGAACTGCGGCTCCGCGAGTTTGACCGAGATCACCGCCGCCAGGCCCTCCCGGATATCGTCCCCGGTGAGATTGGCCTCGCTGTCTTTCACCAGTTTCTTGTCCCTGGCGTATTTGTTCACCACCGAGGTCAGCGCGCTGCGGAAGCCCTCTTCGTGGGTGCCGCCCTCACGGGTGTTGATGGTGTTGGCGAAGGTGTGCACCGACTCCGAGTACCCCTGGTTCCACTGCATCGCGACCTCGGCCTGCTGTCCCGGCTCGCCGCCCGAAAATTCGATGATGCTGGGCTGGATCGGGGATTTGGCGCGGTTGATGTGGGCGATGTAGTCGGCCAGGCCGCCGGGGTAGTGGAAACGCCGCTGTGCGCCGTCGGCGGCATGCGACCGTCGATCCGTCAGCGTCAGCAGCAGCCCCTTGTTCAAGAAGGCCATCTCTTGCAGTCTGCGTGCCACGGTCTCCGCGCTGTACCGCGTGGTCTCGAAGATGTCCGGGTCGGCCCAGAACCGCACCGTCGTGCCGGTCCGCGTCGTGCTCGCACCGCGGGTCAACGTGCCCGGGATGGACCGGTCATAGCGCTGCGACCACTGGAAACCGTCGCGGCAGATGTCCACCTCGAGCCTGGTGGACAAGGCGTTGACCACGGAGACCCCCACCCCGTGAAGGCCGCCGGAGACGCTGTAGGAGTCCGCGTCGAACTTGCCTCCGGCGTGTAGCTGGGTCATCACGACGTCCACGGTGGGGATTCCGGTCGCGTGCATCGCGACCGGAATCCCGCGCCCGTCGTCGGTCACCTCGACCCCACCGTCGGCCAGCAGCGTCACGTCCACGCGGCGGGCGTGGCCGGCCATGGCTTCGTCGACTCCGTTGTCGACGACCTCCCAAATCAGATGGTGCAGGCCGCGTTCCCCGGTGGACCCGATGTACATCCCAGGCCGCTTGCGGACGACGTCGAGGCCTTCCAGGATGGTGATCGATTGCGCGCCATAAGCGTTGGGAGTAACACCATCGGCCATCGGTCAATGCTCCTAGGCGGTGCGGGCCGGAACGAAGTCCAGCGGCGCCCCGGCCGGGATCAGCTCCTCGGTCTTCACGCTCTCGTCGAACGCCTGGATGAACCGGTAGGCGTGTTGCATCACCCACCACCGCACCCAGGTCTGGTTGACCGCCTCGCGTTCCTTCGGGTCCTCCAACAGGTTGGTGATGCGGGCGAAGCCGAGCGGGATCTCCGGGTCATGGAAGTGCTGCTGGCGCTTGAAGTTGATCTTGAACTGTGACCACTTCACCGCGTGTAGCTCCTCGTTCAGCCACACCATGCAGCCCTCGCGGTTGGATTCGTCGGCGCCGGTGAAGAAGTCGCGTTGGTCGATGCCGTCGATGATGCGGTCGTCGGGGACGTCGCAGCCGGCCCAGCGCAGCAGCGTCGGGAACATGTCGGTGACATGCACCATCTCGTTGCTCTCGCGAGGTTTGACCTTGCCCGGCCAGCGGATCAGGCACGGGGTGCGGATTCCGCCCTCGGCGGAACTGAAGTAGGAACCGTCGAAGAAGCCCGCGGTGCCGCGACCGGCCAGGTGGTCCTCGGCACCGTTGTCGCCGGCGAACACCACGATCGTGTTCTCCTCGACGCCCAGCTCGGCCAGATAGTCGAGGATGCTGCCGAAGTCGTGGTCGAGCATCAGCAGCGAATCGCCCCAAGCGCCGTTGGTGCTCTTGCCCTTGAACTCCTCGCGCACCTCCATCGGGAAGTGCATCAACGAGTGGTTGTGGTACAGGTAGAACGGTTTGCCCGCCTCGACACTGCGTTTCATGAACGCCTTGGCGCGACGGTCGTATTCGCCGTCCATCTCACCCTTGAGCTTGACCGTGAGCTGCTGGTCGGTGGCGGTGACCCCGTCAGCCTTGGTGCCCTCGTACATGTACGAGTAGCCGTCGCGCTCACCGTCGTACCACGGGTCGTCGGGCCACAGGCACTCGTCGTAGGTGCGGGCCGGGCCGTACCACTCGTCGAAGCCGTGGTCGGTGGGCCACCGGCCGTCCTCGGCGCCGATGTGCCATTTTCCGAAACACGCGGTGGCGTAGCCGTTCTCAGAGAGGATGTCGCCCATGGTGCGTTCCCAGGCGACGATCCCACCACCGTTTCCGCCCAACGCTATGGTGTGGTTGCCCGATCGGATGGGATAACGCCCGGTCATCAGGGCCGACCGGGTTGGGGTGCACTGTGGCTCGACGACGAAGTGCGACAACTTCAGCGACTCGGCGGCGAAGGCGTCGGCGCGGGCGGTGTCGGCGCCGCGCAGGATCCCTCCGCCGTAGCAGCCGAGCTCTCCCATGCCGAGGTTGTCGACGTGGAAGTACACGATGTTGGGTTGTTCGGGCATGACTGTGCCACCTCTCATTTGGTGTGGGGGTGAATCGTTGTGGCGGTGCGGATCAGCCGACTACGGCGGCGGCGAAGCGTCCTCACGCGTGGCGGTGGTGACCAGCGAGCATCGGTCACCGCGATAGCGCACCGTCTCGAGGTCGAACGGTGTGCCGTCTCGTAGATGGGTCAGGCGGTGCAACAACAGCAGCGGCGCACCGGTGCGGATCTGCAGCAGTGTGGCGGTGTTGGGGTCCGCCAACACGGATTCGACGGTGATCTCGGCCCAGCCCAGGCGCTCGCCCAGTGCCTGCTCGATGAGCGCGAACACGTCCTGCTTGTCCAGGTCGGCGTCCATCGGAATGGCCCCGATGCGCAGCGAGGTGGTGTCCAGCGACAGCGGCAGCCCTCCGACCGAACGAAGCCGCTCGATGAACAGGATGGGGGAGTTCTCGGGCAGCTGCAGCTTGGCCGCCACGAACGGGGTGGCGGTGGATTCCCGTACCGACAACACCTTGTTGTCCACCGGAAGCTGATGCCCGGCAAGGGATTCCGCGAGACCTTCCAGCCGGTCGAGGTGCTGGCGCAACTTCGCGCCGGTGACGAACGTGCCGGAGCCTTGCACGCGAGTGATCAGGCCTTCGCCCCGCAGCAGTTCGAGCGCTTCCCGAATGGCGTTGCGGCTCACTCCCAGTTCAGCGGCCAGGGCGGATTCCGACGGCAGCGCCGGGCGGGCGGCGGCCAAGCCGCCGTAGGCGCCTTCGAGGATCTGACTGCGCAACACGTCGCGGACCCACCGCGCCGCGTCTGCCCGGGTACCGGCGTACTCCCGTGTGACAGGACGGGGAAAGTCCTTGGGAGGGATGTGCGGGCGCCGGGGCATGGGCCCACTGTGCCACCAATGACGGGGGTGGCGGTTAGCGGAATGTTACGCCACCTGGCCGGGGGTTACGCGGTAGGCCAGGCCATATACCGCGGCGTTAGCGGTGGTGTTTCGCCACCCGCATGTCAGGGTGTGACGCAGCGGAACCCGATGTGGGTGGTCGCGCTGTCCTGCGACTGCGACGACCGCGCGGCCGGACGGTACCGGTGGCAGTACTCCGGTGCACACAGGTGCGAGCCGCCCTTGAGCGTCTGCAGCACGGCGGGATCACCGGTCGCCGGCGTGGGGCAACAGCTAGCCGCCAGGTGGTGGCCGGCGCTGTAGCGAGTCGTGGTCCACTCCCACACGTTGCCGATCATGTCGACCAGGCCAAACCCGTTGGGCGCGAACGTTCCTACCGGCGAGGTACCCGTCCATCCGCGAGCGCCGTCATTGCGGTAGGGGAACTTCCCCTGCCAGGTGTTGGCCATGAGCTCGCCGCCGGGCGCGACGTCGTCGCCCCACGCATAGGTCGACGAGGTGCCGGCGCGCGCCGCGTACTCCCACTGCGCTTCGCCGGGCAGCCGCCGTCCCGCCCAGCTCGCGTAGGCGGCGGCGTCCGGATAGGCCACCTGGACCACCGGGTGGTCGAGCCGATCCTCGATCGAGGACCCCGGCCCGAACGGCTGCCGCCAGCAGGCGCCTGGCACCCAAGCCCACCACTGCCGCCAGGCACGCAGATCCACCGGTCCCGCGGTCGGGGTGAACACGAGCGCACCGGGTTTGAGGTCCTCGGCCGGCACGCCGGGGAAGTCCTGTGGATCCAGGGCGTTCTCCGCGACAGTGACGTAGCCGGTCTGGTCGACGAATTCGGCGAACTGCGCATTCGTCACCGGATGACGCTCGATCGAAAACGGGCGCACGGTCACTTCGTGGACGGGTGATTCCTCGGGGTAGAAAGCGTTGGACCCCATGAGGAAGGCGCCGCCGGGAAGGTCGATCAACTCGGTGAGCATGCCGCTAGGCTATGCGGTCCGGCGCTCGGCCGGCGGCTGACGGGTGGACCCGGAGCACCGCACCGCGCCTTGCGGGCGTCCGGCGCCCCGCCGACGGGCGGCCCGGCCGCAGGAATACTGTAAGAGCCACAGTAGCGCTCCGCTTTCCGCGGCGAGCCCGAGAGGAGCCCCGTGACACGGCAGCCGTCGACGCCCACCCCGCGCCCGCCCGAGGGCGACTGGCTGGGCACCGCCTACCTGAGGTTCGAACGCCACGGCCCGATCGCGGTGTGCACCATCGACCGGCCCGAGGCCCGCAACGCCCTTACGCCGGCCATGTACTTCGGGATCCGGTGTGCGGTCGGGCGCCTCAACGAGGACCCGGATTTGGCCGGCTTGCTGATCACCGGCACCGGGGACGTGTTCGCGCCCGGCGGTGACATGGGCGGTGGGGGAGCGGACGACAACTGGATCACCTTCGGCTCCGCGCTGGGCATGGACGTCACCCCGTTCGACGCGGTGCGCACGTCCGCCAAGCCGGTCGTCTCCGCGGTCAACGGGCTCTGCCAGGGTGGTGGCTTCCAGATCGCTTTGTGCAGCGATCTTTCCGTGGTCAGCGAGCGGGCGACGTTCCGGGTGCCCGAACTGTTCCGCGGCTACGCCGACACCTACTACAGCCAGATGCTGACGCGGGTCGTCGGGCCGGTGCGCACCCGCGACCTGATGTTCACCGGGCGCGTCCTCACCGCCGCCGAGGCGCTCGACTGGGGCCTGATCGCCCGAGTGGTGCCGCACGGCGACCTTCTCGAGGAGGCCAAAGTCGTTCTGGCGCAATGCTGCCGGACCGCGCCGCGGGCCCGCGGCGTCATCAAGTCCAGCATCGACAATTACCTGGGCCTCTACGACCGCATCGGCATGTCTAGCAGTCTGTCGGATGAGGAAGCGCGGGAAGGATTCCGTGCGTTCAAGCAGCGTCGCTCGCCGGACTGGGTGCACCCGGCGCTGCGCACCGAGGGCCGGCTATAGGTCCACCCAGTCGCCGTGGGCGGCGACCCGCAATCGGTCGCCGATGCCCGCCTGGTCGAACGCCGTGACCACGTCGCCGAGCCCTTCGCTGAAATGCGCCCAGCCGTCGAAGTGTGCGGGGACCACCACGCGCGCGCCCAGTAGCTCGGCGGCGGCGGCCGCACGCGCCGAGGTCAACGTCAACGGGCGGCCGCGCTCCTTGGCCGGCACGCGGGCGGCCCCGGCGAACAGCACGGCGACGTCGATGGGGCTGCAACGCCCGGCGACGTCTTTGACCGCGGCCATCGACGCGTTGTCCCCACTGAGATAGACCGTGGGCAGGCCCGGGCCGCTCAGCACGAAACCCGTGACCTCACAGTTGACGTGGCCGCCGGCGTCGCGCTGCCCGTCGGCGGGGCCGTGGACCGCCGGAACGGCCTGCACCGCAACGCCATCGGTGAGCTGGTGGGACTCCCAGGGCGCCAGTCCGAGCGCCGGCGGCCCCAGCCGGTCGGCGGCGCCGGGGTGGGTGAGGAGCAGCGGCGCGGCCAGCGCCATCAGGCGTCCCGCGTCATCGAAGTTGTCGGGATGCTGATCGTGACTGACCAGCACCGCGTCCACCGAGCCCAGCGCCTCGGCGCCCACCGCGGGGCCTTGCAGCTTGGTCAGGTATCCGTGGTCCCCGGGCGGATCGAAGGTGGGGTCCATGACGATCCGCAAGCCGGCGATGTCGATGACGGTGGTGGGGCCGCCCAGCACCGCGATCGCGAGGTCGCGTCGCCGCGCGTCGACCTCGGCGCTCATATCGCCCGTCCTCGGTCGCGCCAAAACGGTTCGCGCAGCTGTGCTTTCAAGATCTTCCCGCTGGCGTTGCGCGGCAGTGCTTCGACGAAGTCCACCGTGCGCGGGCACTTGTAGCCGGCCAGGTGCCCGCGGCAGAACGCGATGACACCGTCCGCGTCGACCTCGCCGCTGGCCACCACGATCGCCTTGACGGATTCCCCCCAGAAGTCGTCGGGCACCCCGATAACGGCCGCGTCGGCGATCGCCGGATGCTCGGTCAGCACGCTTTCCACCTCCGGGCCGTACACGTTCTCGCCGCCGGTGATGATCATGTCCTTCAACCGGTCCTCGACGAAGACGTAGCCGTCGGCGTCCAGCCGCCCGACATCGCCGGTGCGCACCCAGGCGTCGGCGGTGACCGTCTCGGCCGTCGCGTCCGGGCGGTTGAGGTATCCGCTCATGTTCTGGTTGCTGCGCACCCAGATCTCGCCCGACTCACCCGGCGGCAGCGCGGCACCGGACTCGGTGTCGACGATCCGAATTTCGCAACCGAGCACCGCTTTTCCGGCCGACAGCTGCAACTCGGGCCGCTCGACGTCACGGTGCTCGGCGTCACCGAGCGCCGTGACCGCGCCGCACAGTTCGGTCTGCCCGTACACCTGGACGAATTTGGTGTCCGGCCACGTGGCGAGCGCCCGGTGCAGCAACGGCAACGGCATCGGCGCCGCCCCGTACACGATGTAGCGCAGGCGGGCGACCGTGGCCACTGCCGCGGCGCCGCCGTCGAGGAACCGGGCGATCACCGGCGGCACGAAGAACGCGTGCGTCGCCCCGTCGCCCAGCGCCGCCATCAGGGCGGCGGCCTCCGGCTCGCGGGTCATGATCGTCGGCACCCCGGCGCGAATCCCAAACAGCGCGTAGCCGATTCCGCCCACGTGGAACAGGGGCATGGCCACCAGGTTGGCATCGCCGTCGGCGAAGGGGAAAGACGGCGCGAGGTTCGCCGCGTGGTTGACCAACGCTCGCTGGCTCAGCAGCACACCCTTGGGCCGCCCGGTGGTACCGGAGCTATAAATGACCAGCGCCGTGTGGTTTTCGTCAACGTCCGGGTCGCTCTCGGCGGGATCCGTGGCGGCGAGCAATGTCTCGTACTCGTCGCCGACTTCGATGATCCGCTGCAGGCCCGGCACCCGGTCGGCGGCCACCGCGGCGGCCGGGTGCAGCTCGGCGCCGACAATGAGCGCCCGCGCAGCGCTGTCGGCGAGCACGTGCACCATCTCCTCGCCCGCGATGCGCCAGTTGACGATGGTGGTCACCGCGCCGATCGACGCCGCCGCGAACAGCACCTCGAGGCAGGCGGGGTGATTCTTGTCGAGGAACGCGACGCAGTCGCCGCGCTCGATGCCCGCCGCGCGCAACATCCCCGCGACCCGCCGGATCCGCGAGCTCCACTGCGTCCAGGACCATTGCGTCTCGCCGAACCGGATGGCGACCGCGTCGGGCCGCTGCTGCGCGTGTCGGTCGACGAACCCGGCGAGCGTTTCCGTCGTGTGTGCCGTGACGTCGGCTGGTGGCATGAACCCCTCCGAATCGGGTCGCTTCGCCCATCGTGGTGCGTTACGCGCATGCTACGGCCACCCCCGGCGGGGTGGCGTGCCACCATGATCTATCCGGTCGACGATCTATCCGGTCGACTTACCCGGATGGACTTACCTGCCAGCTGACCCGACGGAGGGTGGACATGGTGACTCCCGATCGCGCCCGTTCCCGCACCTTCGTCGTCACCGGCGCCGCATCCGGCATCGGCCTGGCGACCGCGCGGCGGCTGCTGGCCGAGGGCGGCGCGGTCGTGGGCGCCGACGTGGCCGACCCGCCGGATTTGGGTCCCGGCTTTCGGTTCGTGGCGGCCGACGTGACCGACGAGGACGCGGTGGCCGCCGTGTTCGCCGCCGTCCCGGCCCGCCTCGACGGGGTCTTCCATGCGGCCGGTGTGGCCGGCGGCGGCCCCGTGCATCTGCTCGACCGCACCGAATGGGACCGGGTCGTCGGGGTCAACCTCACCGGGACGTTCCTAGTGGCCAAGGCGGCGCTGGCCCGGATGATCGAGCAGCCGCGGGTGGACGGTGAGCGCGGTTCGCTGGTGATGGTCGCCAGCGTCGAAGGGCTCGAGGGCACGGCGGGCGGCAGCTCCTACAACGCGGCCAAGGGCGGTGTCGTGCTGCTCACCAAGAACATCGCGCTCGACTACGGGCCGAGCGGCATCCGGGCCAACGTCGTCTGTCCCGGCTTTATCGAGACGCCGCTGGCCGACAGCGTCCTGCGGCTCCCCGGGATGGAGGGCCCACTGATCTCCATCACCGAAGAGCACGCCCTGCAGCGGTTGGGCCGGCCGGAGGAGGTCGCGGCCATGGCCGCGTTCCTGCTGTCGACCGACGCCTCCTTCGTCACCGGGCAGGCCATCGCGGTCGACGGGGGTTACACCGCCGGGCGCGATCATGGCGTGGTAGCGCTCTTCGGGTTCCCCCGCAACTAGGATTCGGCCATGAACGCGCAACTGACGCCCGACGACGCGATCGAGGCCATCCGGGGCACCGGGGGAGCGCAGCCGGGATCGCGGGCGCTGCACGCCAAGGGCACCCTGTACCGCGGCACGTTCACCGCGACCCGTGACGCCCGGATGCTCGCCCGGGCAACGCATCTGGACGGCTCGCCGGTGCCGGCGCTGGTCCGCTTCTCCAACGGTTCGGGCAATCCCAAACAGCGCGACGGGGCGCCCGGCGTGCGCGGCATGGCCGTGAAGTTCCGCTTGCCCGACGGCAAGACCACCGACGTGTCGACGCAGACCGCCAAACTGTTCGTCTCCAGCACGCCCGACGGATTCGTCGACCTGCTCAAGGCCATGCGACCCGGCGTCACGACACCGCTGCGGCTGGCCAAGTATTTCCTCACCCACCCGCGCACGCTCGGCGCGTTGCCGGTGGTGCGCGAGGCCAACCGGGTGCCGGCGAGTTATGCGACCGTCGAGTACCACGGCCTGCACGCCTACCGCTGGGTGGCCGCCGACGGCAGCGCGAGGTTCGTTCGCTACCACCTGGTTCCGGCCCCCACCGCCGCCCGGCCGCCCGACGACGCGGCGCGACGCGAGGACGCGGACTTCCTCACCGAGGAGCTGGACGAGCGGCTGGCCACCGGGCCGGTGCGCTTCGAGTACCGGGTGCAGATCGCCGGCCCCGGCGATTCGACGGTCGACCCGTCGGCCGCCTGGCAGAGCAGCCAGCTGGTCACCGTCGGCACGCTGGAGATCATCGGACGCGACACCGAACGCGAGCGCGGCAACGACATCGTGGTGTTCGACCCGATGCGGGTGACCGACGGCATCGAACCCTCCGACGATCCCGTGCTGCGGTTTCGCTCGCTCGCGTACTCCGCATCGGTGAAGCTGCGCACCGGGGTGGACCGCGGCGCCGAAGCGCCGCCTGTGTGACCACGGTCTCACGGGAGGCGACTCGATCGAAATCGGCCGCAGGGTAGGGTTTTTCTCCTGTGGCGCCTCTGCATATGTTGCTGATCTGCCTGGCCGGACTCGGTGCCGGCGCCATCAACGCGCTGGTCGGCTCCGGCACCCTCATCACCTTCCCGACGCTGGTGGCGCTGGGCTACCCGCCGGTGACGGCCACCATGTCGAACGCGACCGGTCTGGTCGCCGGCAGCGTGTCCGGCACCTGGGGCTACCGCGCGGAGCTGAGCGGGCAGTGGCGGCGGCTGCGGTGGCAACTCCCGGCGTCGTTGCTCGGCGCCGTCGTGGGCGCGTACCTGCTGCTGCACCTGCCCGAGAAGGTGTTCGTCGACGTCGTCCCCGCGCTCATGGTGCTGGCCCTGGTGCTGGTGGTGCTGGGGCCGCGGATCCAGGCGTGGACGGTTCGGCGCGCCGAGGTGGCGGGCCGCTCACCCGAGCACGTCAGCCGGGGCCGGATGGCCCTACTGGCTTTCGGCACCTTCGCCGTCGGCGTCTACGGCGGCTACTTCACCGCCGGGCAGGGGATTTTGCTGGTCGGTGTCATGGCCGCGCTGCTGCCCGAATCCGTGCAGCGCACCAACGCGGCCAAGAACCTGCTGGCGCTCGTCGTGAATGTGGTTGCCGCCGTAGCCTATACGCTGGTCGCGTTCCACCGGATCAACTGGCCCGTCGCCGGGCTGATCGCGGCGGGATCGTTGGTCGGCGGGCTGATCGGGGCGCGCTACGGCCGACGGTTGTCGGGCAATGCGCTGCGCGCGACCATCGTGGTGGTGGGGCTGATCGGGTTGTACCGTTTGCTCTCAGTGGCCTGATCAGCTCAGCGTCGCGGCCGCCACCTCGGCGACGACGTCGGCGACGTCGCCCCGTTTGCGCCAGGCCCGCAACTGGCGCATCGCCCCGTTGCCGCGGGCCGCGACGCGGTCCAGCGCGTCGACGACGTGGTCATACTCGCCGAGCGCCTCGAGCGCTGGACGCACCCGTTGCACCAGCACGTCCAACTGCTGCCGCGCCGGCACGGCACCCCGGCCGTGGATGAGATCCAGCGCATCGCCGGCCAATCCGTCGTGCGCCGCCTTCCAGTAGGCGGCCCGCAGCGCGCCCGGCGGCAACCGGGCCGCGTCGTCGTCGCGGGCCTGCAGGGCCGTCATCACCAGCGCCCGGATCAGGGTGGCGAGCAGGACCGTCTCGTCGACGGTTGCCGGCACATCGGCCACCCGGACCTCGACGGTGGGGAAGTCGGCCGACGGGCGCACGTCCCAATAGACCATGCCCTTGTCCAGGATCACCCGCGCGTCGACCAGCATGGCGACCGCGCGGTCGTACTCGTCCGGCGAGGCGAAGTAGGGCGGCGGACCCGCGGCCGGCCAGCGTCGCCATAAAATGCTGCGCCAGCTCGCAAATCCGCTGTCGGCGTTGCGGTACAGCGGCGAATTGGCGCTGAGTGCAAGCAAATATGGGAGCCACGGCCGCAGCCAGTTGCTCACGTGGATGGCGGCCGGGCGGTCGGGAACCTGCACATGAACGTGGCATCCGCAGATGCCCTGCTCGTGGGCGACCATCCCGAATTCGGCGCCGATGCGCTGATAGCGCGGGGTGTCGGTGACCGGGAATTCCCGCGGCGTCACCGGCGGCAACCCGGAGGCCAGCAGCCTCACCCCCGCCGCCTCGGCTGCCTGCGCCGCGGTGCGGCGCAACCGCGTCAACTCCTCGCGCAGTTCCGAGGCGGTCGCGACCACGCTGGAAGTGGTCTCCACCTGGCAGCTGCTCAGTTCGCGCTGCAGCTCGACGCCGCGGCGCTCGGCCTGCGCGGCCACGTCGGCGTTGCGCGGAACGGGTTCGCCGCTGTCGGGATCGACAACCAGGAACTCTTCTTCTGCGCCGATCGTCGGAAGGTCACTCATGCGGTCGAAAGATCAACTCGCAGAACGTCACCCGATTACCAGCGCGCGGCCGCGGCGAGCGCGGAATCGACCGTCGGATAAACCGGCAGTGTGCGGCCCAGGCCGCATGCGTCGACGACTCGCGCGACGAACTGGTCGAGGCTCACCAGCCGCAATTCGACGCCGCGCTCCCGGCAACGCTTCGCCTGCTCGGCGAGGACGGCGAACGCGCAGCAACCCATGAAGTCCAGGCCGCTGACGTCCACCACCAGGGGTCCGGGCGCGGCGACCACGGCGGCCGCCTCGCTCACCAGGTGCCGCCAGGTCTCCTCGTTGCAGGCGTCGACCTCGCCGCCGGCGTAAATCAGCACCGCCGGGCCGCGGCGGTCGGTGGTGGCGCGCAGGGTGCTGTGGGGGTCGCCCAGTTCGTAGACCAGCTTGCTGCTCAGCGAGACGCGAGGGCCTAGGGGTTCGGCAATAATTGAACTCATGGTGGACTCCCTAATCGGCGTCCGAACCGCCGCGATGGATGCCCGTCCTATTGTCTGAAGACAGACTATTTCGCGAGTGCGAATCTCTTTTCTATAACGCGCCGGGGTCGTCTGTCCATACGTTCGACCTAAGAGTTTTGTAAGTCTTGCCGTGTGAATATCCCAGCGTGCGACACCCGCCGGTCACCGGCGGCTGACGGCCCCTGACCTCGGCGAACGGGAGGCGGGTCGGCGCGGCAACACCGTCGTGGAGGCGACGGGCCGGCGCGTCGTGGGCTGTGTCTTTCCGCGACGCAATATGGTCTTTCGCCCGCGATATTCGCCCGTTTAGCAAAATAATTCTGGCCGCCGCCTGAGCAAAAAAGCGGTGCGGGTTTTCCGCGATCGCTCGGCTAGCCGCTCTCCGACACCGCGTCCGGCGCGGCGGCCTTGCGGTGGTGTTCGGCCTCCAGTTCGGCGACCATCCGGGAGGTGCGCTCGCGCAACAGGATCGCCGCCGTGCCCCCGAGTACCACGGCGATCAGCAGCCCGATCCAGGAGAACCGCTCCAGCCAGCGCTCGGCGGCCATGCCGGCGAAGTACACCAGCGCCGTGGTGCCGCCCGCCCAGCAGACGGCGCCCGAGACGTTCGCCGTGAGGAACCGCGGGTAGTGCATCTTCAAAGCCCCCGCCAGCGGCCCGGCGAAGATCCGCAGCAGCGCGATGAAGCGGCCGAAGAAGACGGCGCGCGAACCCCACCGGCTGAACAGTTTCTCGGCCAGCGCGACGTGCCCGGGGCCGAAGTGGCGGGGGAATCGCCGGCCGAGCCGGTCGAACAGCGGCATACCGAAGCGGCGCCCCACCGAATAACCGATCGAGTCCCCGATCACCGCGCCCAGCACGGCCGCGGCGCCGACGCCGACCGGGTTGACGGCCAGGTCGTGATGCGACGACATCAGCGCCGCCGTCACCAGCACGATCTCGCCCGGCAGCGGGATGCCCAGGCTCTCCACCCCCACCACACCGCCGACCACCAGGTAGACCGCAAGGGGCGGGATCGAGTGCAGCAAGGCCTCCACGTCCATGCGTCAAGGATGCCTGACCGCGACCCGATCCGCGGCCTAAAGGCTGCGTCGGAATTCGCTGGGCGCGCGCAGGTCTTCCAGGCGCGGTCGTTTCGGTGCGCGCCCGTCGTACGACGACAACCCGCGCAACCGGCGCCAGATCCAGGGGAAGAAACTCGCCTGCGTCCAGCGCAGCTGCTCGTAGGTGCCTGCCGCCAAGGAACGCTGGGTGGGTCGGAGGCCCGGCTGAGCCCAATCATGGTTGCTCTCAGGCAGATTGAGGGCTTCCGCGGCCGCCGCCGCGAACAGCATGTGCCCCTTGGTGGACGCGTGCACCCGGTCGATGGCCCAGGTGTCCAGCTCGCGCATCGAGGGCGCGTTGTACAGGTCGACCAGGGCGAACCCGTAGCGCTCGGCGGCTCCCCGGATCGCCGCGTTGATCCGGGTCAGGCGCCCGGACACCAGTCGGCCGAGCGGGAGGAACTGCGCGACGTTGGGGAAGGTGGTCGTCACCACCGTGGCGCCGGATTGGGCCAACGCGGCGTAGACGCGTTCCAGGTCCGCCAGGGCGGGGCCGAACGACCGCCCCGGCTGGATGACGTCGTTCATGCCCGCGCAGACGGTGATGAGGTCCGGCTGCATCGCCAGCGCCGGCGGCACCTGCTCGGTGAGGACGTGGCCGATCCGTTTGCCGCGAATCGCGAGGTTGGCGTACTGCAGCCCCGGGTAGAGCGAGTCGACCATCACCGCGAGACGGTCGGCGAACCCGAGCAGGCCGACGGTGTCGTCGCCGTCCCACAGGCCCTCGGTCTGGCTGTCACCGATGGCGACGTAACGGTGATATCCAGCGTGAATAGCGCCGTGCACGAAGCCGACAATAGTAGGTTCGGCGGCCCCAGTGATGGCACACAACGCCCCGCGGCCGTCGATCAGCGTCGTTGAGCACGCGGGAACCCCGGCAGTTGTGCACTTCACAGCTCTCGGGCACCTGATCGGCCCGGCAGCGGGGGCAGCGCCTGCTGCCCGGCCAACCCGAGGCGGGGTCGTGCGCGCCTCGCGCTTGGTGTCGCGGGCCCTCGGGGTGGGCATCACGGTCGGCCGTCACCGCCCTGGTCCGCGCCGTGTAAAGTTCGGCGCCGCAAGCCATTACGGCTCAGCGCTGATAAATGCTGGCCAGCCAGACGTGCAGCAGCGCGTCGATCACCCGGTCCTCGGGAATCGCCTGCTCCTCGCCGGTGAAGGTTGCGGCCATCACCCGCTCGCTCAGCATGTTCAGCGCCACCGACAGGTCCTCCGCCGGTACCGTCGCGGGAGCCACGCCGCGGCCGCGCTCGGCCTTGATCGCCACGGTGGTGTGGTAGGTCCACTTCTGCATCAGGGCCGCCCACAGCTGGCGTACCTCGGGGTTGGTCGCCGTGGCCGACGCGCCGGCGACCGCGACCGCGCGGTGCGCGCCCGACACCTCGAAAAACGACTCGATGCGGGCGCGCCAGGCGGCCGCGGGGTCGTCGGCCGGGATGGCGCCCCACGACCGCAGCGCCGTCTGCGCCTTGGTGTTCATCTGGTCGAGCAGCGACAGCAGCACCGCGTTCTTGGAACGGAAATAAAAATAGAAGGTGGGCCGCGAAATGCCCGCGCCCTTTGCTAGGTCGTCGACGGAGAAATCCGCCAGTGGCCGTTCCTGCAGCAGTCGCTCGGCGGTCGCCAGAATGGCCTGCTCCCGGTCGTCACCGGCGTGCGCCGAGGACCGCCTGGCCCGCGAGGCGTGCGCATATCTGGTCTGTGTCGGCACGTCGGACACGCCCGTTACTGTATGGGCACGTCGATTTACGACACCGAAACGATCGATGAAAACCAGCGATATTGCTGATTAAGAGCAGCGTTTTGCTGCGCGCCCCTCCCGAATTCGACGGCGGGCGCCGATATGCGTCAGGTGTCCGCGTCGCCGGTGGGGGTCAGCTCCCGGTCGGCCGCAACGATCTCGATCGACAGGCACTCGCCCAGGGCGTGCGCCGCGGCCCAGTCGCCGGCGCACACCGCCCGTTCCAGCTCGTCGACCAGCGGGCTGTCGACGCCCAACTCGGCCAGCCACGCCGACACCGTCGCCGTGATCTGGTGCGCGGGCACCAGCGCGATGTGGTCGTTGCGCAACCGGTCGGTCAGTTGATAGATCGTGGTCGTCATCGGCCTACGCGCTACCCAATGTTGCCGCCACTTAAGCGAATTCATGGTCGCCTCCCCATCAGCCACAGCGATGTGCGTGACCACCGCCCCAGCTCGACAAGCTGTTTCATCATCGCACTCGCCAACCTAATTTCGCAGTTGAATCGCCGAGCCAATTAACGCCGCGTCAACGAGGCGCGGCCCGACTGGGCCATGATGCGTTCCAACACGGTGTGCGACAGGTCCCCGTTGTCGGCCACCCGGGCGAGCCCCCGGCGGCGCAGGAACGTGTCCAACCGTCGATCCGGGGACCAGTCGGCGTAGGTCGCACCGAGGTAGTGCGAGTCCAGAAACTCCTCAGCCAACGCGTCCAGGTCCGAATCGGTCATCAACAACGGTGGGTTAACACCCATGGCCGTCAAGCTCCTTTGTTCACCCCGCAACTCACCGCAGCCAAGTTACGTCTGCGGACGTCACTATCTCGTAACGCACGGATTGCGGAACGGAGCCAAAGTCGTTGCCGCAGTTCAAAGGTGCTGTCCACGATCGCGATTCGCAGTCCGCGCGGCCGGTGTCGCCGGCGGTGGCGGCCGGTCCGAACATGCCCGCCACGCGCGCACCGCGGCCGGGCCATGAGGCACTCTGGAGATAACGCTGCCGGGCCGCTCAGCCGAGTGCCGCCTCACGTGAGGGAGCGTGACGACCGAGGAGCGTGAAGTCCCGTGAGTGCCCACGACCCGTCCACCGGGGAGTCCGTCGGCCGCCGCCGCAAGGTATTGCGCGTGCTGCGCGGGTCGTCGGCCCCGATGAGCATCATCGCGATCGCCGAGGTACTCGATGTGCACCCCAACACCGTGCGCTTTCACCTGGAAAGCCTGGTCGCGGACGGCCAGGTCGAGCACGTCGAGTTGGAACGCAAGGGGCCCGGTCGCCCGCCGTTGATGTTCCGCGCCGTGCGGCAGATGGATCGCGGCGGGACACGCCACTACCGGCTGCTTGCCGAGGTCCTGGCCGCGGCCTTCGCGGCCGAACCGGACCCGGGCGCCAAGGCCCGCGCCGCGGGCCGGGCCTGGGCGCGCAAGACGGAGGTGGCGTTGCCGTCGTCGCCCGATGCCCCGGCCACCGCCGACGAGGCCATCGAGCACCTCATCGACGTCCTCGACGACCTCGGCTTCGCCCCCGAGCACCGCATCGGCGAGGGCGGACATCAGCTCGGCCTGCGGCACTGCCCGTTCCTCGAGCTGGCCGAGAACCGCACCAGCGTCATCTGCCCCGTGCACCTCGGCCTCATGCAGGGCACCGTCGAGAGCATGGGAGCGCCGCTGTTGGTGGACGCACTCGAGCCGTTCGCGGAACCCGACCTGTGCCTGGCCCACCTGACCCTGCTGCAGCCGGCCCGGTGACCCGCGGACCGGCCATCGCCGCGGCGCTGACGTTCGTCTGGCTCGGCATGGTGCTGGCCATCTCGTTCCTGGAGGCGCCGCTGAAGTTCCGGGCGCCGGGCGTGACGCTGCAGATCGGGCTCGGCATCGGGCGGCTGGTCTTCCGCGCGCTCAACGCCGTCGAGGTGGTCTTCGCGCTCGTCGTCGGCGCGATCGCGGCGGCCGGCCCCACCCCGACGGGCGCGGTCGTGGCGGTCGGCGCCGCCGCCGCCGCGCTGGCCGTCCAGTTGGTGGCGGTGCGGCCGCGGCTGACGCGCCGCTCGGACGCGGTGCTCGCCGGCCGCGACAGGCCGCGCTCGCGCGCCCACTACGCCTACATCGGCCTGGAGGCGGTCAAAGTCGTCGCGCTTGTGGCGGCGGGGATACTGCTAATGGCCGGCTGACCGGCCGCCGATCGCAAAGGACTGCGCCATGGAATCCGTCTCGCTCACCGCGCTCGCCGCCGAGAAGCTCGCCGAGGCCCGGCAAGCGCACAGCGGCCGCGCAGCGCACACCATCCACGGCGGCCACACCCACGAACTGCGGCAGACCGTGCTCGCCCTGCTCGGCGGCCACAACCTGTCCGAACACGACAGCCCCGGCGAGGCGACCCTGCAGGTGCTGTCCGGTCACGTCCGGGTGACCGCCGGCGCCGACGCCTGGGACGGCAGAACGGGGGATTACGTCGCCCTCCCCACCGCCCGGCACGCCCTGCACGCGGTCGAGGACTCGGTGATCCTGCTGACCGTGCTCAAAACTCTCCCGCAGGCGCACTAGGCGATGCTCGGCACCGACTGGTCACGCGCGTTCGGGCTGCGCGCGCCGATTCTCAACGCCCCGATGGGCGGGGTCGCCGGTGGACGCCTGGCCGCCGCGGTCACCGCGGCCGGCGGCCTGGGCATGGTCGGCATGGGTAGCGTCGCCACCAGGGAACTGCTGCGGACCCAGCTGCGACACGTGCGGGGCACCTTCGGCATCGGCCTGGTCGACTGGGTGATGCGCAACGAGGCGGGCCTGCTGGAGGACGCCCTGGCCGCCAGGCCGGCGCTGCTGTCGGTGAGCTTCGGCACGGACTGGTCCTGGGTGGGCAAGGCGCACGACGCCGGAATCCCCACCGTCACACAGGTTTACGACGGCAGTGGGGCGCGCCGGGCCGTCGACGCCGGCGTCGACATCCTGGTCGCCCGGGGCGCCGAGGGCGGCGGTCACGGCGAGACCAGGCTGGCCACGCTGCCACTGCTGGACGCCGTGCTCGACGCCGTGACGGTGCCCGTGCTCGCCGGTGGCGGCATCGCCTCGGCGCGCAGCCTGGCCGCGGTGCTCGCGGCCGGGGCGAGCGGGGCGTGGGTGGGAACCCGCCTGGCCGCCTGCCCGGAGGCGCTCTCCGGGGACGCCAGCCGCCGCGCGCTGATCGCGGCGCGCGCCACTGACACCACGGTCACCCGGGCCTTCGACGTCGCGCAGGACCGGCCGTGGCCCGCCCATTTTCCGTCACGGGTGTTGACCAACGACTTCGTCGAGCGCTGGACGGGCCACGAGGACACCTTGGACGCGCAGGCCCGCGAGGAACTGGCGGCCTCGATCGCCGCCGACGATCGTCGGGTGGCCCCCGTGGACGCCGGCCAGGGGGTGGGCATGATCCGCGACGACGCGTCGGTCGCCGAGGTGATCGACGAAATGTGTTCGGGCGCCGAGCAATTGCTGAGCCGTTGGGGTCAGACCGCGCGCAAGTAGCGCTTGGCGATGACGCGCTGGGCCAGCGACACCAGCGGGCCGCCCGCCTTGCTCCACCACGCCGCGGGCCGCGAGAACGACGACACCTCCGCGAACACCGCCGACGTGTCCGGCTCGTAGCGCACGACGAAGCGTTCCTCGCCGGACTCCGGGTGGCCGGGCAGCGTGCCATAGCCGAACCCGCGGATGTCGGGCTCGTCGACGACGTACACCACGCGGCAGGGGGCGGGCAAAAAGCCCATCCGCACCACCACCACGGCATCCACCGCCACCACGTCCGAGCTCGCCTGCACCCGCAGCCCGGCGCCGCGCTGCATGCCCCAGTGCAGCACCGCGTCGGCGGCCCGCTCGAAACGTGCGCGGCCGGTGCCGATCTGGGCCTGTACGTGCAGGTGACCGTAGCCGGCGGGCCGGTCGCCCGACGCGGTCGCGCCCACCTCGGCGTAGGTCAACGGAAGTTCTTCAAGCGCTGCCAGATCCACCCGATCAGCTTGCCACGGGCGCTGTGCCCGCGGCGCCCGGCGCGTACCGTTTGACGGTGTGACCGCACAGAACTCGAAAACCGTTGCCGAAGCGTCCGGAACGTTCACGCTCGGTGGTGATCTGACCGTCAACCGACTCGGCTTCGGCGCCATGCGCCTGACCGCCAAGGGTGTCTGGGGCCCGCCGGACGACCGTGACGAATGCGTGCGGGTGCTGCGGCGCGCCGTCGAACTCGGCGTCAACTTCTTCGACACCGCCGATTCCTACGGCCCGTACGTGTCCGAGGAGATCATCCGCGAGGCGCTGCATCCCTACGACGGCCTGGTGATCGCCACCAAGGCGGGGCTGCTGCGCACCGGCCCGGACGTGTGGGTGCCGTTGGGTAACCCCAGTTACCTGCGCCAGGAATGCGAGATGAGCCTGCGCCGGCTCGGCGTGGACACCATCGACCTGTTCCAGCTGCACCGGATCGACAAGAATTTCCCGCTGGCCGACCAGGTCGGCGAGCTGCTCACGCTGAAGAACGAGGGCAAGATCCGCCACATCGGGCTCTCCGAGATCGGCGTCGAGCAGCTCGACGCCGCCCAGGAGATCACCGAGATCGTCTCGGTGCAGAACATGTACAACCTGTCCGCGCGGGGCGCCGAGGCGCTGCTGGACGCGGCGACCGAGCGTGGCGTCGGTTTCATCCCGTGGTTCCCGCTGGCCGCCGGACCGCTGGCGGCCGCCGACGGGCCGTTGCAGCGCATCGCCGCCGACCACCACGCGACGCCGTCGCAGCTGGCGCTCGCGTGGCTGCTGAAACGCTCCCCGGTGATGCTGCCGATCCCCGGCACGTCGAAGGTCGCGCACCTGGAGGAGAACGTCGCCGCCGCCGAGATCACACTGTCCGACGAGGAGTTCGAGACCCTCTCCGCGGCCGGGGGTCAACAGACGGTCTAACCACCGCGCGCAGGCGGGCACGCCGGGCAATACGGTGTGGTGATGGCCGGCGCACAGCAGCAGCATCCCGGCGGCGGGTTCAACCCGCCGGAACCGACCACCAAGGGCGGCCCGGACTACGGCAGGTTCGTCGACGCGGTGCGTTCGCTGCAGGACCTGGCGCGCGGCGCGGACGCCCCCGACGAGGTGTTCACCGAGGCCGCCGACCTCCTGGAGAAGGCGTCGGCGCTGCTGAGCCCGTTCGAGGCCGACGAATGGAATTCGCCGTCGGGGCGCCGGATGGACCTGCCGATGCGCGGCAACATCCAGACCATTCCCATGACAGCCCGCAAGACCGACGAGGGCCGCATCCAGGGCCAGGCGCGCTTCGCGCGCTACCACCTGGGCCGCAACGGCGCCGTGCACGGCGGTTTCCTGGGCCTGCTGTTCGACAGCGTGCTCGGGCTGACGTCCTCGGTGCTCACCGGCGGCCCCTACCAGCGCACCGCCTACCTCAAGATCGACTACCGGCACATCGTGCCGATCCAGACCGAATTGCAGTTCGACGCCGGCGTGGACCGGGTGGACGGCCGCAAGATCTTCGTGTCCGGCCGGTTGACCGACGGTGACACCCTGCTGACGGAAGCCGAGGCGCTGTTCGTGCGCCTCAAACCTGGCCAGCCCTGAGGCGCGTCGGCCCCGATAGCATGGCAGCGATCGTCAGACCCGAGAACAACGGAGAACCCCACCCATGAGCGCCCCCGCCGACCCCGCCCCCGCAACCGCCCCGATTCGGGTGGCCGCCGGGACCACCGCGGGCGCGGCGGTGGCAGACGCCGGGCTGCCGCGGCGCGGCACCCCCGACGCGGTCGTGGTGGTGCGCGACGGCGACGGCAAACTGCGTGACCTGAGCTGGGTGCCCGACGCCGACGCCGACGTCGTTCCCGTGGCCGCCAACACCGACGACGGCCGCAGCGTGATCCGGCATTCGGCCGCCCACGTGCTGGCCCAGGCCGTCCAGCAGCTGTTCCCGCACGCCAAGCTCGGCATCGGGCCGCCCATCACCGACGGCTTCTATTACGACTTCGACGTGGCGGAGCCGTTCACCCCCGAGGACCTCGACAAGCTGGAAAAGCGGATGCGCCAGATCGTCAAAGAGGGCCAGCTGTTCTCCCGCCGCGTCTACGAGTCCAAAGATCAGGCCCGTCAAGAACTTTCGGCCGAGCCGTACAAGCTGGAGCTGGTCGACGACAAGTCCGGCGACCCGGACGTGATGGAGGTCGGCGGCGACGAGCTGACGGCCTACGACAACCTCAATCCCCGCACGCGGGAACGGGTTTGGGGTGACCTGTGCCGTGGCCCGCACATCCCCACGACCAAGCACATCCCGGCGTTCAAGCTCACCCGCAGCTCGGCCGCGTACTGGCGCGGCGACCAGCGCAACGCGAGCCTGCAGCGCATCTACGGCACCGCCTGGGAATCCCAAGAGGCCCTGGACAAGCACCTTGAACTTATCGAAGAGGCGCAGCGTCGCGACCACCGCAAGCTCGGCGTGGAACTCGACCTGTTCAGCTTCCCCGACGAGATCGGTTCGGGGCTGGCCGTTTTCCACCCCAAGGGCGGCATCGTGCGCCGAGAGCTGGAAAACTACTCGCGGCGCCAGCACGAGCGGGCGGGCTACGAGTTCGTCAACACCCCGCACATCACCAAGGCGCAGCTGTTCCACACCTCGGGGCACCTGGACTGGTACGCCGACGGCATGTTCCCCCCGATGCACCTCGACGCCGAGTACAACGAGGACGGGTCGCTGCGCAAGCCGGGGCAGGACTACTACCTCAAGCCGATGAACTGCCCCATGCACTGCCTGATCTTCCGGACACGCGGCCGCTCCTACCGCGAATTGCCGTTGCGGCTCTTCGAGTTCGGCACGGTCTACCGCCTGGAGAAGTCCGGCGTCATCCACGGCCTGACCCGGGTCCGCGGCCTCACGATGGACGACGCCCACATCTTCTGCACCCGCGACCAGATGCGCGACGAGCTGCGCTCGCTGCTGCGCTTCGTCCTGGACCTGCTCAGCGACTACGGCCTCACCGACTTCTATTTGGAGCTGTCGACCAAGGATCCCGAGAAGTTCGTCGGCTCCGACGACGTCTGGGAGGAGGCCACCAGCGTGCTCGCGGAAGTCGGCGCCGAGTCCGGCCTGGACCTGGTGCCCGACCCGGGCGGGGCGGCCTTCTACGGCCCGAAGATCTCGGTGCAGGTCAAGGACGCGTTGGGCCGCACCTGGCAGATGTCCACCATTCAGCTGGACTTCAACTTCCCGGAGCGCTTCGCGCTGGAGTACACCGCCCCGGACGGCACCCGGCAACGGCCCGTGATGATCCACCGCGCGCTGTTCGGGTCGATCGAGCGGTTCTTCGGCATCCTCACCGAGCACTACGCCGGGGCGTTCCCGGCGTGGCTGGCCCCGGTACAGGCCGTCGGGATCCCCGTCGCCGACGAGCACCTGCCCTACCTGGAACGCGTTGCCGCGCAACTCAAGGCGCACGGCGTGCGGGTCGAGGTGGACGGCAGCGACGACCGGATGGCCAAGAAGATCGTGCACCACACCGCGCAGAAGGTGCCGTTCATGCTGCTCGCCGGCGACCGCGACGTGCAGGCCGGCGCGGTGAGCTTCCGGTTCGGTGACCGCACCCAGATCAACGGGGTGCCCCGCGACAGCGCCGTCGACGCCATCGTCAAGTGGATCGCCGACCGTGAAAACGCCGTTCCCACAGCCGAACTCGTGAAGGTGTCCAGTGGTGAGTGACCCCGGAAAGGCCGACGGCGTCGACGACGCCATCCTCGACACGGGCGTCGGCGAGCGTGATCACCTGCAGCGCTTGTGGACGCCGTACCGCATGACGTACCTGGCCGAGTCGCCGATGAAGCGCGACCCCGGGGGCAAGCCCGACGAGCCGTTCAGCGACATCCCGAACCTGTCCGACGAGGACGGCCTGGTGGTCGCCCGCGGCGAGCTGGTCTACGCGGTGCTCAACCTCTACCCCTACAACCCCGGCCACCTGATGGTGGTGCCGTACCGGCGGGTTTCGGAGCTCGAAGACCTCACCGACGCGGAGAGCGCCGAGCTGATGGCGTTCATTCAGAAGGCGATCCGCGTGATCAAGAACGTGTCGCGGCCGCACGGCTTCAACGTCGGGCTGAACCTGGGCTCCTCGGCGGGCGGCTCGCTGGCCGAGCACCTGCATGTGCACGTGGTCCCGCGATGGGGCGGCGACGCGAACTTCATCACCATCGTCGGCGGCTCGAAGGTGATCCCGCAGTTGCTGCGCGAGACCCGCCGGCTGCTGGCGACGGAGTGGACCAACCAGCCATGAGGAGCGCCGCCCGATGAGCAAGGCGCCGTTTCTGTCCCGGGCGGCCTTTGCGCGGCTCACGGCCCCCACGGCGCGGGCGGCCCTGCGCCTCGGGCTGACCCCCGACAGCGTCACCCTGCTGGGCACCGCCGCGTGCGTCGCGGCGTCGCTCACGCTGTTCCCGCTCGGCAAGCTGTTCGCCGGGGCGTGCGTGGTGTGGTTCTTCGTGGTGTTCGACATGCTCGACGGGGCGATGGCCCGCGAGCGTGGCGGCGGCACCCGGTTCGGCGCGGTGCTCGACGCCACCTGTGACCGGGTCAGCGACGGCGCCGTGTTCTGCGGGCTGCTGTGGTGGATCGTGTTCACCGCCCACGACAAGCCGCTGGCGGCGGCGACCCTGATCTGCCTGGTCACCTCGCAGGTGATCTCCTACATCAAGGCCCGGGCCGAAGCCAGCGGCCTGCGTGGCGACGGCGGCCTGATCGAGCGCCCCGAGCGGTTGATCATCGTGCTGACCGGCGCGGGCGTGTCCGACTTTCCGTTCGTCGCCTGGCCGCCGGCGCTGCCGGTCGCGATGTGGCTGCTGGCGGTGGCCAGCGTGCTCACCTGCGGCCAGCGGTTGTACGCGGTGAAGAAGTCGCCGCAGGCCGCCGGACCGCTGCCCCGGACGGGGCAGCCGTGATCCTGCCCGAGCGGCTGACCCGCACCGCGACCGACTGGACGTACGCGGCCGGGTGGATGGCAGTGCGCGCGTTGCCGGAGTTCGCCGCGCGCACCGCCTTCGACACCGGGGCGCACTACGCCGCCCGCCGCGGGGGGCCGGCGCAGCTGCGCAAGAACCTGGCCCGCGTCACCGGCGTCTCGCCGGCCGAGGTGCCCGACGCGTTGATGCGCGAGTCGCTGGCGTCCTACGGCCGGTACTGGCGGGAGGCGTTTCGCCTGCCGTCGATGAACCTGGGCGAGCTGGCCGGCGAACTCGATGCGGCGTTCCGCGGCGCCGACAACCTGGACGCCGCGCTGGCCGCGGGAGGCGGGGCGATCTGCGCGTTGCCGCACAGCGGCAACTGGGACATGGCCGGAGTGTGGTTCACCCAGACCCGCGGGACCTTCGCCACCGTGGCCGAACGCCTGCAACCCGAATCGCTGTACCGGCGGTTCGTCCGCTATCGCGAGAGCCTGGGCTTCGAGGTGCTACCGCTGTCGGGAGGCGACCGGCCGCCCTTCGACGTCCTGTGCGACCGGCTGCGCGCCAACGGGCTGGTGTGTCTGATGGCCGACCGCGACCTCACCCGCACCGGGGTGCAGGTCGACTTCTTCGGCGAGGCCACCCGGATGCCGGCCGGACCGGCGAAGCTGGCGGTCGCCACCGGGGCCGCCCTGCTTCCGGTGCACTGCTGGTTCGACGGCCCCGGGTGGGGTTTCGAGGTGTTCCCGCCCCTGGACACCAGCAGCCGCGACGTCGGCGCCATCACGCAGGCGCTCGCCGACCGGTTCGCCGCCAACATCGCCGCCCATCCCGAGGACTGGCACATGATGCAGCCGCAGTGGCTGGCCGACCTGTCCGAGGCCAGACAGGCCCGGCTCCGGGCCACCTGATGCGCATCGGCATGGTGTGCCCCTACTCGTTCGACGTGCCGGGCGGGGTGCAGTCGCACGTGCTGCAGCTGGCGGAGGTGATGCGCGGCCGCGGGCACCAGGTCAGCGTGCTCGCGCCGTTCTCGCCGCACACCACGCTGCCGGACTACGTCGTGTCCGGCGGGCGGGCCGTGCCCATTCCCTACAACGGCTCGGTGGCGCGGCTGCGCTTCGGGCCGGCGACCCACCGCAAGGTCAAGAAATGGCTCGCCGACGGGGATTTCGACGTCCTGCACCTGCACGAGCCGAACGCGCCGAGCCTGTCAATGCTGGCGCTGAACATCGCCGAGGGGCCGATCGTGGCGACCTTTCACACCTCGACCACGAAATCGCTGACGTTGTCGGTGTTCCAGGGCATCTTGCGGCCCATGCACGAGAAGATCATCGGCCGCATCGCGGTCTCCGACCTGGCCCGGCGCTGGCAGATGGAGGCGCTGGGCACCGACGCCGTCGAGATTCCCAACGGCGTCGACGTCGCCTCGTTCGCCGCCGCCCCGCGCCTGCACGGCTACCCGCGGCCCGGCAAGACGGTGCTGTTCCTGGGGCGTTTCGACGAGCCGCGCAAGGGCATGGCGGTGCTGCTGGACGCGCTGCCCCGGATCGTCGAACACTACGAGGACGTGCAGCTGCTGATCGTCGGCCGCGGCGACGAGGACCAGCTGCGCGCCCAGGCCGGCGCGCTGGCGCAACACCTGCGGTTCCTCGGCCAGGTCGACGACGCGGGCAAGGCGTCGGCGATGCGCAGCGCCGACGTCTACTGCGCGCCCAACATCGGGGGCGAGAGCTTCGGCATCGTCCTGGTTGAGGCCATGGCGGCCGGCACCCCCGTGGTGGCCAGTGACCTGGACGCCTTCCGCCGCGTGCTGCGCGACGGGGAGGCGGGGGCGCTGGTGCCGGTGGGCGACAGCGCCGCGCTGGCCGACGCCGTGATCGCCGTGCTAGGCAGCGACGTGCTGCGGGAGCGGTACGCGACGGCCGGGTCGCGGGCCGTCCAGCGCTACGACTGGTCGGTGGTGGCCAGCCAGATCATGCGGGTGTACGAGACGGTCGCCGCGTCCGGCGCCAAGGTCGAGGTGGCCAGCTGATGACGTGGCTGATCGTCGCCGTCATCGCGCTGGTCGCTGCGCTGGCGGTGTTGGGCGCCTGGGCGTACCGGACCGCGAACCGCCTGGACCGGCTGCACGTGCGCTACGACCTGTCCTGGCAGGCGCTCGACGGTGCGCTGGCCCGGCGCGCGGTGGTGGCGCGGGCGGTGGCGATCGATGCCTACGGCGGCGCCTCGGAGGGCCGGCGGCTCGCGGCGCTGGCCGACGCCGCGGAGGGGGCGCAGCGCAGCGCGCGGGAGGGCGCCGAGAACGAGCTGTCCGCCGCGTTGGCCGTGGTGAATCCGGCGTCGCTGCCGGCCGGGTTGATCGCCGAGCTGGCCGACGCCGAGGCCCGCGTGGTGTTGGCCCGCCGCTTCCACAACGACGCGGTGCGCGACACCCTGGCGCTGGCCGAGCGGCGCTTTGTGCGGCTGTTGCGGCTCGGGGGCACCGCCGCGCTGCCCAGCTACTTCGAGATCGTCGAGCGACCGCACGCGCTGGCCCACGGCGACCCCGGCGTGCTCAACCACCGCACCTCCGCGCGCGTCGTCCTGCTCGACGACGCCGGCGCGGTGCTACTGCTGCGCGGGTCGGACCCGGCGCTGGCCGACCGGCACGCGCCGAAGTGGTGGTTCACCGTGGGCGGGGAGGTCCAGGAGGGGGAGCGGTTGGCCGAGGCCGCCGCTCGGGAACTCGCCGAGGAGACCGGCCTGCGGGTTGCGCCCGCCGACCTGGTGGGGCCGGTGTGGCGGCGCGACGAGGTCTTCGAATTCAACGGCTCGCTGATCGACAGCGAGGAGTTCTACTTCGTCTACCGCACCCGGCGCTTCGAACCGTCCGGCACCGGCCGCACCCACCTCGAGCGCAGCTACATCCACGGCCACCGCTGGTGCGACGCGGCCGACATCGCCGCACTGGTCGCCGCGGGGGAGACGGTGTACCCCCTGCAGCTGTCCGGGTTGCTGCCCGAGGCCGCCGCCCTCGCCGGCGGCCGTACCCCCGGCCCGGTGTTGTCGATCCGCTGACTGGCGGGATCGGCCGCGGGTGGGTGGCGCAGCTCACAGCCCCCGGGCCTTGCCATGAGTAGACCGGTCTGTCTATGGTCCTTACCATTAGCTAGACAGACAGGTCTACTCAGATAGTGAGGTTCGTGATGGAGAATCGATCCAAGGCTCTGGTCACCGGGGCGACGTCGGGAATCGGGCGTGCCGCGGCGCTCGCGCTGGCGGACGACGGCTTCGAGGTGATCGTGCACGGCCGCGACGCCAGCCGCGGTGCCGACACCGTCACCGCCATCACCGAACGCGGCGGGCGGGCGCGATTCGTCGCCGCCGACCTGTCCGACCCGGCCGGAGTCGCGGCGCTGGCCGCCGCGACCGGCGACGTCGACGTGCTGGTCAACAACGCCGGGTTCTCCTGGTTCGGTCCGACCGACCAACTCGACGACGCCACTTTCGACGAGTTGTTCGCCGCCAACGTGCGTGGCGCATACCGACTGGTTGCGGCGCTCGCACCCGGCATGGCCGAGCGCGGCCACGGCAGCATCGTCAGCGTCGACAGCATGGCCGGCCATGTCGGCCTGCCCGGCGCCGCGGCCTACGGCGCGACGAAAGCCGCACTGACCGCGATGAGCCGCGCCTGGGCCGCCGAGTACAGCCCGGCCGGCGTGCGCGTCAACACGGTCGCGCCCGGGCCCGCCTACACCGGCGGCGCCACCGAGGAACTCATCACCAACCTGGGCGGCACCACGCTGCTGGGCCGCGCCGCCCAACCGGAGGAGATCGCCCAGGCCATCGCGTTCCTGGCGTCGGACAAGGCCAGCTACATCACCGGCGCGGTGCTGCCCGTCGACGGTGGCCGCACGGCCATCTAGCGCTCCCGACAACGGAGGGGAATCAACAGCCATGACCGACAGCTATCTGCCCAGCCCGACCGAACGCATCCGCGATCATGTCGCCCGTTACGAGGCCAGTGACGGCGTCGATGGCGGCACGATGGAAGGCCGCCCGGTGGTCATCCTGACCACGGTCGGCGCCCGCAGCGGTGCACTGCGCAAGACCCCGCTGATGCGCATCCCGCACGGCGCCGCCTACGTGGTGGTGGCATCCAACGCGGGTGCTGCCACGCATCCCGCGTGGTACCGCAACCTGACAGCCAACCCCGACGTCTGGTTGCAAGACGGCCCGGTCACGCACACGTTGCGCGCCCGCGAGGCGTTCGGCGACGAGAAGGCCCGGCTGTGGGCCGTCGCCGAGCGGCACTGGCCGCATTTCCCCGAGTACCGCGCCCACGCCGGCGCGCGGGAGATTCCCATCGTCGTCCTGGAGCCCACGGCGGCGTAAAGTAGACAGAGCTGTCTACAGGAGAGGAGGGGCAGGTGAGCGTGTCCGAGACTGCGCCCGACGGCGACCGCCGCGTCAACCGGGGGTCGGCGCGCGATCGGCTCCTGGCCGCCGCCGACGATCTGTTCTACGCCGAGGGCGTGCAAACCGTCGGCATCGACCGCGTGATCGAGCGTGCGGGGGTCGCCAAGGCGTCGCTGTATAACACCTTCGGCAGCAAGGAGAACCTGGTGCGGGCCTATCTCGACGGCCGGCACCAAGCCACCTTGGCCGAGCTGCGGCGCGCGATCGGGCGCCACGACGACGCGCGGGAGCGCCTGCTCGCCGTCTTCGACGCGCAGGCCGACGGGTTCGCCGCCCCCGGCTTTCGCGGCTGCGCTTTCGTCACGGCCAGCGCCGAGGCCCCCGACGGCGGCGCGATTCGGCAAGCCGCGGACGGGTTTCGCGACGACGTCCGCGAGCTGTTCACCGATCTCGCCCGCCAGGCCGGGGCGAGGAGCCCCGACGAGCTGGGGCGTCAGCTGCAGTTGCTCTACGACGGCGCGGGGCTCAGCGCGCAACTGGACCGCGACCTGCAAGCCGCGGCGGCGGCCCGCAGCGCCGCCGAAGCGCTGCTGGACGCCGCCCTGCGCTGAGCGCCGAGCGGCCCCTTCAGCGCGAATCGGGCCGCGCGCGACTACTACACTGGGTCGGTACCGGTAGGCACAGACGATCGAGAAAACCAGAGGTAGCGGTGGACAGCGCGGCACACAACGCGGGACACAACGGCAACGGGCGGACCGGAACGGCCCGGGTCAAGCGGGGTATGGCCGAGATGCTCAAGGGCGGGGTCATCATGGACGTCGTCACCCCGGAGCAGGCCCGAATCGCGGAGGGCGCCGGCGCCGTCGCGGTGATGGCACTGGAGCGGGTGCCCGCCGACATCCGCGCGCAGGGCGGCGTCTCGAGGATGAGCGACCCGGACATGATCGAGGGCATCATCGCCGCGGTCACCATCCCGGTGATGGCCAAAGCCCGCATCGGCCACTTCGTCGAGGCGCAGATCCTGCAGAGCCTCGGCGTCGACTACGTCGACGAGTCCGAGGTGCTGACGCCCGCGGACTACACCCACCACATCGACAAGTGGAAGTTCACCGTGCCGTTCGTGTGCGGGGCCACGAACCTGGGGGAGGCGCTGCGCCGCATCGCCGAAGGCGCGGCCATGATCCGCTCCAAGGGCGAGGCCGGCACCGGCGACGTCTCCAACGCGACCACGCACATGCGCGCGATCGGCGGCGAGATCCGCCGGCTCACGTCGTTGTCGGAAGACGAATTGTTCGTCGCGGCAAAGGAATTGCAAGCTCCCTACGACCTCGTCGTGGAGGTGGCGCGGGCCGGCAAGCTGCCGGTCACCCTGTTCACCGCCGGTGGCATCGCCACCCCGGCCGACGCGGCGATGATGATGCAACTGGGCGCTGAAGGGGTGTTCGTCGGCTCGGGAATCTTCAAGTCCGGCGACCCCGCCCAGCGCGCCGCCGCGATCGTGAAGGCCACCACCTTCTACGACGACCCCGACGTGCTGGCCAAGGTGTCGCGCGGCTTGGGGGAGGCCATGGTGGGCATCAACGTCGAGCAAGTCCCGGAGCCCCATCGGCTGGCGCAGCGCGGCTGGTAAAAACAGTCCGTGTCGATCGAAAAGATCCTTGATCTCGAGCAACTCGAGGTCAACATCTACCGCGGGAGCGTGTTCAGCCCCGAACAGGGCAACTTCCAGCGCACCTTCGGCGGCCAGGTGGCGGGCCAGTCCCTGGTCTCGGCGGTGCGCACGGTGGACCCGAGCTTCCTGGTGCACTCGTTGCACGGCTACTTCATCCGCCCCGGCGACTCTTCGGCGCCCACCATCTTCATCGTCGAGCGGCTGCGCGACGGCGGCTCGTTTTGCACCCGCCGCGTCAACGCCATCCAGCACGGCGAGACCATCTTCTCCATGTCGGCGTCGTTCCAGACCGATCAGGAGGGCATCCACCATCAGGACGTGATGCCCTCGGCGCCGCCGCCGGACGACCTGCCGGGACTCAAGTCGATGAAGGTGTTCGACGACGAGGGCTTCAAGCAGTTCCAGGAGTGGGACATTCGCATCGCCCCGCGCGACCAGATTCACCGGCTCCCGAACAAGGCTTCTCAGCAGCAGGTGTGGTTCCGCCACCGCGACCCGCTGCCCGACGATCCGGTGCTGCACATCTGCGCGCTGGCCTACATGAGCGACCTGACGCTGCTGGGTTCGGCGCAGGTCACCCACCTCGAGGAGCGCGAACACCTGCAGGTGGCGTCACTGGACCACGCGATGTGGTTCATGCGGATGTTTCGGGCCGACGAATGGCTCCTCTACGACCAGTCGTCGCCGTCGGCCTGCGGCGGGCGCGCGCTGTGCCAGGGCAAGATTTTCAACCAGCACGGCGAGATGGTCGCGGCCGTCATGCAGGAGGGCCTGACCCGCTTCCCCCGCGGCTACCTGCCCACCCAGCAGTGAGCGGCCCGCGCATCGGGGTGCTGGCGTTGCAGGGCGACACCCGCGAGCACCTCGCGGCCCTGGGCGAAGCCGGCGCCGAGGCCATGCCCGTGCGCCGCCGCGCCGAGCTCGAGTCGATCGACGGCCTGGTGATTCCCGGCGGGGAATCCACCACCATGAGCCACCTACTGCGTGAGCTCGACCTGATAGAGCCGCTGCGCGGACTGCTGGCCGACGGCCTGCCCGCCTACGGCGCGTGCGCCGGCATGATCCTGCTGGCCAGCGAGATACTGGACGCCGGCGTCGGTGATCGGGCGGCGCTGCCGCTGCGCGGGATCGATATGACGGTGCGGCGCAACGCATTCGGGCGCCAGGTCGACTCGTTCGAGGGCGACGTGGCCTTCGCGGGACTGTCGGGGACGGTCCGCGCGGTGTTCATCCGGGCGCCCTGGGTTGAACGCGCCGGCGAGGGCGTCGAGGAGCTGGCCAGCGCCGCGGGTCATCCCGTCGCCGTGCGGCAGGGCGCGAAGCTGGCGACGGCCTTTCACCCCGAGGTGACCGGCGACCGCCGGGTGCACCAGTTGTTCGTCGACATCGTGACGGGCCGCCGCTGAAGTTTGGTGTGGTTGTCGGCGGGTAGCTAGCAGCCGTGACCCGCAACGCCATCGACTGACCGGTTTCCGGGCGCTCACGGCCCTCTCAGACCTGGGCGCTTCCTCGATCGCCGCCGGAGTCCTGGCGCGCCGGCGACCCGTGGTCCGGCTGCTCGAGTCGACCCAGGCCGATTCCCGCGCCGTGGCCCGGATGCAGAGACTTCGCGAGGAATTCGGCCGCGGGCCCGTCGAACTGGCGTTGCCCGGACGGCGGATCGTGGTGATCCTCGACCCCGAGGACGTCGGCCGGGTGCTCGACCACGCGCCCGACCCGTTCCACCCCGCGAATCTGGAAAAACGCAAGGCGCTGCAATGGTTTCAGCCCCACGGCGTGCTGATCACCCGGGGGGCCATCCGGGCGCGGCGCCGCGCCCTCAACGAGGCGGCGCTGGACGCCGGCGCCGAACTGCACCGCATGGCAGGTCAGTTCGCGTCCGTCATCGCCGAAGAGGCCGAGGCCATCGCCGCCGCGGCGCTGCGGGACGGGCGGTTGGAGTCCTTCGAGTTCATGCGCGGCTGGTGGCGACTGGTCCGCCGCCTGGCGTTCGGCGACGCCGCCCGCACCGACGAGCGGATCACCGATCAGCTGCTGCGGCTGCGCAAGGCGGGCAACTGGTCGTTTCTGTCGTTGCCGCACTACCGCCGGCGCGCCCAGTTCTTCGACCAGCTGTATCGCTACGTCGAAAACCCGCAACCGGGAACCCTTTCCGCCGCGCTCGCGGAGCTACCGGCCGGCGGCGCCGTCGACCCGGTGGGGCAGATGCCGCAGTGGATCTTCGCCTTCGACGCCGCCGGCATGGCGCTGTGCCGCGCGCTGGCGCTGCTGTCCACACACCCCGAGCAGCTCGCCCGCGCGCTCGCCGACGCCGACGACCCCGACGCGCCGCTGCCGCGGCCGTTCCTGCGGGCCAGCATGCTGGAAAGCGTGCGGCTGTGGCCCACCACGCCGACGATCCTGCGTGACACCACCGAGGACACCGCGTGGCGCGACGGCCCGCAGCGGTTCACGGTGGCCGCGGGTGCGGGCCTGATGATCGTGACGCCGGCGTTCCACCGCGACGACCAGCTGCTGCCCTTCGCCAACCAGTTCGCGCCCGACATCTGGCTCGACGGGACCGCGCACCGGTACCGGCAACTGGTGCCG
Organism: Mycobacterium sp. E1214; assembly: GCF_001666755.1. Taxonomy (GTDB): domain Bacteria; phylum Actinomycetota; class Actinomycetes; order Mycobacteriales; family Mycobacteriaceae; genus Mycobacterium. The sequence goes on along the minus strand of NZ_LZJC01000049.1, from coordinate 16,031 downwards.
TTCAGCGCGGGACCGGCCGAATGCCCGGGGCGGAACCTGGTGTTGTTCACGACCAGCACGCTGATCGCTCAGCTGCTCAGCCGGTTGCGGCTGGCACTGGTGTCGACCCCGCAGCTCTCCGCGGAGCGCCCGCTGCCGGTGACGCTGAACCAGCTCACCCTGGAATGGGGCCGTCACACCCGCCGCGCTGACGGTCGGGCGCTGACGGTGGACGTCGCGCCCGGCACCATCGTCGCCTACACCGACATCGCGTGCGCCTGGGCGACCCTCGCCCTGCACCGGCTCTACCGGGCGCGCGACGAGGCGAACCTGACCGGCGAACTCCGCGTGGATCTACGGCTTTTCGCGCTCGAAGACGTCAACCAGTTCGCGATCCCCAAGCGCCTCCTCGATGCCGAGATCCCCGTCGTCGGCGCGCTGGAACCCGATTTCGGTTGGACGCCATGGCAAGCCGACCCGTCGACCTGGCCCATCACCACCATGCCCGCCAACGAGGCGGTGCAGGCCGCCAAGCACCAGTCGCTGCGCGCCGGCGAGGAACTCGACATGGCGCTGCGGCACGCCTTTTTCACCGACAACCGGCCGATCGCCTTGCACCACGAGATCGTCACCGTCGCCCAGCGGTGCCCCTCGGTCGACGCCGACCGGCTGGCGGCGGACCTGGACAGCGGCAGCGCCCGCGCCCAGATGATGCGCGACTATCGCGCCCACGCCTCCGACGTCCAGGGCAGCCCGCATTTCTTCCTCGCCGACGGGTCCGACGTCCACAACCCGGGCATCACCCTGCATTGGGTGGGCACCGGCAGCGCGGGCTTCCCGGTCGTCGACCATGACGACCGGGAAGCCATTGCCGAACTCGTCCGCCGCGCGGCCCGACCCGAATAGCTGCGGTGAGTTCGATTGCCGCTCAGGCTGATTCGAGCTGACGCAGATACTCGTGGCACTTGTGGGCGCGCGCCGAGTCCTGCTTCATCACGTCTTCGAAGAATGCGGCGACGTCGTCGAGGCCGGCGTTTTTGGCGTCCCGGACGTACTGCCCGTAGTCGTGGCCGGCCTTCAACGTGTGGTACTGCACCGAGATCAGATCGAAGGTGACGTCGTCGAAGCCGGTTTCTCCCGTTGCCATGGTGTGCTCCTCATGAGTGGTGGTGTCGTACGGCCCGCAAATACCCGGTGTGTCGCGGCCAAAACGCTTTCGCGGGAATCGATTTCGCGCCACCGGCAGCGGTGCGGCACTTCGTTTGGTGGCTAAGTTTGGGCGCCCGCCACCCGGGTAGCCAGGCTTGGATACCCACTGCGCGAAAGGCGGTGCGGCTGATGAATCCCGTGAGCCGTTGCCTGATGACCACGCTCGCGCTCGGCTGCCTGGCAGCGCCCACGCAGGCGGCCGCCGACCCGGGCCCGCGGATCTATCCCGGCATGACCGTCTGGCAGGGGGCGACCCGGTGCGTGGTCGGCTTCGTCGAACCGTCGCTGCGGATCGCGATGACGTCGGGCGGCTGCGACGGCGAATCGCCGGTCACCGACAGCCGCGGGGGCACCGTCGGGTCCGTGGTCGTCGCCCGCCACAACATCACCGGCACCGCCGCGTTGGACGGCTCGTCGCGCGCGGTCGAGTACGAGGCGATCGGCGTGGACCCGGCCGTGGCGGCCGCCGACACGTTGCCCGACGGGCGACGGCTGCGGCTGGATCCCGCGTCGCGGGTTGAGGCCGGCGCGGCGGTCTGCGTGCTGCGGTCCTCCGCGGTGCAGCGGTGCGGCCACGTCACCGCGGTCGGCGGCGGCCGGTTCACCATGGCCGACCTGAGGGCCGAGCAGGCCGCCCCGGACGGCGGCTGCGGCCCGGTCTACACCCTGGCCGACGACGGCCGGGCCACCATCGTCGGGCTCTGCGACGGCGCGGACGGCGCGGCGCTGCGCGCCGAGTCGTGGCGGGCCGTCATGCAACAGCTCTTCGTCGACACGCGTGACGTCGGGGCGCCGCAACCGCTCCTCGTCGGGCGCGTCACCGCGCGCTGACCTCGCGGCCCGCGCCGCCGGGCGCGCCGTCGGCCCACGTAGACTCGTCTGGCGGAAGAGCAACAGAAGAGGTACGGACAGCGATGAGCGGCCATTCCAAGTGGGCCACCACCAAGCACAAGAAAGCCGTCATCGACGCCCGCCGCGGCAAGATGTTCGCCCGGCTGATCAAGAACATCGAGGTCGCGGCCCGCGTCGGCGGCGGTGACCCGGCGGGCAACCCGACCCTCTACGACGCCATTCAGAAGGCCAAGAAGAGCTCGGTCCCCAACGACAACATCGAAAAGGCCCGCAAGCGCGGGGCGGGCGAGGAAGCCGGCGGCGCCGACTGGCAGACCATCACCTATGAGGGTTACGCGCCCAACGGCGTCGCGGTGCTGATCGAGTGCCTGACCGACAACCGCAACCGGGCCGCCAGCGAGGTGCGGGTGGCGATGACCCGCAACGGCGGCACCATGGCCGATCCCGGGTCGGTGGCCTACCTGTTCTCCCGCAAGGGCGTCATCACCCTGGAGAAGAACGGCCTCACCGAGGACGACGTGCTGGCCGCGGTTCTCGACGCCGGCGCCGAGGACGTCACGGACCTGGGCGACAGCTTCGAGATCATCAGCGAGCCCGGTGACCTGGTGGCGGTGCGCACCGCGCTGCAGGAGGCCGGCATCGACTACGACTCCGCCGAGGCGGGGTTCCAGCCGTCGGTGACGGTGCCCCTGGACGCCGACGGCGCGCAGAAGGTGATGAAGCTGGTCGACGCGCTGGAGGACAGCGACGACGTGCAGGACGTCTTCACCAACGCCGACATCCCGGACGAGATCCTGGCGCAGATCGAGGCGTAACCCCCGGCGTCAGTTGTAGCCGTGGCGCATGTCGTCGACGACGCGCGGGTGCTCCAGCGTCGACGGCTCGAGGTCGCGGGGCGCGACGTCGCCGGCGAACACGGTGGCGGCATCCAGCACCCGCTGGTCGAGGAAGCGCAGCGGGGGAGCGCCGGCCGGCAGCGTCGGAACCGGCGCGGCGCCGGACCGCCGGGCCAGCGCGAATCCCCAGTCCCCGAAGGTCGGCACGTGCACGTGGTACGGGGTGACCGCGCAGCCGGCGGCCCGGATCGTCGACACCGTGCGCCAGAACGCCGTCGGGGTCGAGAAGGGGCTGCCCGACTGCACCACCAACAGCCCGTCGGGCGCCAGTGCGCCGGCCGCCAGGGCGTAGAACTCGGTGGAGTACAGCCGGCCCAGCGCGGGGGTGTCGGGATCGGGAAGGTCGACGATGACCGCGTCGAACCCCGCGGCCGGGCGCAGCTCCGGGTGCGGGGTGCGCAGCCAGCTCATCGCGTCGCCGATCACCAGCCCCACCCGCGGGTTGTCGAGTGCGCCGGCGTTGGCGTCGCGCAACGTGGTGCGGGCGATGTCGATCACCGCGGCGTCGAGTTCGACCTGCACGATCGCGGTGATGCCCGGCTGGCGGAGCAGCTCGCGCGCGGCCAGGCCGTCGCCGCCGCCGAGCACCAGCACCGAGCGCGCGCCGCCGGCGCGGCCCCCGAGCGCCGGGTACACCAGGCTCTCGGTGTAGCGGTACTCGTCGCGGGTGGAGAACTGCAGGCCCCCGTCGAGGTAGAGGCGGGTGTCGTTGTCGCGGCGGGTCACCACGATCTCCTGGTACGCGGTGTGCCGGTAGGCGATGATCGGGTCGGCGTAGAGCCGCTGCCGGCTGGTGGTCTCGATGTCGGCCGAGCGCACCAGCAGCGTCGCGAGCACCGCGAGCGCGGCGGTGAGCGCGCACAGCGCGGTGACGAGCTGCCGCGTGGACACCACCCGCCGCAGCAGGAACACCGCCACCACCGCGGCCGCGGCCAGGTTGACGATGCCGGTGGCCGCCGCGCCGCGGATCATGCCGAGCTGCGGCAGCAGCAGGAAGGGCCACACCAGCCCGCCGAGCAGGGCGCCGAGGTAATCGGCGGCGTTGAGGTTGGCCAGCGTGCGGCCGGCGTCGGCCGCGCCCGCCACACGGCCGCGCTGCAGCAGCGTCATCAGCAGCGGCACCTCCGCACCGACCAGCGCCCCGATCAGGGCCGTGCACAGTGCCAGCACCCATGTCGAGCCGTCGCCCTCCAGGAAGGCGAACACCACGTAGAGGGCCGCCGCGGAGAGCCCGCCGACGATGCCGAGCAACGCCTCGACGGCGACGAAGGTGATGGCCGCCCGCGCCAGCAGCGGCTTGACCAGCAGGGCACCGGCCCCCAGGGCGGCGATGTAGCCCGCCACGATCAGCGAGGTGGCGACGATGCCGCCGCCGTTGAGGCTCGCCGACAGGGTCAGCAGCGCGAGTTCGTAGATGATGCCGCAGGCCGCGCACGCCGCGACGGCGGCCAGCAGGACCGCGCGCCAGCGCGCCGGCGTCCGCTCGGTGGTCATGAGACCGCGGCGGCGGTGACCCCTCCGACGGCGAGCAGGATCAGCGCCACGGCGAAGGACCCCGGGTGCAGCTGCGGTTCGTCGACATGCTCGTGGAAGCTGCCCGGGATCAGCAGGTGCATGGCCAGCAGGGCGATGCCCAGCAGCACGACACCCATCAGCCCGTATACAGCCACGCCGACCAGCCCCTGACCCAGCTGGCTGTAACTGTCGGTGATCGCGGTGATGATGACGATGGTCAGGGCGATGTACATGGCGCCGGCGACGACGACGGCGTTGGGGCGGCGTTCGACGAACACCAGCTGACGCAGCTTGCCCGGCGTCAGCACGTCCACCGCATAGAAGCCGACGAGCAGGACGCCCATCCCGACCAGGAAGTACAGGATCGTGGCGACCGCGCCCTTGAGGACGGGGTTGAGGTCGACCGTGCCGATCTCGACGGCGAGGTACATGGTTGTCTCCTTTATCGGTGGTGTGCCGTCACTTGGTTCCGCCGGGCCCGCCCGGGGTGCCGCCGGCGCCGCCCGACGGTGATCCGGGACTGAATCCGGGACCGAGGAAGACGAAGGCGCCGTGGCTGTAGCCGGCGCTGAGCGGCTCGACGCGGATGGTGCACGGATACTGCCCGTCGGGTCCGACGATGACGATGTTGTTGGGGTAGCGCAGGTACTCGGTGCTGTCACTGTCGGCGCGCGCGTCGGGCTCGGCGTAGTCGGCGAGGGTGTCCGCGACGTCGTCGGGCTTGCCGCTGCACTGATATCGGGTCCCGTTCACGTCCCGGGCGTACTGGTGGTAGTGCCCGGCGACGTAGGACGCGACGTTCTTCTGCAGCAGGATGATTCCGAAGACCAGGCACAGCGTGGCCGCCAGCGCCAGCACGCCGGCGATGACGAAGAGCCGGTTGCGGCTCACGGTCGCCACCGGCTCGCGGTGTGCACCACCGTCCCGCCCCCCGACGCCCCGGGGTACAGGTGCCACGTCTGCCAGCGCCAGCCGGGCCCGTCGGGCTCGGCGGCCAGGACGGTCAGCGCGGCGTCGTCGCCGGGAAAGCTGCCGCCCAGCCACCCGGGTTCTGCGGCGCACCGCTCGCGCAGAGTGCGGGCGAGGCGCCGGAAACCGGGCTCGTCGCGGGCCTCGGTGCGCGAGTGCAGAAGGTAGCCGGGGCCGGCGGTGCGCCGCGGCAGATCGGCGCCGGCGCTGCGGGCGGAGCAGGACACCTCCTCGGAGAACCGGCCCGCGGCGTGCTCGACGGCCACCACGTGGGAGGCGCCGAGCACGCCGAGCAGCACGGCGCCGCCGCCCGGGTGCTCGAGGCGGCAGGTGGCCAGCGGCGCGGGGACCGGCGCGTTGAGGGCCAGGCCGAGGCGCTCCCCGGACACGTCCGTGGGGGTCACCGCGAGGTGGTGGAGGGGCACCGGAGCTCCCGCGCCCTACGCGGGGGTGGGCGGGGGCGCCGGATACACGGTCAGCTCGCCCGGCACCACGGGTTTGCCGGTGGAGATCTCCCACGGCATGTCGGGGGCCCACCGTTCGAACGAGAGCAGCGCGGTCTCGTCGGCGTTGGTGCAGTCGACGAACTCCATCTCGCCGCCGGCCGGCAACCCGGTGGTGCCCTCGGTGGTGTAGGAAGCGCGGCCCCGCTCCGACTCGTGGAACGCCACCCCGTCGACGACGTAGGGGTCCCCGGGCCGCAGCCACAAATCCTTGCGGGTCACCCACATGGCCAGCTCGAGGCGCCCGTCGTCCTCCTCGACGCTGAACCAGATCGGCTGGTCGCCGCCCTCGAGCAGGTGTTCCCACCACACGAACGGGCCCTCACGGAAGGTGACCGAGCCGCGGACGATGTAGTCCACGCCGCCGTAGCTGACGATGGCGCCGGGGCCCAGCTGCCGAGGCCCGAACTGCGGTAGCGCGTCGGCGGCCAGCGGGTCTGGTCGGCCGGCCGGCGGGGCCGGGCGCTTGGGCCGCCGCAAAGCGATCACGAGGACCACGATGGACGCGATGAACAGCACGATGGCGACGATGACCAGCAGAGATCCCACGCTACTTGTTCCATCCCGACGAGGCTTGAGCGAACGTGTGGGGCTAAAGCTAACAGCTTTGGCCCGGTCGGGTGCCTAAACCTCGCGACCGGCAATCGGCCACGTCGCCGCGTGTCCTGCCCGGGCCGGTCACCGCGCGCCGCTAGGGTATCGAACAGCTGTTCTACAGGTGGGAGCCGGAATGCGCGTGATGGGCGTCGATCCCGGGCTGACCCGATGCGGGCTGTCGGTGGTCGAGAGCGGGAGCGGGCGACGCGTGGTCGCCCTGGACGTCGACGTGGTGCGCACCCCGTCGGACGCGCCGCTGGCCGAGCGCCTGCTGCAGCTCAGCGACGCGGTCGAACACTGGCTGGCCACCCACCAGCCGGAGGTCGTCGCCGTCGAGCGGGTGTTCTCCCAGCTCAACGTCTCGACCGCGATGGGCACCGCCCAGGCCGGCGGCGTCGTCGCGCTGGCGGCGGCCAAGCGCGGTATCGCCGTGCACTTCCACACCCCCAGCGAGGTCAAGGCCGCGGTCACCGGCAACGGCGCGGCCGACAAGGCCCAGGTCACCGCGATGGTGACCCGAATCCTGGGGCTGCAGACGAAGCCGACGCCGGCCGACGCGGCGGACGCGCTGGCCCTGGCGATCTGCCACTGCTGGCGGGCCCCGATGATCGCCCGGATGGCGGCGGCCGAGGCGCTGGCCGCGCGGCACCGGCAGGCCTACCGGGCAAAGCTGGACGCCACGCGCAGGGCCGCGCGATGATCGCCTCGGTGCGCGGTGAGGTGCTCGAGGTGGCGCTCGACCACGCGGTGATCGAGGCCGCCGGCGTGGGCTACCGGGTGAACGCGACGCCGTCGACGCTGGCGACCCTGCGGACCGGGGCGGAGGCCCGCCTGCTCACCGCGATGATCGTGCGGGAGGACTCGATGACGCTGTACGGCTTCACCGACGCCGACGACCGGGACCTGTTCTCGACGCTGCTGTCCGTCTCCGGCGTCGGCCCCCGGCTGGCGATGGCGACGCTGGCCGTGCACGACGCCGCCGCGCTGCGCCGGGCGCTGCACGACAGCGACGTGACGGCGCTGACCCGGGTGCCGGGGATCGGCAAGCGCGGCGCCGAACGGATGATCGTGGAGCTGCGCGACAAGATCGGCCCGGTGGATGCCGCGGCGGGCGGCGCGGCCGCCCCCGCCGTCCGCAACGGCCACGCCGTCCGCGGCCCGGTGGTCGAGGCCCTGGTCGGCCTCGGCTTCGTCGGCAAGCAGGCCGAGGAGGCGACGGACAAGGTGCTCGCCTCCGACCCGGAGGCCACCACCTCCGGCGCCCTGCGCGCCGCCCTGTCCCTGCTGGGCAAGTCGCGATGAGCGAGTTTCCGGACGGCTACGCCGAGCGCGACGTATCGGCGGCTCTGGTCCCCGGGGAGGGGGACATCGACGTCGGCCTGCGCCCCCGGTCGCTGCGCGAGTTTATCGGCCAGCCGCGGGTGCGCGAGCAGTTGCAGCTGGTCATCGAGGGCGCGAAGAACCGGGGCGGCACCCCCGACCACATCCTGCTGTCCGGGCCGCCGGGCCTGGGCAAGACGTCGCTGGCCATGATCATCGCCGCCGAGCTCGGGTCGTCGCTGCGGATGACGTCCGGCCCGGCGTTGGAGCGCGCCGGAGACCTGGCCGCCATGCTGTCGAACCTGGTCGAGCATGACGTGCTGTTCATCGACGAGATCCACCGCATCGCGCGGCCCGCCGAGGAGATGCTGTACCTGGCGATGGAGGACTTCCGGATCGACGTGGTGGTCGGCAAGGGCCCCGGCGCCACCTCGATACCGTTGGAGGTGGCGCCGTTCACCCTGGTCGGCGCCACCACGCGCTCCGGCGCGCTCACCGGCCCGCTGCGGGACCGGTTCGGGTTCACCGCCCACATGGACTTCTACGAGCCGAGCGAGCTGGAGCGGGTGCTGGCCCGCTCCGCCGGGATCCTGGGCATCGAGGTGGGCGCCGACGCGGCCGAGGAGATCGCCCGGCGCTCGCGCGGCACGCCGCGGATCGCCAACCGGCTGCTGCGCCGGGTCCGCGACTTCGCCGAGGTGCGGGCGGACGGAGTGATCACCCGCGACGTCGCGAAGGCGGCGCTGCAGGTCTATGACGTCGACGAGCTGGGCCTGGACCGGCTGGACCGGGCGGTGTTGTCGGCGCTGACCCGCAGTTTCGGCGGCGGCCCGGTGGGCGTCTCGACGCTGGCGGTGGCGGTGGGGGAGGAGGCCGCCACCGTCGAGGAGGTGTGCGAGCCGTTTCTGGTGCGCGCCGGGATGGTCGCCCGCACGCCGCGCGGGCGGGTGGCCACGGCCCAGGCGTGGACCCACCTGGGCATGGCGCCGCCCGCGGCGGTGACGGCGCTGGGTCAGCCCGGGCTGTTCGAGTAACTCGTGCGAGGAGGATTCCGGTGCTCACTGGCGGTTTGATCGTCGCCGCGCTGGCGGCGTTACTGCACGTTTACATCTTCGTGATGGAATCGTTGACCTGGACCTCACCGCGCACCCGCGCCACCTTCGGCACCACCGCCGAGGAGGCCGAAACCACCAAGTTGCTGGCCTTCAACCAGGGTTTCTACAACCTGTTCCTCGCGATCGTCACCGGAGTGGGTATCGCCGCAATCGCGTTGGGACACAACGCCGTTGGGGCGGCGCTCGTCTTCGCCGGCGTCGGCTCGATGGCCGCCGCCGCGGTGGTACTGCTGGCGTCCGCGCGGGACAAGGCCCGCGCCGCGGTGACGCAGGGGGCGTTTCCGGTGCTCGCGATCGTGCTGTTGCTGATCGGTCACATCGCGTAACAGCAGCCTCACCAGCCGCAGTGGCCACGGGCCGGCGCAGCCGCCCAGGTTACTTCTGCAAAGTGCCGGGTAATCAGGCGTCGCCGGAGAACCGCCCGGTATCTAGCGAGGAGATGTCATGAAATACGCAGAGGACGACCGCGCGCGCGGGCTCAGGATGCCTCGATCGCGTGGCGCGGTCAGCGGATTGCTGCTGGTCATCTTGGGGGCGTGGGGGGCGCTGATTCCCTTCGTCGGTCCGCGCTTCAACTTCGCCTACACGCCCGACCGCGACTGGGCGTGGAGCGCCGCCCGCGGCTGGCTCGAGGTGCTGCCCGGCGCCGCCGCCGTGGTGGGCGGCCTCTTGCTGATCCTGGCCGGCCACCGTGCCACCGCGATGGTGGGCGGCTGGCTGGCCGTGCTGGCCGGCGCCTGGTTCGTGGTCGGAAACCAGGTGGCGCCGCTGCTGGGTATCGGCTCGGCCGGCGACCCGATCGCGGCGACCGACCGGAAGCGGGCCGCCCTCGAGCTGTCCTACTTCTCGGGCCTGGGCGCGCTGATCATCCTGCTCGCCGGCATGGCGCTGGCCCGCACGGCCGTGCGGTTGGCGCGTGACGTGCAACCCGTGGCGGCGGCTCCGGCCGTCGAGCCGTACCGCGAGGCCAACTACGAGCAGTCCGAGGTGTCCTCGAGCGCGCTGACCCGGCCGCGGGTTCCCGCCGCCGAGGTGGCCGAGCCCGAGCCGCCCAAGCGGGGCTGGCGGCGCCAGCGCACGCCCGCGACGGCCAGTGGCGGCAACGCCTCCTACCTGCGGTGGCCGCACCCGCAACGCTGATCACCGTCGGAAAGACGAATCGCCCAGCCCCGCGGGGGCTGGGCGATTCGCGTTGCGCGGTCAGAGCAGGCCGAGCAGCTCCAGGTTGGTGATGTACTGGACGATCACCGGCGCGGACACGTGCGGGATGTCCTTGTCCGGCCCGATCTTTGCCTCCTGCACCGCGGCGCGGAAGCGGTCCGTCGGCGCCATCGACCCGGTGATCGGCTTTTCCGGGTGCTGGTAGTTGTGCAGCAGCGGCAGCAACGAGTACTGGCGTTGCCGGTCCGGGAGGGCCCGCATCGCGCCCTCGAACCGCTGCAGCCACTCGCCGTAGTCGGCGATGCGCTGGATCGAGTAGCCGGCCTCCACCAGCCAGTCGACGTACTCGTCGAGCCCGATGCCGTCGTCGTAGGGGTTCATGACGTGGTAGGTCTGGAACCCCGCGGCCCCGTCGAGGGCCTGCGCCCCCAGCGTGGAGATCGCCGCGGCGATGAACTCGACCGGCAGGCCGTCGTAGTGCGACCGCTGCCGGTTGCCCTGGGCGTCCAGCTCGTAGAACGAGCCGGGCGCGATCCCGGTGGCGACCAGGCTCAACATCAGCCGGGTGAACATGTCCGGCAGGTTGAGCTGTCCGGCGTAGCTGGTGTCGGCCAGGATCATGTCGCAGCGGAACACCGCGACCGGCAGCCCGCACAGGTCGTTGGCCTCACGCAGCAGCACCTCGCCGGCCCACTTGCTGTTGCCGTAGCCGTTGGCGTAGTTGTCGTTGATCGCGCGGGTGGCGCTGATCTGCCGGATGTCGGCGTCCTCGACGAACTCGCCCGGCTTGATCTGGTCGCCGACGCCGATCGTCGACACGTAGGTGTACGGCTTGAGCTTGCTGGTCAGCGCGATGCGGATCAGCTCGGCCGTGCCCAGCGCGTTCGGCCCGAACAGCTCGCTGTACGGCAGCACGTGGTTGACCAGGGCCGCCGGGTCGACGATCAGGTCGACCGTGTCGGCCAGCCGCTGCCACGTCTGGGAGTCCAGGCCGAGGTTGGCCTCGCCCTTGTCGCCGGCGATCACCTCGAGGTGGTCGGCAGCCAGCTTGCGGTAGTGCTCCAGCAGCCTGGGGTCCCCGCTGTCGAAGGTCTTGTCGAGCCGGGCCCGGGCCTCGGCGTCGCTTTTCGCGCGGACCAGGGCAATCACCTTGCCGTCGACGAGGTCCATCCGCTCGAGCCACTCCAGCGCCAGGTAGCGCCCCAGGAAGCCGGTCGCGCCGGTGAGCAGCACGGTCCGCACCTCGGTGGTGGGCCTGGGCAGGGTCGGCGCGGCGCTCAGGGTGGCCTCGTCGAGGAACTTGTCCAACGTCAGGTCGCTGGCGTGCACCGTGGTGGCACCCCGGCCGTGCACGGCCGCGAACGTGGGCCGCTTGGTGCCCTGCCGCTCGGCCTCGATGTAGTTCGCGATCGCCTGCAGGTCGTTGGCCGGGCTAACGATCACGCCCACCGGCACGTCGACGTCGAAGATCTCGCGCAGCAGGTTGCCGAACGTCAACGCCGACAGTGAGTCACCACCGAGATCGGTGAAGTGCGCCTCGGGCGTCAGCTCGGAGGTCGCGGTGCCCAGCATGGCGGCCGCAGCCCGGCTGATGGTCTGCAGCACCGGCGCGTCCGCGCCGCTACGGCGCAGCTCGGCCAGCTCGTTGGCCTGGCCCTCGGCGAGCTTGGCGTAGAGCTCCTCGAGGCGGTCGCCGTAGTGCGCCTTGAGCTTGGGCCAGGCCAGCTTACGGATCCCCGTCAGCAGCCCGTTCTCCAGCGTGAACGGCTCGGTCTCGATGATGAAGTCGCGCGGCACCTCGTAGGACTGCAGGTTGGCCTGCCGGGCGACGGTCTGCAGCGAGTCGGCGATCTTGCCCTTGAGCTCGTCGCCGTCCCAGCGCTGCAGCGCCTCCTCGGTGGGCACCACGACCGCCAGCAGGTAGGGCTGGGCGCTGTTGCCGTAGACGTAGATCTGTCGCACCAGCGGGCTGTTGCCGAACTCGGCCTCCAGCTTGGCCAGGGTCACGAACTCGCCTTGGGCCAGCTTGAGCACGTTGTTGCGCCGGTCGACGTAGACCAGCCGGTCGGGAGCCGTCTCGGCGAACACGTCACCGGTGCGGTAGTAGCCGTCCTCGTCGAAGACGCTGGCGGTGGTCTCGGCCCGCTTGTAGTAGCCCGGGAACATGTTCTCGGTCTTGAGCAGCAGTTCCCCGCGCGGGTACGGGCGGTCGGTGCTGAAGTAACCCAGGTCCGGCACGTCGACGAGCTTGTAGTCGACCACGGGCGGTCGCTGGATCTCGCCGTCGAACAGGACCATCCCGGCCTCGGTCGAGCCGTAGCCGTCGAGCAGGTCCATCTGCAGCAGGGACACGACCCAGTTGCGCAGTTCAGGTGAGGTGGGCGCCGAGCCCGTCATCGCGAAGATGTAGCGCCCGCCCAGCAGGTACTGGCGCTGCTCCTCGAGGACCTCCTCCTCGACGGCCTTGCGGGCCTGGCTGTCGGCGTTGTCGGGCAGCCGCCGCTCGACCTGGCGCTGGTATTCACCGAACAGCGTCTCCCAGATGCGCGGGACGAAGTTCAGCTCGGTGGGCCGGACCAGCTCGAGGTCCTGCAGCAGGGTCGACAGGTCGCTGCGGGCCGCGAAGTACGCGGTGCCGCCGTTGCCCAGCGTGCCGTAGAGGATGCCGCGGCCCATGACGTGGCTCATCGGCATGAAGTTGAGCGTGATCGACGCGGCGCTCTCCCCGAACCAGTTCTTGCTGCCGCGGCGCCACATCTTGCCGACGTTGCTCTGCGGGTACATCGCGCCCTTGGGCGCGCCGGTGCTGCCCGAGGTGTAGATCAGCAGGGCCAGCGGGTCGTCCTCGGTGGTGGCGGGCGGCTCGGCGGCGGGCAGTTGCCGCCCGCGCTCCAAGACCTCGGCCAGCGTCTCGACGGCGACCCCGGCGTCGCTCAGGCGCGCGCGGGTGTCCTCGACGGCCTCGCGCTCGTCGTCCACCTCGGGGTGGTAGTCGAAGACAACCAGCTTGGCGGGCCGGTGGTCACCGCCCAGGATCAGCTCGACGGCGTCGTTCAACTGGGCGACGCTGGCGCCGACCAGGATTGGCTCGGTCTCGGCCACGATCGGCTGCAGGCCGGTGATCGACGCGCTGGTCTGCAGCGGCACGGAGACCGCGCCGATCTGTCCCAGCGCCATGTCGATGGTCGCGTAGTCCACGCTGTTGAAGCCCAGGACGCACACGCGGTCGCCGGGGCGCACGGACTCGGTGGCCCAGGCGCGGCCCAGCGCGGACACGCGCTCGTTCACCTCGCCGTAGGTGAAGGTCTCGAAGCGGTCCAGCAGCTCGAAGGTGGTGCGGCCGGTGGCCGGGTCCTTGACGTACTCGACGGAGCGCTGTCCCAGCGCCGGGCGGTCCGCGTAGCCCTCCAACACGGTCTGGATGATCTGCGGCAGCCGCAGGCCGGGCTGCTCGAGGGCGTCGGTGATCGCCTGGTCCGGCTTGGCGGCGGCGAACTGCGGGTCGTTGGCGGTGAGGTCTTCGACGCGGCGGGCCAGCCGCTCGTCGAGGTTGGTGGTCGACATAGACAGTTCCCCTTGCAAATAAAAGATAGTTAGTTAAATCTGCGCTACGCGCTGACACTTAGAACGTTAGCTAAAGTAACCTTATTCCTCCACGACCTGCCCGAGTGTTGGCGGTGTGAGATTGCCCACCAGGGGCGATGGCCGGCTCTAGAGTTCGTGCAGCAGTTGGGCCAGGACGTCGATCCCTTCGGCCAACAGCTCGTCGGTGATGGTCAGCGGGGGCAGCAGCCGGATGACGTTGCCGAACATGCCGCAGGTCAGCACGACGACGCCGGCCGCGTGCGCGGCGGTGGACAGCTTCTGGGTGAGTTCCGCGTCGGGCTCGGCGGTTCCAGATTTCACCAATTCGATGGCGATCATGGCGCCGCGGCCGCGGACATCGCCGATTCGGTCATCACTGGCCTGTAGCCGCAACAACGGTTCCGTGATGAGTCGTTCCAATTGTCGGGCTCGCTCGATCAAGCCGTCGTTCTCGATCGTGGCGATGGTGGCCAGGGCGGCCGCACAGGCAATGGGGTTACCGCCGAAGGTGCCCCCCAAACCGCCGACGTGCGGCGCGTCCAGGATCTGCGCGCGGCCGGTGACCGCGGACAGTGGCAGCCCGTCGGCGATGCCCTTTGCGGTGCAGATCAGGTCGGGTTCGATGCCCTCGTGTTCGCAGGCGAACATGGCGCCGGTGCGGGCGAACCCGCTCTGCACCTCGTCGGCGATGAACACCACGTCGTTCTTGCGGCACCACGCGAGCAGCGCGGGCAGGAAGCCTTCGGCCGGGACGATGAACCCGCCCTCGCCCTGAATGGGCTCGATGACAAGGGCGGCCAGGTTGTCGGCGCCGACCTGGTTCTCGATGACGCCGATGGCGCGGGCGGCGGCCTTCTCGCCGTCGGTGGCCAGCTCCTTGTCCAGCAGCCCGTCGCGGTAGGGATAGGACAGCGGCGCCCGATAGACCTCCGGCGCGAACGGGCCGAAGCCGTTCTTGTAGGGCTTGGACTTGGCGGTGAGCGCCATCGTCAGGTTGGTGCGGCCGTGGTACGCGTGGTCGAACGCGACGACGGCCGGCTTGCGCGTGAAGGACCGCGCAACCTTGACGGCGTTCTCGACCGCCTCGGCGCCAGAGTTGAACAGCACGGAGCGCTTCTCGCCTGTGCCGGGGGTGATGCGGTTGAGCTCCTCGGCGACGGCGACGTACTGCTCGTACGGCGTCACCATGAAGCACGTGTGGGTGAACTCGGCCACCTGCGCGCGCACCGCGTCGACGACCTTCGGCGACGAGTTGCCGATGGTGGTCACGGCGATGCCCGAGCCCAGGTCGATGAGCCGGTTGCCGTCGACGTCCTCGAGGATGCCGCCGCCCGCGCGGGCCACGAACACCGGCACCGAGACGTTGACGCCGTGCGAGACCGCGGCGGCCCGTCGCTTGTTGAGTTCGAGCGACGCCGGCCCGGGAATCTCGGTGACCAGTTGGCGAGTTTGTTCGAGGCTGGCCACCACATCCCCCTTCACGGGCCGCGCGCGTCGCGGCCACCACGAGCCTATCCGGCGTGGCGCCGGCCGGCCTCCCGTGCACCGGCCCGGTCGGCCGCCGCCCGCGGCCTGCCAAACTAGGGGCACACTGGACCGTCGGTACAGGTGTGCGTCCGAGCCGCGCCGCCCCGACGGGGGTACCCGAAAATTCACGACGGAAGGCAGGCACGTCCATGGAGAGCTTGATCATGTTCTTGCCGTTCGTGCTCATCATGGGCGGCTTCATGTACTTCGCGTCGCGGCGCCAGAAGCGCGCGATGCAGGCGACCATCGACCTGCACGAGTCGTTGCGCCCGGGTGACCGGGTGCACACGACGTCGGGGCTGCAGGGCACGGTCGTCGCGATCACCGACGACGACGTCGACCTGGAGATCGCGCCCGGGGTGGTGACCACCTGGATGAAGCTGGCGATCCGCGACCGGATCACCGACGACGCCGACCTTGACGACGAGCACGCCGACGGTGTGGCCGAGGCGGGTGGCCCGGTCGATCAGAGCCGGGTGATCGAGGATTCCTGACCGGGCACGTAGGCTCTGTCCGGGTTAGAAAGCGATTCTCGAGGAGATATAAGGAACGTGGCATCGTCTTCGGCGCCGGTGCACCCTGCCCGCTACCTGTCGGTTTTCCTGCTGTTGCTGGTCGGCGTTTACCTGCTGGTGTTTCTCACGGGGGACAAGCGGGCGGCGCCCAAGCTGGGCATCGACCTGCAGGGCGGCACCCGCGTCACCCTCACCGCGCGCACGCCGGACGGCTCGCGCCCCAGCCGTGAGGCGCTGGCCCAGGCGCAGCAGATCATCAGCGCCCGGGTGAACGGGCTCGGTGTCTCG
>NZ_LZJC01000048.1 GCF_001666755.1 Mycobacterium sp. E1214 | reverse complement strand
GTCACCGACTACGCCCACACCCACCGCACCGACATCGACGACCTCACCTTCGCCTGCGGACCCCACCACCGCCTCCTGCAACCCGGCGGCTGGACCACCCGCAAAAACCCCCACGGCGACACCGAATGGATCCCCCCACCGGACCTCGACCGCGGCCAACCCCGCACCAACACCTACCACCACCCCGGAAAACTGTTGCCCACCAACGACAATGACGAGGAAGGCAGCGAAGCGCCCTAGCGGCAGCCGAGCCGCGGCCGGCCCGTGGTCGAATAGGCCATGCTGTTCCGCCAGCTGGAGTACTTCGTGGCCCTCGCGCAGGAGCGTCACTTCGCGCGGGCAGCCAGCGCGTGTTACGTGTCGCAGCCGGCGCTGTCGGAGGCGATCCGCAAACTCGAGCAGGAACTCAAGGTTCCCCTAGTCCGGCGTGGGCAGAAGTTCGAAGGCCTCACACCGGAAGGCGAGCGGCTGGTGCCCTGGGCGCGTCGCATCCTGGCCGACCGCGACGCCCTGAAGCAGGAAGTCGCGGCCCTGCACACAGGGCTCACCGGCGAGCTCCGGCTCGGAGTGGTTCCCGCGGCGTCGACAACGGTTGCGCTGCTGACGGATCCGTTCTGCGCCGCGCATCCGCTGGTCCGCGTGCAACTCGAGGTCAATTTGCGGTCGGCGGGCATCGTCGACAGGGTCCGCCGCTTCGAGTTGGACGCCGGCATCCTCTACCCCGACCAGCAGGACACCGCCGACCTGCTCGTCACCCCGCTGTATCACGAACATCCCGTACTCATCGCCGCGCCCGAACTGCTCGGTGCCCATGACGAGACCATCGCCTGGGCCGACGTCGTGCGACTGCCGTTGTGCCTCCTCACCGACGGCATGCGGGGGCGCCGCGTCATCGACGAGGCCCTCGCCACCCAGGGCCTCGAGGTAACCCCACAGCTGGAGACCGACTCGGTGGTGGCGTTGCTCGCGCACGTCCGCACCGGCCGGTGGGCCAGCATCGTCCCGCAACCCTGGATCCAAACCCTGGGCGTACCCGCGGGAGTCAGCGTGCTGCGGTTGCGAAGCCCGTCCGTCACGGCGCTCATCGCGCTGGTGACGAATCGCGCCGAACCGGGCTCCTTGCTGACCCGCGCGCTGCGGCAGACCGCGCTCGACGCCCGCATCGGCGCCGCGCTCAACGAACCCTCATAACCCACCGCTGTCTGCGGTGATCGGTGCCGCCTATCGGCCGGTCGGAACAGTGTCTTGGACGGCCACCTGACCCCGTCACCAGACTGAAAGTGGTTGTGAATCAACGACGGAGCGAGGAGAGGCTCAATGGCCAAGTGTGTGATGGTGCTCTATCCGGACCCGGTGACCGGGTACCCTCCCGAGTACGCCCGCGACAGCGTCCCGGCCATCGCCGGCTATCCCGACGGCAGCACCGTGCCGAGCCCCGCGGCCATCGACTTCACCCCCGGTGAATTGCTCGGCTGCGTCTCCGGCGCGCTGGGCCTGCGGAAGTTCTTCGAAGACGGCGGTCACGAGCTGGTGATCACCTCGGACAAGGAAGGCCCGGATTCGGAGTTCGAGCGGGCGCTGCACGACGCCGAAATCGTGATCTCGCAACCCTTCTGGCCCGCATACCTCACCAAGGAACGCATCGCCAAGGCCCCCAATCTCAAGCTGGCGTTGGCCGCCGGCATCGGCTCGGACCACGTCGACCTGGACGCGGCGCAGGAACGCGGGATCACCGTCGCCGAGGTCACCTACAGCAACAGCATCAGCGTGGCCGAGCACACGGTGCTGCAGATCCTCGCGCTGGTGCGCAACTTCGTGCCCTCGCACCGATGGGCGACCGAGGGTGGCTGGAACATCGCCGATTGCGTGCAGCGCGCCTACGACCTCGAGGGCATGGACGTCGGGCTGATCGCCGCCGGCCGGATCGGGCGTGCTGTGTTGCGCCGGTTGGCGCCCTTCGGCGTCAACCTGCACTACACCGACACGCGCCGGCTCTCGCCGGAAGTGGAGCGGGAACTCAACGTGACGTTCCACCCCGACGTCGAATCGCTCGTCCGGGCCGTCGACATCGTCTCGATCCACTCTCCGCTCTACGAGGCCACGCGCCAGATGTTCAACGAGAAGCTGCTGGCGACCATGCGGCGCGGCTCCTACATCGTCAACACCGCGCGCGGTGAGGAGACCGTGCCGGAAGCGATTGCGGCTGCCCTGCGCAGCGGCCAGCTCGCCGGATACGCCGGCGATGTGTGGTACCCGCAGCCGCCTCCGCCCGACCACCCCTGGCGCACCATGCCGAACAACGCGATGACGCCCCATGTTTCGGGCACGACGCTGTCCGCGCAGGCGCGCTACGCCGCGGGCACCCGCGAGATCCTGGAATGCTGGTTCGCGGGCCGACCCATCCGCCCCGAATACCTGATTGTGGAGGGCGGCCAGCTGGCGGGTACCGGGGCGCAGTCGTACCAAAGGGTCGCCCAAAACGCCTGATGTCGTTGTGCTCAGCCGTGCCGGATTGTCGCCGCGGGCAAGGACACCGGTGGGACGTAGGTGCCGATCAGGTCGCGGTGCCACCAGGTGCCCTCGCGGCGCAGTTCGGACGGCGTGGTGAAGCGGTAGCGGTACAGCTGCGCGCGGACGTGGCGCGGCGGCGCGTCCGGGAACGGATTGCGCCGCAACAGCTTCAACGTCGCGGGGTCGTTGTGCAACAGCCGCCGCAGGAACGGCAGCAGCCATGGCTGCGCGTATCCCGGTGACAGGGCGGCGAACCACATCAGCCAGTCCAGGCGCAGGTGGTACGGCGCCCACTGACGTGGGAGTCGGCGTACCGACCCCGGTTTGCCCTTGAATTCGTATTCCCCCCAGACCGTGCGGTCGGTCAGGTCCGCGTCGGCGGTGCCCTCGATCACCACCTCGTGACGGATGCGTCCGACGCTGCCGAACGCCCCGTACGTGTTTACCAGATGAAAGGCATTGAAGGACATGTTCATCCGCTGTCGCGAGGAGAGCATGTTGCGCACCGGCCAGTAGTTGAGCACCAGCACCGCCGCCGCGACCGCGGCCACCAGCGCGGCCAACCACGTCGGCGCTACCGGCCACACCGGCTGCGCGAGGTGCACCGACCCGGGCAGCACCGCATTGACCGACGCGTCGTCGATGGCGCTGCAAGCCAGCAGGATCGTCACCCAGTTGAGCCACGCGAAGTTGCCCGAGGCGACCAGCCACAGCTGGGTGACCGCGATGATCGCCGCCGCCACGCTGGCCACGGGTTGCGGCGCGAACAAGCCGAACGGCACCACGAGTTGCGACAAGTGGTTACCCGCCGCCTCGATGCGGTGCAGCGGCTTGGGCAGGTGGTGGAAGAACCAGCTGAGCGGCCCGGGCATCGGCTGCGTCTCGTGGTGGTAGTACAGGCAGGTCAAATCGCGCCAGCACGCGTCGCCGCGCAACTTGATCAGGCCCGCCCCGAATTCGACGCGGAACAGCAGCAACCGCACCATCCAGAGCGTCAGCACGGGCGGCGCGACGTCGCCGTTGCCCAAGAAGATCATCAAGAATCCGGTCTCCAGCAGCAGCGACTCCCAGCCAAAGGCGTACCACGTCTGCCCCACGTTGACGATCGACAGGTACAGCGCCCACAGCGTCAGCCACATGCCCATCGACACCGCAAGCGGCACCGCGTCGGCCGCGCCGGCGACCATGGCCGCCGACAACGCCGCGCCGCACCAGGCGACGGTCGCGAACAGCCGATCGCTGTAGTGCACCTGAAACAGGCTCGGCGCCCGCCAAAACGACTGCGTCGCCAGGAATCGTGGCACGGGCAGGATGCCGTCGCGGCCGATCAGCGCCCGGAATTGCGTGGCGGCGGCGACGAACGCCAGCAGGTAGACCACCGCGACGCCGCGCTGGAGCACCAGCCTGCCCAGCCAGTACTCCGGCGCGGACAACCAGGTCATGGCCGGGCCTCCTTGGTGGATCGGCGCTGTCATCCACTCGCATATCCAATGCCGCCGCCGGTAAACCGGCCGGTTACCGGTCCGGCGACGCCGCGCCGGGATCGGCCGCCGCGTCGTGCGGGACGACGGCGCGGGCGGCCACGGCAGCCAGCGACAGCAGCGCCAACAGCTGCACCGTCGCCGAGTGACCGGCGTAGCCGTCGACGGACCGCCAGGGCTGCCGCGACAGCGCGGCGCCGGCCAGGATCAGGCCCGCGGCGCTGACCACGAGGGTGGCCCGGTCCACGCGGTGGCCGCGCCGCCAATACCGCACGGCCAGCGCGCCACCGACCACGGCGGCCCCGGCCACGCCGGCGATCACCGCGGCGGCGCCCACGGCCGCGACCGCGGCCCAGGCGCCGGGCCGCCACGGTCGCGCCGGCGCTGGCATGGGGTCGTCTCCCTTGCGACGGGTGCGCCAGAACGCCAGCAGGGTCAGCAGAGGCAGCAGCGCCAGGCCGACCGCCAGGCCGGCGCGGTAGAGCCCGTTGGAGGCGAAGGTCAGCGTGATGGTGCCCGGGTCGCCCGCCGGGACCACCCAGCCCTGCTGCCATCCGTTGACCGCCACCGGCGTCAGCCGGGCGCCCGCGCTGGTGCGCGCCACCCAGCCGGGGTTGCTGCTTTCCGGGATCACCAGCACCCGGGAGGTGGGCGACGGCCCGGCCCGCACCACGCGCCGGGCGGGGCCCCACTCCTGCCACGTGGGAACCACCGCGCCAGAATGTATTTCGCTAACGGAAGGGGTGGACAGCTCGACACCGTCGACGACGAACTGGGCACCGGGGCTGATCAACAGCTCCTGCTTGCCCGCGGGCAACGCGATCGGGTCCCGCTCGCAGGGCACCGCCGCGACGGGGTCGCCGTCGAGCAGGGCGCCTGCGGTGGTGTGGATCGAGGTGTGCAGGAAGCGGCCGGCAACGGCGATTACCGGGCCCTGCACTGGTCCGTCACAGCCGAGGTCCACCCGGCGAAGGCGGTTGCGGGCGGCGTCGATCGGCGCGATCGGGGCGCCGTCGGCGCCGAGCACCGCCACCTCGGCCAGCCCCGGCGGCTTGAGCTGATCGAACCCCAACGCGTTGCGGTCGATGATGTCTTCCCAGTCGAGCAAGCTGATGGTCACGGTGTCGGTCAGCCGCGGGCGCACGGGCACCGTTTGGGGGCTGCCGTCGCGATCGGCCGGTAGCGGCGCGACCTGCGGGCCGTCGCCGAGGTTGACGGCGACCATGGTGGGGTGGGCGGGCAGCACCGACCTGCTGGGCGCCAACCGCAGCGCCGACACCACGGTGGGGTGCGGCAGGGTGAGTGTCAGCGTGGGTGGTGTCTTGTGCTGCACCACCCGCTGCGGCGCCGTCCACGCGGTGGACGGATCGCCGTCCGTCGCCGCGTAGGCCGATCCGAGGACGTCGATGAGGTCCGAGTCCCCTTGTGCGCGAACGGTGTTGGGTTCGGCGATCAGGTCGGCGAGCTTCGGGCCCTGACGGGGTCGCACCCACAACACCGGGGTCACCGACGTCGGTGCCGGGACGGTCAGCGTTCGGCTGAAGTTCACCGGTTCCTCGGCCGTCAACGCCATCGACGACGCGCACCGCACCCCGTCGGGCGCCGGGGCGCAGCCGGGCCTGCCGAGCAGTTCCGATCCCAGGTCCCAGCGGGCGACGGCGGAACCCGTTGGGGGGCCGGGCACTTCGACGGTGTGCCGCAGATCGACGTGGTGTGCGAACCCGGACGCGTCGAACTGGGTGATCGCCAGGTCGGTGATGCCGAACTGCACGCCCGGTGAGCCGTCGTCGGTGGCGGCGGCGGTGATCCGCACCCACGGCGTCTCGCCGTAGGGCAACGCCGCGACGAGCGGTTTGCCCGGCTCGTCGAAGCGCAACGTGGTGCTGCCCGTGGCGGTTTCGACGAGGATGCGGCGCACCTGGGCCCCGACGGCCGTCGCGCTGGGTGTCAGGGTGATCGCAGCGTTGGTCACCGGATGGTCGAAATCGATGCGCAGCCACTGCCCGACGGCCGACTGCAGCGAGTTGGACACCCACGCCGTGGCGGGGTCCCCGTCGACGGCCGCCGTCGGGGCGGTCGCCGGCGCGACGTCGGGCATCGCGGTGGAGTCCGACGACGAACTCGACACCGTGATGCGGCCGCCCGTCCAGGCGCCGTTGACGGGATCCGCGCCGGGCACCGGGTAGTCGGGCACCCGGTTGTAGGTGTGCCGCGCGTCGCCGGGCGAGCGGACGGCCGACGAATGTTGGTCCACCCGGCCGTAATCGGTCTCACGCGCCACCGGGGTGTCGGTCACCGTCACCGCCGGCGCCGGCAGGTCGGCGCCACGCGCGTCGGCCGTCAACAGCACCGGGCCCAGGGATGCCCGGCCAAGCAGTCGGCGGCGCTCGTCGAGGCGCAACAGCACTTCCGGCCCGCCGTCGACCCGCGTCAGCGCGTCGGTGTCCACGAGATACGGCGCGCCGGGATTGCGGCTGTCGGGGGGTTCGACGGCGTAGATCTCCACCGCCGGGAAGCGCGGCCGCAACCCGCTGTCGGTGACGAAACCCGCCAGCGTCCCGGGCCCGACCGGGTCGCCGAACTGCGCCACCTTCCGCAGCCCCGGCGAGCCCTCGACGGCGCGGTGCACCAGGATCGGGCGGGCCGAGCGCGACGTGTCCGGATCCAGGTCGTTGCGCACCGCGAGATACGAAATGCCTTGGCGGGCAAGAGTATCGGCGAGCCCAGGCGACGGGCGTCCCGCCGCGAACAAACGTTGCACCGAATCCAGGGCGCGGATGGTCTGCGGCGGGGTCAGCGGGATCGAATCGCGCACCCCCCAGGGGCTGTCGCCGAGGACCTGCAACGGCTCGTCGTGGCTGGTGCCCCACACCTGGGTGGCGAACGGGGCCCCGGGAACCACCAGCACCCGGCCGGGCTGCGGCGTCGCCTTGTTGTGCTCGGTGAGCCAGTCGGCGGCGTCCTGCCAGTACCGCGGGATCGCGGTGAACGTGCCGGGCGGGGTCAGCCGGCCCGTCCAGGCCAGCGACGTGCTGACCCCCAGCGCGGTCAGGATGACGACAACCACCGCCACCCGTTTGTCCCGCTCGGGGTGGGCGAACGCCCGCAGCCACGCCATCGTCGGGCCCGCACCGGGCAGCGGGACGCGACCCAGCAGCTGCGCCAGGCCCAACACGATGGGGATCCTGATCACCGATTCGAGCTTGTGCACGTTGCGCAGCGGCGCGCCGGCGGCGTCCAGGAAATACTGCACCTGGTGGGCCACCGGCGAGCCCAGCCCGCCGCTGTAGCCCGCGGCCAGCAACGCCACTCCCAGCATCAGCATGGTCACCAACCGCCCACGGGCGGGCATGCCGCCGCTGGCCAGGCCGGCCAACCCGGCCGCCGCGACCAGGCAGGTGCCCAGGACGGCGGCCGACCCCGTCACCGACGGCGAACCCGCCGTGGCGGTCGGGGCGACGAAGGGCGTCCAACTGTCGGTGCCGCGCAGGGTCTCGACCAGCGACGACCACTGCGTGGTCACCCCGGAGGACTCGATGAAGTCGAGGAACGGCGGGCTGATCGTGCGCAGCATCGCCAACGCCACCACCCACCACAGCGTCGCCAGCAACAGCGACACCAGCCACCAGCCGGTGTAGCGCCACCACAACCGGTTAGGCCGGTGGCACGCCCACCAGATGACCGCGGGCAGGCAGCCGGCCAGCGTGGCGATCGCGTTGACCGCGCCCATCAACGCCACGGCCAGCCCGGCCCGGCCGGCGAACCCGCGCACCGACCTGGTGGTCGACCCCTGCAGCGCCAGGATGGTCGGCAGCAGCACCCAGGGCGCGAGCATCATCGGCAGGGTCTCCGAGGATATCGACCCGAGCGTGGTGAGCACCCGCGGCGAGAACGCGAACGCGGCGGCGGCGATCACCCGGGCGGGCGTGCTGCCGATCCGCAACGCCTCGGCGACCCGCAGCAGGCCCCAGAAGCCGGCGGTGAGCAGCAAAGCCCACCACAGGCGCTGCGTCACCCACCCCGGCATGCCCACGGCGTGGCCCGCCAGGAAGAAGGCGCCGTGCGGAAACAGATACCCGTAGGCCTGGTTCTGGGCCTGCCCGAACGGCAGCTCGCTGTTCCACAGGTTCGTCGCCCGGGCGAGGAACCGCAGCGGATTCGCGGTGAGGTCGAGCTTGGTGTCGGGGGAGATCCGGCCGGGAGACTGCGCGAACGTCAGCACGCAGGCGATCGCCCCGACCAGCCACAGGCACCGTCGCGGCAGGGGCGCAGCCGTGGAACCCGAGATCGGCGCCGACCCCGCCCGCGGCCGTGAAGAGTGTGGCGGTGATCCGCTGCGCCCGGCCTGGCCGCTAGCTACGGTTGCCGTACTCGACCCGGTTGAGCACTGACGACTGCGGATCGCCCCCGGGAAGTGGCGGCTTCGTGTCCTGCTGCACCATCAACGTGATCCCGAAGATCGCGGCCGCGCCCAGCAGCAGACCAACCACCACGCTCGCGGCGGCGGGCGCAACGATCCGGTTCATCGACGGCTCCTCGGGCTTGCGGTGCGGGCGGTGGACTTTCAGGGGCCTTCGAAGGGAAGGCCATCTCGCCTCAACCTAGCAGAACGGCGGCGGGCCGCCCGGCCCGCGCGTCACCAGTGCAGACAGTGCCCGTGGATGCACCGGTCGCCGTACTGCACCACGCTGGGGCCGGCCGGCCGCGGCGCGCTCTGCGCCGGCGCGGGGCCGTGGTCTGCGTAGCTCTCCGCGGCCAGCGTGACCCCGAAGGTCGCGGCGACCCCCAACACCAGCCCCGCCGCGACACTGGCCGTAGCGGCCAGGGTGAAACCGGCCATCGCGGGCTCCTCCCTGCCAGCCGTTGAACTCGCTGGCCCCCTGATCAGCAACGTACCGCTGATCCCCCCTGGCGCCGGGAACGAAACGCACGCCTGACAGCATGGCCCGATGGCATTCTCGCGCGCCCTGGCGGTGCTCGCCGCCGCGACGGGCTTGCTGGCGGGCTTGACAGGCTGCGGGCACCACGCGCGGCCACCCGCGTCGTCGGCCCCGTCGAGCAGGCCGGCTGCCGCGCCGGCGCCCCCGGCTTGCGGCGACCTGGGCGCGCTGCCGCTGCGCGACAAGCTGGCCCAACTGCTGATGGTGGGCGTGAAGAACGCCGACGACGCGCGCGCCGTCGTCACCGGCCAGCACGTCGGCGGCATCTTCATCGGCAGCTGGACGGACCTGTCGCTGTTCAACGGGCCGCTGGCCGACATCGCGGCCAAGGCGGGGCCGCTACCGCTGGCCGTCAGCGTCGACGAAGAGGGCGGCCGGGTGTCGCGGCTGAAGTCGCTGATCGGGGCGGCGCCCTCGGCGCGGCAGCTCGCGCAGACCCAAACGCCCGCACAGGTGCACGACCTGGCGGCGGCCCGCGCCAAGAAGATGCGTGACCTGGGCATCACCGTCGATTTCGCCCCGGTCGTCGACGTCAGCGACGAACCCGACGACAGCGTCATCGGCGACCGCTCGTTCGGCAACGACCCGCAGCAGGTCACCGAGTACGCCGGCGCCTACGCGCAGGGCCTGCGCGACGGGGGGCTGCTGCCGGTGCTCAAACACTTCCCCGGTCACGGCCACGGCTCGGGTGACTCGCACACCGGCGGCGTCGTGACGCCGCCGCTGAGCGCCCTGCAGGGCAGCGACCTGGTGCCCTACCGGACGCTGGTGAAGGCCACGCCGGTCGCGGTCATGGTCGGCCACCTGCAGGTCCCGGAACTCACCGGCACCGACCCGGCCAGCCTGAGCCCCAAGGCCGTGCAGCTGCTGCGCGACGGCGTCGGTTACGGCGGCCCACCGTTCACCGGGCCGGTGTTCAGTGACGACCTGTCCAGCATGGCCGCGATCTCCGACCGGTTCGGGGTCGCCGAGGCGGTGCTGCGCACCCTGCAGGCCGGCACGGATATCGCGCTGTGGGTCACCACCGACGAGGTGCCCGCCGTTTTGGACCGGCTGCAGCAGGCGGTCGCCGCGGGCGACCTGTCGGCCCAGCGGGTCGACGAGTCCCTCGGCCGGGTGGCGGCGATGAAGGGTCGCAGCCCCGCCTGCGGCCACTAGCGCGCCGGTCGCGCGGCCGGTGGACGCTCATCGGGTCGCTTACCCTGGAGTCAGTTGGACGGAAGGTAAGCGATGGCGGGTGGTACCAAGCGGTTACCGCGCGCTGTCCGCGAGCAGCAGATGCTCGACGCCGCCGTGCAGATGTTCTCGGTCAACGGCTACCACGAGACCTCGATGGACGCGATCGCCGCCGAGGCCGAGATCTCCAAGCCGATGCTCTACCTGTACTACGGCTCCAAGGAGGACCTGTTCGGCGCCTGCCTGAACCGGGAGCTCAGCCGCTTCATCGACGCGGTACGCGCTGACATCGACTTCACTCAGAGCCCAAAAGAGTTGCTGCGCAACGCCATTGTGTCGTTCATGCGTTACATCGACGCCAACCGGGCGTCCTGGATCGTGATGTACACCCAGGCCACCAGCTCGCAGACCTTCGCGCATGTGGTGCGCGAGGGGCGCGAGCAGATCATCGAACTGGTCGCGGGACTGGTCCGCGCCGGCAGCCGCGCCCCGCGCTCCGAGCGCGAACACGAGATGATGGCCGTCGCGCTGGTGGGCGCCGGTGAGGCGACGGCCAACCGGCTCAGCACCGGGGACGTCGACGTCGACGAGGCGGCCGAGTGGATGATCCACCTGTTCTGGCACGGGTTGCGGGGCGCGCCGGGCGAGCGGGATGCCGCGGCGGCGCGCCACGACAAAACCGGCGCCTAGCCCTACATTCGTGGGGTGGCTGTGTCGCCCGTACCCGCTCGCCACCCCGCCCCCAACAGCCTCGACTTCTTCGCCGCCGCGATCGTCGTCGGCCTGCTGGCCGGCGTCGCGGGCGTCGCGACGACGGTCGTGTTGCGTCTGGTGCAGCACGCCACCTACCACTATCAATTCGGTGCGATGTTGGCCGGTGTCGCCGCCAGCGGCCTGGTGCGGCGCACCGTCGGCCCGATGATCGGAGGCGCGCTCGCGGGAGCCGGCTGGTGGCTGCTGCGACGCCGCGTGGACGTCCCGCCCCTGGCGGGCACCATCATGGGCCGCGAGCGCGTCCCCCGGCTGCCTTGGAGCCTCGACGCCCTGCTGCAGGTGCTCCTCGTCGGCTCCGGGGCTTCCCTGGGGCGGGAGGGGGCGCCGCGCCAGTTGGCCGCGGCGCTGGGCGATGCGGGGACGGGTTGGCTACGGCGGTTGTCCGACGACGACCGCAGGACGCTGCTGGCCTGCGCGGCCGGCGCCGGCCTCGGCGCGGTGTACGCCGTGCCGCTGGCGGGCGCCCTGTTCGCCGTGCGCATCCTGCTGCAGACCTGGCAGCCGCGGGCGGTCGGGGCGGCGTTGCTGTCCTCCGGCCTGGCCGTCGCCGTGGGCTCGGCCGTCACCCGCGACGAGCCCAACCTGCACTGGCCCGTGGGTGAGTCGACGTACCTGTTGACCGCGCACGGGCTGCTGCTGGCGCCCGTGACGCTGCTGGTGGGCCTGGCGTTCAACCGGTTGATGGCGGTCGCGCGGCCGCGTGCGGCCATGCGCGGCTGGCTGCTGGTTCCGGCGCTGGCCGGCGCGGGCCTGGTGACGGGCTTGTGCTCCTACCGGTGGCCGGAGCTGCCCGGCAACGGGCGCAGCATCCTGACCGTGAGCCTGGCCAGCGGCATGACGCTGGTCTCCGCGCTCGCCATTCTGGCGCTCAAACCGCTGCTGACCGCGTTGTTCCTGCGCGCCGGCGGGGCCGGCGGCTTGCTCACGCCGTCACTGGCCACGGGCGCGGCCGCCGGGGCGGCGCTGGTGCTGACGATCAACTGGGCCACCGGCACCGACCTGCACGTGCCGGCGGTGTCGCTGGCCGGCGCGGCCGGCGTGCTGGCGGTGACGCAGGGCTCACCGATCTGGGCGGCCATCTTCGTCTGGGAGCTCGCGCGGCCCCCGCTGTGGCTGTTTCTGCTGTTCCTGCTGACCGCGACCAGCGCCCACGGCATGCGAGTCCTTATCGCGGGCGGCGGCCGGACGCACGCCGGCTAGAGGCCCCGCACCGTGCCGGTCACGTGCGGGTAGCCCTTGGCGATATTGCGCAGCGTCAGGTCCCAGCCGTCGTGGCGCTCCTCGATGTAGAGCCCCGTGGTCGCGGGCAGGATGACCGGCTTGCCGAACCGCACCGAGTACCGCACCGCGTCGGGCAGTCGTGCTTCGATATTCGCCAAAATGGCCGCCGCGCTGAACATCCCGTGCGCGATCACCGTCGGGAAGCCAAACAGCTTGGCCGCGATCGCATTGGTGTGGATGGGGTTGTGATCCCCTCCGACCGCGGCGTAGCGGCGGATCTGCGCGGGCGTGATGCGCAGCACGGTGCCCGGCGGCGGCAGCTTGGGCTGTTTCTGAGGCGGCGGTTTCGGCTCGTCGGACAGGCTGGTGCGCTGCTGGTGCAGGAACGTCGTCACCTGATGCCACGCGGTGTCGTTGCCGACGTTGACGTCGGTGACCAGGTCCACCAGCAGGCCCTTGCGGTGCTCCCGCAGGTTCTCGGCGTGCACGCGCACCCCGACGGTGTCGGTCACTGCGATCGGGCGGTACTGCGTGATGTGGTTCTCGACATGTACCGAACCCATTGCGGCGAACGGAAAGTCGAACCCGGTCACCAGCGACATCAGCGCGGGGAACGTCAACGCGAACGGGTAGGTCAGCGGAACGTGATTGCCGTACCGCAATCCGGTGACCGCCGCGTATTCGGCCACGTTCGTACGGTCGATGGGTAGCTCCTCGACGGTGACCGTGCGGTTGGGCAGGTCGGTGCCGCGGGACACCACGGGCAGCGCGCCGGCTGCCGCGCGCAGCATGTTCTTCAGGCCGCTTGGCTGGTTCATGGCGTACTCCTCGGGTTCGTCAGGCGCCCAGCATCGCCTGGCCGCAGACGCGGATGACGTTGCCGGTCACCGCGTTCGACGCGGGGCTGGCGAAATAGGCGATGGTCTCCGCCACGTCCACCGGCTGGCCGCCCTGCAGCAGCGAGTTCAGCCGCCGGCCGACCTCCCGGGTGGCCAGCGGGATGGCCGCCGTCATCTGCGTCTCGATGAAGCCCGGCGCGACGGCGTTGATGGTGATGCCCTTGTCGTAAAGCTCCGGCGCCAGCGCCTGCGTCAGGCCGATCATGCCGGCCTTGGTGGTGGCGTAGTTGGTTTGCCCGCGGTTGCCGGCGATCCCGGCCATCGACGACAGGCCGATAACCCGGCCGCCCTCGCCCAGGGTGCCGTTGCCCACCAGCCCCTCGGTGAGGTGCAACGGCGCCAGCAGGTTGACGGCCAGCACCGAGTCCCAGCGCGCCTCGTCCATGTTGGCCAACAGCTTGTCGCGGGTGATGCCGGCGTTGTTGACCAGGATGTCGGCGCGCCCGCCGTGGTGCTCGCGCAGGTGCTCGGTGATCTTGTCCACCGCGTCTGGCGCGGTGACGTCGAGCCACAGCGCGGTGCCCCCCACCCGGCTCGCGGTCTCGGCCAGGGCCTCGGCCGCCGACTCGACGTCGATCGCGACCACGCGGGCGCCGTCGCGGGCGAACACCTCCGCGATGGTCGCCCCGATGCCGCGGGCGGCGCCCGTGACGATCGCGACCTTGCCGTCCAGCGGCCGGTCCCAGTCCGCCGGGGGAGTGGCGTCCGCCGCGCCGATGTAGAACACCTGACCGTCGACGTACGCCGACTTCGCCGACAGGATGAACCGCAGCGTCGATTCCAGGCCGGTCGCGGCGGGCTTGGCGTCGGGCGACAAGTACACCAGCGCCACCGTGGCGCCGTTGCGGAGCTCCTTGCCCAGCGAGCGGGTGAAACCCTCCAGGGCCCGCTGCGCGATGCGTTCCTCGGGGCTCGCGGCGGCGTCGGGCGTGGTGCCGATGACGGCCACCCGCCCGGAGTGCCCGAGGTTGCGCAGCAGCGGCGTGAAGAACTCGTAGAGCCCCTTGAGGCCTTCGGGGGTGGTGATCCCGGTGGCGTCGTAGACCAGCCCGCCGAACCGGTCGGCCCAGCGACCGCCCAGGTTGTTGCCCACCAAGTCGTAGTCATCGGCCAGCGCCGCCCGCAGCGGCTCGGCCACCCGGCCCTCGCCGCCGATCAGCAGCGAGCCGGCCAGCGGCGGATCCCCCGCCCGGTAGCGGCGCAGCTGTTCGGGCTGCGGGAGGCCGAGCTGCTTGGCCAGGAACGAGCCGGGACCGGAGTTGACGATCTGGGAGAACAAATCGGACGAAGCCTTGGGAGCCACCGGAGCTACCTTCCCTGTTCTGTCTGGATGTCTGTCTGAGGTGTCTGTCTGAGGTGCGGCGGATCAGCGTGGGTCGGCGGTGCGAAAGGTGTGCGAACGGGGTATGTCAGAGAACGCACGCCTAGCACCACCGTATCGAGGACGAACTTACTTCAGAGTAAGAACAGTGAGTAGTATGGCCCCAGACGGCCAGTCCCGAAACCGATGACCGGAGAGAAACGTGGCTCCTGCAAGTTCTGCGGCAAACACCCCGGCTAGTCAACGGGCGACAGCTCCCAGGCGGCCGGTGGCCGTGCTGGGCGGCAACCGCATCCCGTTCGCCAGGTCCGACGGCGCCTACGCCGAAGCGTCCAACCAGGACATGTTCACCGCCGCCCTGGGCGGTCTGGTCGACCGCTTCGGGCTCGACGGCGAGCGGTTGGGAATGGTTGTCGGCGGCGCCGTGCTCAAGCACAGCCGTGATTTCAACCTCACCCGCGAATGCGTGCTCGGTTCCGCCCTGTCGTCCTACACGCCGGCGTTCGACCTGCAGCAGGCCTGCGGCACCGGGCTGCAGGCGGCGGTGGTCGCCGCCGAGGGCATCGCGGCCGGCCGCTATGACGTGGCCGCGGCCGGCGGCGTGGACACCACCTCCGACGCGCCGATCGGGCTGGGCGACAACCTGCGCCGCACCCTGTTGAAGCTGCGCCGCGCCAAGTCGAACGTGCAGCGCCTCAAGCTGGTCGGCACGCTGCCGGCCACGCTAGGCGTGGAGATCCCCGTCAACAGCGAGCCGCGCACCGGGCTGTCCATGGGGGAGCACCAGGCGCTGACCGCTAAGCAGATGGGCATCAAGCGCGTCGACCAAGACGAGCTCGCCGCGGCGAGCCACCGCAACATGGCCGCCGCCTATGAGCGGGGCTTTTTCGACGACCTGGTCACCCCGTTCCTCGGGCTCTACCGCGACGACAACCTGCGGCCGGACTCCTCGGCGGAGAAGCTGGCCAAGCTGCGCCCGGTGTTCGGCGTCAAGGCCGGCGACGCGACGATGACGGCCGGCAACTCGACTCCGTTGACGGACGGCGCCTCGGTGGCGCTGCTGGCCAGCGAGGACTGGGCCGAGGCCCACTCGCTGACGCCGCTGGCCTATCTGATCGACGCCGAGACCGCCGCCGTGGATTACGTGAACGGCCGTGACGGCCTGCTGATGGCGCCCACCTACGCGGTCCCGCGGCTGCTTGCCCGCAACGGCCTGAGCCTGCAGGACTTCGACTTCTACGAGATTCACGAGGCGTTCGCGTCGGTCGTGCTCGCCCATCTGCAGGCGTGGGAATCCGAGGAGTACTGCAAGGAGCGCTTGGGCCTGGACGCCGCGCTGGGGTCCATCGACCGCTCCAAGCTCAACGTCAACGGGTCGTCGTTGGCCGCCGGGCACCCGTTCGCCGCCACCGGCGGACGGATCTTGGCCCAGGCCGCCAAGCAGCTCGCGCAGAAGAAGAGCGAACAGACCGGCGGTAAGCCCGTACGCGCGCTGATCTCGATTTGCGCGGCCGGCGGCCAGGGCGTGGCCGCCATCCTGGAAGCCTGAGCACGGGAGCGATTCAGCCGTGAAGCAATTCGGTCACAGCGGATTAGCCGCCCCGAGGGCGGGGTATCCGTAGTGCCGGATGGCCCCGTGTTGCGGTCTGACCCCCCGACCCCGACGGCAACACGGGGCATTCCTGGTTCGACCGTCTGTCATCCGCGAGGCAGGCGCACGAAAAGGGCCGCCGCTGGAACGAGGGGATCCAGCGGCGGCCTTTTGCACGCGCGGGCCGTCCCGCCCGCGTCGGGCGCGGGTCGCCGACGAGAAATCCCCCGCTTCCCTTGCCGGGAAACGGGGGATTTCTGCGTCTGCCCTCGGTTGGCCTAGAAGGCGGCCTCGTCGAGCTCCATGATGTCGTTGTCCAGCGTCTCGATGACCTCGCGGGTGCTGGCCAGCAGCGGCAGGAAGTTCTTCGCGAAGAACGACGCCACCGCGATCTTGCCCTCGTAGAACGACCGGTCCTCGCCGCTGGCGCCGGCGTCCAGCGCCTGCACCGCGACGGCGGCCTGACGCTGCAGCAGCCACCCGATCACCAGGTCGCCGACGCTCATCAGGAAGCGCACCGAGCCCAGGCCCACCTTGTACAGGCTGGTCACGTCCTCTTGCGCCGCCATCAGGTAACCGGTCAGCGTGGCCGCCATCCCTTGCACGTCGGCCAGCGCCTTGGCCAGCAGCTCGCGCTCGGTCTTGAGCCGCCCGTTGCCGGACTCGCTGTCGACGAACTTCTGGATCTCACCCGACACGTGGGCCAACGCCACACCCTTGTCGCGGACGATCTTGCGGAAGAAGAAGTCCTGCGCCTGGATGGCCGTGGTGCCCTCGTAGAGGGAGTCGATCTTGGCGTCGCGGATGTACTGCTCGATCGGGTAGTCCTGCAGGAAGCCGGAACCACCGAAGGTCTGCAGGCTCTCGGTGAGCTTGGCGTACGCCTGCTCCGAGCCCACCCCCTTGACCACCGGCAGCATCAGGTCGTTGACCTTGACCGCCAGCTCCGCGTCCACGCCGTGCACCGCCTCGGCGACCGCCGCGTCCTGGTAGGTCGCGGTGTAGAGGTACAGCGCGCGCAGACCCTCGGCGTAGGCCTTCTGGGTCATCAGCGAGCGGCGCACGTCGGGGTGGTGCGTGATGGTCACCCGCGGCGCGGTCTTGTCGGTCATCTGCGTCAGGTCGGCGCCCTGCACGCGCGACTTGGCGTATTCCAACGCGTTGAGGTAGCCCGTCGACAGGGTCGCGATGGCCTTCGTGCCGACCATCATGCGCGCCTGCTCGATGACCTCGAACATCTGCGCGATGCCGTTGTGCACCTCGCCGACGAGCCAACCCTTGGCGGGCACGTCGTGCTGGCCGAAGGACAGCTCGCAGGTCGCGGAGACCTTCAGACCCATTTTGTGCTCGACGTTGGTGACGAAGACGCCGTTGCGCTCGCCCAGCTCACCGGTCTCGAAGTCGAACAGGAACTTGGGCACGAAGAACAGCGACAGGCCCTTGGTGCCGGGGCCGGCGCCCTCGGGGCGGGCCAGCACCAGGTGGAAGATGTTCTCGAACAGGTCGTCGGAGTCGGCGGAGGTGATGAACCGCTTCACACCGTCGATGTGCCAGGAGCCGTCCTCCTGCTGGACCGCCTTGGTACGGCCGGCGCCGACGTCGGAACCCGCGTCGGGCTCGGTCAGCACCATCGTGGAGCCCCAGCCGCGCTCGGCGCAGATGACGGCCCACTTGCGCTGCTCCTCGGTGCCGAGGTGGTACAGGATGTTGGCGAAGCCGGCGCCACCGCCGTACATCCAGACGGCCGGGTTGGCGCCGAGCAGGTGCTCGTGCAGCGCCCAGACCAGCGCGCGGGGCATCGGCATGCCGCCGAGCACCTCGTCGATGCCGACCTTGTCCCAGCCCGCGTCGGTGACGGCGCGGACGGACTTCTTGAAGGACTCCGGCAGGGTCACCGAATGCGTCTTCGGGTCGAAGACCGGCGGGTTGCGGTCACCCTCGACGAAGGAGTCCGCGACCGGACCCTCGGCGAGACGGCTGATCTCGGTCAACATTTCCTGGGCTGTGTCGGCGTCCAGGTCGGCGTACTCGCCCTGGCCCAGCGCCTTCTCAACGCCCAGGACCTCGAACAGGTTGAATACCTGGTCACGGACGTTGCTCTTGTAGTGGCTCACTACAGGTCCTCCTCGTTGAGAATGCCACTTGTGGTTGGGTACTAGGTCTAAGTTACCCACCAGTAACACCGCTAAAATATCGCTAGCGTCAGACGTATGCAAGCAAATGTGAGCTACATTTCATTGCCTAATTAACCAACCGGTTGGGCTACTTAAACCCGGGCCGCCCGCGGCCGCTCTAGCTGCGGTGATGATGGAATCATGACGACTGTGCCAGGTGTCCCCGCCACCGCCGACGAGATCGCCACCGTCGACCTGCGGGCCGGCGCCGGAGCCCTGCGGGAGAGCCTGCGGGCGGCCGGTCATGACGTCGGGTTCTTCTATCTGATCGGCCACGACGTGCCGCCAGCGCTGACGACGCGGCTGCTGGCGGCGGCGCGCCGGCTGTTCGCGCTGCCACAGCGGGACAAGGACGCCGTCGCGATGGTGCGCAGCCCGCACTTCCGCGGCTACACCCGGCTCGGGGGTGAGCTGACCCGCGGCGAGGTGGATTGGCGCGAGCAGATTGATATCGGCCCGCAACGGCCGCCGATCGCCGGCCTGGGCCCTTCGGACTACCGCTGGTTGCAGGGCCCCAACCAGTGGCCGGCCGCGCTGCCGGAACTCCCCGGCGTGGTGGCGGAGTGGGACGCCGCGCTCTCGCGGGTCGCGCGCACCCTGCTTCGGCACTGGGCGGCGTCCTTGGGCAGTCCGCCCGACGTGTTCGACGCGGCCTTCGCCGGGGCGCCGGCGACCCTGATCAAGATCATCCGGTATCCGGCCGGC
This sequence comes from Mycobacterium sp. E1214, assembly GCF_001666755.1. Taxonomy (GTDB): domain Bacteria; phylum Actinomycetota; class Actinomycetes; order Mycobacteriales; family Mycobacteriaceae; genus Mycobacterium. The sequence goes on along the minus strand of NZ_LZJC01000048.1, from coordinate 61,777 downwards.
GCTGCCAGCGCGCAGGGCGTGGGTGCGCACCGCGACTCCGGCGTGCTGACGCTGCTGTTGGCCGAGCCAGGCAGCCGCGGGCTGCAGGTGCGCCGTGACGGCGGTGACTGGGTGGACGTGCCGCCGCGCGACGGGGCGTTCATCGTCAATATCGGGGAACTGCTGGAGGTGGCGACGGGTGGCTACCTGCGCGCCACCGAGCACCGCGTCGACCTGCGCGGCGCGCGCGCCGAGCGCATCTCGGTGCCGTTCTTCTTCAACCCGCGGCTGGACGCCCAGGTCCCGCTGCTGACGCTGCCGGCCGAGCTCACCGCGCCCGGCGCTGACGGCTGGACCCCGACGCGCGATCCATCGGACCCGATGTTCTCGGTCTACGGGCGCAACGCCTGGAAGAGCAGGTTGCGGGCGCATCCGGACGTGGCCGCCGCGCACGGTTTCCGGGCGGGCGACGCCGGGCCCGGTCGCGAGCCGGCCCGCAAGCCGGTCGAGCAGGGGCGATCGTGAGGCCGCCGGCGGTGGCAGGTAGGGTCGCCGATGTCAATCTGTCTCCGGCTCTAGGGGCGATCCGGTGAACTCGAACAACCAGCTGACACCGTCCTCGCTTCGCGAGGCCTTCGGTCACTTCCCCTCCGGGGTGGTCGCGATCGCCGCCGAGGTGAACGGCATCCGCGAGGGCTTGGCCGCCAGCACCTTCGTGCCCGTCTCACTCGATCCGCCCCTCGTCTCGTTCTGTGTGCAGAACACGTCGACGACATGGCCCAAGCTCAAGGACCTGCCGATGCTCGGCATCAGCGTCCTCGGCGAATCGCACGACGAGGCCGCGCGAACCCTGGCCGCCAAGACGGGCGACCGGTTTGCGGGGCTGGAGACGGTGTCGCGATCCACCGGCGCGGTGTTCATCAAGGGCACCGGCCTGTGGCTGGAGAGTTCGATCGAGCAGACGATCCCGGCGGGCGACCACACCATCGTCGTGCTGCGGGTCAGCGAGGTCACCGTGGACGCCGACGTCGCGCCCATCGTGTTTCACCGCAGCGCATTCCGCCGACTCGGCGTCTGAGCGCCCGCGGCGGTTCCGGTCAGGGCCGGTGGCTCAATTCCTGCCGGAAGTCCTCGATGCGGTGCTCGATCTCGGCGGCGTCGCCGTGCCGCCCCTCCTTGTGGGCCAGCTGGGCCCGCACCGACAACTGCCGGATCGCCGTGCGAATCTGGTTGATACTGGCGGTTTCTCGGGTCAAATTCATCGACTGCCTTTCCGGTCGTAGCTCGACCGCCGTTACCGGCGGCGCGACAGGACGCAGTTTCGGTTACCCGATGCCACCCGGCCCATAACGCCGGGCGGGCACCGGATTCAGCGACGGAACAGCTTGTTGCCCAACCACACCACGGGGTCGTACTTGCGGTCGGCGACCCGTTCTTTCATCGGAATCAGCGCGTTGTCGGTGATCTTGATGTTCTCCGGGCACACCTCGGTGCAGCACTTGGTGATGTTGCAGTAGCCGAGGCCATGCTGTTCTTGCGCCTGGTTGCGCCGGTCGAGCGTGTCCAGCGGGTGCATCTCCAGCTCGGCGATCCGCATCAGGAAACGGGGCCCGGCGAACGCCTTTTTGTTCTCCTCGTGGTCGCGGACCACGTGGCAGACGTTCTGGCACAGGAAGCACTCGATGCACTTGCGGAACTCCTGCGAGCGCTGCACATCCTGCTGAGCCATCCGGTACTCGCCGGGCTGCAGCTCCTTCGGCGGCGCGAACGCGGGGATCTCGCGGGCCTTCTCGTAGTTGAACGAGACGTCGGTGACCAGGTCGCGGATCACGGGGAAGGTCCGCAGCGGCGTGACGGTGACAACCTCGTCCTCGGCGAACGTCGACATCCGGGTCATGCACAGCAGCCGGGGGTACCCGTTGATCTCCGCCGAGCACGAGCCGCACTTACCGGCCTTGCAGTTCCACCGCACGGCCAGATCCGGAGTTTGGGTCTGCTGCAGGCGGTGGATGATGTCGAGCACCACCTCGCCCTCGTTGACCTCGACCGTGAAGTCCTGCAACGCGCCGTTGGCGTCGTCGCCGCGCCACACGCGCATGGTCGCGTTGTAGGTCATTTCCCACTCCGTCCCGGATGGTCGGCCAACTCTTCGTCGGTGTAGTACTTCTCCAGCTCGCCGATCTCAAACAGCTCGAGCAGATCGGCCCGCATCGGCACCTGGTCCTTGCGGGTGACGGAGATGTCGGGGATCACCTCGTCACCGCCCGCGGCCTGGCAGACCAGCAGCACCTTGCGCCACGACGAGTCCATCGACGGGTGGTCGTCGCGGGTGTGCCCGCCGCGACTTTCGGTGCGCTGCAGCGCGGCCTTGGCGACGCACTCGCTGACCAGCAGCATGTTGCGCAGGTCGATGGCCAAGTTCCACCCGGGGTTGTACCGCCGGTCGCCGTCGACGTGGATGTGCTTGAACCGCTCCCGCAGCTTGTCGAGCCGCGCGAGGGCCTCGGTGATCTCTTCCTCCTTGCGGATGATCCCCACCAGGTCGTTCATCGACTGCTGCAGCTCCAGCTGAAGGGTGTAGGGGTTCTCCGCGGCGGCGCCGTTGGTCGGCGTCTCGAAGGGGGACAGGGCCCGCTTGGCGGCGGTCTCGACGGCGTCCTCGGCGATCGTCGGGCGGCTGGACAGGGCGCGCACGTAGTCGGCGGCGCCGAGGCCGGCGCGGCGCCCGAAGACCAGCAGGTCCGACAGCGAGTTACCCCCGAGCCGGTTGGAGCCGTGCATGCCGCCGGAGCACTCGCCCGCGGCGAACAACCCGGGAACGGTGGCGGCGCCGGTGTCGGCGTCCACCTCGACGCCGCCCATCACGTAGTGACAGGTCGGCCCGACCTCCATGGGCTCCTTGGTGATGTCGACACCGGCCAGCTCCTTGAACTGGTGGTACATCGACGGCAGCCGCCGGTTGATCTCGGCGGGTGTCAGCCGGGAGGCGATGTCGAGGTAGACGCCGCCGTGTGGGCTGCCCCGGCCGGCCTTGACCTCCGAGTTGATCGCGCGCGCGACCTCATCACGCGGCAGCAGGTCCGGGGTGCGGCGCGCCGAGTCGTTGTCCTTGAGCCACTGGTCGGCTTCGCTCTCGGACTCGGCGTACTGGCCCTTGAACACCGACGGGATGTAGTCGAACATGAACCGCTTGTCGTCGGAGTTCTTCAGCACGCCGCCGTCGCCGCGGACGCCTTCGGTGACCAGAATCCCCTTCACGCTGGGCGGCCACACCATCCCGGTCGGGTGGAACTGGACGAACTCCATGTTGATCAGGCTGGCGCCCGCGCGCAGCGCCAGCGCGTGCCCGTCGCCGGTGTACTCCCAGGAGTTGGAGGTGACCTTGAACGACTTGCCGATGCCGCCGGTGGCCAGCACCACGGCGGGGGCCTCGAACAGGATGAAGTTCCCGCTCTCCCGGATGTAGCCGAAGGCCCCGGCGATCGCGTCACCGTCCTTGATCAGCTCGGTGATCGTCGTTTCGGCGTACACCCGGATCCGGGCCTCGTAGTCGCCGAGTTCGGCGAAGTCCTCCTGTTGCAGCGAGACGATCTTTTGCTGCATGGTGCGGATCAGTTCCAGCCCGGTGCGGTCACCGACGTGGGCGAGCCGGGGGTAGGTGTGCCCGCCGAAGTTGCGCTGGCTGATCTTGCCGTCCTTCAGGCGGTCGAACAGCGCGCCGTAGGTCTCCAGCTCCCAGACCCGGTCCGGCGCCTCCTTGGCGTGCAGTTCGGCCATGCGCCAGTTGTTGAGGAACTTGCCGCCGCGCATGGTGTCGCCGAAGTGGGTCTTCCAGTTGTCCTTCGGGTTGGTGTTCCCCATGGACGCCGCGCAACCGCCCTCGGCCATCACGGTGTGGGCCTTGCCGAACAGCGACTTGCACACCACGGCGACCCGCAGGCCCCGCTCCCTGGCTTCGATGACCGCGCGCAAGCCCGCGCCGCCGGCACCGATCACGACCACGTCGTAGGAGTGCCGCTCAACCTCAACCATAGAACCTCGCTAAGCCGATATTTGGTGATGCGTGAATGGGCTTGTCAGCCAACGAATCTCAGGTCGGAGATGGTGCCGCTGGCCACCAGCGCGACGTAGAAGTCGGTGAGCATCAAGGTGCCCAGCGTGATCCACGCGAACAGTTTGTGGCGGGTGTTGATGACGCTGACCTGCGTCCAAATCCAATACCGGACAGGGTGCTTGGAGAAGTGCTTGAGCCGGCCGCCGGTGACGTGCCGGCAGGAGTGGCAGGACAGGGTGTAGATCCACAGCATGATGACGTTGCCCAGCAGGATCAGATTGCCCAGGCCGAAGCCGAATCCGCCCGGCCCGCTGTCGGAATGGAACGCGACGATCGCGTCGTAGGTGTTGATCACCGAGATGATGCCGGCGATGTAGAAGAAGTATCGGTGGGTGTTTTGCACGATCAGCGGGAATCGGGTCTCGCCCGTGTAGTGCTCGCGCGGTTCGGCGACCGCGCACGCGCTCGGCGACTGCCAAACGGTGCGGTAGTAGGCGCCGCGGTAGTAATAGCAGGTCAGGCGGAACAGCAGCAGGAACGGCAGCGACAGCGCCGCGTACGGCAGCCACCAGACGTCCGGGAGGAACTGCGGCCAGATGTCGCCCGCCTCACCGCAGCCCTTGCTGACGCACGGCGAGTAGAACGGCGTCAGGTAGTGGTATTTCGGGACGAAGAAGTAGTTCTGCTGGAATGCGCGGACCGTCGCGTAAATGAGGAACGCGGCGAAGCCGAGGTCGATACGCAACGGCGACATCCACCACCGGTCGGTGCGGAGGGTGCGTTGCGGAATGCGGGCGCGCGTCGGTGAAAAGACACCGGACGCAGGACGGTTCGCCGCGGGTGCGCTCATGTGATGTGTTCCTCTTCGAACGGGCTGTAGGTCGAAGGTTACACAGACAGGACGCCCCCGCGGGCGGGGGGCTTGTGTTGCCGGCCGCTTATCAGGCCCGGTTGTGACCCCCGACACCTTCGTCGTCGACGTCGCGCCAGAAGGCGCTGTCGTACGGGGTGTCGGGGATGGAGATCTTGTCGCCGGATTGCTGCACGGTGGCGCGCGCCAGGTCCAGTTCGGAGACATCGGTGTCGAGCAGCTGGACGTCGCTGAGGATGCGGTCGGCGTCGATCACGATGCGGCGCATCGCCGGGCTGTCGCCGTAGCGCGACCGCAATGAGGTCACACACCGCCGCAGGCCGCCGATGAGGTCGTGCAGCTCGGCGAGTTCAGTAGTGGTGGTCAACGTCGGTCTCCTCGCGGTAACAGTGTCATGGATCACACGGCTGCCTCGATACTAACCATGTCGCCCGCGTTGTGTGGGCCAGGTCACGTGCAACCGTGCGAGGAGCAAAGCCGGTCGGCACGTCGCCGACGCCGGGTGTGCGGGCGCGGGTGCCGCGGAACCACCCGTCGCGGCAAACCCCCGGAAAGACGCGTGTCACGCCCTGCGGCGGCCCGGCGGGCGACCGAGCCGGCGACGGGCCTGGTGTTTCGACAGCCGAAAGCCCGGCGCAGCGCGGCGCTGCGCCGGGCTCGGCTCCCGCTCTTACTTCGTGATGGCGATCCGCTGGGCCTGCTGCCCGGCGTAGGCGCCGGCGACCCGTACGGTCAGCACCCCGGCGTCGTACGACGCGGTGACGGCGTCCCCGGTGACGTGGGCCGGCAACCGGAACGACCGGCGGAATGATCCGTACCGGATCTCCCGCAGCGTGCGGCCGCTCGCCTCCTCCGCGTGCTCGTCGCGGTGCTCACCGTGAACCACCAGTCGGGTTGCCCCGTGGCTCGAGTCGACCTCGACGGTGACGTCCTTCTCGACGTCGACGCCGGGCAGCTCCAGCCGCACGACGGCGTCGTCGCCGTCGCGAATGACGTCTGCCGCCGGGCTGAACCCGTTCGCGACGGGCTTGTTCCAGTCCGCGGCCGGGCCGAAGACATCGCGCAACCACCGGTCGGTGTCCCAGGCCGGACGCGACCACAGTGCGAGACTGCTCATGACGATCTCCTTACGCTTGCGTGTGAGTTGGCTGTGACCGACGCGGTGTCGATCCGCTACATCTACAAACATGAGCCGACCACGCTTAAGTTCTACCTCGGCGTTCGCCCGCGGCGAACGAATATTCACAAGGGTGGCTGTGAAGTGTGAGATCCTCGTCATAGGTCGGTCACATTGTGCGAAGTGACCGTAATTTCCCGCCGCTACCCTCAAAGCCATGGCTGCAGACGGGATTTCGCGCGCGCACTGTGCGCCTCGTCACATCATCGTAGTTGGTCATGGCATGGTGGGGCACCGCTTCGTGGAGGCCCTGCGCGCCCGTGACACCGAGGGATTGTGGCGCATCACGGTTTTCGCCGAGGAGGCCGACGCGGCCTACGACCGCGTCGGATTGACGTCCTACACCGAGAGCTGGGACCGCACGCTGCTGGCGCTGCCCGGCAACGACTACGACGGTGACGAGCGAGTTCGGCTGGTCCTGAACCAGCGGGTGATTGAAATTGACCGCGGGACAGAGTCGGTCGTGACCGCCGACGGTCAGCGGCACGACTACGACGCGCTGGTGCTGGCGACGGGGTCCTACGCCTTCGTCCCGCCGGTGCCCGGTCACGACCTGGCCGCGTGTCACGTCTACCGGACGCTCGACGACCTCGACGCCATCCGCACCGACGCGCAGCGGGCGGCGCAGACCTCGCACGCCGCCGCCGGCGTCGTGATCGGCGGCGGCCTGTTGGGCCTGGAGGCCGCGAACGCGTTGCGTCAGTTCGGCTTACGGACCCACGTCGTCGAGATGATGCCCCGCCTGATGGCCCAGCAGATCGACGAGGCCGGCGGCGCGCTGCTGGCCAGGATGGTCGGCGACCTGGGCATCGAGGTGCACGTCGGCACCGGGACCGAGGCGATCGAACCCGTCGAGCACGACGACGGCACCGTGTCGGTGCGGGTGCGGCTCAGCGACGGTGAGGTGGTGCACGCCGGCGTAGTGATCTTTGCCGCCGGCGTCCGCCCCCGCGACGAGATCGCCAGGGCCGCGGGCCTGGAGCTCGGCGAGCGTGGCGGCGTCATGACCGATTTGGCTTGCCAGACAAGCGATCCCGACATTTACGCGATCGGTGAGGTCGCCGCGATCGGCGGGCGCTGCTACGGCCTGGTCGGCCCCGGCTACACGTCGGCTGAAGTGGTTGCCGACCGGTTGCTGGACGGCGTCGCGGAATTTGGCGAGGCCGATCTGTCGACGAAGCTGAAGCTGCTCGGCGTCGACGTCGCGAGCTTCGGTGACGCCATGGGCAGCACCGAGAACTGCCTCGAGGTCGCGATCAACGATGCGGTCAACCGGACCTACGCCAAGCTGGTGCTCTCCGACGACGCCAAGACTCTGCTGGGCGGCGTGCTGGTGGGTGACGCCTCGTCGTACGGCGTGCTGCGGCCCATGGTCGGCAGCGAGCTGCCGGGGGACCCGCTCGCGCTCATCGCGCCCGCCTCCGGTGAGGCCCCGGCGCTCGGTGTTGGGGCGCTGCCGGACTCGGCGCAGATCTGCTCGTGCAACAACGTCACCAAGGGCGACCTGAAGTGCGCGATCGCCGACGGCTGCGCCGACGTGCCCGCGCTGAAGTCGTGCACCGCGGCCGGAACCTCGTGCGGGTCCTGCGTGCCACTGCTCAAGCAGCTGCTCGAGGCCGAGGGCGTGGAGCAGTCCAAGGCGCTGTGCGAGCACTTCAGCCAGTCGCGGGCCGAGCTGTTCGAGATCATCTCGGCCACCGAGATCCGCACCTTCTCCGGCCTGCTGGAGCGCTTCGGCCGCGGCAGGGGCTGCGACATCTGCAAGCCGGTGGTCGCGTCGATCCTGGCGTCGACCGGCTCCGACCACATCCTGGAGGGCGAGCAGGCCGCGCTGCAGGACTCCAACGACCACTTCCTGGCCAACATCCAGAAGAACGGCAGCTACTCGGTGGTGCCGCGGGTGCCGGGCGGTGACATCAAACCCGAACACCTGGTGCTGATCGGCCAGATCGCCCAGGACTTCGGCCTGTACACCAAGATCACCGGCGGGCAGCGGATCGACATGTTCGGCGCCCGGGTGGACCAGCTGCCGGAGATCTGGAAGCGGCTGGTCGACGGTGGCATGGAGTCCGGCCACGCCTACGGCAAGTCGCTGCGCACGGTGAAGAGCTGCGTCGGCACCGACTGGTGCCGCTACGGGCAGCAGGATTCGGTGCAGTTGGCCATCGATTTGGAGCTGCGCTACCGCGGGTTGCGGGCTCCGCACAAGATCAAGATGGGCGTCTCGGGGTGCGCGCGCGAATGCGCCGAGGCCCGCGGCAAGGACGTCGGTGTCATCGCCACCGAGAAGGGTTGGAACCTTTATGTCGGCGGCAACGGCGGCATGACGCCCAAGCACGCCCAGCTGCTGGCCAGCGACCTCGACACCGAGACGTTGGTCCGCTACGTCGACCGGTTCCTCATGTACTACATCCGCACCGCGGACCGGCTGCAGCGCACCGCGCCGTGGGTCGACTCGTTGGAAGGCGGCCTGGACCACGTGCGTGAGGTCGTGTGCGAGGACTCGTTGGGCCTGGCCGCGGAATTCGAGGCGGCCATGGAGCGGCACGTCGACAACTACAAGTGCGAGTGGAAGGGCGTGCTCGAAGACCCGGACAAGCTGTCGCGGTTCGTGTCCTTCGTCAACGCCCCGGACGCCGTCGACCCGACGGTGACCTTCACCGAGCATGCCGGGCGCAAGATTCCCGTGTCCATCGGCATGCCGAAGATCCGAGCGCAGTCCGCCGCCGGCGACACGAACCAAGGCGTCGCCGTGATCGACGAGCCGCGCCACTGAATCGGAAGGAATCATGACGCTCCTCAACGACATTCAGGTGTGGACGACCGCCTGCGCCTACGACCGGCTGATCCCGGGCCGCGGCGTCGGTGTGCTGCTCGACGACGGCGCCCAGGCGGCGCTGTTCCGGCTGGACGACGGCTCGGTGTACGCCATCGGCAACGTCGACCCGTTCTCGGGTGCGGCGGTGCTCTCCCGCGGGATCGTCGGCGACCGGGGTGGCCGGATCGCGGTCCAGTCGCCGATTCTGAAGCAGGCGTTCTCGCTGGAAGACGGTGAGTGCCTTGACGATCCGAGCTATTCGGTGCCGGTGTACCCCGCGCGGGTCACGGCCGACGGCCTGGTGCAGGTCGGCCGCGTCGCCGGTTAGCGGGTGATGTCGCCGACCAGGTAGCGCTGCATCGTCGGCCCGATGGCGTCGACGATCTGGTCCACCGACATCGAGTGCAGTGGCTCCGAGCGGATGCCGTAACGCATGATGCCCAGGCCGACCAGCTGCGAGGCGCACAGCGATGCCCGCATCGCGACCTTGTCGGCGCCCAAGATCTTCAGCAGCGGGCCGAACACCGGACCGATGAACATGTTCTGCACGACTTCGGCGGTCTTGGCCATGCCGGTGGAGGCGATCGCGCTGGCGGCGAACGGGCCGCCACCGGCGGCGTCCCAGGTGGTGATCAGCGTCCGCAGCGTGCGGCGGCCCACCTGATTGACGCCCCCGGTGACCATGCGGTCGATGAATTCCGGTGTGCCGAACGGCAACCGCAGCATCTTGGCGACGGGGTCTAAGAGCCCGTGCGACGGCTCTTCGCGGCGCGGCATGGTGCCAGGATCGCCGCTATCGCGGCAAAGATCAAGCGACCGCGCGGCGCGGCTGCCCGGACGCGTGCCGGGCCGTCGGGGCGAGGGCGGGCGGCATGGCGCGGCGAAAGCGGCTCGCGACGAGCCTAGCCAGCCCGGGGTGGGTGCTCAGCGGCTCGCTGACCAGATCCGCGCCGCAGTCGCGCAGCCGCTGCTGAAACAGCCCGTCGGCCAGCAGGTAGGAGGCGACCGCGACGCGCCCGCCGTGGCGCCGGGCCTGCGCGCGGGCCGCGCGAACCGCGTCGGCGACCGTCGGCTCACCGGTGGCGACGAAGCCCAGGCTGACGCGCGTGCCGGTCAGCGCCGAAAGCAGCGTGGCGGTGGTGTGCAGGTCGGCCCGCGCCATGTCGTCCGACGTTCCGGCCGCCGCGAGTACCACCGAATCGCCTGGGCGCCAACCGGATTCGACAAGCTTATCGCTGACGATGCGCGCGATCTGTCCGCTGGGCCCCAAGGCGGGAGTGACGACGACGTTGGGGTGCCGGCTCGCCTCGACATGGGCGGGCAGGTCGGTGCGCACGTGGTAGCCGCGGGACAGAAACGCCGGTACGACAATGGCGGGGCCGCCGCTGTTCCGCACGGAGCCGAGCACCTGGCTGGGGTCCGGACCCAGCACGTCGACGAAGCAGACGTGGACGTCGCGGCCGAGCAACGAACCGACCTGCGTCGCAAGCCCCTCCATCATCGCGACACCGCCGGGGCGGCGGGTGCCGTGCGCGGCGAGAATCAGCGCCATGGTGCACTCCCCAGGTCGTCGACGGCCAACCGGTAGCCACGCTTGACGACGGTCGCCACGATGTTCTTGTCGCCCAACGCCGTCCGCAACCGCAGCACCGCAGTGTCCACGGCGTGCGGGTCGTTGCTGTTGCCGGGTAGCACCCGGAGCAGGTCGTTGCGGGCCACCACGTCGCCGGGTCGCTGCGCGAGCGCCCGCAGCGTCGCCATGCCGGAGCCGGACAGCGCCTTGACCGATCCGTCCACCAGCACGCAGGTCCCGCGGATCTCGAGCTCGTGGCCGGCCGCGTTGACGGTGCACGACCGCCGCGGCGGCAGCTCCTGGGCGATGTGTCTGGCCAACGCGCCCAACCGCATTCGTTCCGGCGATGACGTCGGGATGCCGGCGCGCACCAACGGCTGGGAGGTCACCGGGCCGACGCACATCGCGTGGACGTCGGTGCGAAGCGCTTGCAGGAGGCGGTCTTCGATTCCCAGCTCGCGGCTGCGCTCGAGGACGGCCGCTCCGGCGGGGGCGGACGTGAAGGTCACCGCGTCGAACTGGCGCCGGGCAATGGAGGCGACGAGTTGGTCGAAGTCGCCGCCTGGCGGCGCCGGCTTCCAGCGGTACACGTGGATGGGCATCACTTCGGCGCCGGCCGCGCGCAGGCCTTCGATGAACTCCGGGAACGGATCCCAGCCGTCGGCGGCGCCGTGCAACTGCACGGCGATGCGCTTGCCGGCCACTCCCGAGTCGAGCAGGTAATTGAGGACCTCGCGCGATGACTCGGACTTCGGTGACCATTCCTCGTGCAGGCCCGTGGCGCGCAGCGCCCCGGTCGCTTTGGGACCCCGCGCCACGATCCGCGACTCGCCCAGCGACGCCAGCAGCTGCGTGGCCAGACCCCACCCGTCGGCCGCGGCGATCCAGCCCCGGAAGCCGATTCCGGTGTGCGCGACCAAGATATCGGGCGGCTGGGCGATCACCGCTTGGGTGTGGCTCTGCAACTCGTCGTCGTCGGGCAGCGCGATGATGTTGATGGCCGCGGCGCTGAAGACCTCCGCGCCGTTACGGCGCAGCAGCGCGGACAACTCCTCGGCGCGGTTCGCCGACGTCACGGCGATCCGATAGCCGGTCAGCGGCGCCGAGTCGGGCGGGGCCAGTTGTGGGGCCATATGAACTGTGTATGCCTGTGACGTTTCCGTTGCGTTACCGAGTAATTGCTGCGTCATTGCTCTCATTGCGAATCCGCTCACACCTGTGCCGGTTCGACTTCCGGCGCCGCGCTTAGCAACTGCGCCACCGCGGGCCGCCGCACGTATACCGTCCAGGTCAGGTACGCCGACACCACGTAGGACGCCAAGAACGCCCAGTAGGCCGACGTCTCAGTGCCCGTGCTCAGGTACGACTGGCGTAGCGCCAAGTTTATTCCGACGCCGCCGAGTGCGCCCACCGCGGAGCAGATGCCGATCAACGCGCCCGACTTCGCTCGTGCCCACTGCCGGCGCGCGTCGTCGGTCAGCGCCAGGGCGCGGCTGCGGGCCTCGTACACCGACGGGATCAGCTTGAACACCGAACCGTTGCCCATTCCGGACAGCACGAACAGCACCATGAAACCGGTGACGTACCCGACCATGCTGGTCGAATGCGCGGCCGCGTGGTGATCGTCGATGGTGCCGATGGCGACGAGCAGACCGGCGGCCGCGGTCATGCCGGCCAGCACCCACAGGGTGACGCGGCTGCCGCCCCGACGATCGGCCAGCCTGCCGCCGTAGATGCGCGCGACGGAGCCCAGCAGCGGCCCGATGAAAGCCAGTTGCGCGGCGTGCAGGGCCGCGTGCTTGGCGCTCTCCCCGTTGTCCATGAAGTTGACCTGCATGACCTGTCCGAAGGCGAACGAAAACCCAATCCACGAGCCGAAGGTGGCGATGTAGAGCAGGGAGATCACATAGGTGTCGCGCTCGGCCAGGATCGAGCGCATGGTGGTCAGCTCGGTGCCGTGACCGATGTTGTCCATGAACACGGCCGCGAGGACGCCGACAACGGCCAGTAACACGAGGTACACCGCACACACCCAATAGGGCGCCTCGTGCCCGGCGGTGGCCAGCACCAGCAGGCCGACCAGCTGGACGACCGCGACTCCGAGGTTCGCGACACCGGCGTTGACGGCCATCGCCGCGCCCTTGAGCCGCTGCGGGTAGAACGCGTTGACGTTGGCCAGCGAAGCCGCGTAATTGCCGCCGCCCAGGCCGGTCAGCGCGGCGCACAATACGAAAGGCCACAGCGGCAGGCCGGGGTTGGCCAGCAGCACGATGGTCCCGACGGTGGGAATCAGCAACACGAAGGCCGAGAAGGTCGTCCAGTTGCGGCCGCCGAATTTCGCGATCCCGAGCGTGTAGGCGATGCGGGCGGCTCCGCCGACCAGGGTGGCGACGGCGCCGAGCAGCAGCTTGTCGCCCGCGGAGAAGCCGTACACGGACTGCGGCATGAACAACGCCATGACGGGCCACAGGGTCCAGATCGAGAAGGCCACGTGGTCACCCGCGATGGTGCACAACAGGTTGCGGCGCGCGATGCTCTTGTTGCCGCCATCCCAGGCTGCCGCGTCCTCGGGGTTCCAGTCCGCGATGCGTCGGGCCCGGGCCGCCCGCTGGGCACGAAGCGCCTGCGCGAGCGTCATGCGGAACAGACCGTCCAGCAAAACGCCAGTGGCCGTACAGTTCTCACACCGCCGTCGGCGCTCACCTCGTAGGCCCGCATCCTGTTCCTCTCGTCACGCCACCCCTCGTCCGCGCGTCCCGACGTCGTCCGGCGCGCGACGTCGGGCATCGTCAGGGGAAAAGCGGATGGACTCAGGCAGCGACGCCTGGATGGACATTGTGCGGGCCGCCATGTGAAGAGGCTTGTCGCGCCGCCAATTTCGATATTCACACTTACGACGTCACCGGGTCAACTCGACGTTGCGGAAAACGGCTGGGGGTTGTTTACGAGTTATCTGCAAGGAACCTGAGCGAGTTGACGGGTTGGCAACATGCCTGGTCAGCGCCGTCACGAGTGCCCAACGGCGTGATCCGCGGTTGCTACGACGAATTCGCAGTGGGCGTGACTCGGCGAATGCAAGCGCAGTTGTTGTGAGCTGCAATACATTCGGTTAAACCAAATAATGCAGCCTTGTCGTCTGCGCTGGCGCGCCCGCTCACCCCAGGCCGGCGCTGCCGGCGTGCGACGGCACCGGTGTCGCCGCCCGGGGCCGCGCCCAGTGCAGTCGCACGGTCTGGCCGGGGCGCACTTGGGCGAGCTTGTCGACGTCCCGGTCGATCACGACGCCGATGACCGGGTAGCCGCCGGTGACCGGATGATCGGGACCCAAGATCACGGGCAAGCCGTTCGGTGGCACCTGGATCGCGCCGCGGGTGGTGCCCTCGCTGGGCAGCTGCCGGTCCGGGTAGCAGTGCTGCAGCGGTCGCCCGACGAGCCGCGCCCCCACCCGGTCGCTGCGGTCGGAGACCACCCAATCGGTGTGCACCAGCGCGTCGGGCTCCACGAACCAGCCGTCGCGTGGGCCGGGCACGGCCAGCAACTCGACCACGTCGCCGGTGATCGCCGCCACCGGCGCCTGGTCCAGCTCGGGGTAGTCGTCGCTGGGGTCGCCGATCGGCAGCCGGTCACCGGCGCGCAGCGGCGCCGGGCCGATGGCCGAGAGCACATCGTGGCTGCGGGAGCCCAAGACCGGCTCGACGTCGATGCCGCCGCGCACGGCGAGGTAGCTCCGCACACCCCATCGCGGCGCCCCGAGCGTGATCACCTGTCCGTCGTGCACGCGATGAATGCTGTTGGTGCCGAACTTGATTCCGTTGACGGCGGGGTCCCCGTCGGCGCCGGTGACGGCGATGTCGGCGTCGCCGCCGCGGACCCGCGCCGAGAAGCCGCCCAGGGTCACTTCGACGGTGGCGCGGTCGTCGGGGTTGGCCACCAGCCGATTGGCCAGCCGGTGGGCGCCGCGGTCGGCCGCTCCGGAACGGCCGACGCCGAGGTGCGCCAAGCCGGGGCGGCCGAGGTCCTGCAGAACGGCGGACGGCCCGGGACTGAGTACTTCGAGGATGGGCACGGCGGTTCCCTTCGCTCAGATGGCCCGAAACCGGACCCAGCCGCCTTGCGTCAGCAACGCCGGGTCGGGTCGTTCCAAATCCCACAGCGTCGCGTCGGTGTGACCGATGAGTTGCCAACCGCCCGGCGAGCGGCGCGGGTACACGGCGCTGAATTCGCCCGCCAGGGCCACCGAGCCGGCCGGCACCGCGGTGCGGGGCTCGGCCCGCCGCGGCACCCGCAGGCGCGGATCGCCGTCGACGAGGTAGGCGAAACCCGGGGCGAACCCGCTGAAACCGACTCGCCACGGCATCGCGGTGTGCGCCTCGATCACCTGCGCGACGGTCAAGCCGGTGTGCTCGGCGACGGCGGCCAGGTCCGGCCCGTCGTAGACGACGTCGATCACGACGTCGACGTCGGTGGGCGGCGCTGACGCCGACGCGGCGTCGACGTGCATCGTGCGCAACCGCTGCCGGATCGCCCCCTGCCGGCGGGCGTCGGCCAGCTTGACCAGCACCGTGCGGGCGGCCGGCACCACGTCGAGCACCCCGGGCAGCGCGGCGCTGCACAACGCGGCGGTCCACGCCAAAACCTCTGCGGTGCTTCCACATTGCAGCATCAGCGCCTGGTCGCCGTAGTCGAAAACCGTGTTGCCCACCAGCTCGCTGGGCAGCTGCTTGGGCACGTCGCTCGCCACGTCCGTCACGCTCATTACTCGACGGTAACCCCGCGCGCGGGGGCTGGGCGAGGCCCAGGCCCGGGATTTTCGAGCACTGCCAGAGCTGCCTTAGCGAACGCTCACACAGCGGCCCGGCGGCACGCCTCAGCCCAGAATCTTGCCGATGAGCGGGGGCAATTGGTCGGCGACCAACGGGTAGCTCAACGGCGAGGCGAACGCGATGGCCCCCGCTTGCTCCTTGGTGGTGAACAGGTGCCGGTTCTGCGCGGTCGCCTGGGACGCGGCCACTTCGGGGTCGGCCAGCACCGCCTTTTGGTCGTCGGGACTTTGGGTCGTCCAGATCACCACGTCGGCCGAATCGAGCACGGTTTTGATGTGATCGCGGGGGATGACGGCGCGCTGGCCATTGGCGAACGGCTTGATGCTGTCGGCGATGACCAGTCCCATCTGGTTCAAGAAGTCGGTGCGCCAGCCCGCCGCCGTCGCGACGACGCTGCCCTGCCACAGCGTGCCCTGCACGAGCAACGCCTTCTTGCCGGTCCACTGGCTGTTCTTCTTGCCGATCTCGGTGAACTTCTGGTCGACGGCGTCGATCAGCGATTTCATCTGGCCGGACTGAAAGACGGCCTGTCCCACGGTGCTGGCCTGGTCCTTCCACGGCTCGAAGAAGGCGTCGCCGCCCGACTGCGCGATGGTCGGGGCGATCGCGATCAGCTTCTGGTAGGTGTCGGAGTCCAGGCCGGCGTTGATCGCCACGATCAGGTCCGGCTTGAGTCGGGCGATCTGGTCCACGGGGATGCCGTTGTCCAGGTTGAGCACCACCGGCTGCGCCCCGCCGAGTTTCTGAGCGGACCACGGCCACACAGCGAACGGCTGGTCGCCGAACCAATTGGTCACCGCGACCGGGACCACGCCGACGGCCAGCAGGTCGTCCTGCTCGGTGTAGCCGGCGCTGACCACGCGCTTGGGCGGCTCCTTGATGACGGTCTCACCGAAGAGGTGGGTGATGGTGACCGACCCGGCGCCGGCGTTGTTCGCTGCCGGTTGCCGCGAGGAACATGCCGCCAAGCCCGTCGTTCCGGCGATCGCGGCGAGCCCGCTAGCCCCTGCGAGCTGCAAGAATCCCCGTCGACCCCAACCCTGTCGCATCGCGTGAGAGTATCGCGTCCCCGCCGCGCGCTCGCACCGCCGCGCTGTTGAGCCCGCTCGGGCCCGTGGCAAAGATCTGACAAACGGCCTCTGGCCGTTGCGATCTGGACGTATCGCGGCCGTAACTGCGCACGCCACCTCCGGTAACAGGGCGTCCCTACCGTCGAGAGGTCAGTGCACACGCCGAGGTGTCCCTGGTCTTTCCGGCCACGTTGCACACGCCTCGATCGACAGAAAGCCCCGACAGATGACCCTGACGACCACGCCCGTCCTGCAGCCCGCGCCGCCGCGCGGGCGCCACACGGGGCGGCACTGGATCGACGAGTGGCGGCCCGAAGACCCGACGTTCTGGGAGACCACCGGAAAACCGATCGCGCGGCGCAACCTGATCTTCTCGATCTTCGCCGAGCACATCGGTTTCAGCGTGTGGATGCTGTGGAGCATCGTGGTCGTCCACATGACCGCCGTCAGCGTCCCCGGGCACCCCGCTCACGCGGCCGCCTCCGGGTGGGCGCTGACGCCCAGCCAGGCGCTGTGCCTGGTCGCCGTGCCCAGCGGTGTCGGCGCGTTGCTGCGGCTCCCGTACACGTTCGCGGTGCCGGTGTTCGGTGGACGGAACTGGACGACGATTTCGGCGAGCCTGCTGCTGATTCCGTGCCTGTTGCTGGCGTGGGCGGTGAATCACCCCCACATGCCGTTCGGCCTGCTCGTGGTGATCGCGGCGACGGCCGGCTTCGGCGGCGGCAACTTCGCGTCGTCGATGTCGAACATCTCGTTCTTCTACCCGGAGAACGAAAAGGGCTGGGCGCTGGGCCTCAACGCCGCCGGCGGCAACATCGGCGTCGCGGTGGTGCAGAAGGTCATCCCCGCCATCGTCGTCGCGGGCGGCGGCGTCGCGCTGGCGCGCGCGGGCCTGTTCTACGTGCCGCTGGCCGTGGTGGCCGCGGTGCTCGCCTTCCTGTTCATGAACAACCTGAGCGAGGCCAAGGCCGACGTGAAGCCGGTGTGGCAGTCGCTGCGGCACCGCGACACCTGGGTCATGTCACTGCTCTACATCGGCACCTTCGGTTCCTTCATCGGTTACTCCGCGGCGTTCCCGACGCTGCTCAAGACGGTGTTCGGGCGCGGTGACATCGCCCTGACCTGGGCCTTCCTCGGGGCGGGCATCGGCTCGGTGCTGCGTCCGCTGGGCGGGAAGCTGGCCGACCGGATCGGCGGGGCCCGCATCACCGCGGCCAGCTTCGTGATGCTCGCCCTCGGCGCGGCGGCCGCGCTGTGGTCCGTCAACGCCAAGAACCTGCCAGTGTTCTTCGCCAGCTTCATGTTCCTGTTCGTCGCCACCGGCATCGGCAACGGCTCGACCTACCGGATGATTTCGCGGATCTTCAAGATCAAAGGCGAGTTGGCCGGTGGGGACGCCGAGACCATGGTGCAGATGCGGCGTCAGGCGGCCGGTGCGCTCGGCATGATCTCTGCCGTGGGCGCCTTCGGCGGGTTCATCGTGCCCCTGGCGTACGCCTGGTCGAAGTCGCAGTTCGGCAGCATCGAGCCGGCGTTGCGGTTCTACATCGGCTTCTTCCTGGCCCTGCTGGTGGTCACCTACGCCTGCTACCTGCGCAAGCACGACGCGATCACGCGCGCGGGCATCTAGCCCGGCGGTTTCTGCCGGCCGCCGTACCCGTCCCACGGGGAGTAGTCGGCGATCAGGTCCTCCTGCGCCGGCCGCTCACCCGCCGGCACGTGCTGCAGGTTGATCCGGATCCGGTACCAGATCGAACTCGGCCCACGCATGCCGTCGACCAACACGTCCACCGGTTCCAGGCGTGCGGCCGCGGCGGGGTAGCGGGCCCGCCAGGTGTCCAGCGCCGCCATCGCCTCGGCCTTGGTCTTGGTGCGGGCGATCTCGATCAGCGGCATCGTCGATTGGCGCCGGCCGCCGGCCGTGGCGGCGCCCTTGGGCGCGCGTTCCGGGGGACCCATCTCCTCGGCGAGGATCAGCAGCCGGTCGAGGTCGCCCACCGCTTCGGCGGAGTCCATGCCGGCCCACGGGTCCCCGATGTCGGCCAGCCGGGCGGGCACGGTGTCGATGGTGAACGCCTCGGGCCGGCACTCGGGCACCTCGTCCCAGCGCAACGGCGTCGACACCCGGGCGTCGGGGGTAGCCCGCACCGAGTAGGCCGACGCCACGGTGCGATCCTTCGCGTTCTGGTTGAAGTCGACGAAGACGCCCTCGCGCTCCTCCTTCCACCAGCGACTGGTGGCGGCCTCGGGTGCACGGCGCTCCACTTCGCGGGCCACGGTTTGCGCGGCCAGCCGTACCAGGCGGAAGTCCCATCGCGGCGCGATCCGGGCGTAGATGTGAAAGCCCCTCGATCCCGAGGTCTTCGGCCACGGGGTCAGGCCGTAGTCCTCCAACACCTCGCGGGCCACCTGCGCCACGTCCACGATGCCCCGCCACGTGACGCCGGGCATCGGGTCGAGGTCGATGCGAAGCTCGTCGGGGTGGTCGAGGTCGGCGGCGCGCACCGGATGCGGGTTGAGGTCCACGCAGCCCAGGTTGACCGCCCACGCCAGCCCCGCGGCGTCGTGGATTACGGCCTCGGCGGCGGAAGTGCCTCGCGCATAACGTAATTCGGCGACATCCACCCACTCGGGACGGTTCTGCGGCGCCCGCTTCTGGAAGACCGCCTCCTGCGTGATGCCCTTGACGAAGCGCTTGAGGATCATGGGCCGGCCGGCGACTCCGCGCAGCGCCCCGTCGGCGACGGACAGGTAGTAACGGACGAGGTCGAGCTTGGTGTAAGGACCGGCGGGACGCCCGGTGGTTTCGTTCGAGGCCGCGTGGGGGAACATCACCTTGTCCGGATGAGTGATGGTGACCTGGCGCCCGGCCACCTCCATCTCGACCGGACGCGACATGCGGTTCATGGTAATTCGCCAGACCTTTCTGGCCGCGCTGAGACGGACGTCACATATGGTGGATTTCATGCCTAATCTCCTTGGCCTGCCCGGTCAGGCCGCCAAAGCCGTATCGAAGGTTCAGCAGTACGTCGAGCGCGGCTCCGCCGAGCTGCACTACGTCCGCAAAATCTTCGAGTCGGGCGCATTCCGCATCGAGCCGCCGCAGAACTACGCGGCGATGGCGGCCGACATCTACAAGTGGGGCGAGTTCGGCATGCTGCCGGCGCTCAACGCCAGGCGGCACCCCGACAAGGCGGCGTGCATCGACGAGGACGGCGAGTTCAGCTACCGCGAACTCGACGAGGCGGCGCACGCGGTGGCCAACGGGTTGCTCGAGATGGGCGTCAAGGGGGGAGACGGCGTCGCCATCCTGGCCCGCAACACCCGCTGGTTCCTCATCGCCAACTACGGCGCGGCGCGGGTCGGCGCCCGCATCATCCTGCTGAACAGCGAGTTTTCGGGCCCCCAGATCAAGGAGGTGTCCGAGCGGGAGGGCGCCAAGCTGATCATCTACGACGACGAGTACACCAAGGCGGTCAGCAAGGCCGAGCCGGAGCTGGGCAAGCTGCGCGCGCTGGCAACCAACCCGGACAGCGACGAGCCGTCCGGCAGCGACGACGAGACGCTTGCCGACCTGATCGAGCGCAGCAGTTCCGAGCCCGCACCCAAGGCGACTCGGCACGCGTCCATCATCATCCTGACCAGCGGCACCACCGGCACGCCGAAGGGCGCCAACCGCAGCACCCCGCCGACGCTGGCCCCGGTTGGCGGCATTTTGTCGCACGTCCCGTTCAAGGCCGGCGAGGTCACCTCGCTGCCGGCGCCGATGTTCCACGCGCTGGGCTACCTGCACGGCACCATCGCGATGTTCCTGGGTTCGACGCTGGTGTTGCGGCGCAAGTTCAAGCCGCCGCTGGTGCTCGAGGACATCGAGAAGTACAAGGTCACGGCCATGGTTGTGGTGCCCGTGATGCTGTCGCGGATCCTCGACACCATCGAAAAGATGGACAAAAAGCCCGACTTGTCGAGCCTGAAGATCGTGTTCGTGTCGGGGTCCGCGCTGGGCGCCGACCTGGCCGAGCGCTCGCTCAAGGACATCGGCCCGGTGATCTACAACATGTACGGGTCGACCGAGATCGCCTTCGCGACGATCGCCGAGCCCAAGCACCTGGAGTTCAACTCGTCGACCGTCGGGCCCGTGGTCAAGGGCGTGCGGGTCAAGATCTACGACGACAACGGCAAGGAGCTGCCGCAGGGCGAGGTCGGGCGGATCTTCGTCGGCAACGCGTTCCCGTTCGAGGGCTACACCGGCGGCGGCAAGAAGCAGATCATCGACGGGCTGCTGTCCTCGGGGGACGTCGGCTACTTCGACGAGCACGGCCTGCTCTACATCAGCGGGCGTGACGACGAGATGATCGTCTCGGGCGGCGAAAACGTGTTCCCCGCCGAGGTCGAGGACCTGATCACCGGGCACCCCGACGTGGTGGAAGCCACCGCGATCGGTGTCGAGGACAAAGAGTGGGGTCACCGGCTGCGCGCGTTCGTGGTCAAGAAGGACGACGCGGACCTCGACGAGGACACCATCAAGCACTACGTGCGCGACCACCTGGCGCGCTACAAGGTGCCCCGCGAGGTGATCTTCCTCGACGAGCTGCCGCGCAACCCCACCGGCAAGATCCTCAAGCGCGAGCTGCGCGAGATGGAGATCGACTAGCCGATCCCGCCGGCGTCAGCGCCGGTCCTTGATGGCTCGGGTGATCTGGGCCGTCAACTTGGGATCGATCAGCAGCTGGTCGATGAGCGCGGTCAGCACCTCCTGACCGGTGACGCGGGCGACGCCGAGTCGGTCGGCGGCCTCACGCTGCCAGATGTCGAGGGCCCGGTGCGTGGCCGCCGGCAGGTCGACGGTTCGGCGCGTCCGCTGACCGCGGCCCTGCTGGCTGGGCGCCGGCTGGCTGACGATGCGTTGGGGCGCGCCCGGCTGGCGGACGCTGGTGAGGCGTTCGGTCGGCGCGGCGTCGCCGGGGGGTGTGGGAGCGCGAAACGATCCGGCGCCGGGCCCGCTGTGGCCGGTATTGAAGTTCACTTCGGTGGTCTTCCTCCGTGAGTGCCAATCAGTAAATCAGCGCTCGATCATTGTCAGTTGATACTGATTCTCTCACCGCCATGCGCGGAAGTCCCGTCGCCGGGCCGCGGGAGCGCGGCCGTCGCGCGGCGTCGTCCGTGCGCCCGCGGCGGCCCGGGCCATATTGTCGCGGCGCATATTTGCGTGCTCTAAACGCCTGGTGGAACGCTCCGCGGATCGTTATTGATAATTAGCTGAGCACCGGCCTCAACGTTTTCCGGGCACCACTACTACCAGCCATCCGGTGCGATTTCGCGGAACTCATGAAATGGTCAAATGGTGTTGTACTGATCTACGCAGATCGGCTCAGCAGATCAGTACAGTGCCTGTGAGCAGCTTATATGCGTCGATCCATCAGTAGTCACAGAGGTACGCAATTCACAAAAGTGAAAATGCAGAAATGGCTCAGAAGCGAATTCAGCGAAACGCTGTAACTTAATTCACAGCAAAATAAAGCCTGAATTATCTTGTTTGCGGCAAAACGTCGCAGTAGCGTTCTTGGCAAGCGCAGACGTTTCGACGACAGGCTTTCGGAAGGAGCCCAAGATGACGATCTCCACTCGAGCCCTACGCGGCGCCGCCGCCAGCGCGATGGGTGCGGGAGCGGTCGCCGGCGCGCTGCTTTTCGGGGTTGCTCCCGCAGCGCAGGCCGCTCCCGCGCCCACCACTGGCATCGCCGTGGCCGGCCCGCACGGCGGCCCCAGCATCATTCCCGACCGGCCCGGTTGGGGCGGCGGCCATGGCGGCTGGGGTCATGGTGGCTGGGGTCGCGGTGGCTGGGGCCACGGCGGCTGGGGCCACGGCGGCTGGGGTCGCGGTGGCTGGGGCGGCGGCCTCCAGCACCACTGGTGGAATTGGTGGTGGTGAGACACCACCTCATGAGCGCCGGCCAGCCTCGACGTGCCGACATCCCTAGGCTGGCCGGCTCCCAAAAGGGGGGAACCATGCCGATCTGACGCAAGTCAGGTCGGCATGGCCTTTTTGGTCTGGCCGTCGCGACGACTACGGATCGCGCGGACGACTACGGATCGCGCGGCAGGCCCAGCAGGCGTTCGGCGATGATGTTGAGCTGCACCTCGGACGTTCCGCCGTAAATCGTGGTGGCCCTGCTGGCCAACAGGTATTCGCCCCATGTCCCGGGCGGCTGGGCGGTGTCGCCGATCGCCGCGTCGACCCCGAAGGCCGAGACCGCGAATTCGGCGTAACCCTGCCCGGTGCGCATCGACAGCAACTTCGAGATCGCCGCCGACGGCATGGCGTCGCCGCCGGCCAAGGTCAGCAGCGTCGACCGCAGGTTCAGCACCTTGGCGGCGTGCCCCTCGGCGATCAGCTGCCCCGCGCGGTGCCGGGCAACCTGGTCGAAGTGTCCGTCGCGCATGAACTCGACGAACTGTGCCAGCGTGGCCAGGAAGTTGGCCTCGCTGCTGCCGATCGAGACCCGCTCGGCGGTCAGCGTGTTGCGGCTGACCTCCCAGCCCCGATTTACCTCGCCGAGCACGCACTCGTCGGGCACGAACACGTCGTCGATGTACACCGTGTTGAACAACGCATTGCCGGTGAGCTCACGCAGCGGCTTGACTTCGACGCCTTCGCTGTTCATGTCCAGCAGGAAGTACGTGATGCCGTTGTGTTTCGGCGCGCTGGAGTCGGTGCGGGCGAGCAGCGCGCCCCACTGCGACAGTTGCGCGGCGGTGGTCCAGATCTTCTGGCCGGTGATGCGCCAACCCCCGTCGGTTCGGGTCGCCTTGGTGCTGAGGCTGGCCAGGTCCGAACCGGCGCCCGGCTCCGAGAACAGCTGGCACCAGATCATCTCGCCGCGAAACGTCGGCGGCAGGAAGCGTTGCTTCTGTTCCTCGGTGCCGAACGCCACGATCGACGGGATGATCCAAGTCGCGATGCCCGTCTGTGGTCGCTTGACCCGGCCGGCGGTGAACTCCTGGGCGATGATGATCTGCTCGACCGGGCTGGCGGCGCGGCCCCACGGCTTCGGCAGGTAGGGCAACACCCAGCCGCCCTCGGCGATCGCGACCTTGCGCTGGTCGCGGTCCAGCGCCTTGAGAGCCGCGACCTCGGTGCGGATCTCGTCGCGCAGCTTTTCCGTGTCGGGATCGAGGTCGATGTCGACCGCCCGCATGCCGCTGGTCGTCGCGGTGTGCAGCACCTTCTGCGGATATTCCGAACTGCGCCCGAACGAGGCCGCCAGCAGCAGCGCCCGCCGGTAGAACACGTTGGTGTCGTGCTCCCAGGTGAAGCCGATGCCGCCGTGCACCTGGATGCAGTCCTGCGCGCATCGCTGCGCGGCGGTCGGGGCCAGCGTGGCCGCCACGGCAGCGGCGAACTCGACGTGTGAACCGGCAGTGTCCCAACCGTTTTCACCGGCCTCGTCGAGAGCCCGGGCGGCGTCCCACACCGCGGCGGTGGCCCGCTCGGTGTCGGCGATCATCTCGGCGCACTTGTGCTTGATCGCCTGGAACTGCCCGATCGGCCTGCCGAACTGCTCACGAATCTTGGCGTAGTGCGAGGCCGTGTCGGTCGCCCAGCGGGCGACGCCGATGGCCTCGGCGGACAACAGCGTCGTGATCAGGGCCTGCGCGGTCGCTTGGCTCAGGTTCGTCAGCGCGGCGTCCGCACCGACTTCGACGGCGTTGGCGCGCACGTGCGCGACGGGCCGCAGCGGATCGATGCTGCGCACCGGCTCGAATTCGAGCTGTTCGGCGGGCAGCACCACCCACTCGACGCCGCTGTCGATCGCGACCGGAAGCACCAGCAGCGTGGCCTGCCCCGCGGCGGGGACCGCGCGAGCCTCCCCGCGAATCACCAATTTGTCGGCGTGCCGGGTCGCGGTGAGGCCGGATTCCAGGGCGTAGCTGGCGATAGCCGCACCCGACGCCAGCTCGGCCAGCACCGTGGAATCCGGGTCGTGCGCGCTGATCAGCGCGCTGGCGATCGTCGACGGCACGAACGGTCCGGGGACCGCCCCGTAACCGAATTCCGCCAGTACGATGGCCAACTCGAGGATGCCGAATCCCTGTCCGCCCACGGATTCGGCCAAGTGCACGCCGTGCAGGCCCTGCTCGGCGGCGGCGCGCCAATACGCCGGGGGATTCACCAGCTCGTCGAGCGGCGCGTCCATCGCCGCGTGCAGCGCCTCCGACGGCGCGATCCGCGCCACCAGCGACCGCACGGAGTCGGCCAGGTCTTGATGCTCAGAAGAAATCGCGATCGGCATTGGTCGCCTTCCATTGCGTGCGGACGCCGTTACGGCCAGCACCTTCCAAGCTAACAACCGGTCGGTTGATTGACGACATGGGCCAGCGGCTCCCCGTCGTGCAGGCGCCGGCAATTGGCGACCGCCTCGGTGAGGTAGCGCCGCATGGTGTCGGCGGTGTACCACGTGACGTGCGGGCTGAGCACGACGTTCGGCAGGGCGAGCAGGGGGTTGTCGGGTGCCACCGGTTCGACCTCGAAGACGTCGAGGCCCGCGGCCGCCAGCCGGCCGTTCCGCAGTGCCTCCACAAGGGCCGCCTCGTCGATGACGGCCCCTCGAGACGTGTTGACCAGCACCGCGTTTGGCTTCATGCCTGCCAGTGCATCCCGATCGAGCAGGTGCCGGGTCCGGTCGGTCAACGGCAGGTGCAGCGACACGATGTCGCTGGTCGCCAACAGGTCGGGCAACCGCCGCCAACCGGGCCGCCCGTCATCGCGGGTGCTGGTGTGCAGCACAGTGGCGCCCATCGCGGCGACGATGTCGCCGACCCGTTTGGCGATGTTGCCGTAACCGATCAATC
Organism: Mycobacterium sp. E1214; assembly: GCF_001666755.1. Lineage (GTDB taxonomy): Bacteria > Actinomycetota > Actinomycetes > Mycobacteriales > Mycobacteriaceae > Mycobacterium. The sequence continues at coordinate 36,559 of NZ_LZJC01000048.1, read as the reverse complement.
CGACGGTGCAGCCGCCGACGTCACGCACGGTCTCGCCGAGTTGCGGGTCCGTCGGCCAGCCGTCGCCCCGGCGGATGGCGGCGTCCAGCGCCGGCAGCCTGCGCAGCGCCGCCAGCATCAGCAGCACGGTGCCCTCGGCCACCGAGGGGGCGTTCGCGCCCGGCATGTTGGCGACGGAGATGCCCAACTCCGTGGCGGTCGCCACGTCGATCGTGTTCACCCCCGCGCCCAGCTTGTGCACCAGCCGCAGGCGGTTTCCGCGGCGCAGGTCGGCGCCGGACAGCGGACGCAAGACGTGCCAAATGACCTCCGCCTCGGGCAACTCCGCGTCGAACAGCTCTTGCGCGTCTTCCGGGCACCACCGGATGTCCAGCCACTCCCGTTCTCCGGCAAGGAAATCCAGCACTTTGGCACCGGGGACGAAGTGGGCGAGGACTCTCAAGGATTGTTTCGAAGCCACCGCTTGCTGATCCATCCTGCAATGATGTCGGCCTGCTCGCTGCGAGCGCCCGGCGTGGTGAAGTAATGGTCGGTGTCGATCGACACCTGCGTCTTGTCGGCACCGGCGAGCGCGGAGTACAGGCGGCGTGCGTCCGACGGGAAGACGCCGGTGTCGGCGTCGGCGTTGATCACCAGGGCCGGACAGTCGATGCGGGCCAGGTGGGGTTCGGCCCGTGTCTGCGCGACCCGCAGGCTCCACATGCCCAACCAGTTGCGCAGCGTGCAGGCGGCGGCGATGCCGTGCGCCGAGCGGTTGGCCTTGGCCGGAACCCCCGCATAGCAGGTGTTCGGCGCCCGCTTGGTCGGTTCGATGCTGGGATCGACCATGCGGGGGTCGGCCCAGGTGCGCATGACAGAAAACGGGCGATCCGAAAAGCCCGCCGTCCGAACCCTTTTCAGCTCCTTCTCGGCCCAGTCGGTGATGGCGTGGTTGCGTGCCACCTGGCCTCGGCGGTAGTTCGCCAGGAACTCCGGGGAGTAGGGCGGCCCGTTGCACTGGTTGAACAGGTCGAGGCCGTCGTCGGTGGCCACCGGGTCCCGCTCGTCGGTGACGGCCGCGTCCATCCAGGCCGTGAGCACATCCGGGCGTCCGAGGTGGGCGGCGGTGGCGACGTAACCGTCGGCGGGCGGCAGCTCGGTCACCCCGGCCGCCGGGCGCATGCCGTCCAACGGCGTGACGTTCGGGGCCACCGCCTGCGCCTGGTAGGCGGCCATCAGCGAACCCCCGCCCGAATTTCCCAGCAGCACAATGGCATCCACCTTTTGAACCTCGCGCAGCCACCGTACCCCCACCCCGATGTCCACCAATGCGTGGTCCAGCAAGAAGCTTGTTTCGAAGCCGCGGAACCGGGTGTTCCAGCCGAGGAACCCGACGCCGCGGGTGGCCAGGTAGTCGGCGAGATAGTGCTCGGAAAAGTCGATTTGGTAATGCGTGGCGATGACGGCAACCTTGGGCTTGCGTCCCACCCCGCGGTGGTACAGCCCCTGGCACGGGTGACCGCCCGCCCCGGCGCGCCCGGCGGTCGGCGACGGTAACCCGACGAACTCGCGGACGACCCCGGCGGCACCGCTGCGACGAGTCACTGGCGCGGTCCTCCTTTGCGGCGGGCGGCCCGGCGGCAACCGCCGGCGCGACCCCGGGCCCCGGCGTCGGGCGCACCGGGGCTGGCCGGGGCCAAGACTGATGATGTTAAATTCACATTCAGGTCTTGGCCAGGCTCGCCGGGCCCGGTGCCGGGGAGGAGACGCACGATGATCAAGCCGCATTACACGAACACGGAATTCGAACTCGGCGGGATCAATCACGTCGCCCTGGTGTGTTCGGACATGGCCCGCACCGTCGACTTCTACAGCAACGTCCTCGGTATGCCGCTGATCAAGTCGCTCGACCTGCCCGGCGGCCAGGGGCAGCACTTCTTCTTCGACGCGGGTAACGGTGACTGCGTCGCCTTCTTCTGGTTCGCCGACGCGCCGGACCGGGTCCCCGGAATCTCCTCACCGGCCGCGATACCGGGCATCGGCGAGATCACCAGCGCGGTGAGCACCATGAATCACTTGGCGTTTCACGTCCCGGCCGAGAAGTTCGACGCCTACCGCCAGCGCCTCAAAGACAAGGGGGTCCGGGTCGGCCCGGTTCTCAATCACGACACGAGCGAATGGCAGGTGTCCAAGACGCTGCACCCCGGGGTGTACGTGCGCTCGTTCTACTTCTTCGATCCCGACGGCATCACCCTCGAATTCGCCTGCTGGGTCTCCGAGTTCGACCCGACCGAGGCGCGGGCCGTACCCAGGACCGCCGCGGACCGTCGCCCGCCGGTGACCGCGAGCTCCTGAGCGCCGGCCCGCCGACGCGGGACAATGAGTGTGATGACCGACGGCATCCTGACCGACGCGCAGATCGCGGCCCTGACGCCCGCGCAGCGGCGAGACCTCATCTCCCGGCTGGAGCAGCCCCTCGGTGACCTGGTCGATCCGGCGCTGCTGGCCCGGCTTCGCCGCATCCGGTTGAGCCTGATGATCGGCGGGTCGGTCGCGATGATCCCGTGGCTCGGATATTTGTCCGTCACACTGCCGGAGAACTACGTCGCGCACAATTGGCAGGCCACCTGGGTGGGCTTCGACATGCTGCTGGTGGTGTTCATGGTTGCCACCGCGGTGTTCGGTTATCTGCGCCGCCAAGTCGTGCTGTTCGCCGCTTTCACCTCGGGGGTGCTGCTGATCTGTGACGCGTGGTTCGACCTGATGACGGCCGGCCCGCGCGACCTCTGGCTCTCGCTGTGCACCGCGCTGCTCATCGAGTTACCGCTGGCCTTCTTTTTGATCTCGGGCGCGCTGCGCATCCTGCGGCTGACCATGATGCGGTTGTGGATGCTGCGCACCGGCATGCGGCTGTGGCACCTGCCGCTTTTTCCCTGAATTCGGCGGATCTCCGGCGCGAAACGCGAACCACGTCAACGGATGTCGGTCATTCAGCTGCGCGAGCATCGGGCGCGGGCGGCGCCTGCACGCCCCACAGGATCCGGTACAGGCGCGGCCCGGTGTGCCGGCTGGCGGCCAACAGTCGGTCGACGAGCAACGACAGCGGACCCGTAACGGGGTACTCCGAACCGAGGGGGCTACGACGACGGTTTACCTGACGGGCCATGGATGTTCATCTTAGGCAACCGCGCTGTCCGCGCCGCCTGGCCGACACCGAGCGACCGAATAACGGTACGCGGGTCCCGTGATGTTCGCGGTGGAATGTGAATGTTCCTAAAAAGGCGCGAATTTCACATGCGTCCATTACCGTCCCCCTCAGCGACATCGGGGGCGCTATGGACGCGGTGAGCATCAACTTCTCCACTGGCCGCTCGTGACGAGATTCCCAGCCCGAACGGAATCGAAACCACGACAGCAGCTTTCCGCGCAATGTTCCCCCCGCCATGGCGCGCACCGAACCACGGATCAGGAATCTAAGGACTCGACAATGGTCGCACTCGGAAACATTAGCGAATGGCAACCACCGCACGGTCTGCTGACCACGTGGCTGGTGACGCCCGAGGCGCAGGAAGCGGCGCGCAATGCACCGCGCAGCAATGCGGCTGCGAGTTACCAACAGACCCAACATCTCTGGACGGCGTTTCACGGCAAGACGTTGAACAGGCAGCTGCCGCGCCTGATGGTCGTCGCGTGGGACATCCCGGGGGAGTGCGGCTTCTCGGCGATGACCGCGGCGATCAACGCACACGTGCGCAGCCAGGACACCTATCACAGCTGGTATGAATTCATTGACGGCATGCTCGTCCGTCACGCCGTCCATCCGGAAGTCATCGAGCTCGCTCCGGTGTCGTTCGGGACCATGAGCCCCGAGCAGGCCCGCGAGCACGCCCTGACCACCACCCCCGAAACGCTCGGGTGGGGTTGCTTCACCTACGGGATCGTTCAGGGAGCCGACCACTTCACGTTCTACGCCAGCGTCGACCACCTGCACATCGACGGCCTCTCCGCCGCGCTCATCTTCCTCGACATCCAACTCGCCTACCAGGAGCTGGCGCTGGGGGCGCATGGTCGGCGCCCGACCACGCTGCCGGAGGTCAGGAGCTACCGCGATTACACCGCCCGCCAGCGCGGAAACGCGGCCAGCCTGACCCTGTCCTCCCCGGAGATCAAGGACTGGATCGAGTTCGCCCGCGAGACCGAGGGGGACTGGCCGAGCTTCCCGCTGCCCCTGGGCGACACGTGGGCCAGCTGCAAGGGGGACCTGGTGACGGTCGAACTGCTCGACGCGGCGGGCACCGAGTCGTTCGACGCGGCCTGCGTCGCGGCGGGCGCCCGGTTCATCGGCGGGGTGCTGGCCTGCACGGCGCTGGCTGAACACCAATTGACCGGCAAGGAAACATTTTTCGGGTTTACAGCCAAGGACACCCGCTCACCGGGCATCGACTCCATGACGGTGGGATGGTTCGCCAGCCTCATCCCGGTCACCGTGCCGACCGGAGGCGACTCGTTCCCCGAGGCGGCGCGGGCGGCCCAGAAGTCCTTCGACGCCGCCAAGGACCTCGCGGCCGTACCGGTCGAACGGGTCCTGGAGTTGGCGACCCCCGACGAACTCGGCATCACGCTGCCCTCGCAGCTGCCGATGATGGTGTCGTTCCTCGACTTCCGCAAGATTCCCCTGGTCGGCCTGTGGGCCGAGATGAACTTCGGCACCTACGGCGACAGCCTGTCCGCCGGCGGGATCAACATGTGGATCAACCGGCACGTCGAGCGGACCACCGTGACGATTTCGTTCCCCGACAACGACGTCGCGCGCGAGTCGGTGCATCGCTACATCGCGACGTTGCGCCAGGAATTCGCGCGCGTCATCGAAACCACCCCCGACCAGCCCGACGTGGTCGCGGCCTAGGTAGATCACGATCGGGTGCGGGCGCGCGCCCCAGCAAGGAGCCGTCGACGATGAGCAACGTCCTGGACTTGGCCGACCAAACGCTGTTCCTCGGCGAGCGGGCGACCGGCGCCACCAGCCTGCTGCAGTGCATCTGGGTTTACGACCGCGATGTCGATCTCGACGGCGTCCGCACGTTCCATCGCCTGCTGCGGCGAGGGCGGCTGTCGCGGCGCATCGAGCGCTCCCCGTTGCCATTCGGCCGGCACCGCTGGGTCGCGCCCCGCGACGAACCCGAGCTGGTCATCGCGGCGCCCCGCCCCCGCGATGCGTTCGAGGCGTGGTGCCGCGAGCAGGGCGGCCATCAGCCGGACGCCGAACGCGGGCCCGGCTGGCACCTCGCGGTGCTGCCGTTCACCGAGGGCGGCGGAGCGGTGAGCCTGGTTGTCACTCACTGCCTCACCGACGGTGTCGGGTTGTGCGAAGCCCTGGCCGATGCGGCCGGCGGCATCGAGCAGCCGGTCGCCTGGCCCGCCGCCGCGCGGCGGACGCGTTCCACCGCGCTGCGCGAGGACGCACGCCAGGCCGCGAGCGACGTGCCCGGCGTCGGCCGGGCCGTGCTGGCGGCCGTGCGGCAGGCGCGCGCGAGCCGTGTCGGCGCCGCACCGGTCGCCCCGGCACGCGCTCGACCCGCCCCGCCCGTCGACCCGGATCGACCCATCGCGCTGCCGATGGCCACCGTCTTCATCGACGCCGACCAGTGGGACGCCCGCGCGAACGCGCTCGGCGGAACCAGCAACGCGCTGCTGGCGGGGCTGGCGGCGCAGCTGGCCCACCGCGTGGGGCGGGTGGCGGCGGACGGCTCCGTCACGGTCGGCATGCCGCTCAACGAGCGCACGCCCGGGGACACCCGCGCCAACGCGGTCATCAATGTCGACGTCGTCGTGGACCCCGTTCCGGCGCCGCGGGACCTGCGCCCGATCCGCGCCGCGATCAAGGCGGCGTTGATCGCCCACAACGACGCGCCCGACCAGCGCTGGGAGCTGCTGCCGTTGGTCCCGTTGATACCGAAATGGGTCTTTCGGCGGTTGATCAGCGTGATCACCGGCAGCGCCACCACCGTCGTGTCGTCGAACCTCGGCGTGATTGCCCCGCAGGTGAACCGGCCGGACGGGACCGAGGCCGACTGCTTCGCGATCAAGTCCGTCTACCCGGGCGTCACCGCAGGCACGATGCATTGCACCAACGGGGCACTGGCGTTGTTGTCCGGGCGGCTGAACGGGCGGGTGTTCGTCTCGGCCCTCGCCTACGAGTTGGGCTGCCATAACTCCAACGAAGCACTGCGAGAAGCGCTTTCGAGTACTCTGAGCGACTTTTCGCTGGCGGCGACCAGCGACTGGAGCCCACCGCGTGTGAGCGTGGGCGGGTAGTCAGTCGCGGACCGTGGCGTCGACCGCGGTGTCGGTGATCCGGTAGAGGTCGGGCTCGGCGAGTTCGTCGATCAACGCCGCCAGTTGGTCGACGAGCTGCTCGGGTTCCAGCCGGACGAAACCGGCCAGCCAGGCGCTGATGGTCTGCCCGACGCCGCCGACCACGAAATGCGCCGCGGCCTTGATCCGGTCGTTCGCCGGCATCCGCAATGCGTTACCCACGTGTTGCCCGGACAGCATCGCGAACAGGGCCCGCGATTCGGCGCGCTTGCGCACCACCACGGGATCGGCGAGTTGGGTGCTGAACAGCAGCCGGCCGAGGCGGGCATCGTCGGCGATGGTCCGCACGATGTTGGCCATGCCCGCGCGGGTCTGTTCGTGCGGCGGTACGGCGGCCACCGCCGCCTGGGTGGTGGCCGCCAGTTCCGCGGCGACCCAGTCGAAGACGGCAGCGACAAACTGGTCCTTGTCGGCGAAGCTTTCGTAGAAGTAGCGCGCGGCGAGTCCCGCCTTGCGGCACACGCCGCGGACGGTGACCGCCGCCATGCTTTGCTGGTCCGCCCCGAGAAGATCCAGCCCGGCGGCGAGGAGCCGGTTGCGCCGAGCGGCCAGCCGTTCGGTGGCCTCGACCCCGCGATAGGGCCGCGCGCTGGGCGTCTCGCTCATACCAACCATCTTGACACCACGCGTGCACCGCGACACTATCAGGAAACGAGCGTTCGCACATTAGCGGGCTGCGGGGAAGGACCCGATCATGGCAATCCGACAGCCGGTCGACCCACCGATGCGGCACGTCGAACGCCCCATTGCCGACCCGCCCCGGCCGCCGCGCCGCACCGGCCGCGGCCGCCGCGCGTTAGGCATCGACGAGGGCCTGATGGGCATCGCCTTGCTCGCCGGACCGGCGAACGTGATCATGCAGCTGGCGCAGCCCGGCGTCGGATACGGCGTCATGGAGAGCCGCGTGGAAAGCGGTCGCGTCGACCTGCACCCGATCAAACGGGCTCGCACCACCTTCACCTATCTCGCGGTGGCGACCAACGGTAGCGATGCCCAGAAGGCCGCCTTCCGTCGTGCGGTGAACCGGGCGCACGCGCAGGTCTACTCGACACCCGACAGCCCGGTGAGGTACAACGCCTTCGACCCCGGCCTGCAATTGTGGGTGGGCGCCTGCTTGTACAAGGGCGGCGTCGACATCTACCGGATGTTCATCGGTGAACTCGAAGGTGCGGACGCCGACCGCCACTATCGCGAGGGCATGGCGCTGGCCACCACGTTGCAGGTGCCCGAGCACATGTGGCCGCCGGACCGGGAGGCGTTCGACCGGTACTGGCGGGAGTCGCTGGCAACGGTGCACGTCGACGACGCCGTGCGCGAGTATCTGTATCCCATTGCGGCGAACCGCATCCGGGGCCTGCGGTTGCCTGGCCCCGTCCAACGTGTGACCGAGGGCCTCGCGCTGCTGATCACCACCGGCTTCTTGCCCGCGCGGTTTCGCGAGGAGATGCGCCTGCCGTGGGATGCGACCCGGCAACGACGCTTTGACCGGATCATCGCGGTGCTGGCCGCGGTGAACCGGCGCCTGCCGCGGTTCGTCCGCCACTTCCCGTTCAACGTCTTGCTGTGGGACGTCGACCGCAGGATCCGGGCGGGGCGCCCGTTGATCTGAGCGCCGCCGTTGTGTTGATAACGACAATCATATTCATTAAGCTCCTCAGGATCAGCCCAGCCCGAGGAGTTCGTTATGACGGCGCCCATATGGATGGCCTCACCCCCGGAAGTGCATTCGGCGCTGCTCAGCAGCGGCGCGGGACCCGCCTCGTTGCTCGCGGCGGCAAGTGCGTACTCCGATCTGAGCGCCGAATATGCTTCGGCAGCCACACAATTGAGCGCGGTGTTGGAGGCCACGCAGGCGGGTGCCTGGCAGGGGCCGAGCGCGGAGTCATACGCGGCCGCGCACGCGCCTTACCTGGAATGGCTGGCCCGGTCCAGCGCCGACAGCGCCACGGCGGCGGCCCAGCACGAGGTCGCCGCCGCCGCCTATACCAGCGCGCTGGCGGCCATGCCGACGTTGCCCGAGCTGGCGACCAACCATGTGGTGCACGGCGTCCTGGTGGCCACCAACTTCTTCGGGCTCAACACGATACCTATCGCGGTCAACGAGGCCGACTACGCGCGGATGTGGGTGCAGGCGGCCACCACGATGACCACCTACCAAGCGGTTTCCACCGCCGCGGTGGCGGCCACGCCGCAGGCCGACCCGGCGCCGCCGATCGTGAAAGCCGATGCCGCGAGCGACGATTCGGGCGACGACGATCCGTTCCCCGACCCGACGCAGGACAACCCGTTTAACGAGTGGCTCGCGCAGATTCTTCGAAACTTCGGTATCAACTGGAACCCGGCGCAGGGCACGGTGAACGGGCTGCCTTACGACTCTTACGCCGACGCGGGACAACCGATCTTCTGGGTCGTTCGCGCCCTCGAACTGCTCGAGGATTTCGAGCAGTTCGGCTACTACCTGGTGCACAATCCCGCGTTGGCGTTCCAGTACCTGGTCAGCCTCGAGATGTTCGACTGGCCGACCCACATCGCCGAGATCGCCAGTTGGTTGGGCACACAACCGGCTCTGTTGCTGGCCCCGGCCCTGCTGGCGATCGCCCCCCTCGGGGCGCTCGGCGGTTTCGCGGGCCTGGCAGGGCTTGCCGCGCTGCCGCAACCGGTGCCGGTTGCGGTACCCGCGCCCGTCGCGCCCGCGCCCACTCTGGCGCCCGTGCTCGGCCACACCCCCCTCGCGGCGCCGGCCGCGGCTCCCGCATCGGCGCCGGCGCCCGCGCCCGCTCCCGCGGCCACTACGGTGGCGAGCGCGGCGCCGCCGGCGCCCCCGCCGGCCGCGGGGCCGGGCTTCTTCCCGCCCTACGTCGTCGGTCCGCCGGGAATGGGCACCGGTTCGGGCATGGCCGCCAGCGCGAGCTCCAGCGCCAGACGCAAGGCGCCCGAACCCGATAGCGCCGCGGCCGCCGCCGCAGCGGCGGCGCAGGGCGCGGCGCGGGCGAAGCGGCGACGGCGCCAGCGGCAACGCGATCACGCGGACGAATTCATGGACATGAACGTCGACGTGAATCCGGACTGGGGTGGCCCGGGCGACGAACCGGCGGCCGCCTCCGACCGCGGAGCCGGCACGCTGGGATTCGCTGGAACTGCGCGCAAGGCGGCGGCCGGCGCGGCGGCGGGCCTGACGACGCTCGCCGGCGACGAGTTCGGCGGCGGCCCCACGATGCCGATGATGCCGGGTACCTGGCAAGACGACGCCGACGGCGAAACGACCCGCGACCGCTAGCACGTCTTGACCGGACAACGCGCGCCCGCGCGGAATAATGGTGCGGTGCCGACGCTGAAATCCGGGCGCAGTCTGCGGCCGGGGTCCATGGAAGTCCTTGTCGGCCTCCTGCTGATCTGTGCGCTGTCGGCGACGACGCTGCGCGCCACGGTCCTCGACAGCGCCGCGCTGTCGACCGTGGGGACGGTGTTCTGCGGGGTCTTCGTGCAGGCTGTGCCGTTCCTGGTTCTCGGTGTCGTGGTCAGCGGCCTGATCGCGGCGTTCGTCTCGCCGCAGCGCCTGGCCCGCTGGCTGCCCCGGCGCCCAGGGCTGGCGGTGCTCGCCGCGGGCATCGGCGGGGCGGCGCTGCCCGGCTGCGAGTGTGGCTCGGTGCCGTTGGCGCGGCGATTGTTCGGCGACGGCGGGGCGACGGGCGCCGCGGCGCTGGCGTTCATGCTGGCCGCGCCGGCGATCAATCCCGTTGTCCTGGTGGCCACCGCCGTCGCGTTTCCCGGTGCGCCCGAAATGGTGCTTGCCCGCGCGGGCGCTTCTCTGTTGACGGCGGTGGTGATGGGTTGGGCGTGGGCGCGTTGGGGCCGTGCCGAGTGGATCACGCGCCGGTTGCCCAGCGGCACCGCCGCGGACGCATCCCGATGGGTGGTGTTCACCGAGGCCGCCCGGCACGACTTCGTCCAGGCCGCCTCGTATTTGGTGGTGGGCGCCGCGGCGGCGGCGGTGTTGCATGTCGTGGTGCCCGCGTGGGTGTTCACGCACCTCGCGTCCGACATGGCCTTGAGCGTGGCGCTGATGGCCGCCCTGGCCGTCGCGCTGGCCCTGTGTTCGGAGGCGGACGCGTTCGTGGCGGCCAGCCTGACGATGGTGCCGCTGTTGCCGCGGCTGGTGTTCTTGGTGGTCGGCCCGGCCGTCGATGTGAAGCTGTTCGCCATGCAGGCCGGCATGTTCGGCCGGGCGTTCGCCGCGCGTTTCGGTCCCGCCACCTTCGTGGTCGCGGTGGCGAGCGCGTGCGCGATCGGGTGGCCCCTGCTGGGTGGTGGGTGAATGAGCCGCGAAACGGAGAACACCGTCCTGCTCCTGGTCGGCATCAGCGTTGCCATGATCACGGCGTCCGGCGCCTTCACGCGGTACGTCAAACCCGGGCTGCTGCCGTGGCTGGTCGCGTCGGCGGTGTTGCTCATCGGGCTCGCGCTGGTCGTGGTCATCGGTGACATCCGGCGCGGCGCCCCGCGGGCGGCCGGAGCGACCCAGGACGCCGCCCACGAACACGGCCATGCCCACTCCCACCGCGGCCGCATCGGGTGGCTGCTCGTCGTCCCGGTCCTGGTGTTGATGTTCGTGACGCCGCCCGCGCTACGGCCCTCGGCCGCCGCCCCGGCCGTGACGTCGGTGTCCAACGACGTTTTGAACCGGGCCTATCCGCCGCTGCCGCCGGGCGCCGCGCCCGAGGTGTCGCTGCCGGAGGTGCTGATGCGGGTGGCTCACGACACCACCGGCTCGCTGACGAATCGGACCATCACGGTCACCGGCTTCGTGCTCAACGAGCGCGACGGCGTCGACCTCGGCCGCATCGTGATCATCTGCTGCGCGGCCGACGCCCAGCTGGCCCGCCTGCACGTGCGGGGACCGCTCGCGGGCCGAGCCGCCGGCCTGCCGGACAACACGTGGCTTCGGGTGCAGGGCCGGGTCCAGCCGATGCCGCGGCAGCAGCACGGCGTGACGACCCCGACGCTGGAGGTCACCGCGGTGACCCGCATCGACGCCCCGCCGAACCCCTACGCCTATCCGCGCTGACCCTAGTTACTTCCAGCGGCACGGGTCCACTGCTGATGACGCGCGAGTGACGCGGGCACCGGACAGCTTTCCCACTGCCCGCGCGCCAGCCAATCACCGAGCGCCGCGGCGCCCGCGCTGTCGACGATGGGGCCTACCCAATGCGGCGGCCCGCACGCCGCTCGGTCGTCGGTGCACGGTTGCACCACGGCCATGACACCGCACCCGGTCGGGCGGGACGCGCACGTCAGTGGACCGAGCATGCAGGCGGCCGAGACCAACATGCTGTGCGGGCACCGCCGAATGGCGGGCCGCAGTTCGTCGATCACCGAAAGCCCCTGTTGGGCAACGCAACTGGCACAGACGACGACGGTGAAGGGGCGGTCGGTACCGTTGTGCGCGGACGTCAATGCACGCCACCGGGGTAGGGCAGCAGGGCCATTTCGCGCGCGTTCTTGATAGCGGTCGCGACCTGACGTTGTTGCTGCACGGTGAGCCCGGTGACCTGGCGGGAGCGGATCTTGCCGCGCTCGGAGATGAACACGCGTAGCGCTGCGGTGTCTTTATAGTCGACGGCGGTCAACCCCAGGTTGGTCAGGAGATTCCTTTTGGGCGAGCGCGCCGGCGGGGCGGGGCGACGGGTGCGCTGGGCTTTCTTTGGCATCACCAGCTCGCTTTCCGCACGCCGGGAAGCATTCCGGCATGGGCCAATTCGCGCATCCTTACCCTCGACACCCCGAATTTGCGGAGGTGCCCGCGCGGCCGTCCGTCGACGGCGTCGCGGTTGCGCAGTCGCACCGCGCTGGCGTCGCGCGGCTGCCGCGCCAGCTCGGCCTGCGCGGCGGTCCGCTGTGCATCGGAGCTGCCCGGCGAGCGGATGATGGCCTTGAGTTCGGCGCGGCGTTCGGCGTGGCGCGCCACGATGGCGCGTCGTTGCTCGTTGCGGACGATCTTGGATTTCTTGGCCATCCTCAGCGTTCCTCGCGGAATTCGACGTGTCGGCGGATCACCGGGTCGTATTTACGCAACACCAGCCGGTCGGGGTCGTTGCGCCGGTTCTTGCGGGTGATGTAGGTGTAGCCGGTGCCTGCCGTCGACCGGAGTTTGACCAACGGCCGAATCTCGTTGCGCGCCATCAGATTTTCTCACCTTCCCGGCGTAGCCGGGCCACGACCGCCTCGATGCCGTCGCGATCGATGACCTTGATGCCTTTGGCGCTGACGCGCAACCGGATTCGGCGGTCCTCCGAAGGCAGGTAGTAAGTCTTGACCTGAATATTGGGTGACCAGCGCCGGCGCGTGCGGCGGTGGGAATGCGACACCGAATTACCGAACCCCGGCTCGCGGCCGGTGACCTGGCAGTGGGCGGACACCGCGATCCTCCTCTGCTTATTGAAAATGATTTTCGACAAGGACTGGTGGAGACGGTACCGTAGATCCCGTCCAGATGAAAACCATTGTCAATAAGGAGTGCGATGCGGACGCCCGTCATCCTGGTGGCCGGCCAACAGGGCACCGACGCGGTCGTGGGCGAATTGTTACGCACCCCGGGGACGCTGGTGGTCGAGCATCGCTTCGACGGCCACGTCGTGCGCCGGACGACGGTCGCCCTGCAGCGTGGCGTCCTGACGACCGCGGAGTGCGGCTTGGAACTCGCGCACGGCTGCGTGTCCTGCACGATCCGCAACGACCTGTTGATCCTGCTGCGCCAATTGCACCGCCGCGACGACGTGCGGCGAATCGTCGTGCACCTGGCGCCCTGGTTGGAACCCGAACCGATCTGCGTGGCCATCAACCACGTGCGGGTCCGCGTGGCGCCGGGTTACCTCGACGGACCCGCGGCCCTGGACGTGTCGATCGCCGCGGTCGTGACATGCGTGGATTCATCGACGTGGCTGCGCCAGGCCCGCGGCGACGACGAGCTCGACGACGGCCGTACCGAGGCTCAGGTGGTGGTCGGACAGGCGGAATTCGCCGACGTGGTCGTGCTCAACCGGGCCGAGCCGTTCGTGGCCGCGGTGCTGCGGCGGCTGGCGCCGCGCGCGCGGATCCGTGTCGGCGCCAACGGGATCGAGAACGCGCTGCGCAACCTGTACCGCGATGCGCGCCAGGGCCGCAGCGACGATCCGCACGGCCGGTTGCTGGCCGGGCAACCACCGCTGGATTCCCGCGGGCCGATCGGACTGGTCGAGTTCTCCGCCCGCCGCCCGTTTCATCCCCGGCGCCTGCACGACTGCCTGGACCTGTTGCTCGACGGTGTCATCCGGACCCGCGGACGGTTGTGGCTGGCAACTCAAGCCGACCACGCCATGTGGCTGGAATCGGCCGGCGGGGGATTGCGAGTCAACTCCGCCGGTAGGTGGCTGGCCGCCGCCACCGACGCGGAGCTGGCCGAGGTGGACGCGGAGCGGCGCGTCTTCGCCGAGCTGACCTGGGATGAGCGTTACGGCGACCGCCATACGGCGATGACGGTGCTGGTCTGCGGCGCGAACGCCGCCGACATCCTCGACGCCCTGGGCGACGCGCTGCTGACCGAGGAGGAATTCGCGGCGCCGGAGCGCTGGCCCGGCTACGAAGATCCGTTCGGCGACTGGCACGAAGACCCTTGCGACGCCCGAGCAGAGGCCACCGACAACGCGGCAGGCCACACCGAGAAGGGGGACCTATGAAGCCCGACGTGCATCCCGATTACCACCCGGTCGTCTTCCAGGACGCCACCACCGGGACGATGTTTCTGACTCGCTCGACCATCACCAGTTCGCGCACCGTCGAGTGGCCGACGCCGGATGGGGTGCGCACCTATCCGCTGGTGGTGGTCGAGGTGACGTCCGACTCACATCCGTTCTGGACCGGCAGCCGCCGCATCGTCGACAGCGCCGGCCAGGTGGAAAAGTTCCGCCGCCGCTACGGCGGCCGCGCCCGCGAGTGACGCACCGGCCGGCCCGTCAGGGTGGCGCCTCGCGCGCGGGCAGGGCCAGCACGGTGGCCCAATGCGCGTGCGCCGGACCTGCGCCCGGCTCGGCCGGGCCGGCGACCGTGTCGAGTAACGCCCGTGACACGCCACCGATCCCGATTCCGGTGGTGTGCACGGCTTGTGCGATCTCTTGCAGCGCATCCTCCGCCGAACAGCGCCGGATGCCCATGAGAGCTCCAATGGCCTGATCGATCTCGCGGCGGGACCGATGGTCGCCGGGCCGGGGGTGCGGGTGATGGTGATGGTGATGCACTGCGTCCCCCGGCGTCACTTCGCGTGCGTGTGGACGACGTCCCAGCGCGGCAGCGGATCGGGGTAGGAGGCCCATCGCCGTGGGCCTTCGGCCAGTTCGGCGTCGCTCAGCAAGGCCGCTCGCAGCAATGCGAGCACCTTCTCGCCGTCGAGCCGCACCCCGATGAACACGATCTCCTGTCCAGGCCGGAAGTCGGCGGTGGACCAATACTGCGCCGGCTCGATCGTCAGGTTGGGGCCGGCCTGAGACCAGACGGCCAGCAGGTCGGGCCGGCTGGCGATCCAGCAAAATCCCTTGCTGCGCAACACGCCTTGCAGCTCGGCGAGCGCCGCGTGCAGGCGTTGCGGGTGCAAGGGCCGCCGCGCGCGGAAGGTCACGCTGCCGATGCCGTACTCCTCGGTCTCGGGAACGTGCCCACCGGCGATCTCCTGGTCCCACCCCGGGGACCCGGCGGCCAGGTCCGGATCGAACAGGCCGGTGTCGAGCACCTCCGGCAACGCCACCCGACCGTGGTCAGTGCGCACGATCTTGGCCGACGGATTCAGGCGGCGCAGCGTTGCCGCCACCATGGTGTTGGTCTTAACGGTGGCCAGGTCGGTCTTGTTCAGCAGGATGACGTCGGCGAACTCCACCTGGTCGACCAGCAGGTCCGCGATAGTGCGCGGGTCGCCGTCGCCGGCCTCGAGGTGGCGGTCCGCCAGCGCCTCGCCGCGGGCCAGTTCCGGCAGGAACGTCGACGCGTCCACCACCGTGACCATGGTGTCCAGCCGCGCCACCTGGCTCAGGCTGAATCCGTCGTCGAATTCCCAGCTGAAGCTGGCGGCGACCGGCATGGGTTCGGAGATGCCCGTCGACTCGATCAGCAGGTAGTCGAACCGGCCCTCGGCCGCCAACCGGGCGACCGCTTCAATGAGGTCCTCCCGCAAGGTGCAGCAGATGCAGCCGTTGGTCAGCTCGACCAGCTTCTCCTGCGTACGGTCCAGGTGGCCGGTCCCGGCGACCAGCGCCGCGTCGATGTTCACCTCGCTCATGTCGTTGACGATCACGGCGACGCGGCGGTCGTCCCGGTTGGCCAATACGTGGTTGAGCAGAGTGGTCTTTCCCGCGCCGAGGAAGCCGGAAAGCACGGTGACGGGAATGGGTGGGCGGCTGGAAGAGGGCATCGCTTAATGATAATGATTTTCATTAAGGCGTAAAGGGCCCGCGCGGTAGGCCTTTCGGGTGCGCGATCAGGCGTGGCCGCGCAGCGACTGATGGCGGGCTCGGCGAAGCGCCGAGCGGCCGACGGATTCCGGCGTCCGGGCGCTCGCGCGTGACGTGGTGGTGCGTGTGGGCCCAGCTCCGGTCGAGGAAGGTCTTGACCGGCTGCGGCCGCAGCACCAGGCAAGTGACGGCTCGATGGTCGATGGCTCCGGCAAACGTCGTCGGGGCCGAGCCGACTGGCGAAGCCGCACCGAAGCACAGGATGACCGACCGGCGCCGGGCGTTCGCCGCTCGAACGGCGGCTAGCCAGTGCCGTTGCGCGGCAGGGAAAGCGGTTGATTCCGGTCATCGGTACTGTGGGTCGGGTGCGAAGCGAAGGTGACACCTGGGACATCACAACGAGCGTCGGATCGACCGCGCTGTTCGTCGCGACGGCGCGGGCGTTGGAGGCGCAGAAGTCCGACCCGCTGGTCGTCGACGAGTACGCGGAAATCTTCTGCCGGGCCGTCGGCGGCCCCGCGGCGGAGGTGCTCGACGGCAAGATTCCCGATCACCAGTTGAAGACCACCGACTTCGGCGAGAACTTCGTGAACTTCCAGGGTGCTCGCACCAAATACTTCGACGAGTATTTCCGCCGGGCGGCCGACGCCGGTGTCCGCCAGGTCGTCGTATTGGCGGCCGGGCTGGACTCACGTGCCTACCGCCTGGATTGGCCGGCCGGTACGACCATCTTCGAGCTGGACCAGCCGCAAGTCCTCGACTTCAAACGCGAGGTGCTGGCCGGTGTCGGTGCCACGCCGCGCGCCGAGCGCCGTGAGATCGCCGTCGATCTGCGTGACGATTGGCCGCAGGCATTGCGCGACAACGGGTTCGATGCCGGCAAGCCTTCGGCGTGGATCGCCGAGGGGCTGCTCATCTATCTCCCGGCCGACGCTCAGGAGCAGCTTTTCACCGGGATCGACAGCCTGGCCGTACCCGGTAGCCATGTGGCCGTCGAGGACGGCGCACCCATGCCCGACGAAGCCTTCGAGGCCGCGCTCGCCGAGGAACGCGAGGCCATTGCCCGCGGTGAGGGGCGGGTCTTCTTCCAGCTGGTTTACAACGAACGGATCGCCCCGGCCGCCGACTGGTTCAGCACCCGAGGCTGGAAAGCAGTCGGCACGCCGTTGGCCGATTATCTGCGCCAGGTCGGCCGCCCGGTGCCCGGCCCGGACACGGAGGCCGGCCCGATGATCGCGCGGAACACGCTGGTGAGCGCGGTTAAGGGCTGAGACCGTACGTCCGGTCGTCGTGAGTTTCCCCTGAACTGACCGCTTGCGGGAACTTTTTCGCCCCGCCAACCGACCATTGACGGGCTGACTGGCGCGCCGTCGCCCGGCCTGTCATCACTGGTCTCACTCGGCGAGGAGTCCTGGCGTGATGCCACGCGTTCGGGAAGAAATAGTTCGTGAACTGGCTGCGGGACCCCCGCGGGCCGGCGCGCGCGCATGACTGCGCCGGTGTGGATGGCCTTCCCGCCGGAGGTGCATTCCACGTTGCTCAGCAGCGGCCCCGGGCCCGGTAGCCTGCTGGCCGCGGCCGCGTCATGGACGGCGTTGAGCGAGACCTATGCCTCGGTGGCCGACGAACTCGGCGAGACCCTGGCCGCCGTTCAGGGCGGCGCGTGGGACGGCCCCACCGCCGACCGGTACGTCGCGGCTCACGTGCCTTATCTGGTGTGGCTGACGCGGGCCAGCGCCAACAGCGCGGCCGCGGCCACCGAGCACGAGGCTGCGGCCACCGCCTACACCACGGCGCTGGCCGCCATGCCGACCTTGCCGGAGCTGGCCGGCAATCACGCCCTGCACGGGGCCTTGGTGGCGACGAACTTCTTCGGCATCAACACGATTCCCATCGCGGTCAATGAGGCCGACTATGCGCGGATGTGGACTCAGGCGGCCACCACGATGACGACGTATCAGGCGGTCGCCACGTCCGCGCTCGCCGCGACGCCGCAAACCGATCCGGCGCCGCAGATCGTCAACGCCGACAGTGCCTCGGACAGCGGTGACAGCGGCCCGCTCGACATCGTCGACGACGATTCCGGTGACCCGTACGACCTGAGCTGGTGGATCAACCGCTTCCTGGAGATTCCGGAAACCCTGGAGCGCGACATCGGCTTGATCGAACGCAATCCGGCGGCGGGGTTCGCGCAGCTGTTTAGCGACATCATCGGCCTCACCGTCGATGAGATCGGCCATGCGATCGAGGTATTTCAAGCCTTTCCGCAACTTCTGGCGCTTCCGATCTTGGTTCCTGTCGGGGCCGGGGGAGGCTTTGCGGCTCTGACCGCGCTGGCCGCGATCCAGCCGCCGGCGAGCCCCGCCCCGGCCATCGCCGCCGCCCCCACGCCGCAGGCCCACGACATGCCGGCGGTGACGGCCAGCCCCGTCGCGGCGGGCGTCGCGGCCCCGGCGCCGTCCGCGGCCCCCACCTCGGCCCCGGCGCCCACGCCGAGCACGGTGTCCGCGAGCGCCGGCCCGCCACCACCCACGGGCGTCGAGGGCGCCGCGTACCCCTATCTGATCGGCGGCCCCGGGATCGGCGCCGGCTCGGGCATGGGCGCGGGGGCGCAGCGCAAGGCCCCGGAGCCCGACTCAGCCGCGGCCCCCGCGGCCGCGGGAGCGTCGGCCGCCGAGCGGCAGCGTGACCGTCGGCGCCGGCGGGCGAGACTGCAGCAGCACCAACGCGGCTACGAATACGCCGACCTCGAGTCCGATGATCCGCCGGAGCGCGAGGCGTCCGACGCTGTGGCCTCGGAGCGCGGGGCGGGTGCGTTCGGCTTCACGGGGACGGTGGCGCGTGGGACCGCAGAGGCGTCCGGGTTGGCCACCCTCGGCGTCGACGACTTCGCGGGTGGGCCGTCGGTGCCCATGGTGCCGAGGACATGGCCTGGGTCCTGACGAGGTGCCGGGGCGCGAGCCCGGGAACTTTCGCGCCCCGGTGCCCGACTAGTAGCTGGGTGCCCGCCTGAGCGGCCATCGGCAGAGCCGGTCGGGCTCAATCGAGTGTTGAAGGAGTCGCCGCATGGCCGCGTCGGTGGGGATGTGGCGCCGCTTGGCGGGTGAATGCCGCAGGCCGACGGGCCGGCGCACATGGTGGCCGGCCCCGCATTGCTAATGAAAACCATTTTCGATAAGGTCGCCTGTCGAGAGTGGCTGGCGAGCGGGTCATCGACCCGCTGCGGTCGGCGTTCACGTCGGAAATGCGGCCAGTTGGGGCACCGGACGCCGTCATCGGCGGTCCGGGCGGGGAGGAACTGCGTGATCAAGGCCGGAAGTGCGCCGCACCACTTAGGATATGCTAACTTCAGCCCAGCCAGCTTAGGGGAGACTACGTTTAGGAGAAGCGGCCGTGGAACTCGGTGACACGGGCATGCTCACAGCTCAGCCTGTCAATTCTCGGGCGGACCTTCGAGTTGACGGTGACGTCGTCAGCCGGTTTGCCACGTGTTGCCGCGCGCTCGGCATCGCCGTGTATCAACGCCAGCGGCCGGCTGACCTGGTCGCGGCCCGATCCGGTTTCACCGCGCTGACCCGCGTTGCCCACGATCAGTGCGACGCCTGGGCGGGGCTCGCCGCCGCCGGTGACACGTCCCTGCGGGTCCTGGAGGCGGTGGCCCGTACCGCGGGCACCGCCGGCACGCTGCAGCGTCAGGTCGACCTGGCGCCGGGATCGTTGAGCTTCCGCTACGACACCGGGCTCTACCTGCAGTTCCGTGCCGGCACGCCCGACGAGTTCCACTTGGCCCACGCCGCGGCGCTCGCCTCGGCGGGGCGTTTCGCCGAGGCCAACGAGATCGTCACCGCCCTGACCGCTCGTCGCCCCGGTTGGCGCGAGGCGCGCTGGGTCACCGTCGTCGTCAACTACCGGGCCGAGCGCTGGTCCGACGTCGTCAAGCTGCTCACCCCGATCGTCAACGACACCGATCTCGACCCGGCGTTCTCGCACGCGGCCAAGATCACCCTCGGCACCGCCCTGGCGCGGCTCGGCATGTTCGCCCCGGCCCTGTCCTACTTGGAAGAGCCCGAGGGTCCCGTGGCCGTCGCGGCAGTCGACGGCGCGCTCGCCAAGGCGCTGGTGCTGCGCGCGCACGTGGACGAGGACTCGGCCAGCGAGGTGCTGCAGGACCTGTACGCGGCGCACCCGGAGAACGAGCAGGTCGAGCAGGCCCTCACCGACACCAGTTTCGGCATCGTCACCACCACGGCGGCCCGTATCGACGCCCGCACCGATCCGTGGGACCCCGAAACCGAGCCCAGCGCAGAGGATTTCGTCGACCCCGCCGCCCACGAACGCAAGGCCGTG
The DNA here is from genome assembly GCF_001666755.1 of Mycobacterium sp. E1214. Classification (GTDB taxonomy): domain Bacteria; phylum Actinomycetota; class Actinomycetes; order Mycobacteriales; family Mycobacteriaceae; genus Mycobacterium. Next base: position 16,385 of record NZ_LZJC01000048.1, on the reverse strand, counting down.
TTGCTGCACGAGGCCGAACGGCAGCTGGCCGAGTTCATCGGTCTGGACGAGGTAAAGAACCAGGTCTCGCGGCTGAAGAGCTCCGTCGCCATGGAATTGGTGCGCAAGCAGCGCGGCCTCGCGGTCGCCCAGCGTGCCCACCACCTGGTGTTCGCCGGACCGCCCGGAACCGGTAAGACCACCATCGCCCGCGTTGTGGCCAAGATATATTGCGGCCTTGGCCTTTTGAAACGAGAGAACATTCGCGAGGTGCACCGCGCCGACCTCATCGGCCAGCACATCGGCGAGACGGAGGCCAAGACCAACGCCATCATCGACAGTGCGCTCGACGGTGTGCTGTTCCTCGACGAGGCCTATGCGCTAGTCGCCACCGGGGCCAAGAACGACTTCGGGCTGGTGGCCATCGACACCCTGTTGGCCCGCATGGAAAACGACCGCGACCGGTTGGTCGTGATCATCGCCGGCTACCGGGCCGACCTGGACAAGTTCCTCGACACCAACGAGGGTCTGCGGTCCCGGTTCACGCGCAACATCGACTTCCCGTCGTACGCGGCACCGGAACTGGTCGAGATCGCCACCAAGATGGCTGAGCAGCGCGACAGCGTCTTCGAGCCGGCCGCGCTCGCCCACATGGAGGCGTTGTTCGCCAAGCTCGCGACCGAAACCACCCCCGACGCCAACGGCATCTCACGGCGCAACCTCGACATCGCCGGCAACGGCCGATTCGTGCGAAACATCGTCGAACGCTCCGAGGAAGAACGGGAGTTCCGGCTCGACCATTCCGAACACGCCGGAACCGGCGAATTCAGTGACGAGGAGTTGATGACGATCACCGACGACGACGTCGAACGGTCCGTCGAGCCGCTGCTGCGCGGTCTGGGGTTGTCGGTGCCGGCATGACCAGTCAAGACCCGGACAGCCGTCGCTCGTTCGCCTCCCGCACGCCGGTAAACGACAACCCCGACAAGGTGGAGTACCGCCGCGGCTTCGTGACCCGCCACCAGGTCAGCGGTTGGCGATTTGTCATGCGCCGCATCGCTTCCGGCATCGCGCTGCACGACACCAGGATGCTCGTCGACCCGCTGCGCACGCAGTCGCGTGCGGTTCTGATGGGCGTGGTGCTGCTGGTGACCGCCCTCGGCGGTTGCTTCGTGTTCTCGTTGATCCGGCCCAACGGGACGGCGGGCAGCAACGCCGTCCTGGCCGACCGGGACACCGCGGCCCTCTACGTCCGCGTCGGCGACGACCTGCACCCGGTGCTCAACCTCACCTCAGCCCGGTTGATCGTGGGGCATCCGGTCAACCCGACGACGGTGAAAAGCACTGAGCTGGACCGCTTTCCGCGCGGGAACCTGATCGGCATCCCGGGTGCCCCCGAGCGGATGGTGCAAAACCCCGGGCGGGACGCGAACTGGACCGTGTGCGACAGCATCGGTGGAACCGCGCACGCCGTGCACAGCACCGGCGTGACCGTCATCGGCGGCCGTCCCGACAGCAGCGGCGCGCGCGCCGCGGACTTGGGTTCCCGGCAGGCCATCCTGGTGCAGTCCCCGGGCGACGACAAGGGTCCCATCAGCTGGTTGCTATGGGACGGCAGGCGTAGCCAGATCAACCTCACCGACCACGCCGTGACTACCGCACTGGGGTTGGGGCAGAACAACTCCGAGGTCCCCCCGCCGCGGCCTATCGCGCTCGGGCTCTTCAACGCGATCCCCGAGGGGCCGGCGCTGACGGCCCCGGGCATCCCGAACGCCGGCGCCCCGGCGCCCTTCGCCGTGCCGGCGCCCATCGGTGCGGTGGTGGTGTCCTACGGTTTGGACCAGAGTTCCTCGGGGGCGCCGCGCTATTTCGCGGTGCTGCCGGACGGCCTGCAGCCGATCTCGCCGGTGCTGGCCGCGATCCTGCGCAACACCAACTCCTACGGCCTGGATCAGCCGCCGCGGCTCGGCGCTGACGCGGTGGCCAAGCTGCCGGTCTCACGGCTGCTCGACACCTCTCGCTATCCCGACCAGCAGGTCACCCTGGTGGACGCCGCGAAAGACCCTGTCGCATGCGCCCATTGGAGCAAGGCCGCCGGTGCGGCGACGAGCTCGCTGAACCTGCTGGCCGGTTCGGCGCTGCCGGTCCCGGAGTCGATCCACACCGTCGACCTCGTCGGCGGTGGGGCGGCGGCCACGGCCACCCGGGTCGCGCTGCCCCCCGGAACGGGTTACTTCACTCAGGTCGCCGGTGGTGGCGCGGGTGCGCCCGGCGCCGGATCGCTGTTCTGGGTTTCCGACACCGGTGTGCGTTACGGCATCGACAACGAGGCGGAGAACGCCGCCACCGGGCACGGCAAAACCGTTGAGGCACTTGGGCTGAGCGGTTCGCCCCTGCCCGTTCCGTGGTCGGTGCTGTCGCTGTTCGCCGCCGGACCGACCTTGTCGCGCGCCGACGCGCTACTGGCACACGACGGCTTGACGCCGGACAACAACCCGGGCCGTCCCGTCGCGGCCGAAGGAGCCCCCCGATGAGCCGACTCATATTCGAAGCCCGCCGCCGCCTAGCTCCCCCGGCCGCCCGCAAGGGGACCATCACCATCGAGGCCCCGCCGGAGCTGCCCCGGGTCATCCCGCCGTCGTTCCTGCGGCGCGCGATGCCCTACGTGCTGGTCATCCTGATCGTCGGCATGGTGGTGGCGCTGTTCGCCACCGGCATGCGGATGATCTCCCCGCAGACGCTGTTCTTCCCGTTCGTGTTGCTGCTCGCCGCCACCGCGATGTACCGCGGCAACGACAACAAGACGCGGACGGAGGAGGTCGACGCCGAACGAGCCGACTACCTGCGCTACCTGTCGGTGGTGCGGGACAACATCCGCACCCAGGCGGCCCAGCAGCGCGCTGCCGCGCAGTGGTCCCACCCCGAGCCGGCGGAGCTGTCCGCGGTGCCCGGGTCGCGGCGCCAGTGGGAGCGTGACCCCCACGACCACGACTTCCTGGTGCTTCGGGCGGGCCGTCACCAGGTGCCCCTGACCACCACGCTGCGGGTCAACGACACCGCGGACGAAGTCGACCTGGAACCGGTGTCGCACAGCGCATTACGCAGCCTGCTCGACACGCACCGGATCGTGCGGGATGTGCCGACGGGCATCGACCTGAACAAGGTGTCGCGGATCACCGTCCTGGGCTCGGCGGACGAGGCCCGCGGGGCGCTGCGGGCGTGGATCGCCCAGGCCGTCACCTGGCATGACCCGACGGTGCTCGGGGTCGCGCTGGCCACCCGGGACCTCGAGGACCCCGACTGGTCGTGGCTGAAGTGGCTGCCGCACGTAGACATTCCCGGTGAGATCGACGGCGTCGGCCCGGCCCGCTATCTCTCGACCGACGCCGACGACCTGGTCGGCCTGCTGGGGCCGGCCCTGGTGGACCGGCCGGCGTTCACCGGCGAGTCGGGCGATGCGCTGCGCCACCTGCTGGTCGTCATCGACGACCCGGACTACGACGTCAACGCTTCGGCCTTGGCGCTGGGCCGGGCGGGGGTCACCGTCGTGCACCGCTGCGCCACGGCGCCCCACCGCGAGCAGTACTCGGACCCGGAAAAGCCGATCCTGCGGGTCGGCCAGGGGGCGATCGAACGCTGGCAGACCGGAGGCTGGCAGCCCTACATCGACAACGCCGACCAACTCGGGGTGCCCGACGCCGCCCACCTGGCCCGTCAGCTGTCGCGCTGGGACTCCAACCCGACGCACACGGGCCTACGGTCGGCGGCGACCCGCGGGGCGAGCTTCACCACCCTGCTCGGGATCCCGGACGCCTCGCAGCTCGACGTGCCCGCCCTGTGGGCCCCGCGCCGGCGCGAGGACGAGCTGCGCGTGCCCATCGGCGTCACGGCCACCGGTGAGCCGCTGTACTTCGACCTCAAGGACGAAGCCGAGGGCGGGATGGGGCCGCACGGCCTGATGATCGGTATGACGGGGTCCGGCAAGTCTCAGACCCTGATGTCGATCCTGTTGTCGCTGTTGACCACTCACTCGGCCGACCGCTTGATCGTCATCTACGCGGACTTCAAGGGCGAGGCCGGCGCGGACAGCTTCCGCCACTTCCCGCAGGTCGTCGCCGTCATCTCGAACATGGCGGAGAAGAAGTCGCTGGCCGACCGGTTCGCCGACACGCTGCGCGGGGAGGTGGCCCGCCGCGAGACGCTGCTGCGGGAGGCCGGCCGCCGCGTGCAGGGCAGCGCGTTCAACTCGGTCGTCGAATACGAGGCCGCCGTCGCGGCCGGGCATGACTTGCCGCCCATTCCGACGTTGTTCGTCGTCGCCGACGAGTTCACCCTGATGCTGGCCGATCACCCGGAGTACGCCGAGCTGTTCGATTACGTTGCGCGCAAAGGCCGGTCGTTCCGCATCCACATTTTGTTCGCGTCGCAGACGCTGGACGTCGGCAAGATCAAGGACATCGACAAGAACACCTCCTACCGCATCGGGTTGAAGGTGGCCAGCCCCAGCGTCTCTCGCCAGATCATCGGCGTCGAGGACGCGTACCACATCGAATCCGGCAAAGAGCACAAGGGCGTGGGCTTCCTGGTGCCCGCGCCGGGCGCCGCCCCGGTGAAGTTCCGCAGCACCTACGTCGACGGCATCTACGAGCCTCCGCAACGGCCGAAATCCTATGCGGTGCCGTCGATCCCGGAGCCCAAGCTGTTCTCGGCCGGCCGGGTCGAGCCGGATCAGGACACGGTGGTCCCGCTGGAGGTGGACGAGGAGCTGGCCGGCCCGCCGCGCAAGCTGATCGCCACGATCGGTGACCAGCTGGCCGGCTACGGCCCGCGGGCGCCGCAGCTGTGGCTGCCGCCGCTCGACGAGCCGATCCCGCTGACCTCGGTGCTGGCCCGCGCCGGGGTGCCGCAGCGCCAATGGCAGTGGCCGCTGGGCGAAATCGACAAGCCGTTCGAGATGCGCCGCGACCCGCTGATCTTCGACGCCACCTCGTCGGCCGCCAACGTGGTCATTCACGGCGGCCCCAAGTCGGGGAAGTCGACCGCGCTGCAGACGTTCATCCTGTCGGCCGCCAGCCTGCATTCGCCGCGCGACGTGACCTTCTACTGCCTGGACTACGGCGGTGGGAAGCTGCGGGCGCTCGAAGACCTGGCGCACGTCGGCAGCGTGGCGTCGGCGCTGGAACCCGAGCGGATCCGGCGGACCTTCGGTGAGCTCGAGCAGCTGCTGCTGTCGAGGCAGCGCCGCGAACAGTTCCGCGACAGGCACGGCGCGGCCCCGGACGACGGTTTCGGTGAGGTGTTCCTGGTCATCGACAACCTCTACGCGTTCGGCCGCGACAACACCGACCAGTTCAACACGCGAAACCCGTTGTTAGCCAGGGTTTCCGAGTTGGTGAACATCGGTCTGGCCTACGGCATCCACGTCGTCGTCACCACTCCCAGCTGGCTCGAGGTGCCGCTGGCCATGCGCGACGGGCTGGGCCTGCGGCTCGAGCTGAAGCTGCACGACCCGCGCGACAGCAACGTGCGGGTGGTGGGCGCTCTGCGCCGGCCGGCCGAGGCCGTGCCGCACGACCAGCCGGGCCGCGGCCTGACCATGGCCGCCGAGCACTTCCTGTTTGCCGAGCCGCAGCTGGACCAGGTTTCCGCCCTCAACGCCCGCTACCCGGGCGTGACGGCGCCGCCGGTGCGATTGCTGCCCACCAACCTGTCACCGGCGGCGGTCGGCGCGCTGTATCGCGGCCCGGAGCAGGTGGTCATCGGTCAGCGCGAGGAGGATCTCGCGCCGGTCGTCGTCAACTTCGCCGACCAGCCGCTGTTGATGGTGTTCGGCGACAGCAAGTCGGGCAAGACGACCTTGCTGCGCCACATCATTCGGACGGTGCGCGAGAACTCGTCGGCCGACCAGGTGGCGTTCATCGTGCTGGACCGGCGGCTGCACCTCGTCGACGAGCCGTTGTTCGCCGACAACGAGTACACCGCCAACGTCGACCGCATCATCCCCGCGATGCTGGGACTGGCCAACCTCCTCGAGGCGCGGCGGCCACCGGCCGGCCTGAGCCCCGGCGAGCTGTCGCGGTGGAGCTACCAGGGCCACACCCACTACCTGATCATCGACGACGTCGACCAGATCCCGGATTCGCCGGCGCTCAGCGGCCCCTACATCGGCCAGCGACCGTGGACCCCGTTGCTCGGGATCCTCTCGCAGGCGGCCGATCTGGGGCTGCGGGTGATCGTCACGGCGCGCGCCACGGGATCCGGGCACGCGCTGATGACCAGCCCGCTGCTGCGCCGCCTCAACGACTTGCAGGCCACCACGCTGATGCTGGCGGGCAACCCGCAAGACAGCGGCAAGATCCGCGGTCAGCGCTTCGGCCGGCTTCCCGCGGGCCGCGCAATCCTGTTGGGCGACAGCGACAGCCCGACGTACGTGCAGTTGGTCAACCCGCTCGTCGGGGAGGCCGCCATGTTTGGTGAAACGCAACAGTAAGGGGAGAGATCATGACGTTGCGAGTGGTTCCCGAAGGACTGGCCGCCACCAGCGCCGCCGTGGAGGCGCTGACGGCGCGGCTGGCGGCGGCGCACGCCGCGGCGGCCCCGGCGATCACCGCGGTGGTGCCGCCCGCGGTGGATCCGGTGTCGCTGCAGACCGCCCTCGGTTTCAGCGCCCAGGGCCAGGAGCACGCCGCCGTGGCCGCGCAGGGCGTCGAGGAGCTGGGTCGCGCCGGCGTGGGCGTCGGCCAGTCCGGGGTCAGCTACCTCGCCGGTGACACCGCGGCCGCCGCGAGCTACGGGTTCTCGGGCGCCTAGTTATGACGTTTCCCATCTGGATGGCATCGCCGCCGGAAGTGCATTCGGCGATGCTGAGCGGGGGACCGGGGCCGGGGCCACTGTTGGCCGCCGCCGGCGCCTGGACCTCGCTCAGCACCCAATACACAACGGAGGCCGCCGAACTCAGTGGGCTTCTCGGATCGGTGCAGTCCGGCGCGTGGGATGGGCCCAGCGCCGAGCAGTATGTGGCGGCGCACCTGCCGTACCTGGCGTGGCTGCAACAGGCCGGCGCCGACAGCGCCGGCGTGGCCGCGCAACACGAGGTGGCTGCGGCGGCGTACACCGCTGCGCTCGCGGCCATGCCGACGCTGCCGGAGCTCGCCGCCAACCACACCGTGCACGGTGTCTTGCTGGCGACCAACTTCTTTGGCATCAACACCATTCCGATCGCGGTCAACGAGGCCGACTACGCGCGGATGTGGACGCAGGCGGCCACCGTCATGAGCACCTACCAGGCCGTGTCCGGGTCGGCGTTGGCCGCCGCGCCGCGCACGGTGATGGCGCCGGCCATCGTGAACCCGGGCGGTAACGCCGCTGACGCCGCGCAAAGCACCTCCGACATCGGCGACTGGATCCAGAACTTCTTCAAGCAGCTGTCCCAGTTCCTGCAGGACTTCTTCCAGAACATCTCCAAGATGCTGCAGGACTTCTGGTCGAACCTGCCGGCGTTTCTCGCGGCCAACGGACCGCTGCTGTTCTTCGTGGCCTACCAGGTGTTCTTCAACGCCGTCGGGTGGCCGACCTGGGGTGCGCTCCTCACCGCACCGTTCCTCATCCCGCTGATACTCGGGATCGGGCTCAGCACGCTGATCACGCCCCTCGACATCGCGCCCGAGGAGGCGGCCCCGGCCGTCGTGCCCCCGGTCCTGGCGTCGAGCAAGCCGTCGATGTTGCCCGCGGTCGCGATGGCCCCGACTCTGGGCACGGCGCCGAGCGCTCCCGCCAGCACCCCCGCCAGCGCCCCGGCCCCCAGCACGGCGCCGGCGCCGGCACCCGCCACCGGCACGTTCGGCTATCTCGTTGCGGCGGGCGGTGATCCGGAGACCGGCGTCGGGCCCACCCTCGGCGGCCGCGGCGGTGCCAAGGCCCCCGCGGCGACTGTCCCGGCGGCGGCCGCGGCGGCCTCCAGTCGGGCCGAGGCGCGCGCCCGGCGCCGCCGGCGCGCCGAAATGCGCGACCACGGCGACGAATTCCTGGACATGGACTCCGACATCGGTGTGCCGCCCGACTTCGGTGAGGAGGACCAGCTGGCCGCCGTCGCCTCGGCCGCGGGCGCCGGGACGCTCGGCTTCACCGGAACCGCGCAGCGGCACACGGGATTCCGGGCGGCGGGACTGACCAAGCTGTCCGGCGACGAATTCGGCGGCGGGCCCCGCACGCCCATGGTGCCCGGCACCTGGGAGCGGGACGACGACGACCCGGCAGCCCCGACCGAAGCTGGGAAGGGGGAGTAAGGACTTCACCACGATGCACCCCGACTTCTCGACCCCCACCAAGCCACTGGCCCGCACCGGGCCGCGAGAGACCGAGAGAAAGGAATCACCATGAGCATGCTGGACGCTCACATCCCGCAGTTGGTTGCCGCGCAGTCGGCGTTCTCCGCCAAGGCCGCGTTGATGCGCAGCACCATCAGCCAGGCCGAGCAGGAAGCCGTGTCGGCGCAGGCGTTCCACCAGGGCGAGTCCTCGGCCGCGTTCCAGGCCGCGCACGCCCGGTTCGTCGAGGTCGCCGCCCGGGTCAACACGCTGCTCGACATCGCCCAGGCCAACCTCGGCGACGCGGCGGGCACCTACGTGGCCGCCGACGCCGCGGGCGCCTCGGGTTACACCTCGTTCTGACCCGATTTCTGATTCCGACTAAGCAGCCAACTCGCGAAAGGACTTGTGATGTCACAGATTATGTACAACTACCCGGCGATGCTGAGCCACGCCGCGGACATGACGGCCTATGCCGGCACCATGCAGGGGCTCGGCACGGACATCGCCACCGAGCAGGCGACGCTGTCGTCCGCCTGGCAGGGTGACACCGGAATGACCTACCAGGCGTGGCAGGCCCAGTGGAACCAGGCGATGGAGAGCCTGGTGCGGGCGTACCAGGCGATGGCCAGCACGCACGAATCCAACACCATGTCCATGCTGGCCCGTGACCAGGCCGAGGCCGCCAAGTGGGGCGGTTAGTCCGAGCCTGATGGAGCCAGCACCGAACGCCGTCGAGCTGACGGTCGACCACGCCTGGTTCATCGCCGAAACGATTGGGGCGGGCAGCTTTCCGTGGGTGCTGGCGATCACCTCGCCCTATCGTGACGCCACCCACCGCCAGGCGTTCCTCGACCGGCAACGCGCCGAGCTGGCCGAGCTGGGCCTGGTATCGCCGGACGGCCAGATCAACCCCGCGGTCGCGGAGTGGATCAAGACGGTGTGCTTCCCGGGGCGGTGGCTGGACCTGCGCTTCGTGGGCCCGGGCAAGGACTCCGCCGAGGCCGGCGGCGCCGGTGAACTGCTGCGCGGCATCGTCGCGCAGCGCACCGGGGCCGCCGGTCTGAGCAAGACGGTGGTCGCGCTGCGCAACGCGCAACTGGTCACCTTCACCGCGATGGACATCGACGATCCCCGCGCGCTGGTCCCGGTCCTGGGCGTCGGGCTGGCGCAGCGGCCCCCGGCCCGCTTCGAGCAGTTCAGCATGCCGACCCGCGTCGGGGCCCGGGCCGACGAGCGGTTGCGCTCGGGCGCCGCGCTCGCGGAAGTCCTTGACTATCTGGGCATTCCGCAATCGGCGCGGTCGGTGGTGGAATCGGTGTTCACCGGCCCGCGCAGCTACGTGGAGGTTGTCGCCGGCTGTCATCGCGACGGCCGGCACGCCACCACCGAGGTCGGCATCAGCATCGTCGATACGACCGAGGGACGGGTACTGGTCAGCCCGTCGCGGGCCTTCGACGGCGAATGGGTATCGACCTTCGCCCCCGGGACCCCGTTCGCCATCGCCGTAGCGATCGAACACCTGACCGCCCTGCTGCCCGACGCCGACTGGTTCCCCGGCCACCGGCTGGCCCGAGACTTTTCCGCCCAATACTCCTAACCGCACACGAGATAGAGAAGAGAGCACGATGTTCCAGGTACCGTCCCAGCGCAGTTCGGGGATCCGGTGACGTCCGGCACCGTCATGCCGATCGTCCGCGTGGCAATCCTCGCGGACAGCCGGTTGACGGAGATGGCGTTGCCCGCCGAACTGCCGCTGCGCGAAATCTTGCCCGCGGTCCAGCGGTTGGTAGTCCCGGCGGTCGCCAACGGCGACCCGGAGGACGGCGCCCGCGGCGCCGCCGAGGTCGGTGGCGCCGCGCAACTGAGCCTGGCGCCCATCGGCGGGGCGCCGTTCAGCCTCGACGCCAGCCTGGACACGGTCGGGGTCGTGGACGGTGACCTGCTCGCGCTGCAACCGGTGCCCGTCGGCCCGGCCGCGCCCGGCATCGTCGAGGACATCGCCGACGCCGCCATGATCTTCTCGACCTCACGGCTCAAGCCCTGGGGCAGCGCGCACATCCAGCGATTCGCGCTCGCGGCCACGGTCGTCGTCGCCTTCCTCGCCACCGGTCTCGCGGTCACCTACCGTGCCGCCACCGGCGCGCTGGCGGGGCTGGTCGCCGTCAGCGCCATCGCGGCGCTGACGGCCATCGTCGGCCTGCTCATCACGCCCCGCTCGGCTCGCGCCGGGACGGTATTGACGATCGCCGCGCTGGTGCCGATCGGGGCCGCACTCGCCCTGGCCGTGCCCGGGCGGTTCGGTCCGGCACAGCTGACGCTGGCCGCGGCCGGCGTCACGGCGTGGTCCGCGATCGTTCTGATGGCGCCCAGCGCCCAGCGGGAGCGCGTCGCCGCCTTCTGCACCGCCACCGCGGTCGTGGGGGCCGGGGTGCTGCTGGCCGCGGGCTCCGAATTGCTGTGGCACGTATCAGTATTGGGCATCGGCTGCGGGCTGATCGTCGCGGCGCTGCTGGTCACCATCGAGGCCGCGCCGCTGTCGGCGCTGTGGGCGCGTTTCCCCTTGCCGGTGATCCCGGCGCCCGGCGACCCCACCCCGTCGGCGCCCTCGCTACGGGTGCTCGAAGACCTGCCGCGGCGGGTGCGCATCAGCGACGCCCATCAGAGCGGTTTCATCGCCGGGGCGGTCCTGCTCAGCGCGCTGGGTTCGATCGCGATCGCCCTGCGCCCCGAAACCCTCAGCGGCGCGGGCTGGTACGTGGTGGCTGCCGTCGCGGCGACGTCGGTGCTGCGCGCCCGGGTGTGGGACTCGGCCGCCTGCAAGGCGTGGCTGCTGTCCCAGCCGTACCTGGTCGCCGGCGTGCTCCTGGTGTTCTACACCGCGACAGGGCGATTTGCGGCGGGCCTGGGCGCCGCGCTGGTGCTCGTCGCGCTGCTGCTGGCCTGGATCGTGGTGGCGCTCAACCCGCAGATCGCCGAGCCCGAGACCTACTCGCTGCCGGTGCGCCGGCTGCTGGGTTTCGTGGCGGGCGGGCTCGATGCGTCGCTGATCCCCGTCATGGCCTTCCTGGTCGGACTCTTCGGCTGGATCATCGATCGATGATTCGATCCGGATTGGCATGTGCGACGGCGGCATTGGTGGCTGCGCTGTGGACGTGCCCGTCGGCGGTGGCGATCCAACAGCCCAAGATCGATCCGGGTGTGCCGCCGCCGAGCGGGGCGCCCGGCCCGGTGCAACCGATGGAACAACGCGGTCCGTGTGGTTCCCCCGGCGTGCTCGCGGGCAGTGACGTCAACGCCGTGACACCCAGCCAGGCGACGCTGAATCTGCCCGCGGCATGGCAGTTCTCCCGCGGCGAGGGGCAACTGGTGGCGGTTCTCGACACCGGCGTGCGGCCGGGGCCGCGGCTACCCAACGTCGACCCCGGGGGTGACTTCGTCGAAACCACGGACGGCCTGACGGACTGCGACGGGCACGGCACGCTGGTCGCCGGGCTGATCGCCGGCCAGCCGGCGCCTGGCGGCGAGGACGGCTTCTCCGGCGTGGCGCCGGCCGCCCGGGTGGTCTCGATCCGCACGACGTCGGCTCGATATTCGCCGCGCACGCCCGGTGGCGATCCCACGGTCGCGCGGGCCACCCAAGAGGTCGCGACGCTGGGCCGTGCGATCGTGCACGCGGCCGACCTCGGGGCAAGGGTGATCGACGTCTCCGAAATCGCCTGCCTGCCCGCCGACCGTCCCGTCGATCAGGCCGCGCTCGGCGCGGCGATCCGATACGCAGCGGTGGACAAGGACGCGGTGCTGGTGGCCGCCGCTGGAAACAGCGGGCCCACCGGGGCGTTCGGCGGCGGCACGTCGTGCGAGTCCAATCCCCTCACCGACCTCAGCCGCCCGGACGACCCGCGGAACTGGGCCGGCGTCACCTCGGTCTCCATCCCGTCGTGGTGGCAGCCCTACGTGCTCTCCGTGGCGTCGCTGACCGCGGACGGTCAGCCCTCGAAGTTCACCACGGCCGGCCCGTGGGTCGGCATCGCCGCGCCGGGCGAACGCATCGTGTCGGTCAGCAACGCCGACGGCGGGGGGCTGGCCAACGGGTTGCCCGACGAACACCAGCAGCTGGTTCAGTTGAGCAGCACCAGCTACGCCGCCGCCTACGTGGCCGGGGTCGCCGCGCTGGTCCGCAGCAAGTACCCCGACCTGCCCGCCACCGCGGTGGTGCACCGGCTGACCGCGACCGCCCACAACGGCGCGCGGGCGCCCTCGAACGTGGTGGGCGCCGGCAGCGTCGATCCGGTCGCGGCGCTGACCTGGCAGTTACCCGCGGCGAACCAGCCCGGCGCCGCCACAGTGAAGCCGGTCGCCGTGCCGCCGGCACCGGCGCCCAAGGACGCCACCCCGCGCACCGTCGCGCTGGCCGGCACCGCGGTGCTGGCCGTGCTGGTCGCACTCGCCGGCGCGGTCACCGCGCTCGCCGCTCGTCGACGAAAGGACATCACCCCGTGAGCTCGCAGCGCTGGATACCCGTTCCCGGGAGCGGCCGCATTACCTTGGCCCTGTTGGCTGTCATCCCCGCGGTGCTGGCTTACCCCTGGCGGTCGACGCGCGACTACTGGCTGATCGGCATCGCCGTCTTCGCCTTGGTCGTGCTGTTCGGAGCCTGGCGCGGCTTGTATTTCACCACCATCGCGCGCCGCCGCCTCGCGATCGTCGGGCGCGGAAACTCGTCGAACGTGGACGAAGCGGATTCGACGGCGTCCGCCACCGCACTGCTACGCGTCGGCGCAGCGGACACCGGCGCCGACGTGCTGCCGTTGCCGCTGATCGCCCAGTATCTGGACCGCTACGGCATCCGCGCGGACAAGATCCGGATCACCAGCCGCGACAACGCCTCCGATGCGTCTCGGCGGGACACCTGGATCGGTTTGACCGTATCGGCTGTCGACAACCTGGCCGCCCTGCAGGCACGCTCGCCGCGCATCCCGCTGCACGAGACGGTTCAGGTCGCCGCCCGCCGGCTGGCCGATCACCTGCGCGAAATCGGCTGGGAGGCCACCACCGTCACCCCCGACGACGTTCCCCGGCTGTTGACGTCCAACGCCCGCGAGACGTGGCGCGCCGTGCAGCGCGGCGGGTCCGACTACGTCGCGGCCTACCAGATAGCGGTCGACGACTCGCTGCCCGCAACGCTGGAGGCGATCCGCTCGTACCCCGCCCGCGAAACCTGCACGGCGCTCGAGATCGCCGGTGTGGGAGCCGGTCGCACCGTCGCCGCGGCGTGCGCCTTCCAGACCGACATGGCCCCGGACGGTTCGGCGCCGGCGGCCGGGGTGACCCCGCAACGCGGGAATCACCGGCCCGCGCTGTTGGCGCTCGACCTGCTGTCCACGCGGCGGCTCGACGGGCACACCGCCGCGCCGGCCGGGCTGCTGGAGCGGCTGGACTGGCCCACCCTGACCGGCGGCGCGCACCGGGCGGCGGCCGAAACGGCCTAGGACGTCGCCGCGCACCCGGCCTTCGCCCACCCGCGCAGGCGGTCCGGCGGTCGCCGGGAATGCTCTGGGGGCGATCGCTGGATCCCGACGCGTGCACTACCATCCGCTGGCGGGGGGACCACGCCGAGTGGGGGTCCGTCGCGCCCAGGACGCGATGGTCAGACCGGCGGCGCCACCGATCCCGGCGTTTCCTCCGCCGCGACGACGCGCCCGCGCGACCAGGCGGTCCGCGGGGGCATACGGTAATACCGTTCGCTGACAGCCGAGCAACGGTGGCGCGCCGGGCAGGAGGACCGACATGTGGGATCCCGATGTGTATCTGGCCTTCGCCGACCACCGTGGCAGGCCGTTCTACGACCTGGTATCGCGCGTGGGGGCCGAGCGGGCGCGGCGCGTCGTGGACCTCGGCTGCGGCCCGGGCCATCTGACGAAATACCTGGCGCGGCGCTGGCCGGACGCAGTGGTCGAGGCGCTGGACAGCTCCCCGGAGATGGTGGCCGCCGCCCGGGAACGCGGGGTCGACGCCACGCTGGGCGACGTACGCAAATGGGAGCCGAGCCCGGATACCGACGTGGTGGTCAGCAACGCCGCGCTGCACTGGGTGCCCGAACACGCCGACCTGCTGGTCCGATGGGCGGCTCAGCTGACGCCCGGCTCGTGGATCGGCGTGCAGATGCCGGGCAACTTCGAGTCACCGTCCTACGCGGCGGTGCGCGCGCTGGCGAGACGCGAGCCGTACGCAAAAGTTCTGCGCGACATACCGTTTCGGGTGGGTGCGGTGGTGCAGCCGCCGCTGCATTACGCCGACCTGCTGCTGGACGCCGGGTGCAGGGTGGACGTGTGGGAGACCACCTACCTGCACCAGTTGACCGGGCAGCATCCGGTGCTGGATTGGATCACCGGCACGGCGCTGGTCCCGGTGCGCGACCGGCTTGACGACGAGGATTGGGACCGATTCCGCCGGGAACTGGTGCCGCTGCTGCGCGACGCCTATCCGCCGCGCGCGGACGGCACCACCATCTTCCCGTTCCGGCGGGTGTTCATCGTCGCCGAGGTCGGCGGCGCGCGCCGCGCGGCGGGATAGTCGGCGCCGTCACCGCTCGGTGGACCGGCCTTCCTCGATCCCGCGGTCGGCGGCGATCGCCGAGCGCGAGCTGGGCTTCGCGTGGTGAATGTGCTGATAGGTCTCGGTGTACCGCGCCGAGATGCGGGTGCCTGCGAAATCGGAGGGAATGACGTCCCCGGTTCGCTGACGCCAATCATGCAGGCGCACAGCGAGATCGGCGGCGATATCGTCGGCGCTCGGGTCGCCCGCGGCCAGCAGGTTGGTGGTCTCTTCGGGATCGGCGCGCAGGTCGTAGAGTTCACGCTCCGGGCGCGGCGTTGTGACGTAGGGCGCCACGGCCAACCCCGACGGGCTCTGCTCGATGTCGAGGGGCAGGTCCAAAAGCGGCCGGGGCACGTAGTTCTCGATGTAGCTGTAGTCCTTGGTCCGGATGGCGCGGATCGGGTCGAAGGAATCGTGGTAGGTCTTCGTCGTGTAGACATAGTCGCGCGGCGGCCCGGCCGACGAGCCGGAACCCCGCAGCCCGTCGGCGTGCGAGACGCCGTCGACGTCGGCGGGCACGGCGATGCCCAGCAGCCCCAGCAGCGTCGGCACCAGGTCGACGCCGCTGAACAATTCGTCGTACACGCGGCCCCCGCCGGGCCGGCCGGTGGGGGGACGAACGATCAGCCCGATACCGGTTCCCGCGTCGTAGAGCGTGGACTTCGCCCGCGGGAACGCCGGGCCGTGATCGGTGAAGAACACCACCCAGGTCGTGGCGTCGTGCCCTGTTTCGGCAAGCGCGTCCAGCAACCGGCCCACCGCGGCGTCGGCCGTGCTGATCGCCCCGTAGAACGCGGCGAGGTCGTCGCGCACCTCGGGGGTGTCGGGAAGATACCCGGGCGGGTCGACCCGCGCGCTGTCGGCCGGGACGTATCGCTCCGGTGGATAGGGCCGGTGCGTCTCGAAGAACCCGGCGGTGAGCAAGAAAGGTTGTTGCGCAAGGCTATTCGCGTCGTCACGCAACCACGCCTCGGCCTTGTCCGTGACGTAGTCGCAGTAGGAGTTCGACACGTCAAATTCGTCGAATCCCAACCGCTTCGGGTAAGACGTCTCATGCTGCATACCGAAAAGCGCCGAGTAGTAGCCGGATTCGCCCAGGATCTCCGGGAGGGTCCGCACGCCGTTGCGGTATTCCCAGCCGTGGTGGGCCAAGCCGATGAGGCCGTTGCCCTGCGGGTAGCGGCCGGTGAACAGCGAACCCCGCGACGGCGAACACAGCGGCGCCGTCGCGTGGGCCCGGGTCAACAAGATGCCCTCGGCGGCAAGCTGGTCCAGCCGCGGGCTCGACACGTCGGCGTGGCCGTAGGCGCCGAGCTGCCGCCCCAGGTCGTGCCAGTGCACGATCAGGACGTTGTCCTTCCGGTCGGCTGGCTGGCCCACGCTCGCGCCCGGCGTCACATCCGTCACCTCTTCAACTTGCCTTGCGACGGGCGACGATACCGCAGGCCGGCCGCACGGTCCCGACGCACCGGCGCGTCACGACGTGGCGTCTGGGGTGGG
>NZ_LZJC01000047.1 GCF_001666755.1 Mycobacterium sp. E1214 | reverse complement strand
GCCGGCTGCGCCAGCGCCTGCAGGGTCTTGGTCGTGCTGGTCGCCGTGGAGTTGGCCGTCGCGTTGCTGGTCGCGGCAGCCTGGTTGGCCTGACCCGACGGGTTGACCACCTCCGGGGCATTCTGGAAGGTACTCACCTTCGACGCCGTCGCCGACTGACCGGCATAGGAATACATCGCCCCAGCGTCTTGGGCCCAGAACTCGCCGTACTGGGTCTCCAGCTGCGCGATCAACGGGGTGTTCTGCCCCAGCACGTTGGTGGCGCGCAACTGCTGGACGGCGGCGCGGTTGGCCGCGATCAGCGGCGGCGGCACCGACGCGGCCAGCGCGGTCTCGTACGCCGCCGCGGCGGCCTGGGCCTGAGTGGCCGCCTCCTCGGCCTGCGCGGCCGTCGTGGTCAACCACGTCACATACGGCTGCGCCGCCTGTGCCATCGTGGCCGACGCCGTGCCGAGCCACTCCTCGCTGCTCAGCGCCGTGATCACGTTCTCGTAGTTCAGCGCGGCCGAGTTCAGCTCCGCGGCCAACGCATTCCACGA
>NZ_LZJC01000046.1 GCF_001666755.1 Mycobacterium sp. E1214 | reverse complement strand
CTGGTCGGTATCGTCAACTACGCCGCCGTGTTTCCCCTGTGCCGTGCCGTCGTCCACCATGGCGGCTCGGGCACCACCGCCGCGAGTCTGCGCGCGGGAATTCCCACCCTGGTGCTGTGGAGCTCGGCCGATCAGCCGTATTGGGGCGCCCAGGTCAAACGTCTCAAAGTCGGTACCTCGCGCCGGTTCTCGGCGAGCACCGGCGCGACCCTGGTCACCGACCTGCGCCGCATCGTGCAGCCCGCCTACGCCGAGCGGGCCCGCCAGCTTGCCACCCGGATGACCGCACCGGCCCAAAGCGCCGCCGCGGCGGCCGATCTATTCGAAGACGCCGTGCGCCGTAAGTCGGGGGCCGCTGCGGCAAAGCCGCGCTGACCCGAACGCGGCCTCAGCGAGCCGGTTTGATGATCAAGCCCTGACCGGTGGGCAACGAGCAGACGCGCACGCCCAGCTCCTTGGCCACCTCGTCCATGGCGATGCGCTGTTCGTGCCGCCCCCGGTTGGCGTAGTCGTCCAGGAGCACGAAGGCACCGGGGGTGAGCCGGGGCCAGAAATGGCGCAGCGCCGCGACTTCCGGTGGAGCGCAATTCATGTCGATGTGCAGGTATGCCACCGACTCGGCGTCGACCTGGTCGAGCGTGTCCGGAACCGGACCGACGATGATGCGCTGATTGTGCCACTGCGCGAAATTCGCGCGGACGCCCTCCACGCCGTCGACGTACATTCCGCTGCGAAGGTTTTCCTGGCTTTTCTCCACGGCTCCGGAGTCGCGCTCGCTGTCGGTGACGAACCGAGGGTCGATACCGGCGAAGGTGTCGAGGAGATAAAACGTCTTGCCGAGGCGATCCCAGTCGAGGTACTCCATGATGGCGGTGCTCAAAAAGCCGTAGCTGACGCCACACTCGACGAAATCGCCCTCGAGGTGGCTCGCGCTGGCCGCCGCCCAGAGTCCGACATGCACCCGCCACTGCCACTGATACCAGTCGACGCCGCCGAGCGCGCGCGCACCACGGGCGTACGCCCGTTGAAAGTCGGGATCTTTGAGGAAGGAATGGTCGTTGAACGTCACCAGCGCGTCGTTGGCGTAGACGTCGGGTAGCAGCGTGCGGGCGAGCCAGTACTCGGTCCGCACCCACCACAACCGAAGACGCGTGCCGCCCTTGAGCCCGTGTGCCACGGCGGCAACCATAACACTGGAAGGCGCGTCGCCATCCGGAAACGCGGGGCTCTTTGCGATACATCCCGGTCGCCGATTCCGCCCACGGGACGACGCAACCCGGTCCTACGCTTGACGTTTCGCGAGGCCTGCCGCTACTTGCGCCACAGGACGCCGGTGCCGTCGATCTCGACGATCTCCCCGGTAACGCCGTGCTTCTCACGGTAATCGGCGACGGCTTGACGACACGCCTTGATGGCGTGGTAGTCGTCGACGATGCAAAAGCCCCCCGGGGACAGCCGCGGGTACAGCGCGTCGAGCGCCTGGATGGTCGATTCGTAGAGGTCACCGTCGAGCCGCAACACCGCGATGCGCTCGATCGGCGCGTCCTGCAGCGTGTCCTTGAACCAACCCGGCAAGAACCGCACCTGGTCGTCGAGCAGTCCGTACCGCTCGAAATTGGCGCGGACCTCGGCCTGCGAGACGCCCAGGATGCGCGCGTGACGGTGCAGCCTGATTCCCTTGTCCGCCTTGTAATTGACGGTGTCCGGGGGCGGCACGCCCGCGAACGAATCGCACAGCCAGACGCTGCGCTTGTCGTCGCCGCGCGTCGCCAGCACCGCACGCATCAGGATCGATGCGCCGCCGCGCCACACGCCGCACTCGACGAGATCGCCGGGCACGTCTTCGTCGAGAACCGTCTCGACGCAATGTTGCAAGCTGGTGAGCCGCTGCATGCCGATCATCGTCAACGCGTCCGCCGGCCAATCCAGCCCGAGATCACGCGCCTGCTTGTTGAAGGGGCGCTTCTTGACTAGGAGAAGGTTGCGGGTGCTGAACAGGGGGCGCCCCAGGCGGTATAAACCGACCGGCACCAACTCGTCGCTGCCGTAGCGTGTGAGGTCGCGCCGGAGCAGATCAAGGTATGCAAACCGCGTGTCGTGATCGGTCACGGCCAAAATTGCCCCTTACTCCGCATCGGTGATCCCGTATGAGCCTAGACGCCTGTCGACGCCGTCAGTGCGTTTCGCAGTGTATCCGTCCACGTCGGCCCAACCGGCCAGGCATGGCGCCGCGGCCAGGTGGCGGGCCAGGCGCCTAACGACTTCGCCCCACTCGGGTGTCGTTGACACACCGACCCGAGCGGGCGAACTCTTCGAGCAGGTCCACGGCGTGGCCCGCGCTCTCGGATGGCTTGCTCATCCGCGTGGCCAGTTCCCGGGCACGCTCGGCGTAGTCGGGC
>NZ_LZJC01000045.1 GCF_001666755.1 Mycobacterium sp. E1214 | reverse complement strand
TCGACGACGCCCAGCTGGTGTCGATCATGAAGTGGCTGCGCCCCCGATGGACGAAAGATGCCGCAGCACAACAAAAACCACAGGTACCCCAAGGCCCACCCGGCCAGCACGTCCGACGGGTAGTGCACGTTCAGGGCCACCCGGGAGACGCCGACCGCCAGCCCCACCGCGGTCGCCACCGCC
Organism: Mycobacterium sp. E1214; assembly: GCF_001666755.1. Lineage (GTDB taxonomy): Bacteria > Actinomycetota > Actinomycetes > Mycobacteriales > Mycobacteriaceae > Mycobacterium. Next base: position 1,779 of record NZ_LZJC01000045.1, on the reverse strand, counting down.
ACCGTGACCCGGCCGAGCGCCCGGTTCAACAACGGCAGCAGGAACGACACCAGCGCGAGCAGCGCGGCCGTCGTCTCGAGCGCGTGGCCGGACGGGAACGAGGTCGAGGGCGCGGCGACCAGCATGGTCGCCGGCCGCGGCCGATCCACCAGACCCTTGGCCGCGGTGGTCACCAGTCCGTTGAGCGGCCCGCAGGCCAACAACACCAGGGCCGCCCGCACGTTGCGCCGCACCAGGGCGGCGACCGCCGCCACCAGCGCGACCAGCCGCCACAGCGGCGGGCCCAGCCACACCGATACGAACTGCCACGCCCCCACCCACGCCGGATGCCGGTGCGCGGCGCCGCGCGCCGCGTTCAGCAGCGTCCAGTCCATCCCGTGCAGCCAGGACCAGTGCCGCAGGTAGCCGATCCACATGACGGCGTAGCCGACGACGGCGAGCGGCGCGAGGTAGCGGACGGCGGCGGTCCGGAAGCGGGTCATGACCCACGGATACCAGCCGTCGGGCGGTGAGGTTCGCACGGCCCGCTGCCCGCCCAGTCATACTGGGCGGCATGGCCGTCTTCGTCCGCAAGTTGTTCGGCATCGGCAAGCTGCCCGACGACCTGCACACGCAGGTCGAAGCCGAAGGCCTGACGTACCTCGCCGATTACGTCGCGGTGACGCGGCGCTTCAGCGGCGCCATCCCGGGCGTGCGGTTGCCGCACGGCGTGGCCAGCTACACCGGCTCGGTGGTGTTCACCTCACAGCGGGCGCTGGCGACGTTGTCGATGCTGCCCCGACTGGCGGGCCCCACCGTCAACGCGCGGTGGGACGCGCCGCAGACCGGCGCCGCGAAGGTCGAGATCTCCGCGACCGGGCTGCAGGTCGAGGTCGACGTGGCGCAGGTCGACGAGAAGTTCACCGGCGAGCTGTCGCTGCACTACAAGGTCGCGATCCCCCAGGAGGTGCTGGACGTGCTGCCGCGGCGGTCGCTGGCCTTCGCCATGCCACCCGAATACGTGTTCCGCGCGGTCGGAGTCACGTTCAGTCCGTGAGGGTGATTCGCGGCCAGGGCGGCTGCCGCAGCATCGCCAGCCCGGCGAGCAGCGTCGCCACCAGGCCGGTGAGCACCCCGATCAGGGCGATCCGGTCGGTGTCGACGGCGGCCTTCCACGTGGCCTCGCCGTCGCGGATGACGAACACCCCCAGCGGCTTGCCGACCGGGATCACCGTGTAGCCGTCGGGAGTTTGATAGGGCTGCCCGTAGTCGGCCGCGTTATCGAGCTGCTCGAGCAGGTCCGAAGGCTTCACGAAGCACTCCCTTCTCCGGCGTCGGCCAGGTCCGTCGGCGATACGACTTACGCTAACGCGGATTTTTTACGATGGCTGGCATGACCGACCAGGCGTTCAGTCCCGAGGAGCGGCGAGCCGTCTACCGGGTGATCTCCGAGCGCCGCGACATGCGCAGGTTCACGCCGGGCGCCGTCGTGGCCGAGGAGGTGCTGGCGCGGCTGTTGCAGGCCGCGCACGCCGCGCCCAGCGTGGGCCTGATGCAGCCGTGGCGCTTCATCCGCATCACCGACGACGCGCTGCGGCGGCGCATCCACGCCCTGGTCGACCAGGAGCGTCCGCTGACCGCCGCCGCCCTCGGGGAACGCGCCGAGGAGTTCCTGGCGCTGAAGGTCGAGGGCATCCTCGAGTGCGCTGAGCTGCTGGTCGTCGCGCTGGGCGACGATACCGCAGGCCGGCCGCACGGTCCCGACGCACCGGCGCGTCACGACGTGGCGTCTGGGGTGGG
>NZ_LZJC01000044.1 GCF_001666755.1 Mycobacterium sp. E1214 | reverse complement strand
TGCTCACCGGTCAAGAAATCCGGCGGGTTGAGGATCTCGTTCATGTGGGCCATGTTCGGATCGAAGTACGCGGTGGTGAAGAAGGTTTCCCCGATCCTGCGCAGCGTCAGGTCGAAGGTGGTGAACACGTTGAGATAGTCACCGCGCACCGCCTGCTTGATGCCGTAGTTGGGGAACGGGAAGGTCAACAGGATCTGCAGCGAGGTGATGAAGTTCTTCCGGTTGTCGTTGAGCGCCTTGACCACCGCGTACTTCGATCCGAACATGGCCCACATGAACGAGATCCTCAACCCGCCGGATTTCTTGACCGGTGAGTTGGCCAACCTGTCCGGACAGGCCGCCGATCCGTTCAAGATTCCGCCCGGCACGGCATCGGGACATTAGGGGGCGGCAGAGCAGATGCACGACAGGCTCACCAGGATCCAGCTGTGGATCTTCTCGGTCATCACCGTGATCACCCTGACCGTGATGGCGATCTTCTACCTGCGGCTGCCCGCGGCGCTCGGCATCGGGACCTACGGCGTCAGCGCCGATTTCATCGCCGGCGGCGGCCTGTACAAGAACGCGAACGTCACCTACCGCGGCGTCGCCGTGGGCCGGGTCGAGTCGGTGGGCCTGACCCCCACCGGTGTGGTCGCGGACATGCGGCTCAACAGCGGCACCGCCATCCCGTCCAACGTGACCGCCACCGTCAAGAGCGTGTCGGCCGTCGGTGAGCAGTACATCGACCTGGTGCCGCCCAAGGCCCCGGCTTCGACCAAGCTGCACAACGGGTCTCACATCGACCGGCAGAACACCCGGATCGGCCAGGACGTGGCCGACCTCCTCAAGCGGGCCGAGGCGCTGGTCAACAGCCTGGGCGACACCCGGCTACGCGAACTGCTGCACGAGACGTTCGTCGCCGCCAACGGGTCGGGGCCCGAGATGGCCCGGCTCTTCGAGTCGGCCCGGTTGCTGGTGGACGAGGCCAACGCCAATTACCCGCAGATCTCGCAACTGATCGACCAGGCGGGCCCGTTCCTGCAGGCACAGATCCGCGCCGGCGCCGACGTCAAGTCGCTCGCCGACGGGTTGGCCCGGTTCACCTCCGAGGTGCGGCAGGCCGACCCGCAGCTGCGCGACACCCTGGCGATCGCGCCGGGGGCGATCGACCAGGCCAGCACCGCGTTCTCCGGGATTCGCCCCTCCTTCCCGGCGCTGGCCGCCAGCCTGGCGAACCTCGGCCGCGTCGGCGTCATCTACCACAAGTCGATCGAGCACCTGCTGGTCGTGCTGCCGGCGTTGTTCGCGGCCATCATCACGATGGCGGGCGGGCCTCCCCTCGACGAGGGCGGCAAGCTGGACTTCAAGCTCGACCTCAACGACCCGCCGCCCTGCGCCGTCGGGTTCCTGCCCCCGCCGCTGATGCGCACTCCCGCCGACGAGACGGTGCGCGAGCTGCCGAAGGACATGTACTGCAAGACCGCGCAGAGCGATCCCAGCACGGTCCGTGGCGCGCGCAACTACCCGTGCCAGGAGTTTCCCGGCAAGCGGGCACCCACGATCCAGCTGTGCCGGGATCCGAAGGGGTACGTGCCGGTCGGCCGCAACCCGTGGCGCGGCCCGCCGGTCCCGTACGACACGCCGATGACCAACGGCCTGAACGTGTTGCCGCCCAACAAGTTCCCCTACATTCCGCCGAGCGCCCAACCCGATCCCGGGACGCCGATCGTCGGTCCGCCGCCGCCGGGCGTGGTGCCCGGGCCGGGGCCGCTGCCCAACAAGCAGCCGGCCTTCGACCCGCCGCCGCCCAACGACAACGGGCCGCCGCCGCCGTTCACCTCCTGGCAGCCGCCCGGGGTGCCGCCGGTGCCGCCGCAGCTGCCCTACCCGAAGTGGCTGCCCCCGCCGGGGCCGCCCGAGGGGATCAGCCCGCCGCCGGCGGGGCCCGGCCCGGAAAAGCCGTGGGGGCCGCCGCCGGGGCCCGGCCCGCAACCGCAGGCCAGCGGGCCGGCCTACGCCACCTACGACCCGAAGACCGGCGCCTTTGCCGATCCGGCGGGAGGCACTGGTATCTTCGCGGCCGGCGCCAGCAGCACCTCCGGCGCGGAGAATTGGGTGGACCTGATGCTTGATCCAAGGCCTATGTGATGGAGCCTGTCGTCACCGGCGGTCCCGCGACGCCACCGCGGGTTCGTCGCCGGGCGTCCCGTGCGGCGGGCCCGGCGAAACCCGAGGAGGCCCAGGCCGCCCCGGTCAGCTTCGACGTTCCCGACGTCCCCGCCGCGCCCAAGCCGAGGCCCGCGGCGCGGACCCGCACGTCGCCGAAGCCGCCGCCGCGCCGTCAGCCGAATCGCCGGCTGGTGGGCTGGATCTCGTTGGCCGCCGCGGTGCTGGCGGTCGGCGTCTTGGCCGGCTGCGTGGCCCTGCTGTTGATCCAGCAGCGGCACACCACCGCCGCCCAGGCCCGCGACCAGCGCTTCGTCGACACCGCCACCCAGACCGTCGTCAACATGTTCAGCTACAAACAGGACAACATCGACGAGAGCGTGGATCGATTCGTCAACGGCACCAGCGGCCCGCTGCGCGGCATGCTCGGCGCCAACAACAACGTCGAAAACCTCAAGGCCATCTTCCGCACCACCAACGCGACGTCGGAGGCCGTGATCAACGGCGCGGCGCTGGAAGGCGTTGACGCCGTAGCGGATAACGCGTCCGTGCTGGTATCGGTGCGCGTCACGGTGGCCGACATCGACGGTGTCAACAAGCCTTCCACGCCGTATCGCCTGCGGGTCATCGTGCACGAGGACGAGAGCGGGCGGATGACCGGCTACGACATCAAATACCCCGACGGCGGTAATTGATGCGGTGGTTGCGCCGGCTGGCGGTCGTCGCGGGTTACGCGATGGTCGCAGCGTTCATCGGGTTGTCCGCGGCGGCCGGCTGGCTGTACTGGGATCGGGTGCAGACGCGCGGTGAGCAGGCGGCGCGGGCGGTTCTTCCCGGCCTGGCGGCCAAGGAGATTCCGGAGGTCTTCGCCTACGACTACCAGACCGTCGAGCGGAGCCTGACCGCCGCGTACCCGTTGCTGACGCCCGACTACCGCGCCGAATTCCAGAAGAGCGCCAACACGCAGATCATCCCCGAGGCCAAGAAACGGGAAGTGGTGGTGCAAGCCAATGTCGTCGGCGCGGGAGTGATGTCGGCGCAACGGGATTCGGCGTCGGTGATGGTGTACATGAACCGGACCGTGACCGACAAGACGCGTCAGCCGCTCTACGATGGCAGCCGGCTGCGGGTGGACTTCAAGAAGGTCGGCAAGCAGTGGCTGATCGCCTACATCACGCCGATCTAGGCGATTGCCTCTAGTAGCACATCGCGATCGCGTTGCAGTACAACGGGTATCGTTCGACCGGGCTGGGCGGCGGACCCGTCAGCGCCAACGAGAACGGCACCTTCTTCATCGCCGGCTCCATCCCGCAGACGGCGCCGTGCAGCGTGGTGTGGGTGCCGCTCATCGTTTCGTCGCTGAACGCCCAGGTCTCGGTGGACGGGGCGGTGCCGCCGCCGGGGCACGAGACACCGTCGGCCTTGTCCACCTTGAACGTCCACAGCATGCTCGACATCCGCGCCCGGCCGCTGAAGTTCTGCAGCTTGTCCGCGGCGGTGATCCGCTCGTCGGTGAAGCTCACGATGTTCAGCGCGCACTGCATGGCGAAGATGATCGGGTCGGAGTAGTCGTTCATGTTGCGGGTGCCGGACGGCTGATCGCACAGCGCCGTCACCGTCCAGGTGACACCCGAGACACCCGCCTCGTTGTAGGAGTAATTCCCGTCCGCCGGCGGGCCGAGGGCCTTGGCCGGCTCCCCGGAGTGCAGCGCGACCCCGGTCGCGACGGCCACCAGGACACCGGTGCCCGCGGCCAACGTGTGACGGAGCCTCATGTGCAACCTCTCCTTCACCGTTGGACGCCCTCTTGAGTATCACAGCGACCCGGCCGCGACACCATGGGATTGCCAAAGCTACTCGGTGTCGTGCGGGCCCGACTGCGCCAGCGCGTCGAGGAAGGACCGCGCCCACCGATCGACGTCGTGGGCCAGCACTTGGCGGCGCATCGATCGCATGCGGCGGCGGCCCTCCGCCTCGCTCTGGTTGAGCGCGGCTTCGATGGTGTCCTTGACGCCTTCGAGGTCGTGCGGGTTGACCAGGTACGCCTGCCGCAACTCGGCTGCGGCGCCGGTGAATTCGCTGAGCACCAGCGCGCCGCCGAGGTCGCTGCGGCAGGCCACGTACTCCTTGGCGACCAGGTTCATCCCGTCGCGCAGCGGGGTGACCAGCATGACGTCGGCGGCCACGAAGAACGCGATCAGCTCGTCGCGGGGGACCGGCCGATGCAGGTAGTGCACCACCGGGTGACCAACCTCGGAGTATTCGCCGTTGATGTGGCCGACCTGGCGTTCGATGTCGCTGCGCAGGATCTGGTAGCTCTCCACGCGTTCGCGGCTGGGCGTCGCGAGCTGGATGAGCACGGTGTCGTCGCGCTTGGCGCGGCCCTCTTCGAGCAGTTCCGAAAACGCCTTCAGCCGGACGTCGATGCCCTTGGTGTAGTCCAGCCGGTCGACGCCCAATAGCACCTTGCGGGGATTGCCGAGCTCGGCGCGGATCTCGCGCGCGCGGCGCTTGACGTCGCGGTGCCGGGCAGCCTGGTCCAGCGCCGTCGAGTCGATGGAGATGGGAAAGGCGCCCACCCGCACGACGCGGTCCGCGAGTTCCACTTCACCGAACCGGGAACGGACCCCGACCGTGCCCCGCGACGTGTTCACCCCGATCAGCCGGCGGGACAGGATCAGGAAATTCTGGGCGCCGCCGGACAGATGGAACCCGACCAGATCCGCGCCCAGCAGCCCCTCGGTGATCTCGGTGCGCCAGGGCATCTGCATGAACAGCTCCACCGGCGGGAACGGGATGTGCAGAAAGAAGCCGATGGTCAGGTCGGGCCGCAGCTCGCGGAGCATCTTCGGGACCAGCTGCAGCTGGTAGTCCTGCACCCACACGGTCGCGCCCTCGGCGGCGGCGCGGGAGGTCGCCTCGGCGAAGCGCCGGTTGACGTCGACGTAGCGCTCCCACCACTCGCGGTGATAGATCGGTTTGACGATGACGTCGTGGTAAAGCGGCCACAGGGTGGCGTTGGAAAAGCCCTCGTAGTACTCGGCGATGTCGTCGGCGCTCAGCCGCACGGGCCGCAGCTCGAGGTCGTCCTGGATGATCGGCTCGTCCAGGTCGGGGCCCGTACCGTCGTCGGCGACGCCCGGCCAGCCGACCCACGCGCCGCGCCGGCGCCGCAGCAGCGGCTCCAGGGCCGTGACCAGCCCGCCGGGGCTGCGCTTCCAGCTCGTCGTGCCGTCGGGGAGCCGCTCCTGGTCTACCGGCAACCGGTTGGCGACCACCACAAAGTCGGAGTCGCCGAAGGCGGCTGCCTTGGCGCCGCGTCCCTGACCGCGAGCCATCTACGCGTCGAGTTTGGCGGGCCCAATGCCGAGCATGGAAAGGAAGACCCGGCACTCGTCGGCGTCGTTCGCGTACGCCGCGACGACCCTCCTGGCCTGGCTCGCGGTGCTGTCGGCGACCGGTTCGACGTCGCCGATCTCGCCAGGATCAGATTTGGTAGGCATGTCTCAACTGTAGGCGACTCAGTGGGCGGTGTCTCAGGCGTACCGCCGGGGTCGCGGGCCGACGGGCCGGGGCGCGGTGCTGCGCGATGAGCAGGTTCATGCAGCGGGTTGGTGCGGCTGGCGTTTCCCAGCGATCGCCGGCTGTTACCGCTCGACCGCCGGTGATGGGGCACTCGCTCACGGCGGGAGTCGGCGGCCCCGCCACGAGCCGCTTACACCCTGGCCGTAATGTGTAAACGAGTCAGAGTTGACGACAAGCGAGGTGGGTGCGATGACACTGTCCGAGCAGGCCGGCGCCGCAGCCGGTGCGGGGGCGGCCGGCGGCGACGCCGAGGCGCTGGTCACCTACGAAACCCTCGACGAGGGCCGGGTCGCGCGGATCTGGCTGAATCGTCCCGACGCCCACAACGCGCAGAACCGCGGGCTGCTGGTCCAGCTCGACGAGGCCTTCCTGCGGGCCGAGGCCGACGACACCGTCCGGGTGGTGATCCTCGCCGCGCGGGGCAGGAACTTCTCGGCTGGTCACGACCTGGGTTCGGAGTTGGCGCTCGCCGAGCGCCAGCCCGGGGCCGGCCAGCATCCGACGTTCCGGTCCCACGGCGCGACGCGCGACCCGGTCGCGGAGAAGACCTACCTGCAGGAGTGGCACTACTTTTTCCAAAACACCTGCCGCTGGCGCGATTTGCGCAAGATCACCATCGCGCAGGTGCAGGGCAACGCGATCTCGGCCGGCCTGATGCTGATCTGGGCCTGCGACCTGATCGTCGCCGCCGACAACGCGAAATTCAGCGACGTGGTGGCCGTGCGGATGGGTATGCCGGGCGTCGAATACTACGCCCACCCTTGGGAATTCGGACCGCGCAAAGCGAAGGAACTGCTGCTGACCGGTGACGCGCTGGACGCCGACGAGGCCTACCGTCTCGGCATGGTGTCCAAGGTGTTCCCCGCCGACGAATTGGCCGAAAAGACATTGGAATTCGCGCGGCGCATCGCCCAGCGGCCGACCATGGCGGCCCTGCTGGTCAAGGATTCGGTCAACGCGGCGTCCGACGCGATGGGCTTCACCGAGGCGTTGCGGCACGCCTTTCACATCCACGAGCTCGGCCATGCGCACTGGGCCGCCCACAACGAGAACCGCTACCCGGTGGGCCTGCCGCCCGACGTGGAGGACTGGCGGAACGCCAAGCCCACCCAGCTGGCGCGCCGCGACACCCCGTAGGGCGCCGCTGCGCGACGGGGTGGTCGAAGGGGTTGGGCGAAGGAGTGGGCGAAGGGGTAGTCGAAGTGCCCGCCTCACAGCGACACGGCGGTCACCCGGGTGCGCCCGCCCCGGTTGTCGCTGCGAGGCGGGCACATCGGCATACGGTGCATTCCCCGAGGCTGCTGTGACGGCTGTGATCGCTGCCCTATGCTGCTAGAACCTGTTCCAGTTTTCGGCGTGAGGTGATGGCGTGCAGCTTTCTTTCGACAACCGGACGTATCTGATCACCGGCGGCGGCAGCGGAATCGGCAAGGGCGTCGCCGCCGGGCTGGTGGCCGCCGGAGCCTCGGTCATGATCGTCGGCCGCAACGCCGACCGGCTCGCCGAGGCCGTCACCGACATCGAAGCGCGGCAAGGCGCCGGGTCCATCCGCTACGAGCCGGCCGACGTCACCAACGAGGACGAGGTCGTCCGCGCCGTCGACGCTGCCACGGCGTGGCACGGCCGGCTCGACGGCGCGGTGCACTGTGCCGGCGGCTCGCTGACCATCGGCCCGATCACCCACACCGACTCCGAGGCGTGGCGAAACACCGTCGACCTCAACGTCAACGGCACCATGTACGTCCTCAAGCACGTCGCGCGGGAACTGGTGCGCAACGGCGGCGGCTCGTTCGTCGGGATCTCGTCGATCGCGGCCAGCAACACCCACCGCTGGTTCGGGCCATACGGCGTCACCAAATCCGCGATCGACCACATGATGATGCTGGCCGCCGACGAACTGGGGCCCTCCTGGGTCCGCGTTAACAGCGTCCGCCCCGGCCTCATCCGCACCGACCTGGTGGACGCCAGCGTCATCCAGTCCCCGGAGATCAGCGGCGACTACGCCCTGTGCACGCCGCTGCCGCGGGTGGGCGAGGTCGAGGACGTCGCCAACCTGGCCCTGTTCCTGCTCAGCGACGCCGCCGCCTGGATCACCGGGCAGTGCATCAACGTTGACGGTGGCCACATCCTGCGCCGCGGCCCGGACTACTCGTCGATGATGGTGCAGATGTTCGGCGAGGACGCGCTGCGCGGAGTGGTCTGAACCGGGAGTAACCAATGACAAGACTTGCGGGACAACGGATCTTGGTGACCGGCGCCGCGTCGGGCATCGGTCAGGCCACCGCGCTGCGGCTGGTGGACGAGGGCGCCACGGTGGTGGCCTCGGATGTGGCCGCCGACGGTCTGGAGCAGACCCGGGCGCGGGCCGGCGTGGGTTCGGACCGGTTGACGACGCTGGTGATGGACGTCGGCGCCGAGGACTCGGTGATCGCCGGGGTGCGCTCGGCCGTCGAGACGCTCGGCGGCCTGGACTCCCTGGTGAACGCCGCGGGCGTGCTGCGCGCCGCGCACACCCACGAGACCAGCCTCGAACTGTGGAACCGCATCGTGGGGATCAACCTCACCGGCACCTTCCTGGTGGTCCGCGAGGCCCTGCCGGCGCTGCTGGCGAACCCGCGCAGCGCCGTGGTGAACTTCAGCTCCACGTCGGCGTCGTTCGCCCACCCCTACATGGCGGCGTACGCGGCGAGCAAGGGCGGCATCCAGGCCTTCACCCATTCGCTGGCGCTCGAGTACGCGCGCGCCGGGCTGCGCGCCGTGTGCGTGGCGCCGGGCAGCATCAAGTCCGGCATCACCGACGCCACCGGCGGCTACATCCCCAAAGACGCCGACTGGTCGCTGCTTTCGCGGCTGATGCCCGTGCTGCCGACGACCGAGACGTCCAGCGGCACCGGCATGGCCGACCCCGGCGTGGTCGCGGGCGTGATCGCCATGCTGGTCTCCGCCGACGGCGCCTTCATCACCGGCACCGAGATCCGCATCGACGGCGGCACCCACGCCTGACTAATTGACGCAGGGCACCCCGCCGCCGTCGAGGGGCTTGCCCTGATCCGGCGTCGGATACGTCGTGGTGGTGCCGTTGTAGTAGTACGTCTTGGCCTTGGTCGACGTGGTGCTGGTACTCGTCGAATCGTCCATCGTCGTGTCGTCCTGGGTGGGCATCGAGAAGTTCGTGTCGACGGTGACGCGGATGTGCCCGGGCTGCACGGTCGGGTTGGGCTGGTTCGGGGCGTCGAGGCCGAGCAGCGTCGCCACGCTGCGCGCGTCGGTCTGCGCGCCGGCGCCGTATTCGATGGTCGTGGCGTTCGGCTCACCCGACTCGCGGTCGCGGACCTGGCCGGTGGTGAAGCCGCGCTTCTTCAACGCCCGCGACACCTCGGACGCCATCCCGCTCATGGCGCCGGAGTTGATCACGTCGACGACCATGTTGGGGTTGGGCTTGACCACCGTGGTGGTGGTGGTCGCGCTGCTGGGTGCGGCCGACCCGAGGGCCGCCGCCACCTCCGCCTTGATGGCGGCCGGGTCGACGATGTTCACGTCCTGCCCGTCGATGTTGTCGTAGCGCACCACCGGGAGCGTCAGGAATTCGACATTGCCGCCCGCGAGTTCACCGAGGCGCTGGATCATGTCCTCGCTCCACCCCGACGACAACACGACGTCCTTGCGCGCCACCGCCATCAGGTTCTTCAGCTTGTCGACGTTGGTGAACGTCCCCGAGTCCTGCAGCTCCTTCATGACCGACGACAGGAACGCCTGCTGCCGGTGGGTGCGGTCCAGGTCCCCGTTGTCCAGGCCGTGGCGCTGTCGCACGAACGACAACGCCTCCGAGGCGTCGAGTCGTTGCCGCCCGGCCGGGAAGTCGGCGCCCGAATAGGAGTCGTACACGGCGTGATTGAGGCAGACCTCGACGCCGCCGAGGGTCTGCGCGAGGTCGAAGAAACCGGCCAGGTTGACCTCGGCGAAGTAGTCGATCGGCACGCCGGTCAGGTTGCGCACGGCCCGCAACGTCGCGGCGCGGCCCGCTTCACGGCCCTTGGTCTCGAGTTCCTTCTGGCTGCTGGTGCCCTGGTTGGCGAGCTTCTGCGCGACGTACTGCTTGGTCAACCCGTACGCCTCTTTGATCTTGATGTGGTTGTAGCCCGGCACGCCGGTGAACGGCACCCAGTCGTCGCGGGGGATCGAGAAGGCGACGACCTTGTTGTCGGCGCCGACGTGAACCAGGATCAGCGTGTTGGTGTTGTAGCCGCCGTCGTCGGAATCGCCGGCGTGCAGGTGTTTGAGGATGGACCAGGGCAGGTCGTTGCCGTCCTGATCTTTTCGCGAGTCCAGGCCGATGAGCAGGATATTCATGTTGTCGCCGCTCGACCGCGGATCGTCGGGCTGCAGCGCGTTCGACACGGTGATCCCGCCGAGGGCGCCGTGCGCCACGTAGTACCCGGCCCCGGTCAGGCCGACCGCCGCGACCGACACCAGGGCCATGACGCTGCGCGACAGCACCGCGCGGAACCGGGAGGGCTGACGGGGGGCACGGTGGCGGTGGTGGGCGCCGCCAGAGCGCGCCATCACAAACCTCTGCCCATACCCGGCGCATCGGCGCCCGCCGCCACGGCGGCGGTTTGCGGCGATGTCGCTTCGAGCATGGTGACAAGTATGCGTTAGCTTGCTATGAAGCCCCCAATCGAGGAATCCGCCGGCAAACGCCCCGCGGCGGCCGCGCGCCGCGGCGTACGATGCCCGCGCCGCCGGGGATAACGGCCTGATCTGCGGTTTTGACCTGCCGGCGCGGCGTGGCGGTTCGCGTGGATCTCGGCGGAGTCTCGGCGCGGGCACAGCGTCGCGGGGATCGACCCGAAAGTGTGACCCGACGGAGACGTCCGCGGCGCCGCGCGCCGGCCGCTCAGCGGGACCTGACCAGGTCCTCGCCGGAGGTGTAGTACAGCGTGATGTTGGACCCGGTGACGACCTCGGCGAGGAAGACGCCGAGCGGTTCGACCTCGTAGTAGTAGTGCACGTCGCCATTGCTGTCGAGCGTGGTGGCGCAGGAGAATCCGGGCGCCCCGCAGCGTTGCTTGACCGGCACGGCCAGGACGCCGAGCGCGAGCGCCGCGATGCACAGCAGCACCGGCAGCCTGCGCACCGCCCGTCCGCTCCGCGCCGCTGGCATCACGGTTGGAGTCTAAGCGTCGTGGCCCTTCCGGTTCAGTGCGACGCAGTAGGGTGTTGCAGCGATGGCCATCGTGAGCCCCGACGCCGCCCCACCGCCGCAGCGGCGCGTCGAGGTGCTGGGCAATCTTGGTCCCAATTGGTTCGCCTCGGTGATGGGCACCGGCATCGTCGCCATCGCCGGCGCCACCCTGCCGGTGCGCGTCACCGGCCTGCGGGCGTTCACCGAGGTCGTCTGGGTGCTCGCCGCGTCGCTGTTGGCGGCGCTGATCGTGGTGGTGGGCGGTCACTGGCTGCGGCACCCCACGGTCGCCCGCCGGCACGCCCGCAACCCGCAGATGGCCCACTTCTACGGAGCCGCGCCGATGGCCTTGATGACCGTCGGCGGGGGAGCGGTGTTGATCGGCAAGGACCTGCTCGGCGAACGCGTCGCGGTCGACCTGGACTGGGTGTTGTGGAGCGCGGGCACCGTCGGCGGCCTGTTCACCGCGGTCAGCATCCCCTACCTGATGTTCACCCAGCACCAGGTGGAGCCCGACGCGGCATTCGGCGGCTGGCTGATGCCGGTGGTGCCGCCGATGGTGGCCGCCGCGACGGGGGCGCTGCTCCTGCCGCACCTGGCCCCGGGCACCGGGCGACAGACCATGCTCTTCGGCTGCTACGCCATGTTCGGGTTGTCGTTGATCGCGTCGCTCAACATCATCGCGATGATCTGGAGCCGGCTGACCCTCTACGGCACCTCCGGCACGGCGCGGGTCCCGACGCTGTGGATCGTCCTGGGTCCGCTCGGCCAATCCGTCACCGCCGCCGGGCTGTTGGGTTCCGCCTCGTCGCTGGCCGCGGAACCCGCGCTGGCCGAGGACCTGAACGCCTTCGCCGTCCTCTACGGCGTCCCGGTGTGGGGATTCGCGGTGTTGTGGATCGCGTTGGCCACCTCGTTGACCGTGCGCACCTTGCGCCGCGGCATGCCGTTCGCGCTGACCTGGTGGAGCCTGACCTTCCCGGTGGGCACCTTCGTCACCGGCACCGCCCAGCTCGCCGGGCACACGCACCTGCCCGCGTTCAGGGTGGCCGCCGTCATCGCCTATGCCGGCCTGCTGTCCACCTGGTTCCTCGTCACCGTGCGCACCGCGCGGGGCAGTCTGCGCGGCAACCTGCTCAAACTGCCGCCGAGCAACGCGCCGGTCAAGGCCAGCAAGGACCCACTGCGGCCGTGAGGCGGTCGGCGCTGCGGCGTTTGACTCCCCGGGGGCGGCGGGTAGGCAGCCTTGAGCCATGCGAAGGCGCCCAAGCGACCCCGGCGAGCGGAGCTCCCCGGTCGCGGCGCCGGCACCGACCCCGAAGGAAGGAAACGACATGCGCGCCGAAGAGGGCGACGAATCCGTCAAGGACTACGCGGCCGAGGGTAAGCAGACGCTGGGCAGGATCAAGTCGTCGCAGCGCGGCGGCAAGCTGGGCGACGTCGCCCGCCGCTTCGCCAAGCTGTGGGGCGGCGGCCCCAAGTCGCCCGACGGCACGTCGGGCTAGGCCGGCCCCGAGACGGGCGCCGGATGCCGGTGCGCCCACGGCCGGGCCTCCTCGAGCTGCGCCGCCAGCTGCAGCAGCTCGCCGTCCGAGCCCAGCTTGCCGACGAACTGCACGCCCAGCGGCAGCCCGCCGTCCGTCCAATGCAACGGCACACTGATCGCCGGTCGGCCGGTGAGGTTGGCCAATTGCGTGTACGGCACCCAGCCCAGGCTTTGCTCGATGAGGTCGTCGAGGATCCCGCTGAGCCGCATGGCCCTACCGGCTCGCAACCGGCTCACCACCCGCGCCACCCGCTGTAGGGGCGGCGACGTGGTGGTGGCGCCGATCGTCAGGGGCGGCGTGGCCAGCGTGGGCGTCAGGAAGTAGTCGTAGTCCGCATGGAACGCGGCCAGCGACTGGATGTACAGGTGCCGGTTCTCCAGCGCCCGCAGCGGCGCCAGGACGCCGCCGGAGCGACCGAGCTCGCCGACCGCCAGGGTGTCGGCCTCGAAATCGCGGTCGCGGGCCCCGGTGCGCCGCTTGATCTCCTCGATCTGCTGGTGCAGTTGGGCGAACCAGATGGTCAGGAAGTCGCGGCCCAGGGCGGCGTCGTCGTAGGGCGGCGCGACCTCCTCGACGCGGTGGCCCAGCTCGGTCAGCACGGCCGCGGCCTGGCCGCCCGCGGCGACGGCCTCCCGATCCGGGTGGGGATTGATGGCCGAGCGCGTCGAGTAGCCGATCTTCAGGGATTGGGGACGACGCCGGATGAGCTCAGTGAACGGCTCGCCCGGCAGGGCGGCCTGGTAGGCGGCGGCCGGGTCGGGCCCGACCATCGCATCGCACAGCGCGGCGCTGTCGCGCACGGTCCGCGACACGGCGCCCTGGGTGGCCATCCCGAACATCGCCTCACCCGTCTGGGGCCCGTACGGCGCCAACCCTCGGCTCACCTTGAGGCCGACCAGCCCGTTGCAGGCGGCGGGGATGCGGATCGAGCCGCCGCCGTCGTTGGCCCCCGCCGCCGGGACGATGCCGGCGGCGACCGCGGCCCCCGAGCCGCCCGACGACCCGCCGGGCGTGCGGGCGGTGTCCCAGGGATTGCGTGCGGGCCCCAGGTAGTCCGATTCGGTGACGCCCTTGGCCCCGAACTCGGGCGTATTGGTCATGCCGAAGACCACCAGTCCCGCGGCCAAGAACCGCTGCGTGATGAGGGCGTGCTGGTCGGCGACGTCATGGGCCAGCGATCGGGAGCCGCACGACGTCACGAAGCCGCGATACTGCTGGCCCAGGTCCTTGACCAGGAACGGCACCCCCGCCAGCGGTCCGCTGAGGGCGGGATCGGCGGCGCGTTGGTCCGCGACACCGTCGAGGCGGCGCACGATCGCGTTGAGCCGCGGGTTCACGGCGTCGGCCCGCTGCCGCGCCAGCGCGAGCAACTCCGCGGCGGTGACCTCGCGACGCTGCACCAGCTCGGCCAGCGCCGTCGCGTCCAGGGACAGGTACTCGTCAAGACGCATGGCTTCTCCGCTCGTCCGCTGATCCTCGCCAACAAGGTATCCGCGGTGCCCCCTAGGTCGGGGGCGGGGGCGCCGCGACGCGGTCGAACTCCCGCAGGTCGGCGACCGCGACGCTCTACGATCGCGTGATGACCGCGGTAGCCGAACCGTTCTCGATCCAGGGGGCCGGCGGGCTGCGCATCGCCGCGGACCGCCTGGGCGACCCGCGGGCGCGGGCGGTGGTGTTCCTGCACGGCGGCGGGCAGACGCGCCGGTCGTGGGGCAAGGCCGCCGCCGCCGTCGCTCGGCGCGGCTGGCAGGCCGTCACCGTGGACCTCCGCGGGCACGGCGAGTCGGATTGGTCCCGCGACGGCGACTACCGCGTGGTCAGCTTCGCCGGTGACGTCGCGCAGGTGCTGCGCACGCTGCCGCCGCAGCCGGTGCTGGTGGGCGCCTCCTTGGGCGGGTTCACCGCGATGCTGCTGGCGGGCGAGCTGTCGCCGGGCATCGCCAGCGCCGTCGTCCTGGTCGACATCGTGCCGGACATGGATCAGTCCGGGGCGGATCGCGTCCACGCCTTCATGTCCGACAAGGTGGAGTCGGGGTTCGCTTCGCTCGACGAGGTCGCCGACGCGATCGCCGAGTACAACCCGCACCGGCCCCGACCGACCGACCTGCAAGGCCTGGCCACCAACCTGCGCCGCCGCGGCGGTCGCTGGTTCTGGCACTGGGATCCGCAATTCATCAGCGGCACCGCGGCGTTCCCGCCGTTCGAGGTGACCGACCCGGACCGCATGCACGCGGCCGTCGAGGTGATCCTGCGCGGCGGGGTGCCCATGTTGCTGATCCGCGGGCAGATGAGCGACCTGGTTCCCCAGGAGCGCGCCGAGGAGTTTCTGGCTCGCTTCCCGCAGGTGGAGTTCACCGATGTGCGCGGCGCGGGCCACATGGTCGCCGGCGATCGCAACGACATCTTCGCCGGCGCGGTGCTGGATTTCTTGGCCAGGCACGTCGGACCGGAGTGACCTGGCTCACGTTTCGTGCGCGTGAAACTTGCTGGTCAACAACGTATTTGAGGGTCGGCGCTGCTACCATCTGCCGGATATCAGCGGAGGAGACGGCGTGGGCAGAGGGTTGTTGCGGGGATCGGGCCTCGCGGGAGCCATGGCGTTGGGCACGATCGTGTGGGCGAGCCCCGCGCAGGCGGCTCCGCCGCCCATGCCCGGCGTCAGCGTCGACCACGGGGCGGGTGGCTGCACGGCCGGGTTCGCGGCGCAGGGCAACGACGGCAGCTACTACCTGATGACGAGCGGGCACTGCGACTCGCACGACGGCAAGGAATGGACCTACGGCGACGCCGCCCCGCTGGGCAGGATCTCCGCCAGCGAGCACGAGGGCGAGAAGCGGGACGCTGCGATCATCCGCCTGGATCCCAGCATCGGGCCGCCGGTGGGAGACGTCGGCGGCAGATACCGGGTCCGCGACACGCTGAGCCGCTCGCAGATCCAAGAGGGCATGCCCTTCTGCAAGATCGGCGCGGTCACCGGCGAGACGTGCGGCGTCGTCAACGGCGTCCAGGGCGACGTGGTGGAGGCCAGCGTGTACAGCCTCGACGGCGACAGCGGCAGCCCCGGCTTCGTCATGAACTCCGACGGCACGGTCAGCGCGGTCGGCTTGCTGATGTCCTCGCCCGAGGGCGACGACTACACGACCTACTTCATGCTGATCCACCCGCTCCTCAACAGGTGGGGGCTGCACATTCTGCCGTGACGCCCGGGTTGGCCAGTTAACCCGCCGCGACGGCGACGTAACGTGGCGTTTGCAAATTTCGGCGATCGGGTATCCGGCGCAGCGGCCGTGGGACCCGCTCCGCGGGCCGGCGCACGCGGTAATGCGTTGCAGCCGCGATGGTCAAGGTAGCCGAACCAGCGACACGAAGGGATGCAGTAGTGAAGCGTGGGATCGTGATCGGCGTAGCCGGCGTGGCCGTGGTGGTCGCGGCCAGCGCGGGCTGTTCGAGCAACAAATCGAGTACCGGGGCGTCCGGTTCCTCGTCGGCTGCGGGAGCGGCGGGCCCGCAGGTGATTGTCGACGGCCAAGCGCAGAATGTCTCCGGGCAGGTCACCTGCACCCCGGCGGGCGACAACATCAACATCGGCATCGGGGACCCGACGGCCGGGGTCGGTGCCGTCGTCAGCAACGGCAACCCGCCGATCGTGCACTCCGTCGGATTGGGCAGCGTGAACAACGTCATCCTCGGGTTCTCCGACGCCGCCCCCAACCAGGCCGCCAACGCCGGTGCGGCCGTCAACGGCAAGCAGTGGGCCATCAAGGGCACCGCGACCGGCACCGACATGAGCAACCCCCAGCAACCGCAGCCCGTCACCAAGCCATTCGAGTTGGACGTCACCTGCCCGTAGGGCAGGCGATCGACACCCAAGAGGGGACGCAACTATGACCATGAAACGTGCCGTCGGCGCGGCCGCGGTGGCGGCCGGCCTGGGCTTGTCCGCCGCGACGTTCAGCGCGGGCTATGCATTCTCCGCGCCGCTTGACCCGCCACCGCCATGTCCGAACTGCCACGGCGGTGGCGGCGGAGGCGGCGGCGGTGGTGGTAACCCCGGCGGGCCCGGTGGCGGCGGCGGTGGTGCGCCGGGTGGCCAACAGGGTGGTCCCGGTGGGGGCGCCCCGCATGGCGGCGGCCCGCAGGGCGGCCCCGGTGGCGGTGGCCCGCAGGGCGGCCCCGGCGGTGGTGGTCCGCAGAACGGGCCGAGTAACTCCGGCCCGCAGAACGGGCCGGGCAACGGTGGCCCGCAGGGCGGTCCCGGCGGTGGTGGTCCGCAGAACGGGCCGGGTAACGGTGGTCCGCAAAATGGGCCGGGTAACTCCGGCCCGCAGAACGGGCCCGGCAACGGCGGCCCGCAGAACGGACCCGGAAACGGGGGCCCGCAGAGTGGTGGCCCGAACAACCCGCCGCAGGGCGGGCAGAACCCGCCCAACGGGCACGGGCAGAACCCGCAGAACCAGCAGGGGCAGCCGCAAAACCAGCCGGGACAGAACCAGCCGGGACAGAACCAGCCCGGGCAGAACCAGCCGAACCAGCAGGGCAACCAGCCCAACGGCCCCGGTCACGGCCAGAACCCGCCGCCCGCTCGGCCCGCGCTCAACCCGCCGAGCACCCAGCCCCCGCACCAGCCCTACATCGCGCGCCACGACGTCGTGACCGCCAGCGCGCAGATCGGTGGTCCCGCGGGGCCGGAGGTGCAGTTCAACATCATCGGACGTGGCGCACCGCCGCCGCCGCGCGAGCGCGGATACGGCTGGAACGACGGCCCGGCGCCGGGCCACCCGCCGCCGCACTGGGAGGGCCCGCCGCCTCCCGGTGGCTGGGACGGTCCCCCGCCTCCCGGTGGCTGGAACCGGCCCTGGGCGGGGCCGCCGCGTGACGTCGCCGTCGCGCGGGCCGACTTCGGACCCTTCAACTACAACACCTTCACCGTGATCCCGGTGTTCAACTGGCAGTACGGCGGTTGGGGCTACTGGTTCTTCGGTGTTTGGGTGCCCCTGTACTGAGCACGAGTGGAAGCCGCCCCGGCGATCGCGTCGGGGCGGCTTTCGCGTCGCCGACGGCCCGCCGCTGCCGGCGCCCTCTCGAGTTGCGACCGGCCGGGGCCCCTCGCAGACTGGAGGCTTGCGAGAGCGGAGATGTCGGATGCCGGACGACGCGGGTGAAGCAGCGCCGGCGAGCGCCCGTCGCCGGCCGGGGCCTTCGGCAATCCTTTGCGCCACTGCGGCGCTGTTCATCGCCGCCGGCGGCACGGCCCCACTCGTGCCGCCGGGGTGCGGGATCGGTTGGACGATGATCGGCCACACCCTGATTTACGTGCCCGACTGCACGCATCCGTCGTCGCCGGCGCCTCCGCCGGACGGAGCGCCCCCGCCGGATCCCGGACCGCCCCCGCAGTCTTAGCCGACGGGGGTGATCGCCGCGCTGGAGATCGTGAAGCCCCGGCCCGAGGCGACGGTGCAGGTGACCCCGCCGACCTCCGACCGGCAGGTGAACGGTCCGTTCGTCATCGTCTGGCCGTAACCGAGCGTGGGCGTGTTCTCCGCCGCGTTCGCCAGGCAACCCTCGCCGGTGCACACCGAGAAGGTGCCGTCGGGGTTCAGGGTCGCCGACTCCGGGCGCGACAGCGCGAAGCAGAAGGCCTCGTCGGGGAGGCCCTGTCGGCGGTAATTGATCTCGCAACTGATGTTGCGCGTCGGGGAGAGGAAGGCGACATAGTCTCCGTCCGCGTGCGCCGCCGACGCGAATAGTGTTGGTGTACAGGCGATCCCGGATCCACCAATCGCGATCGCCATGACGGCATCCCTTAGCGCTCTGCTCACCCGTGTGCCCTCGCCTTCCCGTCTGTGCTCACCCCGCGTGAGCGTCACGACGCTCATCCTTGCGCACCGCGGCGCCCGGCGGCCGAGGATCACCAAATGGCCGGTTGCTCCAGAGGGCGCCGGAACTTGTCACAGAGCCGTGACACTCGCAAACTGGTTGATATGCGCGACCGCGAAACCATCGACGCAGAGTTACGGCGGATCGCTCTGAGTCGCCGATCGAGCGGGCAGGGCGGTCAGCTGTCATCTCGAGAGGCCGACGAACTGCTCGACGAGCTCCTCGCCCACAGCGGCAGGGGGCCCTTGCCCGACCTCGCGCGGACGCCCGAAGCCGTCGTCGTCCCCCGAGACCGCGGAGTCGCGGTACCCAAGTCGCCGCGGCGGCGCGCCGGCGCATTGAGCCGCCTGAGCCTGCTGGCGGCAGTGCCGCTGTCGCTGGCGGCCGTCGCCGTGGCGGTCGTGATGATGGTGTCCGTCCGCCACGAAGATTCGTCGGCGCAACCGTCGGAGGCCCAGCCCAGCGACACCCCGTCGGCGACCGCCGCGCCGCCCAGCCGAGCCGCGCCGAGGGCGCCGGCACCGCGCCTCCAAATCGCCGACGCGGCGTTCGTCGGCGCGTTGCGGCGCGAGGGCGTGCCGGTGCCCAGCCAGGAATACGTCATGGCGCAGGGGCACGCCGTTTGCGACTTCCTGGCGCACCAGCCGAACTTCGCTGACGCCGCCGGTTTCGTGCAGCGATCCTCGGTGTGGGACGCCGACCAGAGCGCGAAGGTCACCGCGGGCGCCATCGTCTCTTACTGCCCGCAATCCCAGTCGGCCATGGTGGACCAGAGCCAGCCCGCCTACCAGAGCACGCTGTCGGACCTGCAGGCGATCCAGCAGCAACTGCAGGGCATTCAGGGGGACCTGCACGGCATCGAGGGAAGCCTGAACGGCCTGCCCGGGCACCCGGGATTTCCCTAACCGCCGTGACAGGCCCGTGGTGAACGGGCCGCGTCGCTGCGCCGATCCGCTCTGAAATCGCGGAATCCCGCTCAGCGAGTGGGGGACGGCGCCATCCGCTTGGCCAGATACGGCGCCGTGCGGCTGTGTTCGGCGCGTGCCACCGTTTCAGGCGGCCCGGCCGCAACGACCCGACCGCCGTCGCTGCCGGCTCCGGGTCCCAAGTCGATCACCCAATCCGCGCCGGCGACCATCCGCATGTCGTGTTCGGCCACCACGACGGTATTGCCCGCATCGACCAGGCGGTGCAGTTGACGATCGAGCAGGTCGACATCGGCGGGATGCAGCCCGGTCGTCGGCTCGTCGAGGACGTAGAGGGTGTGCCCCCGCCGCGGCCTCTGCAGTTCGGAGGCAAGCTTGATCCGCTGGGCCTCGCCGCCCGACAGTTCGGTCGCGGGCTGGCCGAGCCGGAGATAGCCGAGGCCGACCTCTTGTAGTGTGGCCAGGCTCCGCGCAGCGTGGGAAACGTCGGCAAGAAACTCCGCGGCTTCGTCGACGGTCATCGCGAGCACGTCAGCGATCGTGCGGCCGCGATAACGCACCTCGAGCGTCTCGTCGGAGTAGCGCGCTCCATGACACGCGGGGCAGGTAGCGTACGTGCCTGGCAGGAACAGCAATTCGACGGACACGAAGCCCTCGCCCTGGCAAGTGGGGCACCGGCCTTCGGCCACGTTGAAAGAAAATCTGCCCGCCGTCCAACCGCGGCGCCGCGCCTTGGGGGTCGCGGCGAATTCGCGACGCACCGCGTCGAACAAGCCGGTGTAGGTCGCCAGCGTCGAACGCGGCGTCCGCCCGATGGGGCGTTGGTCGACCGACACCAACCGGTTGATCTGCTCAACCCCCGTCGCCGTCACGCCGACGCTCGCGTCATGGTCGACATCGATTGTCTCCACGTCGGTGTCCTCGGCGTCGGGTTCGGCCGGCTCGACGGCGCGGCGCGTCCCGAGCTGGCCGTTGACGACGTCGCCGAGGACCTTGACGACCAGCGTCGACTTGCCCGAACCGGACACTCCGGTGACCGCCGTGTACACGCCAAGTGGCAGGTCCACGTCGAGATCTTTCAAATTGTGAAAGCAGATGCCGCGCAGAATCATTGAGCCGGACGGTGTGCGGGGTGGCCGAGACGCCGGCGTAGCCTCCTCGAGCAGGTACCGTCGGGTGATCGACCTCTCGACGTCGGCGAGTCCGGGCACCGGCCCGCTGTAGAGCACCTCCCCGCCAAGCTCCCCCGCCCCGGGCCCCACGTCGACGATCCAATCGGCGCGGCGTACCACGTCCATGTCGTGCTCGACCACGAACAACGAATTGCCGGCCCGCCGTAGGCGATCGAGCACGTCGAGCAATGGTTCGGCATCCGCGGGGTGCAGTCCGGCCGACGGTTCGTCGAGCACGTAAAGCACGCCGAACAATCCGGCGCGCAGTTGCGTGGCCAGGCGTAACCGCTGCAACTCGCCGGGCGACACCGTCGGGGTACGCCGGCTGAGCGTGAGATAGCCGAGGCCGAGATCGATGAGTACCTGCAGGCGTGCGACGAGATCCGCGGCGATCATGGTCGCCACTTCGGTCAGCTCACCGGATTCCGTCGACTCGTACGCGGCGGCGGCGTCAGTACGAGAAGCGGTGGGGCGCAACGCGTTCGCCAGATCAGCCAACGGCATCGCCACATAGTCGGCGATGGTGCGCCCGGCGAACGTCACCCGCAGCGCCTCGGCCCGCAGCCCGGAACCGGCGCATGTCGGGCACTCGACGCTGTCGACGAATTGCAGCACCCGCCGGCGCATCATGGCGCTCTGGGAGTTGGCCAGCGTGTGGCGGACGTGGCGTTCGGCGCTGGAGAAGGTGCCGTTGTAGTAATAGTCGGCCTGCACGGGGTGCTGGCTCGGATCGATCTCGACGGTGGGCTGCTCGTCGGTGAACAGAATCCAGTTGCGTTGACGCTGAGGCAGTTTACGCCACGGCTTGTCGATGTCGTACCCCAGCGTGACGAGGATGTCGCGCAGGTTTTGGCCTTGCCACGCACCCGGCCACGCGGCTACCGCGCCTTCTCGGATGGTCAGCGACGGGTCGGGCACCAGCGTCTCCTCGGTCACCCGGTGGATTCGTCCGAGACCGTGGCACTCGGGGCACGCGCCCACGGCGGTGTTCGGGGAGAACGCATCGGAATCCAGTCGTTCCGTGGCACCCGGCGGGTAGGTTCCGGCGCGGGAGAACAGCATCCTCAACAGGTTGGACAGCGTGGTGACGGTGCCGACCGTCGACCGGGAGGTCGCCGACCCCCGCCGCTGCTGCAACGCGACCGCGGGCGGCAGCCCGGTGATGTCGTCCACCTTCGGCGCGCCGGTGGGCAAGAGCAGCCGACGGGCGTACGGAGCGACCGATTCGAAGTAACGGCGCTGCGCCTCGGCGTAGATGGTGCCGAAGGCCAACGACGATTTGCCCGATCCGGAGATACCGGTGAACGCGACCAGCGCGTCACGCGGCGCCGCGACGTCGACACCCCGCAGATTGTGGACCCGCGTCCCGTAGACGCGCACGCACGGGTCGATGTCGTCGGCACTTCCGTCAGACATGTTCACACAACTACCCGTGCTTGCGGCTTGGCATGCATCGCGTTTGCTGTTGGACATCCCCCGCACCTGCGGCTATTTGCCGGCACCTGCGACACTGGTGCGGCCCAGCCACGCCCCGGCACCGACCTCGCCACCGAAGGCAGCCATGACTTCTACGATTGCCGTTCTGTTCGTTCACGGCGTCGAAATCAAGGATCCGCACTACGCCGACAACGCGATCAAACTGCTTCGCGCCGAATACGCCCGCGCCTGCCGCGGCATGGAAGCGGCCGAGCTCGAGATCGAGTCGGCATTCTGGATTCCCGTGGTCGAGCCCGGTCTCGACAAGATCGTGCGGGCAACATTCGGTCGAGGCTTTGCCGGTTGGGCGCAGCGACTCGACGGTCTCGTCCACCGGATCAATAACGGCTCATATCTCGCCATGGTCCCGGTGGTCCTCTCGGGTCTGCTGGGGCGCATTCCGGGAATGCCGAAGGCGCACTGGCCGACGCTGCGCTGGGCTGTCACCTACTTCCTGGGCGACGTCATCGCCTATCAGACCGCTGAGGGCAGCGACGCCAATTACGACGCCATCCATGCCCGCCTCGACGACGCGTTGGCGACTCTGGCCGAACGGGCCCCGGACGCACCGTTGTGCGTCATCGCGCACAGCCTCGGCACCGTCGTCGCCTCCGACTACTTCTACGACCTGCAGAACGCGAAGCCCAAGCAACTGAAGAAATCGGCGCGGGGTTCGTCCGCGCTGCAACGTGGCGAGACCCTGACCTGGTTCTACACGCTCGGCAGCCCAATCGCGCTGTGGATGGTGCGCTACCCCGAATTCGATTCCCCGATCAAGCTTCCCGGCCGCAAGCGCAGTGCCGCCGCACGAAAAGCGGCGCAATGGATCAACTTTCACGACCCCGACGACATCGTCGCGTACCCACTGCGGACGCTGAACAAGCACTACGCCGAGGCGGTCGACCGCGACCAGGCGGTGTCCGTGGGACCGCCCCTCCTCGGCGACACCCCGGTCTCACATGTCGCTTACCTGAATTCGCGGAAGGTCATGCGGCCCATCGCGCAACGCCTCGCCATGTTCAGCCGCCCGACCGAGTAACGCGGCCGGTTAACTCCGGGCGGGCCGCTGGTCGCGGCCGCCCCGTTAAATGGCTTCTTTGAGCGTGCGGGGCATGGTCTCTTTGAGTCTGTCGGCGCCACCAATCGCTTCCACCGCTTGCCTGAAACGCACCTGCTGGCTCAACACCCAGTCGAGCATGGCGGGCCACAATTCCACGTCGGCGACATTGTCGAAATGCGACGTGACGCCGACCGTCGCGGCCTTCTTACCCGGCTTGTCGTCCCACTCGGCGGCGTGCCCCAGAGCCCTTTCGAATTCGTCCTTCTGGGCACGAAGCGCCTCGAAGCGGCTCAGGTTGAGGCTCGCATCCGGACTGCTGAAGTACAGCTGGACGCCGAGGCCCCGCTGTGTGAACGCGGTCGCGTAGGCAACCCCGCTCGTCCCGGTAGGGAGGTTGTACCGCGAGGCGCGGCTGGGCGTTGTCCTCCTGGTCCACCCGGGGTGCTCCGTGCCCAGGCGGTCGAGGAACTGTGCCCAGAAATCCCAGTAAAGCTTAGGGCGCCCGGTCGGCGGGTTCCCGCCAGTGCCGGTCGTGGCCGGCTCGTCCAAGGTGCTTGGGCGGGCGACGACGTCGGGGTCCGGCCGCGGCGCAGAGTCATCTATCCGCACCGGCTCTGCTGTCTCGACTTGGGGCGGGCGCGAGGCAGCGGCTCGCCTGGCTGCTTTCCTGGCCCTGGCCGCTCTGGCCCTCGCCTTGGCGGACCTGACTTGAGCAAGCCACGCCACGAAGACGATGGCACCGATAGCGAGGAAGAAGAAGAGAAAGACCACGTAAAGGAAGTCGGGCGTCTCCACGATGTCAGCGCCGGAAAGTCGGGTGGCGGGACTTGGCCGGAAAATGCCGCAGGTGCGGGCGCAGCGGCTCGACAGGCATCGGACGACGGCTGGGAGTCACGGCTGACTGCCGCGGTAGACGTGGACAGCACGCTGGGACAACAAGTTCGCCCAAACCTCCCCGTTTTGGCGATATTGCTGGTGACGGGCCCCGATACACCGACAGATAAGAGCGTAGACGTTCTCGCGCTTAGCCAAACGGGTTTGGTCGAATCGGTGGCGGACGGCCCCGAGTCGGGGAGCGTGTCGGCGCGCCGGCCGGTCGGGGTCATTCGTTGATGAGGTACGGCGTCGCGGACGGCGCGCCGGAATAAAACCGGTCCCCCCAGTGTCGGTTCGTAGACCTGACGAGTACCGCCGATAGGACAGCGGAGGGCCAGCATGTCGCCGAAAGTGTGGTTTATTACCGGGGTTTCACGCGGCTTCGGCCGGGCATGGGCGGTGGCCGCGCTGGAACGGGGCGACAAAGTCGCCGCCACCGCGCGCGACGCGTCAACACTGGCCGACCTGCAGGGACGCTTCGGTGACGCTGTCCTGCCGCTGGAACTGGACGTGACCGACCGCGACGCCGACTTCGCCCGCTTCGCGGAGGCGCATGCGCACTTCGGCCGGATCGACGTGGTCGTGAATAACGCCGGCTATGGGCAGTTCGGCTTCGGCGAGGAACTCTCCGAGCGCGAGATTCGCGACCAGATGGAAACGAACTTCTTCGGCGCCATCTGGGTGACCCAGGCTGCACTGCCGTTCCTTCGCGCCCAGGGGAGCGGCCATATTCTTCAGGTGTCCTCGGTGGGTGGACTCTTCGCGGGCCCAAACGTGGGAATCTACTGCGCTTCCAAGTGGGCTCTGGAGGCATTCAGCGAGGCCTTGGCCTTCGAGGTCGAACCCTTCGGCGTCCGCGTCACCCTGGTCGAGCCGGCTTTCTTCGCCACCGACTGGGGTAGCTCCTCCGCCAAGCACGCGCAGGCACTGCCGGCGTACGCCCAACGGCATCAGGATGCGGACGAATTGGCCAGGGGACTTCTCGGGGAGCCGGCCGACCCGGACATCACGACCACCGCCCTGCTAGCGCTCGTCGACGCCGACCCGCCGCCGGTGCGAGCGATTATCGGCTCCTGGATGGTCCCGGCGGTCGAGCAGATCTACCGGGACCGCATCGGCGGCCTGAAGGAATGGGAGCACCTCGGCCAGGACGTCTCGCGCAGCGCCTGACTCACTGTCAGTATCCGGGCCATCCCGCGCTGCGGGGCCATGGCACACCAGTCGGGATCTTGATCGACTGTCTCGAGCGCGCAGCCCGCAAGCCCGACTGTCGGCTAGGGATGCGACGAGTAGCAGTTGGCAGAGACTTTGGTTCTGCCGAGTCTCTGTCGCCCACGTCGTCGCATGGTTTCCATCGAGCAGTTTGTTGACGCGTCACGTAACCCCTGCTAGCTTGATTGAAGAATCAAGTTATAACTGACCGGCGTGACCGCGACGATGCCGGTACCACCCGTTTTGCCGCGGCCCAGTCCGCACAAAATCGCTCGAGGAGCCCACGTGAACATCGCGGCCTGGATTGCCTCAGGATTGCTCGCCGCCGCGTACCTTGCGACCGGTGGCATCACGCCGCTGACGACCAGAGAACGTCTACTGACCAACGCGTCGATGGCCTCGGCCGCGCGCGAATA
The DNA here is from genome assembly GCF_001666755.1 of Mycobacterium sp. E1214. Taxonomy (GTDB): domain Bacteria; phylum Actinomycetota; class Actinomycetes; order Mycobacteriales; family Mycobacteriaceae; genus Mycobacterium. The sequence goes on along the minus strand of NZ_LZJC01000044.1, from coordinate 10,264 downwards.
GTCTTCAAGCTCAATGAAATTGATCGGCTGCGTCGAGATCTCGTCGGTGGCCGGTGAACGCCGTGTTCTTCGCGTTGGCGGTCTTCATCGCCTTCGCTCGCATCTCGGAGATCGTGCGATGACCGGCACTGTGCGATATGCCCTGGTGGGGACGGGTAGCAACGGAAGGGTTCTGGCGCAACGGTTTTCCGACCACGATGTGCCGGTACTGTGGGCCAACACGCGTGGTGCGGAGGCGGTCGACACGACCGGTTTGAGCGCGTCGATCACAGCCGTCGACCTCGACGCGGCGCTGGACGCAGACGTGATCATCCTGGCTATACCGTTCCTGCAGGTTCGTGAGTTCGGTGCTCGGCGCGCGGATTGGTCGGGCAAGATCGTCGTCGACACGAGCAACGCGTTTCTGGTCCCAGGGTCTGAGGGAATCCTCGGCGGCCGTTTGTCGACGGAGTTCAATGCCGAGGCCTTCCCGGGCGCGGCGGTGGTCAAGTCGTTCAACCAGACTTCGGCCACGCAGTTCGCCCAGAAGCGGCCGCCGGAGTTCGGCCGGCGTGTCGTCTTCGCGTCGAGCAACGACCCGTCAGCCAGCGCGGTGATCGCCGACCTGTGCACCGATCTGGGCTTGGCCCCCATCGAGCTTGGACGTATCGACGAAGGCGGTGTACTGATCCAAGCGCGCAACGCTCTGGTGTTGCACAATCTCTACGAACTGCCCTCCGAGTTGGACATCAACCGTCAGACGACGGCTGTCGAGCCCAATCTCGCCCCGGGTACGTGGGCGATCGACCCCGTGCACTCGTCGATCACATTCTCGGTTCGCCATTTGGTGGTCGGGAAGGTCACTGGAAGTTTCGAGGAGTTCTCCGGTGCAATCACGGTGCCCGAGAACGCAACCGCGAGCTTGGCGGCCACCATCGCGGTCGGCTCGGTGAACACCGGCAACCCCGACCGCGCCCACCACCTCCGCGCCCCGGACGTCTTCGGGGCCGAGGAGTTCCCCACCGCGACGCTGGTGTCGGTAGACGTCCACAGCGTCGAAAAAGACAATTGGGTGCTCGTCGTCGATTTCACCCTCCGTGGGATCACCAAGCGCCTGCCTGTGGCGTTTGCCTTCCTGGGAGTGAGCGCCGGCATGGGGTGGGGGGAAGTCGCCGGGTTCGAAGCGGCGATCACGCTCAGGCGCAGCGACTTCGGCGTGCTGACCGACACCCCGGTGCTCTCTGGGGGTGGCTTGATGGTCAGCGACACCGTCGACATCACCGTCTGCCTGGAAGCAATCAAGCAACCCCTCAGTCCCACGCGGTGAGAGAGCGAGGCCGACGGCGCGAATGTGCGTCGGTGCTGACCGGTGGTGGGCGCCCTTGACCGGCGGTTGCCGGCTGGGTCGGCTTGCAACTACGGCCTAATGGCTCCACGTCGATGAGTTCGGTGCTGAACTTGGGTCGTCACCCCCATCGAGCGCCTCGGCCGCTCCGTCGCCGAAGAAACCCGTACCATCGTCGCACTCGATGAGCACCGATTTCCTGCGTGCCTTTCGTGCAAAGGGCTAGACATCCACCGCCCGCCCGCCTGGTAGCAGCGATCATGGCAGCGACGCTGAGCTGAAATCGGTTTCGGCCGCGAACACCGGGCCGTCTCCCGTGAGGCACGCCGAGCCCGAAAGTTGCCAGGCGCGCACGCAGGCTCATCCTCCGTGAGCGATGAGAACAACTCGGCGGTCATCGCTATGAGCGAACCAGTGCGGCAGCTGGCCGCGGCCTACGGGATCTGCTGGGCAGCCACAAAACCGCCGCCTCGCCGATCGCTCACAGGCATGGGCCAAAGAAATGGGATGAGGACAAAACAGGAGCTGCGCGGCCGCCGCGAACGATTGTGCCACTGCGGCGGGTGGGCGCGTTGTCGTTGTCGTTGTGGTGGAGCTATTGTCGGGGACCGTCGCGCGACTCGCCGCTCCGCACGTGCCGCTGATCGACCATGTCTCAGTGCCGGCGCTCGGCGCGGGCTGGCGCTGCTGGTGCTTGTGCCCGCGATCCTCAAATACGGCGCAGCAACCTATTTGGCCGCGGCGGTACAGACGCAGGACCGTTCCTGGGGCGCTGGCTGCTGCTGGCCGCCGCCATGTTCGGGATAAGCGCCGCGATCTATGCGGTCCGCGTCGCCAGGCGGTGAACCGTGGCGGCGATTTCGGCGGGATGGTCTTCTTGCAGAAAGTGCTTGGCAGGCAACAAGGTTGGATTTTGCACGCCGGCGGCGCGCTGCGCTTGGGCGCCGTAACGCCGCCACGGCAGCATGGCGTCGCGCGCTCCCCAGATGATCTGCACGGAGTAGGGCGTCTGACGGACTGCGTCGAGATAGTGTTGCTGCTTGGCGCCGGTCAGCTCGAATCCGCGCATGATCCGCAAGAAAGCCCGCCCACCGTCGTCACCAAAGAGCAGCGGCAGCCAGCACGCGAGTTCGGCGCTCGGCACGCGGCGGCTCACGCCTACGAGCCGCATGATCGACGCGAAAGCGCCGGGCACCCGCAATGAGGCGAGCCAAGCTTCACCGATGCCCCGATGGGCGAAGGGTTCCATGGGCCAGGGCCGGTGGAACGACTCCACTTCGATGATCGTGTTCAACAGAGTCAGCGAGAGGACCCGGCCGGGCGCTGCATTGGCCACCTCGAATCCGACGGGTCCACCGATGTCATGGACCACGAGGTGGAAGCGCTCGAGCTCCAACGCGTCGATCGCTGACAACAGCCACCGGCCCAGTCCGGTCCACGTGTAGTCCGCGTCGACGGGTCTATCGGCGAGCCCAAGCCCAGGCAGATCAATCGCGATACCCCGCAAGCCGCGGGCAGCCAATTGCGGAACTACCTTGCGGTAGAGGTACGCCGAAGCGGGCACGCCGTGCACACACACCACCGCGGCGCCATCGCGCGGGCCGTCGTCGAGGACAAACGACTTGATGCCAGATGCGGTGAAGAAGCGCCCCGATGACCGGTGATTCTCAAGCAGCCGGGCGACGTCCGCGGCGCTCATCTGGCGGCCTGTGTGCAACACATGCTTTCATGCAACCGGATCACCGGCGTCGGTGTCACGGTCAACATCCATTTCAATCCGCGATAGGCGGCATCGGACACTCCGATGGAACGGCTGTCGAGCCGCCGTTCGTGTTCCAATACAACATGCAGTTCTCCGACTTGCGGGCCGGTATCGCGGTGGTTGTCGCCAGAGCCTCATGGGCGGCCGCGGCGCTCCACATCAGCCAGCCGTCGCTGTCACAGACGATGCAGGCCCTCCTCGATGACCGCCCCCAGAACCGGGCCGCCCACGACAGTGTTGGGCTGCTGCCGTCTGTACCTGTTCGCCCTATCTGGCGTCGACGTCATCAACTGTCTGGCTGCTGAGATCAAGGTCGGCGACGAGGCTGGCCAGGTCTGTTCTGCGGGACTGGCCGAGCCATGCGGCCCAGGTGCGTCGGATTAGTGGGTTGCCGCGCAATCTGTTCCAGATCAGACCCTCGGGTAGCGGGCGGGCCCACCCTTGTGACGCGAGGGCGAAAGCCTGTCCTGTTCATGCAGCGGCAAGCTTTACTTCTGGGGTGACGGGTCCGTCGTGCTCGACGACCCAGTACGTCCCGGTGACGCCGTGGCTGCGTAGCGTGGCGCTGACCTGATCGTGCCATGCGGGTGCGTCACCGCGGGCGCACCCTACCCATCGAAGGTCAGCGAGACGGTGCAGCGGCACCCCGTCGGGTTGTGCCAGTTCTTCGGCACGGTCGCCGGTCAGTATCACTCCCATAGGTTCTTCCGGCATCACCATGTCCGACACCCACCAAGACACCCAGCGTGGACTATTCGTCGTGCGCTACAACTACAACGACAACACCGAGGCTCGTGAACAGGCCCTTCCCGCCCACGAATCCTTCCTCCGCGGCCTGCAAACAACCGGCGATCTCGCCCTGGGCGGCCCGCTGGTCGACGAACCCGGGGTGCACGCCATGCTGATCGTGCGCGCCACCTCACTCGAAGATGCGCGCGAACTGCTCGCCCAAGACCCCATGCTCACCGCCAAGGTGCTCGAGTCGCGCGAGATCACCGGCTTTATCCCGGCATTCGGTGGTGGTGTTCAAAGCCCGAAGGCTGGACATGTGGCGCCCCGTAGCTAGCTGCGTCGGCCGGGCCGGCGTTCACCCCGACGCCCGGCAGGGGCAGCGCTCGGGGCAGCAGCGCGTTGAGGTGGTCAGGCAAACCAGAAGAAGTCGACGCGGCCCACGGCGGCGGGCAGGTGGTTGGCGCGCAACAACGGGTGGCCGAGAATTGGGCGGTAATCGTTTCGCTGACGACACCGACCTTCATCTTCGCAGCTCCTTGATCCCCGCTGTAAATCAGGCGTTCTCGTTCGTACGGGCGATGAAGGGCGTCATGGCATCCACGGCCTGGTCCCGCTCCAACGGGATCCGCCACCGCCTTCCGTCAGCAGCAGTTCTGCGCCCGGTCGGTGGCTCCGATAACTGCGGCCCAAGACGTTAGGTTGATGCTGGATCCGCCGCACAGGGCAATATCCATCGACAGCGGGAGTTTGCGATTGTTCAGCGAGGGATCAGATTCAATTTACAGACCGAGCCCCCTGTCAGGATTGAACTGACGACCGCTCGCTTACAAGGCGAGTGCTCTACCACTGAGCTAAGGAGGCGGGGTAAAACCGGACCCCAGCCTAATCGGTCACTCGCCGCCTTCGATCACGCGCGTTGAGCGCACCGGCCGCGACGAGGCGCGCCGCCGGCCCGGCAGCGGGATGCGGTCGGCGATGTTGCTCAGCGGGTTGACCACCATGGTCAGCGCGATGACGGCGTCCTGCAGCGTCGCGATGGCCGGCTCCAAAGCCTCCATGCCGGGCGTGAGCCGGGCCAGGGTGTCGGCGACGTCGGCCAACTGATCCAGCGGCCCGTGCTTGGCGGTCAGCTTGTCCACCAGCCCGCCCTCGCTGAGCAGCCGGTCGGCCAGGCCGTCCTCGGCCAGCAGTCGCTCGATCAGGCCGTCCTCGGCGACCAACTGATCGGCCAAGCCGCCGGGCTGCAGCGCGCGATGCAGGCCGCCGCCCTCGGCGGCCAGCCGGTCGAGCAGACCGCCCTCCGAGGTCAGCAGGTCCACCACCCCGCCGGGGCGCAGCAGCCGGTCGATCGGGCCGTCCGGGGCGATGGCCCGGCCCAGCGGGGCGTCGTCGTCCAACATCCGGGCCAGCCGATTGGCCCGCACCAGGGCGTCGTCGAGGCCCAGCATGGACGTCATCGCGCTCGCCCGCGAGGGCGCGCCCTCGCCGAGCGCCCGCTTGGCGACACCGACGGCGGCGCTCGCGACGGTCAAGCTCGTGTCGGCGGCGGCCAGGCCCACTCGCGCGGGAGCCGTCGCGGCCGAGACGATGCTTCTGGCGAGATTCATCCTGCCGAGTCTATTCGCGACGCGACCGCGACGAAGTGCACAGGTGCGAGCCGATCGATCGATTTCTTGGCAGACTTTGGCAGACTATTGTCAGACGGTTGGCACTGAGCTTTCAGGAAAAGCACAATTTTCTCACAGCTCATCTCAAGCAAGGAAGACACTCCATGACCGCGGCAACATCACCTGACACGCAACCGGAGGCTCGCGTCCTCGTGGTCGACGACGAGGCCAACATCGTGGAGCTGCTTTCGGTCAGCCTCAAGTTCCAGGGGTTCGAGGTGTACACCGCCAGCAACGGCGCCCAGGCGCTGGATCGGGCGCGGGAGGCGCGCCCCGACGCGGTGATCCTCGACGTCATGATGCCCGGCATGGACGGTTTCGGGGTGTTACGCCGGCTGCGCGCGGACGGCATCGACGCGCCGGCGCTGTTCCTGACGGCCCGAGACTCGTTGCAGGACAAGATCGCCGGGCTGACCCTGGGCGGCGACGACTACGTCACCAAGCCGTTCAGCCTCGAAGAGGTGGTCGCCCGGCTGCGCGTCATCCTGCGCCGCGCGGGCAAGGGCGGGGCCGAACCGCGCAGCGCCCGCCTCACCTTCGCCGACATCGAACTCGACGAGGAGACCCACGAGGTGTGGAAGGCGGGCCAGCCGGTGTCGCTGTCGCCGACCGAGTTCACGCTGTTGCGCTACTTCGTCATCAACGCGGGCACCGTGTTGAGCAAACCGAAGATCCTCGACCACGTGTGGCGGTACGACTTCGGCGGCGACGTCAACGTCGTCGAGTCCTACGTGTCGTACCTGCGGCGCAAGATCGACACCGGCGAGAAGCGGTTGCTGCACACCCTGCGGGGCGTGGGCTACGTGCTGCGCGAGCCCCGCTGAGGCAGGGCATCGGACATGGCTATTTATCGTCGCCGCGGCCTGCCGCTTCGAGTCGGCCTGGTGGCCGCCACCCTGGCCTTGGTCGCCTGCGGGTTGGCGGTCTCCGGCGTCGCGGTCACGTCGATCCTGCGGCACAGCCTGATCAGCCGCATCGACCAGACGCTGCTCGACGCGTCCCGGGGATGGGCGCAGGCCCCGCGCCGCCAGACGCCGCCGCCCTACGAGGGGCCGGACCCGGCCCGGCCGCCGTCGAAGTTCTACGTCCGCGGCGTCAGCAGCGACGGCACCCCCTTCACCGCCATCAACGACCGCAACGCCGAGCCGGCGCTCCCGGCCGACAACGACGTCGGCCCGTACCCGACGACGCTGCCCTCGGTCAACGGCTCCGACATCCAGTGGCGGGCCGTGTCGGTGCGCGGCCCGCACGGCCTGACGACCGTGGCCATCGACCTCTCTGACGTGCAGCACACGGTCAGCTCGCTGGTGTTGCTGCAGATCGGCATCGGGGTAGCGGTGCTGGTGGTGGTCGGCATCGCCGGGTTCGCGGTCGTGCAGCGCAGCCTGCGGCCGCTGGCCGAGGTGGAGCAGACCGCCGCCGCTATCGCCGCCGGCCAGCTCGATCGCCGTGTGCCGGAACGGGATCCGAGGACCGAGGTCGGGCGCCTGTCGCTCGCACTCAACGGGATGCTCGCCCAGATCCAGCAGGCGTTGGCGTCCTCGGAGATGTCGGCCGAGAAGGCCCGGACGTCCGAGGAAGGCATGCGCCGATTCATCACCGACGCCAGCCACGAACTTCGCACCCCGCTGACCACCATCCGCGGATTCGCCGAGCTGTACCGGCAGGGCGCCGCCCGCGACGTCGCCATGCTGCTGTCGCGCATCGAAAGCGAGGCAAGCCGGATGGGGCTGTTGGTCGACGACCTGCTGCTGCTGGCCCGCCTCGACGTGCAGCGACCGCTCGAGCACGACCGGGTGGACCTGCTGGCCCTGGCCAGCGACGCGGTGCACAACGCGCAGGCGATGGATCCCAAGCGGACCATCACCATGGAGGTCCTCGACGGCCCGGGCACCCCGGAGGTGCTTGGTGACGAACCGCGGCTGCGGCAGGTGCTGAGCAACCTCATCGCCAACGCCTTGCAGCACACCCCGACGAGCGCCGACGTGACGGTGCGGGTGGGCACCGCGGGCGACGACGCGGTGCTCGAGGTGGCCGACGAGGGCCCGGGCATGACCGCGCAGGACGCGTCGCGGGTGTTCGAACGGTTCTATCGCACCGACTCGTCGCGCGCGCGGGCCAGCGGCGGAACGGGGCTCGGCCTATCGATCGTGCAGTCGTTGGTCCGCGCCCACGGCGGGGTCGTCAGCGTGACCACCGCTCCGGGCGAAGGCTGCTGTTTTAGGGTGACGTTGCCGCGCGTCAGCGAGGTGCCCACGCAGGAGCCGGCTCACGCCAACTGAGCCAGGGCCGCCTTGATCTTGGCCTGGGCGTCGTCCAGCGATTGCGGCGACGGGTTGCGGTCCACGTTGGCGAACCCGAAGTCGTGCAGGCTGCGGGTCGGGAAGACGTGCACGTGCAGGTGCGGCACCTCCAGGCCGGCGATGATCAGGCCGGACCGCTCGGTGTTGAACGCCTTGGACACCGCCCTACCGATCAGCTGGCTGACCGCCATCACCTTGGCGAAGGCCGCGCCGTCGACGTCTTGCCAGTTGTCGATCTCGGCGCGCGGCACGACCAGCGTGTGGCCTTGCGTCATCGGCTCGATCGTCAGGAACGCGACGACGTCGTCGTCCTCGTAGACGAAGCGCCCGGGAAGCTCACGGTTGATGATCTTGGTGAAGATCGATGCCATGGCCTAGAGCATAGGTGTGGCCCGCGCCCGGGCGGTCAGCCGTCCTGACCGAAGGTCATCATGTCGAGGTTCCAGTACCCGCGCATGTTGGTGATCAGCCCGGCGCCGTCGACCTTGTAGGTGAAGACGCCGCGCACCGAACTGGTCAGCCCGCCCTCGAACTTGCTGTCCAGCACCAGGATGTGGGCGATCTCGTCGGGCGAGCTCGACGGGAAGGTCTCCTCGCAGGTGATGGTCAGCTGATTGGCCGCGATGTTGGTGTCGAAGAACGCGCCGACGGCCTCCTTGCCGCGCACCCCGGTGCCGTCGGGGTTGGTGACGGATTGGCCGATCGGGTCCTCGATGACGACGTCGTCGGCCATCAGCGCCAGCCAGCCGGTGCGGTCGTGCGCCTGCACGCACCGCCACGACGCCTGCGACGCCGCCAGCGCCGGGGACGCCTCCGATGCCTCGGTCTGGGTCATCGCCGTGAGCCCCCTACCGGTCGGCGTCGGTGAAGCGGATGACGCCGCGAATGTTCTTGCCCTCCAGCATGTCCTGGTAGCCCTCGTTGATCTGCTCCAGGCGGTACTGGGTGGTGACCATGTCGTCGAGGTTGAGCTTGCCGGCCTTGTACATCGAGAGCAGCTGCGGAATGTCGTACTGCGGGTTGCCGCCACCGAAGATGGTGCCCTGCAGGTTCTTCTGCATCAGGGTCAGCATCGCCAGGTTCAAGTTGACGTTGGTGTCCAGCAGGCTGCCGATGGCGGTCAGGACGCAGGTGCCGCCCTTCTGGGTGATGTTCAGGTAGTTGTCGATGTCGGAGCCCTGCAACTCACCAACGGTCACGACGACCTTGTGGGCCATCAGGCCGTAGGTGACCTCCATGATGCCCATGAGGGCGGCGTTGATGTCGGGGTAGACGTGGGTGGCGCCGAACTTCAGCGCCTGGTCGCGCTTCCACTCCACCGGGTCGATCGCGAAGATGTAGCGGGCGCCTGCGTTGACCGCGCCCTGCAGGGCGGCCATGCCGACGCCACCGACGCCGACGATGGCGACGTCCTGGCCGGGCCGGATGTCGGCCGTGCGCACGGCCGAGCCGTAACCGGTGGTGACGCCGCAGCCGACCAGCGCGGCCACCTCGAACGGCACCGACGGGTCGATCTTCACCACCGAACTGCGGTGCACCACCATGTACGGCGAGAACGTGCCGAGCAGCGTCATCGGGAAGACGTTCTGGCCGCGGGCCTGGATGCGGAACGTGCCGTCGGAGACCGCGGCGCCGCCGAGCAGACCGGCACCCAGGTCGCACAGGTTGCGCATGCCCGCCTGACAGGTCGCGCACTGCCCACAGGACGGGATGAAGGACAACACCACGTGGTCGCCCGGGGCGATGTCCTCCACACCCGGCCCGACCTCGGTGACGATGCCGGCGCCCTCATGCCCACCCAGCACCGGGAAGCCGGCCATCGGGATGCCGCCGGTGACCAGGTGGTGGTCGGAGTGGCACATCCCCGCGGCTTCCATCTGGATCTTGACCTCGTGGGCCTGCGGGTCGCCGATCTCGATGTCTTCGATCGTCCAGGGCTGGTTGAACTCCCAGATCAATGCGCCTTTTGTCTTCACGGTGGTCCTGACCCCATTTCGCCTTTGAATCGATCAGCGCCGCCCGGCCCCTTCATGCCGGGAGGCGAGGTGACGGGTGCCACAGCACCCACGTCGCGTCAGCATAGCGCGTACAACAAATCAAATGCTTGGTTGGTGCCGCCCGCTCACCAGATGGGGACGGGCGCCGCACCGAGCGGGTAGTAGCCCGGCAGCTTCTCACCGGCAACGCTGCGCTCGATCCGCTTCTGCATGCCGTCGCTGAGGTCACCGGACTCGATGAGGTTGGCGAACATCTTCGCGACGTGCCCGAAGTCGAAGAAGTCGCGCTGCCACTCGATGAGGTTGTCATCGTTCAGGCGGAACCAGCTGCCGCCGATGCCGTAGATCTCGTCCTGCGTGCCGTCGGATTTGTTGACGATCTGTTTCCAGAAGCCGACGATCTCGCCCTGGGCCTGGAGATGGAGGGCCTGGAGAACTGGGTGTACGAGTACCAGAAGGTGCTCATCGACGACAAGCAG
>NZ_LZJC01000043.1 GCF_001666755.1 Mycobacterium sp. E1214 | reverse complement strand
CCGGGCGGCGGTGGCGGCGACTGCTGGCCCGCGTGGGTTGAATTATCCGACAACGCAATTCGTCCCGACGGCGGCTGCTGCGGGGCCGGGGCGGCGCCCCAGGGCTCGGCGCCGCCGAACGGGTCGTCGGTGGCCGGGGTTGCGGCGGAGCCGGCCGAGTAGCCGGAGCCCACGACGGCGGGGGCGTCCCCGAACGGGGACGCCGTCTCCCCGGGTGCGGCGAAACCGGCGCCCAGGCCGGCGTGCATGGCGCGCAGCCTGAGCCCGCTGAGCAGTTCGGGCAGCCGCTGCGCGACGTCTTCGTAGAGCCGCTCCCGCGCGGCGGTGTCGGTGGTGCCGGCGACCAGCAGCAGGACCTCGGCGACGGTCTCGGGGCCGCGCGGCTCGTGCAGCAGCACCCAGGTGTTGTGCACGGCCAACGGCAGCACCGCGCGCAGGCCGGTCTTGTCGGAGCCGGGCAGCTGCGAGCCGACACTCACCAGGCCGTCGGCGTTGACCACCACGCTGCCGGAGCCGAAGGGGCTGCGCCCCAGCACGACGGAGAGGGTGACCCCTGCGACGGACAGGTGCCGGGTGCCGCCGGGGGGTAGCCCGGCGACCGGGTGCACCAGGTCGGTGTCGGCCATCGCGAACGGTTCACCGCCGCGCAGCACGGCGTCGTGCTCCACCTCCACCGGGATGCGTTCGGCCAACAGCGGATTGTCCGGGATCTTGCTCGCCCACCACTTCGAGGCGTAGAGCAGCGCCAGCGGCAGGCCGGGCCCCAGCAACAGGGCGGCGATCAACACCAGGACGAAATTGGTGGTGTTGAGCGGGTTGATCATCGACGCCGTGAACGCCACCTTGACCACCTGCGCGTCGTCGGGGTTGTCCAGCGTCGAAACATGCACGGGGACAGTCCCGTTCAGGCCGCCATGGCCGTTGCGGTCGGTGCGCAGGGTCACCGGCAGTTGCGCGGTCTCCCCGGCTTGCACCTTGACGCAGTTCTGGCCGGAGTTCGCCGACGAGCCGAGGTGGGGCGTCCCGAGCCCGTCCGGTGAGCCCGTCACCGTCGCGGCGTCGCCGTCGCCGATCCATGCGCAGCCCGGCCCGGTGATGCTCAGCTGCGCGGTCGCGCCCTTGGTGCCCTCGACGGTGCCGAAGTCGATGCGCTGCCCGGGCGTGGGCAGTCCCGCCTTGGGCAGGATCTGGATCGGCACGTCGACCTCTTGCGGTGAGAGCTGCGTGCCCTCGACCGGGCCGCCGGTGAGGTCGGTGGTGGGGGCGGTGGTGACCACCAGCGACATCCGCAGCGTCGCATGCCCGGGCTCGACCTTGGTGAGGTCGGCGTCCACCGGTTTGGCGATGTCGTCCTTGCCCGCGGCGGTCAGCAACGGGATCGGCGCGGCGCCGTCGGGCGCCAGCGAGGCGGACATGGTCGCCGAGCCGGCCAGGTCGGTCGGCGCCATCGCCTTGCCCTGGCCGTCGACGAGGCCAAAGGTCAAGCCCTGCAGCACTTGTCCGCTGTGCCAGGAAACCTTATCGGCGCCCACGAGCGCCGGGAAGATGTCGGTGGTGATGTGGATGCTGACCTTCGACACCGCGTCGGGATGCTGGCCGGTGGTGTCGACGTAGACGATCGCCCACAGCCCGGTCCAGCGTGGGACGTTGCTGTTCTGCAGCGAGATGTTCTGCGCCGACTCGGATTGCCATTGATAGGTCACCGGCACGCCGTCGACGCTGACGTTCTGCGCGCCGTCCTTTTTGGGCAGCGGCAGCGTCTGTCCGGACGGCGACACCAGGTAGGGCTCCACGCCCGGCACGCCGCCGGAGCCCAGGATGTTGACCTCTTTGATGGAGCGGTCCAGGACGAAGTTGTGCCGCGCCTCGGGGCAGACCTTGAGGGGGCACACCCCGCCCTGCTCGGTGACCTGGGGGTCGGGGTTGAGCGCGTCGAAGGCGAACAGCATGTCGTCGATGTTGGCGACGGGGAAGAAGTCGCCGGGGACCGGATCGGTGATCGACCCGCAGCTCATGCCCTGCAGTCCCTTGCCGGTGCTGATCGCCGACATCACGTTGAAGTCACCGGGAGTCTGCTTGGCGCCCAACCCGATTCCCAGGATGATGATGTTGCTCGAGCGCAGCTGGTCGGCCAGGCCGCTGGGGCGGCAGATGGAGTTGACGGCCTTCTGAGTGGTGTCGGGGATGCCGTTGGGCGCGTCCAGGTGCACCCCGTCGGCGTAGGGCTTGGCGACGGGCCGGGCGGTGAAGTCGATCATGCCGTCGGAGAACCAGGCGATGGCCTGGCACCGCGGGGCGCCGTTGGTGCCTCCGCCGCGGGTGGCCAGCGCCTGCCGGGCGCCGTCCAGCGCCAACCAGTAGTCGGTGTCGATGCCGGTGTTCTTCTTGGCGATCGGGTCCAGCGACGCGCCGACGCTGCCGGCCGACGCGGCGGTGAGCTGGGTCCAATCGTGTTCCGGCACATAGGTGTCGGAGAAACCGGCCACCGCGACGTCGAGCTTGGCGTTGACCCGGTCGGCGTATTTGCCCAACGTCTGCACCAGATAGCGGGCGGCCTGCACCCGCGCCGCCTGCGGATCGGTCTGCTGCAGGCTGCTCGACTCGTCGAACAGCAACAGCAGATCGCCGGCCTTCTGCGAGGCCAGGCAGCCACCGAACCGGCTGGCGCCCGGTGAGCCCGCCGCCGACGCGGTCGGCGCCCAGCCGATGACGCTCAGCGCGGCGACGACGGCGACCGCGGCCAGCAGGCGCGCGGCAACCGCGAGCCTTCTTGCGCTGGACAAGTTCCGCGTTCCGTCGGCCACTACAGCGTCCCCGCCCACAACGCGATCTGCCAGGCGCCCAACGCGATTCCCGCCAGACACACGGCCAGCACCACCCAGTACAGCGTCGACGTCCAGGTGGGCGCCGAGTAGATCGCCTCGGTGCGCCGGCGGGTGTCGACCCGGCTGAACACGGCCAGCGCGCCGATGGCGAGCGGCCCCGCCAACAGCCAGCCCGCCGCGGCCGCCG
>NZ_LZJC01000042.1 GCF_001666755.1 Mycobacterium sp. E1214 | reverse complement strand
TACTTCACCTTGCAGACGACGCACTGGCAGTACACCCACGGCGTGCCGGCCGATCGACTCGACCGCATCGCCCCGGAAACCTGGCTACTGGACCAGGCAGGCCTCGACCGCAGAGGCAACGACACCATCCAACTGCAGCTGTTCTGGGACTATCAGTTCAATCTCGACGGCTACCCCAAGTTCCAAGAATACTTCCGCACCCACCAACCGCCGCTGCTGGTCACGTGGGGCAAGAATGACGAAATCTTCGGCGCCCCCGGCGCAGAAGCCTTCCGCCGCGACCTCCCCCACGGCGAATTCCATTTGCTCGACGCGGGACATTTCGCTCTCGAGACACACGGAGAAGAAATCAGCGGCTACATCCGCGACTTCCTCGGTCGACTGTAGCGGCCACCAGCATGGCGTCGCCACGCTCAACAATGCTGAGGTCAACGCCTTCCGCGGCTCCGGCGAGCGCAGGATAGCGCTCCTCCCCGACCGCCCAAGGGCGACTCGGGTCCCCAGGCGAGAGAGGAACGCCCGTAATGGATTTCGCGGCGCTGCCGCCGGAAGTCAACTCCGCCCGCATCTATGCCGGTCCCGGCGCGGCACCGATGTTGGCCGCCGCGGCAGCCTGGGAGGCGTTAGCCGTGGAGCTGTCCTGCACGGCCAACGAATACTCGTCCGTAGTCACCTGCCTTACCACCGGCCCGTGGCGGGGCCAGGCCGCAGAGTCGATGGCCACCGCCATTGGGGCCCATATCGCATGGCTGACCGACACCGGCGAGCTGGCCGAGCAGACCGCGGACCAGGCCACGGCAGCCGCGACCGCCTTCGAGGCGGCCTTTGCGCTGACGGTGCCACCACCGATCATTGCGACCAACCGCAGCCTGCGCGCGTCGCTGGCTGCCACCAACGTGTTCGGTCAGAACACGCCGGCAATCATGACCACCGACGCGCAGTACGCCGAAATGTGGGCCCAAGACGCCGCCGCGATGTACGAATATGCCGCGGCGTCGGCCCGGGCGGCGAGTTTGACACCGTTCGCGGCGCCGGCGGGCGGCGCGCTGCTGGATCAACCGGCGCCGACGGGGGCAGCTGTTGCCGCAGCCGCGACGGCCCCCGCTAGGGGGATCTCGGCGTTTCTGCAACAACTCGGCCCCCTGACATCGCCCCTGAGTCTGTTGTCGCCCGCTAACACCGCCGAGGGGACGGTCAGCCTGGCGAACGCGTATGCCGCCTCGGAGTCCGCATCGCAGGCCAGAACCGCGATAATGGGCGTCGGGTACGAGATTTCGGGCACCGAGGACAAGATCCTCGGCCGCCTGGACCGACTGGGAGCGCCACGCCTGACGGGCGCCTCGACCTCTCAGCAGCCGATCACGGTGTCCGCGCGAACGGCCGTGGCAGCTGCGGTCGGCGGCTTGTCGGTGCCCCCGGCGTGGGCGCCTGCACCGGTGTTGCGCTCGAGCGTTGCGCCGCTGGCGACCACGATGCGAGGCACGGCCGGTGATACCTTCGCGGCCGGAAGGGAAAGCCTCCTCGAGCAACTGGCTGTCAGGGCTCCTGCCACGGTTGGCTACAGAGTCGCCGGCACCAGATGCAGCGCAGCGTCGACGACACCGCCCCGCAGTGTGAAGCCGCCACATGGGCCAGCTCCCGGCTCTTTCGCGACCTTGGCCGCCAATCTTTATGAGCTGGCCCGGCTTCGAGAGCTCGGCATTCTGACCGACGATGAATTCACCGGGCAAAAGCGCCGGCTACTCGCCGAGTAACGGCCGTAAAACGGCTTGGAGCGGGCGGATGCCCAGATCGCGATGCGCCCGATGGCGAAAGGGACTTCATGAGCAAGCACTACGCGACCATCGCGTTCACCGAGGACGTTCGCGCCATCCAACGCGATCATGGCAGCCAAGCGTTCTATGACCGCAAACGCATCGCCGGAAAGGCATCGCCCGGCCGCGACCCGCTGACCGCGACCGAGCAGGACTACCTCGCCCAACGCGACAGCTTCTACCTGGCCACCATCAGCTCCACGGGCTGGCCCTATGTTCAATTCCGCGGCGGCCCAATGGGCTTTCTGCGTGTTCTGGACGAACACACCCTCGCGTGGGCCGACGTTCGCGGCAACCTGCAATATATCAGCACCGGCAACCTGGCCGCCCAGGATCGCGTCGCGATCATCGCCGTGGACTACGTGCACCGACGGCGCCTCAAGATCTTCGGCCACGCTCGCGTCGTCACCGCCCAGGACGATCCGCAGCTCGCCTCGTCCTTAATGGCTCCCGACTATGAGGCCGCCGTGGAGCGCGCCGTGGTCATCGACGTCGAGGCGTCCGACTGGAACTGCCCGCAACATATCACGCCCCGTTACAGCGCCGCCGACCTCGAACCGGCCCTGGCGGCGCTCCGGGATCAGCTAGCAGCACTGCAGGCAGAAAACGCCAGTATTCGCAGCACAAGTGGAATCTCACAGTGACCGGCACGGCTTGTCGGAGATGGCACCCATGGCCCCGCTCAACGCCCGCGTCACTTCACCCCGGCCGTCGCGGCTCCCCCGATTTCAAGCCGTGCGCGTCGGTTTGACCGCCGCGGCGCTCGTAGGCGTCACGACCCTAGCTCTTCTCGTCCTCCAGCGACTCAGTCCGGGCCTACCGGCTGCCCCGACTCATGCCCGCACGTGGCATGGGCAATCCCTAGGCCGTCTCGCCTGGACGATAGGTGACACCACCGAGCCCGGTTTCGCCCATTCCACAATCGCGGGATTGCTCATGGTGTGGGCGGGGCTGTTGGCACATATGAGCTTCCGCGCCGACAAACGCTGGACGGGCTTTCCGGTCAGTTCGGGAACCGGGTTGTATGTATGGGCGGTCGGCAGTGCCGGTCTAGGTTTGGCCCTCAGCAACCTCGCGTGGGACTGGACCATCCCCACCACGGGGGCCTGGCAGCCCACCTTCGTGCCGTTCGCGTCGCTGCCACCCGCCGTGGTTTTGCTCTATGGTGGGCGGGCGTCGGTGGCCCTCACCGGTGCGGTGCTCGGGGCCGGGCTCACCACACCGGCGGCGCTGGCCGCCGCGGTGAATTTCGGCTGCCGTCCACTCGGGTTGCCCACCGTCGTCGGTGCTACCACCGGCATGTGGGTCAGCGCGCTGATCGGTTTCACATTGTGCCGGCACTTGCCGTGGATGCCCCCGCCTAGGGTTCCGGTGCCGCGGTGCCACAACGAATCCCGGCACTACCTGGCGGGGACGGCACGCCCGGGGCCCTGCTGGGTGGCGCGCCGCATGCTCGCCGACTTCACCGAGGCGCAATTTATCGGCAACGAATGGGCCGGCGCCGCATTGCTCGCGGGCACCCTCATCAATTATCTAGTTGATCCGGCCAGCGCGAGCGGGGCCGGAAACATGCTGCCGCGCATCCTGATTGCGCAAGTGCTCACCGCGGGGATGGCAATTGTGATGTGGCATCGCCAGTGGTCCAAGTACGGCTGGTATCCCACCTTCGTCCCGGTGGTCTCCGTGGCACCGGCCACCGTGCTCGCCTTTGGCGGCAGTGTCCAGGCAGTCGTCACCGGGGCTGCGTTGGGCGCACTGGCCGCGCCGCCGCTGGCCGCGGCCATAGCCCGCCGCCTGCCAACGCACTTGCACCCCTTCATCGGCAACGTCGTGTCCATGCCCGTGCTGACCGCCATCATCGTCGCCGCTCTGTCGATAGTGCCCGGATTCTGTCCCACGGCTGCGAGCTCGTAATTCATCAGAGAGAATCTCATGGCCAAGCTGGTATCAGTGAACGTCGGTACGCCGAAAGACGTTTCCTGGCACGGGCATACGGTCTACACCGGAGTATTTAAGGCGCCGGTTGCGGGTCCGCGTATGGTTCGCCGGCTCAACCTCGACGGTGACGGTCAGGGCGACTTAAACGGCCACGGCGGGGAAAACCGGGCCGTGCTGGTCTACCAACTCGCCGCCACCCAACCCCGGGTCACCTGCTGTCGGGTGGGCACGCGCCTCGGTGAGCCACGCATGGCCGCGCTGCTGGTCTCGCATCGGCGGCCGGGCTTCTATTGCCGCGTGGTCGCCAAGGCGAAGTCGAGGCCGGACAGGCCATCGACAAGATCACCGCCGGACCAGAAGGGGTCACCGTCGCTGAGATCGAGGCGCTGCTCTACCTGCCGGGCCGTCCCCGCGACACACTCACCCGGGCACTGCGCATCCCGGCGCTGAGCCCAGGTTGGAAGCGCTCGCTGCAACAGCTACTCGAACACGGCGCTGACAATGCGGCGGCGACAGCGGCTTAACCGGCACCACCGCGACCCCGCCGGCCTGGCCGGGGTTTCGGCCACTGTGCGTGACCAGCACCCACGCTCATCCAATTCCTCACGCGCCGGCAATCATTGGGCGCGGCTTAACCCCGCAAAAAAAGCCATTTCGATCACTAAGCCGGGCGCTCCGGGAAGACGGTCGACCTAGGCCCCCGGCCGCCGGTGCCTGGTCGGTACCGACGTCGGCAAATCGCTCCCCAATGGGCATTTGTTGCCGAGACTGATCACAGTGATCTGGTATTGCCGCTTGTCGCAGGCGCGCACCTAGGCAACCCTTAAGTGAACAGCCAGCACCAGACTGCCCTTCTTTCGCAACACCGGCCAGGGTGCCGCCGACCGACGAAACGAGCAAGACATGACACACCAGCCCGCCATTGAAGACCTGGATCGCTTTGTCTACTCGCAAACCCCCGGTTACGTCGAGCGTGACATGCGGAAAGCCTTCCACAACGCCGTGCCCCTGAAAACCGTGGTCACCTACTGTTACGATCCGCGCGCTGCTGACATTCCGCTCCAACTCGCGAAATTGCTTGCCGACGAGGTCTATCCGGGTGAAGTGGTGCACGACGGACAGGGCAACAAAGTCGGCTCGACGTCCACAATCTTCCCCGTAGTCGTAGCGGGAGGCCGTGCAATCGACGCCTTGCGGTCAATCACGATCGCCCATCATCTGTTCGGCCTCGAAAAAGTCGTCGTCGTACACCACACAAGCTGCGGCACAAGCAGTTTTACCAGTCAGGGTCTGCTCGAGGCCTACCAGTTGGAGCAAGGGATCGACATTGGCGACCTCTACGACAAAGAGAGCATCGCTATCGATCACTTGACGTCCACGCTTCGCCATGACGTCCAGATAGTAAGGGACTCACCGGCAGTACCAGCCTCCGTAGAGGTGATCGGCTACGTGTACGACATCGATGCCGATGCATTCGTCGGTGATATCGCCGTTACGCCTGCCGAGAAGTGAGGGCCACAGGCGGGTAGCGCTGGAAATGATGGAGACCGCTTATTTCATCCTGTAATTCGGCGCTCCGTTGGCCCATGTGTACGGGCTTATGGCGATAGCAGGTTCCACACACCGTTGAACTCGTTGGCGTCAGGGTGCGTTGTGTAACTGTGCACAACGAACGAGGTGCGGACGGTAGATGGTTTCCAGCGATTCGGATCGACGGTTTCCGACGAGTTTGTGTTCCGCAAGAGGCGGCGCGGCACCGGCGAATCTCTGAGGACGTCTAGATGGGCGATGCGCTGCCTACCGTCGATCTGACCGGAAGCATGACGGCTGACATGCATGGCGCGCTGCGCGACGCCGCAAGAAGGGGTCCGTTGGCACGAGACGAGATGACCGGGGCGGTAGTCGTGCTTCGCCAGCGCGATGTCGAAGCTTTGGCGCACGACCAGCGGCTGCACGGCATCGGCCTGACCCTATTTGACATCATGGGCATCACCGAGGGGCCGCTCCGAGATTGGTACAGCAAACTGATGTTCACCACGGAGGGTGACTATCACCACCGGATGCGGTCGCTGGTATCCCGCGCTTTCACGCCGCGGTCGGTGGCCGCCCTGCAAAGCGCCGCCTCCGAGATGGCCACGGCGGCGATCGCCTCGGTCGGCGAGCGCGGCGATCTCGTGGCGGCTTGCTCGATGCTGGCCGCGAAATTGACCTGCCGTTTGCTCGGGGTGCCCGACGATGACGTCGCTCGGTTCGCGCGATGGGCCGACGCGCTAAGCCCGGTCTTCTTTGTGATGACTCAGGACCAAGTTGCCGATGCCACAACCGCGATCGGGGAGCTTCGTGAATATGTCGACGAGTTGACTTGGCGACGAAGCCGCAGTCCGGGACGCGACCTCATCACCGATCTCCTGACGGCCGAGGCCGAGGGGACTCGCCTGACCCACGACGAGACGGTGGTCATGATCGTCAATCTTTTGGTGGCCGGCCACGATACAATCGGCAGCCAGATCCCGTGCAGCATCATGGTGGCGCTGCAACATCGCGACGTGTTGCAGGGAGTCAGCCACGATCGAGCAGAGTTGGTGCGGGTGGCGGCGGAGACAATGCGACTGGAGCCAAGCATCCCGGTCATCCCGCGCACGGCAATAGCACCGATCGAGCTGCGCCACAGTACGATTCCCGCGGGTACGATGGTGTTGCTATGCATCGCGGCTGCCTGCCGGGACGAGTCGGCGTGGCACAACCCGGACCGCTTTGACCCAGGCCGCTTCGCCGCGCAGGGCACGCCGAGATTGCTCAACTTCGGTGCCGGAACCCACTATTGCGTCGGCACCGCCCTAGCGAAACTCGCCGTGGAGGAGTCCTTGCGCGCCGTTTTGGCCCGGAAACCCGAACTGCGCCTCGCCGAGGAGACTGCGGACATCCCATGGCGGCGAGTCCTCGGCCGGTCACCCACTCGGTTGATCGTACGAACCGTCAGCTAGAAGCTGGCGTTCAGGGACATCACGGATACCAGAAACGGCGTCGATTCGGTTCTTCCAGACTTAACTGGACGGACGGTCGAGCGGCGGTGTTATCGCAGGCGGTCGTCGTGCTGTACGCGAGGAAGCGACGAGGCGCGAAATTGTCGAGACGTGAACGTGGTCGCCTCGGCTCCACCCACTCGTCCGGGTTTTCCATGACATAGATTGTGCTTGCCGCCGCAACGGCTGCCGCGGTCAATTCGACGGCGCAGGCGCAACCGTCGACGCTCTTGGTGCGGACGACGATGCCGTCGCGACGGACCGCTGTTGTCGGTTCTTCGCTACGTCAAGGTAACGATGGGCCCGGTAGCGGCGGAGACCACGCTAGCGAGCACGCCCAGCGCCACCCACGACCCCAAACACGACGCTGCGGCGTTGCAGGCTGTGGGAGGCCTTTGGGGGTGCATTGCTAACCCGGGCGGGACACATTAACCGACGTTTTATCGAGCCAGCCACAACGCGATCGCAACCACAGTGATCGACTCAATGACTAACGAGTCCAGGCGGGGCGGTGATTTATCCCGAATCTGTTTCGCGCGGCGCCCCGGTGTTTGCGGCGGTGCGCATGGCCGCATCCGGCGTGTCGGCAACGGCGCTTAGCGATCAACCAGACGTTGGCGCAGGATCATGACCGACGTTCCCGAGGCGTCGGTATCATGGGCGCGTGAATCAAGGCGCTGTGCGGCGAATCTCCGCTGGCCCGGGAGGCGCTCCTGATGCCGTGCCGGCTGTCGACGTTGTGCGTTGTGCCCCAACGGCTAACCGACACCACAAAGCCGTATGTGCTCGAGCGGCGTTGAAGGCTGGTTTTTCGGTAGTGCTGTTTGGAAGTGGCTTTGCGGCGCCGGGTTGCCTTCAGGGAGGTAGGGACGTGCGCGGCAGCGGCTGCACCTGTTGGACGAGTTCGAC